>CAJMMT010000003.1 GCA_905214715.1 uncultured bacterium | reverse complement strand
GTGAAAGTTGAGGCTTTTGCTTAATTTTTTTTGTAGGGAGTTCTGCAACACCGCCTACGGTCTATTTTCCTGCCTCTTGCGTAAATTGAATTGCCGGTGGCGTTCAATTGTTTCACCATACCGTCATACATGCCGTCATGGTTCCATACAAGTATAGGCTTGTCTGCGTCAGGGCCTGTGCGTTCGGCGACCATTATATGGGATAGCGTCGCCACCCATTCATCTATGGTGCCGATTCCTCCCGGCAATATTATGAATATATCGGAGAGAGTTATCATCTTTCCTTTTCGTTCGTTCAGATCTTCGGCATGTATTACTTCATCGCATACGGCATCTGCCCGATGCATGAAAAACCGGGGAATCACTCCGGTCACTTTAGCTCCGTTTTCATGTGCCGCGAGAGCGGTATCGTGCATAAGTCCTGCATTCACTCCTCCATAAACGAGTTCGGCCCCGCATTTTCCTATTACGGATCCGATAAGACGGGCCCCGTTTGTTACATCCTCCGGAAGGCCGTTCATCGACGAGCAGTAGCATGCGACTTTTTTTCTTCCCTTCTCTGTCATAGTAGTATTTAAAATGATGCCGCGGCAGGATTCCCCGTCGCGGCATCGATTATTAGTTTGCACTCTTATGAGTTATTCTCCCACGATGGCTGCTGTATCGGTAGCGATCACGAGCTCCTCATCGGTAGGAATTACCACAACCTTTACTTTGGAATCCTTACCGGAAATCTCAACCTCCTTGCCACGGCACTTATTGGCTTCGGCATCGAAGGTAACACCGAGATAATCCAGTTTCTTGCAGATATTCTCTCTGGTTACGGTCTGGTTTTCGCCGACACCGCCGGTGAATACTATTATGTCTACACCGTCGAGAACGGCCGTGTATGCTCCTATATATTTCAATATACGGTATTCATACATGTCGAGAGCAAGTTTAGCTTGCTTGTTGCCCTCCGCGATGGCGTTCTCGATATCGCGCATATCGGAAGACAACCCTGTCACTCCCAGAACGCCGCTCTGTTTGTTGATAAGTTTCATAAGTCCGTCGGCATCCAGATTGAGCTGTTTCATGAGATACACCAGTGCTCCGGGGTCTACATCGCCGACACGTGTTCCCATCATAAGGCCTTCGGTGGGGGTCAGACCCATAGAGGTATCTATGCTCTTTCCATCCTTGATGGCTGTTATCGAGCCACCGTTGCCGATATGGCAGGTGATGATTTTCTGCGATTCATAGGGGACACCTAAAAATTCGCATGCGCGTTTTGATACGTAACGGTGAGAAGTGCCGTGGAAGCCGTAACGGCGTACGCCATATTTCTCGTATGCCTCTTTGGGAAGTGCATACATAAAGGCTTCCGGTGGCATGGTCTGGTGGAAAGCCGTGTCGAACACAGCTACCTGAGGAACCGTGGGTATCAATTCAGACACAGCTTCGATACCTGCAATGTTCGCAGGGTTGTGAAGCGGTGCCACTGTATAGCATTCCTTGACTTTTTCGATAACCTCGGGAGTGATAAGCACTGACTTGTTGAATTTGTCCATGCCGTGTACCACGCGGTGGCCTACGGCTCCGATCTCATCAAAGCTCTTTATAACGCCCTCTTTCTCGTCGGTGAGAACCTTTATGACTTCAGCTACGGCATCTTTGGCATCGGCCATCTTTGTCACGATGGTCTCTTTGGAGCCGTCGGGGCGTTTGAATTTCAGAAAAGAGTCCGGAAGACCGATTTTTTCCACGCCTCCTTCGGCCAGAACAGCGTGACTTTTAGAATCTATAAGTTTGTATTTTACGGAGCTTGATCCGCAGTTAAGAACAAGAATTTTCATGTGTTACAGTCCTTTGTCGCCTATTGCCTGGTTGCAGGTTACTATGATTGTGTTTTCGATATCCTCTACAGTCGCGCCGCGGCTCAGGTCATTGACCGGAGCGCCGAGTCCTTGCAGGATGGGACCTACGGCACCTGCGCCGGCGAGACGCTGAACGAGCTTATAGGCGATGTTGCCGGTTTCAAGCGACGGGAATATAAGAGTGTTGGCATGTCCGGCCACTTTGCTGTCAGGAGCTTTCTGTTTGCCTACCGAGGGAACTATGGCGGCATCGCTCTGCAACTCTCCGTCTATGTTAAGAGTTGGATCGAGTTGGTGAACGAGTTCGGTGGCGTTACGCACTTTGTCGACACGCTCGTGGCTTGCGCTGCCACGGGTAGAGAAACTCAACATGGCTACCACCGGGTCGAGCCCTGCTATATCGCGGGTGGTCTTGGCTGTGGCTATAGCTATCTGGGCAAGCTCTTCGGTGGTTGGATCGGGCACTACGGCGCAATCTGCGAATACCAGCATTCCATTATCTCCATACTGCGTACCTTCGGGAAGAAGCATTATGAAAGCTCCGCTTACAACCGATATTCCCGGTTTTGTTTTAAGAACCTGGAACGCCGCGCGCAGAACGCTTGAAGTGGGACTGAGAGCTCCGGCAACCATACAATCGGCGTCGCCGGCCTTGATCATGAGGCATCCGAGGTAAAGAGGATTCTTGACCTGATAACGCGCATCTTCCAGAGTCATGCCTTTTTTCTTGCGGAGTTCGCAGAGAAGCTCGGCATATTTTTCAGTGAAATCTTTATTGTCGCCATCGACTATTGTGGCTTTCCCGATGTTGGTAAGCCCGAGCTCGGTGGCTTTGGCAAGAATCTCATCTTTCTTGCCTATGAAGGTTACCTGTGCTATGCCGTCGCGGATTATGCGGTCGGCTGCTTTCAGGGTTCTTGGTTCGGTCGATTCTGGCAATACCAGACGCTGGGGATGCTCCTGGGCCTTGGCCGTCAGTCTTTCAAATAATTTCATGGTTCTTATTTGGTTAGGCAGTAGTGTGGATTCCTGTCCGCACGGCTGCGTGTTGTAGACACAGATTATTTGCAAATATACAAAAAAATCGCATAGCCGTAAACATGCTCTTGAATATGGAAATTTAAATCACTTCAAAGTTCGGATATTTGATTTCCATTTCTTCAAAGAGGAGGTGGGGAAGGATGTTTACGCAGGCATGGAAGAGGGGCATTGCAGTTGGTTTATAGAATTGTTTTTAGTAATTTCGCACTTACATACCCGGTGCGGTTAACGATACTCTCTGAATTTCATGATGAGAATAAAACGCCTATACCTCTTCATACTACAGACGTTCCTGCCTCTTTTCGCGATGACATTTTTCATCGTGCTTTTCATCGTAATGATGCAGTTCTTGTGGCGTTATATCGATGATTTGGTAGGAAAGGGGTTGGAATTCAGCGTTATAGCTGAATTGTTCTTTTATGCGGCCGTGTCGATGGTCCCCATGGCGTTGCCACTTGCCATACTGCTCGCATCGCTGATGACATTCGGTAATCTCGGCGAGAAATTCGAACTTACGGCAATGAAGGCGTCAGGCATATCTTTGCTGAAAGTAATGTCGCCGCTTATTGTGCTCATGTGTTTCGTTTCGGTTGGCGCTTTCTTTTTTCAGAATAATGTTTTGCCTAAAGCTCAGGTGAAAATGTGGACACTTCTTTTCTCCATGCGTCAGAAGTCTCCCGAGCTTGAGATACCGGAAGGTGTGTTTTACGATCAGATACCGGGCTATAATCTGTTTGTAAAAGAGAAAGACAAGGAAACCGGGATGTTGCGGAACGTTATGATATATGACGTACAGAACGGGGGGGACAACTCCACCATACTGATGGCCGATTCCGCGCGTCTGGCAATGGCTCCCGACATGAGCCATCTATATCTCAGAATGATGCATGGCGAACAGTTCGAAAATCTTCGTCAGATGACAGGCGGCGACCAGAACGTTCCATTCCGCAGAGAGGAATTTTTTGACAAAGAGATACTGATTCCCTTCGATGCCAATTTCAACAGAATGGATGAACAAGGGATGCGCGATCAATATGTCGGCAAGAATGTAGCTGAATTGCAGGCTACAATCGACTCGGTAACCGTTCATCTCGACTCCTTGGGAGCGGAGTATGCCGTTTCGCTTCGCCATAACAATCTGCCTATTCCGGCAAAGACTTTGCCCTCCGGAGGCGGTAAGCCGCAAGTGGCGAAATCATTGGTGGCCTTGAATATAGATTCACTGCTCAGCGCCATGCCGTCTGAGAATGCCGCCGAATTGCTGAGGTCTGCCAAAAGTATGGCGCGCAACCGGCAGATTGACCTCGATGTCAAGAGCGTGGTGGTCGCTGAAGAGAAGAAAACCATACGTAGGCACGGTATAGAGTTCTATCGCCGGTTCACTCTTTCGGTCGCCTGCCTTGTGTTCTTTTTTATCGGAGCTCCTCTAGGTGCCATAATACGTAAGGGGGGACTTGGAACCCCGCTTGTAATATCTATTCTGCTGTTCCTTTTCTATTATATAATAGACAACACCGGCTACAAGATGGCACGCGATGGCCGCTGGCCTGTGTGGGCCGGCATGTGGCTTTCATCTGTGATTCTTGCGCCGCTGGGTATATATGTAACCTGGAAGGCCATGAACGATTCTGCCGTTTTCGATAAAGATCTTTACCTTAACTTGCTTCGCCGTATTTTCGGAACCAGACCCGACAGACATGTGGAGTATAAAGAGGTTATCATGAACGAACTTGGTGATGAAGAGGCGATGCGGATGCTCGATTCGCTGGAAGAGAGAGCTGAAGGCCTCAGGAACGGAATCAGGGCGTCAAAGAGTTATCTTGGTTATTGGAAAGGTAATTTCCCGGCCGATACATTGCGTTCATACATTCAGTATGTAGAGGAGTGTGCGGTACGCTTTACAGACTCTAAAAACCAACGATTGCTCGCTCTGCTGCCGGAAATACCTGTGTTGCGTCGCCTTGGTATTTACAGGATAACGCATCATAAGTGGATAGGCATATCGATGGCGATACTGGCTCCAATAGGATTCCCACTTTGGATATATGCCCGTCGTTCCTATCGTAATCTTGACAAGGATCTGGCAAAAATAGCCTCTCTGTGTAAAACTGTGGCGGAAGAATGATTGCAAGTGCGGATGGTTGAATGAGCCTGTTTGATTAAAAAACCGCCGTTCTCACGAATGGCGGTTTCTTTATTCTCCCCTGGTGTGTGGATTTCGGGGAAAATAGCCTAAACTTAATGAACAAAATTTATCTTCTTTCAATAGTAAGAACACTGCATGTTTTTCTATTGTTTTATTATTTAAAACTTATTAACCAATCTTAACATAGGCCGGTCTATAGCTAATATAGCGGTAGATTCTTGCAACAGAAAGGAATTTGGTATATTTGTAGTTTAAAATGTCAATTATCCGGAGATGGAGAAACCGTTGAGGTCGGTTTCATGATTCCGGATAGTGGAAATATAGTAAATGATGCGTACAGATTCTGAACTTAAAGGTATATCATTGCTTGGCAACCAGAATGTTGCCTATCCCGTAGACTATAATCCGGGTTTGCTTGAGACTTTTTGTAACAAACACGAGGACCATGAATATGTGGTTACGTTCGATTGCCCTGAATTCACAACATTGTGCCCGAAGACCGGTCAGCCCGACTTCGGCCACATATTCATCTCATATATTCCGAGAACTGAAATGGTCGAGAGCAAAAGCCTCAAACTATATCTTTTCAGTTTCCGCAATCACGGCGATTTTCATGAAGATTGCGTAAATATAATACTCAACGATCTCTGGAATCTTATGAACCCCAGGTATCTGGAGGTGAAAGGGCTGTTTATGCCCCGTGGAGGTATCAGCATATATCCTTTCGCCAACCGTGGTGATGAAGAACATAAGGATCTCGAGAAGACCCGCAGACTGCAGGCTTTCGAGTCCATGACAAGATAAACATATGGCAAAAGATTCTATTATAGTGCTTTCCGGGGGGATGGATTCGGTAACTCTGTTGCATGCCTGTAAGGAACGTATAGCGCTTGCCGTTACGTTCGATTACGGTTCCAACCACAATGCCCGCGAGGCCGAATGCGCACGCTGGCAATGCGAAGAGCTCGGAATAGAGTGGCTGTGCATTCCTTTGGAGTTTATGGGCCGCTATTTTGAAAGTTCTCTTTTGTCGGGGGCGGATGCCATACCCGAAGGCCATTATGCCGATGAGAATATGAAATCTACGGTGGTGCCATTCCGTAACGGTATCATGCTTTCGGTGGCATGCGGTCTTGCGGAATCGCGAGGACTGAAACATGTCATGATCGCCAACCACGGAGGTGATCATGCGATATATCCCGATTGCCGCTCAGGTTTTATCAAGGCAATGTCGGAAGCCATGACCAACGGCACTTATGAGGGTGTTGATATAATAGCCCCGTTTACCGATATAACAAAGAATGATATCGCATGTCTTGGCGCCAAACTCGGTGTCGATTATACGCATACCTACAGCTGTTATAAGGGTGGCGAGAAACATTGCGGTAAGTGCGGCACATGCGTCGAACGTCGCGAGGCGCTTATGGCCGCAGGACTCCTGACAGAATCGCAGGAGTTGTTCTGACACGTGGGGGAAGGATATTCTAAAGCAATAGCACAATGTATTACGTAAAAAAACGACTTGAAATATCGGCGGCCCATCGTCTGGAATTGTCATACCCGAGCAAGTGCACGTCCCTTCACGGGCATAACTGGATAATTACGGTGGAGTGCAGGGCACGCGAACTCAATTCCGACGGGATGGTCGAGGATTTTACAATCATAAAGCAGAAAATCACAAGTATGCTCGATCACGCGTGTCTTAACGATGTGCTACCGTTCAATCCTACTGCCGAAAATATAGCGCGATGGATAGTGGATTCGATTCCCACGTGCTTCAGAGCCGAGGTTTGTGAATCGGAGGGAAACACGGCCATTTACGAGGAAGATTGATTGACAGTGTTTTGCAACATGCTATATGTTGCAAAGTTTCTCAAAATCTTTTATATATTTGCATCAGGATGAAAAAAATTAACGAGATATTCTACTCTCTTCAGGGTGAAGGCCACCACACCGGTTATCCTTCCGTATTCATACGCTTCTCGGGATGTAATCTCGAGTGCCCGTTCTGTGATACCCATCACAAACAGGGTATATATATGAGTGATGATGATATCATAAGGGCGGTGAATCTGTATAAGGCCGACTGGATTATACTTACCGGAGGTGAGCCATCCATGTGGATAGACAATGATTTCGTAACATCCCTGAAACGTGCTACGGGCAAACGTGTGGCAATAGAAACAAACGGAACGCGCCCGCTTCCGGCATCGCTCGATTGGGTGTGTGTATCTCCCAAGCATGGCATATGTGGTTCCGACACGGATGAAAGCATCATAGTGGCCGAGAGGGCCGATGAACTGAAAGTGGTGGACGTGGGCCAAGACCTTGAACCCTATTTCAGTCTTCCGTGTGTAGACGAACATACGCTGATGTATCTGCAGCCATGTTTTGTCTCCGATGTGCACAAAAATAATGAAAACCGTATGCGTACCGTGGGACGTGTGCTTGCCGATCCGCGATGGACTCTCAGTGTTCAGCTGCACAGGTTCCTTGGCATACCATAAAATACCCAGCTATGTCTCGCCTCGCTTTTCTCCTCGTTGCTCTTATGTCGGTGTTTGCCGTATGTCCGCAGGAGCGCAAGCTTGAAATATTCGCTTCCGGGTCTGACAAACCCTTATGTTCCTGGCATGTCAATCCGGCATCTGTAATTAAGGTGGATGCCGCTACCGGTGTGCTTGTCTATGACTCGGCCAACGGCGCGACCGTACAAAATCCTGTGGTATGGTTATCGGAAATAGACCATATGCGGTTTGCCTATGATCCCGACGCGATACCCATTATGGAGTCGGGAAATTCCGCCGGATGGCATCTTTCATCGCCGGCTGGAGATTATCTTTATATTTCCCCTCCTGAAGGAACGGACCTGCGCAAATATACTGTTCCCATTTCTATCTTCGATACCGACGGCAGGATTGTCGGCGGCGTGGACCGATGGGAAGGGAATCCTGTGAGAATCTGCCTATTGCCAAAGGGTAACTACCTCATAAGAATCGGATCTTCAGTAACTTTAAAATTCGTAAAATCGTGAAACGTGTCCTTGCTAACCCTGCAGGCAGGGCCCTCTTTTGTCTGCTGTCGTTGTTCTTTTTATCATGCTTGCTGCCTTCTTACGCCGCATGCGGACAATGGCCCTGTGCACAAGAAAGCGAAGATGGGCACCCGACAGACGGTGATACGGGGTTCAAACCAAACCGTATGCTTGTGGTCAATGAGTTAGGACAGTTCGTTCCCTTCAATCTCGACCATGTATCGGATATACGTTTTGTGAACGTGGATGCCGCTGCATCGTGTTCGATAACGTTGAAGGA
Organism: uncultured bacterium; assembly: GCA_905214715.1. Classification (GTDB taxonomy): domain Bacteria; phylum Bacteroidota; class Bacteroidia; order Bacteroidales; family Muribaculaceae; genus Lepagella. The sequence goes on along the minus strand of CAJMMT010000003.1, from coordinate 176,323 downwards.
ATGCACATATGAAAGAGTATCGATATCAACAGAGATATCAGATGAGGTTTCATCATATTCCGTAGGAATTATGACGGAAGAGGAGTCTGAACAACTTATACGGGACCTCGATATAATAGAATGGCTACAGCGCAATAGCATATATAATATCACAGCCGCGGAACAGGATTTGGAGATAGCCGGTGAGGGGGACCTGATTCCCGGGAAACGATACCGGATTGTGGCGGCTGCCCGCGACCGTTTCGGTACATGGGATGTAGTATCGCGACTTGATTTCACAGCACTTCAGCCCGACATAATTGGTAGTCCTGAAGTGTTGCTTAAGGTGGAATATCCATCAAGCGATTCAATCGAGGTCCGTATGATGCCCAATAAAGATGTGTCGGCTTATTATTTTCTTTTCGGCCCGGAGGGAAGGTATCAGGATTACTTTGAAAAACATAGCGAGGATGGATACAGTTCGTTTGAAGAGATGGTTATTCAACTCGGGACAAAGTCAGAGGCTACCATGGTGCAGAAATGGACAAATCTCTCGGTCAGATTTTCCTATGAACTTGTAATAGTTCCCCTCGACAGGCGCGGAACCGTTTTGCCTGCTGTAGTCAGTAAACTGGTACTGCCCTGACACACAGAGTCGGATAATGGCGCGATATTAGCAGAGACACCGGATGCGGGAACATATAGGTCCGCCCGGTGTTTTTGTATTCCTACTCGAATACGCTAATGAATGTTAAATTTTTACTAACATGGTCAATTTCGCTAATGAAGCGATTAAAATCATAATCAAAACGCCTAATTTGGTGATTATGACATCTAAAACCGAAAAGTTGTAAAGTTTTTTATTCGTATATTTGTAGGGTAATGTAACCGGTATAGATACAAAAAAAATCTATACCATTATTTGTGAATTAGTTGGACTGATCCGGGGGAATTTGTTAAGATAAAGACGTGAAGAACTCCATACTGCTGATTATTTGTCTGGTGCTGATTGCCGGATGCAGAAAACCGGCCGATAAGGCTTATGACATACCTGAGCGCAGTCAGTTGAATGATTCCCTCAAGAACGGTAACTATTCATGGGTTGCCGACACTCTTGTTGTCTTGAAATCGAAAGCGCTTGAAGAAAATGACTCGTTGCGGTGGGCATACTATGTGAATGAAGAGGGGGCCATAAATTACTTTCTTGGAAAAATAGACAGAATCATACCCAAGGCCGACAGCGTACAGTCATGGGCGACCCGGCATGATGACCCTGCCAAGACATCAATGCTTCTAAAACTGTCATCGCGTATTCGGGGGGCTTATTATCAGCAGTATGACTTTCAGCCGGATTCAGCTATAAAATATCAGAAGCAGGCGTTGAAATACAGCATTCCTGACGATGAATCGGATTATATAATGTCTATGGCTAATCTGGCCGATGCTTATAAACTGACGGCCCGTTATCCCGAAGCTTCCGATATATATTACAGGGCAGTTCTCTTTGCGGATTCTGTAAATGCCGAACCCAAATCCTGCGAGATGGTCTATAGCGGTCTTGCGGGAGTATACACTGCCATGGGAGATTATGAAGAAGCGGAACCCTGGTGGAATAAAACCATGGAGTTATTCGACGGCATGGATCCATACGCTAAATTCGCGAACCTAAACAATCTCGGAAACTATTATTATAAATCGAAACAATACGGAAAATCTCTCGAGACATTCAAGCGTCTTGAGACATTCCTTGATTCGGCGGGGAGTGCCGGTTGGGAGATGAATTTCTGTAGGGCAAACCTCGCGGACGTATATCTGTGTCTTGACAGTCTTGACCGGGCTTCGAAACTTCTTGACACTCTTGTTCCCTATTTTGAGGAAAAGGCACCGATGTCTGTTCCGCTGTCCCATCTGCATAACCTCCAGATGAGGCTCGCTTTGGCTCAGGGCGACATAGCCCGGACCGAAAACTTGATAGAGGCACATCCGCTGGTCGATTCCGTGCGTAACGAACAACGGGAAGGAAGGCTTGAAGCTTTGTCGAATTACTACCAGAAGACAGGGCAATGGAAAGAAGCCTTCGTCACGCAGTCAAAACTTCAGGAACTGAAAGATTCCGTAGTGTCCCGTAATGTGCGTCAGACTCTTGGGACCCATAAACTGGCTTATGACCGAGATACACGTCTGCTCACTCTTCAGACCGACAACCTGCAAAAAGAGGCCCATATCTTCAAACTGCTTATGATTTTAGGTATTTCGCTGCTGATTGTTGTCGGGCTCGTTCTCACCGTAATAATTGTCAGGTCAAGAAATCGCCGGCATGAAGAGAAGATGCTGAAGAAAATAGTATCGCTCCGTATGGAGAGCGTCAGGAACAGGATAACACCTCATTTTATATATAACGCGCTTAATCAGGAACTGCTTGCCCGTCAGAGAGGTCAGGAACCGAGGTTGCCTGTCATAGTAAGTCTGTTGCGCAGGCAACAACTGCTGGCCGACAATGTTTCGGATTCGATACAGGAGGAACTCGAATTCATGAGGGATTATATCGAGGTGGCCCAGGCGCGGATACAGGCCCCGTTTCAGTATCAGGAGAATATTGAAGAGGGTATAGACCTGAGCGCTCTTGATATTCCGTCGATGTCCTTGCAGATACTTGCGGAAAACGCATTCAAACATGGCTTCTCATCTTTGCCTGAACAAGAATCAAGACGTCTTTGGGTAGAGGTGGTACGAGAGGAAGGCGCGGTTGTAGTGCGTATTACCAATAATATGTCAGTGGAAACCAAAGGAAATGCTTCGTTATCAGGTATAGGACTACGCATAATTGCGGAAACGGTAAACTACCTTAATGCAAGCGGCAAAGGGAATCTGTCGTTTACGGCAGGTCCTGATTCTCCAGGTTTCTGGACTGCCGCTATTACCATTAAAGAGGGTAATGCGAGAAAAACATCAGATTCTTAAGATCAAACATATTCTTTTCCAATAACACAACCGCTTACTATGAATTTTCCAATAAAGACAGTAATTATAGATGATGATGTCCCAAGTGTGGAGGTGCTTGCCGAAGGCCTCAAGGCGCACTCCGATGTTCAACTGGCAGGCACGGCCAACGATCTTGAAAACGGGCTGTCGCTGATACAGAAAGAACGTCCGGACCTTGTATTCCTTGATATAGAGTTTCCGGAAAGCAATGCCTTGGAGCTGACTGAAAAACTACAGGCAAGCGGCAGATTTAAAGTGATATTTTACTCATCTTACCGTAAATATCTTCTTAAGGCATTGCGATTGCAGGTATTCGATTTCCTTCTCAAACCATTCGATTCAGCGGATCTCGCGCTTATATTGCACCGTTACCGCCTGGCAGAGCGCGAGGGCATGCCACGTTACGCGATTCCGAGACTGCAACATTCCATTCAACAGGAGGTAGCAGATCAGAAGCATATAGCGGTCACCACCGTGACCAACGACAAGGTTATAGTATCGGCCAACAGCATAGTTTATTTTCGCTATGACAACCAACGCAAGCTTTGGGAAGCTGTGCTTAATAATCTTGAGAGGCATATCCTGAAAAGGCATACCAATGCCGATGTGATACTGAACTATGGCCCCAATTTTGTGCGTACCCATAAGTCGTATATAGTAAACACGGCATATCTTGGAGTCATAACCCAGAGTGAATGCAAACTTCTGCCGCCGCTTGACCATATCAAGGAGATAAAGATATCCAAGAATTATCGTCGCGACCTTCTTGACCGTTTCTACGATATCTGATCGGATTCCAAGAATCTGTAATCGCCTCAAAAATATACTCGCATTAAGTATAAATTAAATTTGAACACTTCCTTATTTTTTACTATCTTTGCATCATGATTCCGCAAGAATCATGATGCAAAGTAGCGCGCGTGGCGTAATTGGTAGCCGCGCTAGACTTAGGATCTAGTGCCTTGCGGCGTGGGGGTTCGAGTCCCCCCGCGCGCACAAAAAAACCGACAACCTTATCAGGTGTCGGTTTTTTTGTATTTTCAATGTCGGTAATGACCGGCTTAATCGCCCATTTTTATGAATGAAGGTTATTCTTCATCATCGAACAGCGAGGGTTGTATTACCTTGGGTGTGTTGTCTTCTATGGTTATTTCTTCCGATTGCTCGCTTTCCGTTTCGATCTGTTCAACCTCTGCTTCTTTTGGCTCTTCGGGGAAGCGTATGGGTTCGAGTTCCGTAACTTCCGCTACTTCAAAATTACTGATTCTCTTTCCTTTTGCCTTGAACCCTTTTACAGAGATGAACTCTTCGGCATCTATTTCAAGCGAAGGGCGTACCGAGTCGGTACCTCCGAACATTATTTCCAGGCGGGGATAGGAAGTGTCGGTAAGTAAGAGTTTTCTGCTGTCAGCTCCGCTTCCTACAAATCGTTGCGGTTTGGATGATGCCTCGAATGTAAAACGTTTCAGATATGAAAATCCAAGTTCAGGATCGAAGAAAGCGAGTGTCCATACCTTTTGGGTATCGAATTTCTCTATGCGCTCTATATTGTCGTCGTAGTGATTTGTATCGGAGTAGGAGGAGGTGAAATATTCACCGTCGCGCGTAACTATCAGCACCAGGTCGTCTCCCTGGAAAGTACCCAGCGATTCTCCACGCCCATCATAGTTAAGGCGCAGCACATCCCGGTCAAACCAGACTTCGCGTCCGCCAAGAGTAGAAACACCTTTCTTTTCGAGAGAGGCGGAGGCGACGGCGAATTTTGTAACCTGATTGCCCAGAGACTCCTTGCCCTTTATTTCAAGTTTCGAGAAGTCTACGGTAACATATGGTATTCTCGGCCGGCGTCCGTCCGGCCCCGGTTCATCGCGCAAAGAGACCTTTACAACCTCGGCTTCTCCATTGGGATTTACCGTAAGCCATTCTATCCGCGAACCGGGAAGCCCCTTGGTTATGTCGTACATCCTGTCTCGCGTGAGACCCGTTATGAAGAAACGTTTCTTGTAATATATGCCCCCCTTGCCGTTACGGTAAATGACATTGTAAACGGTACGCCGGTCGTTCTTCTTGAACAATCCTATGTGTATCACCTTTTTGCCAATATATACTTTCTCCTGTACCTTCATTATCTTGTAGGTGCCATCGCGGTATATTATCAGAATGTCGTCTATGTCGGAACAGGTGAACTTGAATTCGCCATCCTTGAGTCCGGTACCCATGAATCCCCCTTCTTTGTCGAAACACAGGCGCTTGTTCGCTTCAGCGACTTTTGTCGCCTCGATAGAGTCGAATCCGCGTATAACGGTGCGACGCGGGAAGTGGCTTCCGTATTTGTCCCGCAGATATTCGAACCATCTTATGGTGTATTCGACTATATGGTCCATATCGTATCTCAACCGCTCTATCTCGGCATTGAGCTGAGCTATTTTCTCATCAGCCTTTTCCTTGTTGAATTTAAGGATTCTGGCCATACGCATCTCCCATAGATGCTCGAGATCCTCATCGGTTATATCTCTGAAAAAATCAGAGATAAAAGGTTCGAACAGCACACGCAGACGTGAAATCGCCGATTCCATAGAAGCGGCCGCTTCGACTTGCGGATCTTTATACATCCTCTCTCCAATGAATATTTTTTCAAGCGAAGCCGCAAGCTGCTGTTCGCGTGCCTCGTCAAGTCTTATGCCGAGTTCGGCGTGAAGGAGGTCGCGTGTACGGTTTGCCGAGTATTTCATAAGATCGGAAACCGAAAGGAATTGCGGTTTGTTGTCGGCGATGACACAGCAATTGGGAGAGATGGATATCTCGCAGTCTGTAAACGCGTAGAGTGCGTCTATGGCTTTGTCGGAAGATGTGCCGGGATTCAGATGGATAAGAATCTCGGCTGTAGCCGAGGTATTGTCGTCTACACGTCTTATTTTTATTTTCCCCTTTTCCATGGCCGCGAGAATAGAGGTGATAAGAGTGGCTGTGGTTTTCCCGAATGGCAATTCGGTTATGGCCAGAGTCTTGGTGTCTACTTTCTCTATCTTCGCGCGGACTTTTACCGAGCCGCCTCTTGCTCCGTCGTTGTAACGCGACGCATCGAGCAAACCGCCGGTCTGGAAGTCAGGCAGCAGCTGGAACGGTTCTCCTTTCAGATAAGAGACTGCGGCATCAGCTACTTCGGAAAAATTGTGGGGTAATATTTTCGAGCTTAGACCTACGGCTATACCTTCTACACCCTGTACCAGCAGCAGTGGAAATTTCACCGGTAGTGTCACGGGTTCTTTTTTGCGCCCGTCGTAACTCGGAGTCCAGTCGGTAATTTTCGGGCTATACAGGGTCTCGAGGGCGAACTCCGACAATCTCGCTTCTATGTATCGCGGGGCCGCGGCCGAGTCGCCCGTAAGTATGTTTCCCCAGTTACCTTGAGTGTCGATAAGCAATTCCTTCTGACCGAGCTGAACCAGAGCGTCGCCTATCGAGGCATCTCCGTGCGGATGATACTGCATGGTGTTGCCCACTATATTCGCGACCTTGTTGAAGCGGCCGTCGTCAAGAGTCTGCATGGAGTGCAGTATGCGTCGTTGCACAGGTTTCAGACCATCCTCGATATGAGGTACGGCGCGTTCGAGAATCACATATGATGCATATTCAAGATACCAGTCCCGGAACATACCCGTAAGTCGGGTATGGTTCTGGAACGGCATATCGGAGTTGGTGGTATTATTCTGGGTATTGTCTTCCATAATGTAGAAAATCACCATAAAATTACTAAAAATTTTCTTAAATTAGCGGTCATGAATCTTAGAAACTGTTTAAAATTAAGTCGGTTTATAGTTCTTGTATCGCTGATGTCAGGTATATCCGCAAGTTTTGCAGCTGAAACTCCGGAAAACAACCGGCGTCCGATAAAATCGCGTTATACCCTTGAGGTGGGGCGACGGCATTCTTTATGTACCTACCTTTCCCCGCTGGTCTATCACGGAGTGGATTTCGCCATAGAGGGTGAATGGAGCAAAAAAATGCCTTTTGATCCGAGATGGGAAATGGCATTCCGCGGCGGCATTGAATTTGCCGACACACGCTCACCTGCACGCAATTCATCGACACTCGGCTTCGAAGCCTCATTCTCATGGGGTATGGAGAGGGTGTGGCAATTGCCCGATAGCTGGAGCATCTCGGCCGGGGGTGCCGTGGCTCTCGACGGCGGGGTGCTGTATCTGAGGCGCAACAGCAATAATCCGGCGAATGCCTTGGCAAGAGTGGGTCTTGACCTCAGGGCATCTGTACGTCGTCCTTTTTATATCGGCAGATTGCATCTTACCGCGTTCGACCAGATTTCGCTTCCTACCCTCGGAGCATATTTCACTCCGGAATATGGCGAGACATATTACGAGATTTATCTCGGCAATCACTCTGGTTTGGTAAAATGCGGATGGTGGGGAAACAATTTCGGACTCGACAATCTGCTCGGAGTGGAGATGCATTTTGGCAAGCGTGATCTTGTCTTGGGTTGGAGATACGACCTCATGACCCAGCATGCCTGTGGAATAGATACCCAGCTCTGGAGACATGCGGCGGTAGTTGGTATTAAATTTTGATGCAGATGAAACACAAATTGATATATGCACTTGTGGCGGGAGCCGTTTCCATGATTCCGTTGTCGTCCTGCCATGAGGTAGAGACTTATCAGGATGATCCCGTGGGGAATTTCGACTGTCTGTGGCAGGCCGTGTCTGACCATTATTGTTTCTTCAGCGAGAAAAATGTAGACTGGGACAAGGTCGGGGAGTTTTATCGAAGCAAGATCGGTCCCGGTACCCAGTGGCCCGAACTGTATAACGTGTGCGCATCCATGCTTAATGAGCTTGAAGACGGCCATGTGAATCTGATAACCCCATTCTCGACCTCAAGCTATCGTAAATGGTGGACCGATTACCCGCAAGATTTCGATCTTCGTACCGTGCAGGAGTACTATCTTGAATTCAATTACTTGCAGACAAGCGGTATAACCTATGCCATGCTTGGAGACGACATAGGATATATGTATTATCCCTCGTTTTCATCCGCCATAGGGGAGACCAATCTCGATTACATACTGGCGGTGCTAAGCCAGTCGAAGGGACTTATAATAGATATCCGCAACAACGGCGGAGGGTATCTGACAAACATAAATACTCTGGTTGGAAGGTTCACCACACGTGAATTTACAGGCGGATACATGCGCCACAAGACCGGCCCTGAGCATGATGCCTTCTCGGAGCCGTATGCCATGACTTACAAGCCGGCCGAAGAGGGGAGAATACGTTATATAGGCAAGCCAATAATAGTGCTTACAAACCGCAGCTGTTTCAGTGCGGCCAACAATTTCGTGGCCGTCATGAAAGAATTGCCGCAGGTGCGGGTGGTTGGAGCCAGAACGGGAGGAGGCGGCGGCCTGCCGTTCTCTTCTGAGATGCCTAATGGCTGGGGTGTGCGTTTTTCAGCCTGCCCTGTTACCGATGTGAGGGGTAATTCGATTGAATCGGGGATAGACCCCACGCCGGGATGTGAAGTCCACGCGCCCGCCGAGGAGCTCGCCGGCGGGAAAGATGCCATACTCGATTACGCAATTTCTCTGCTGTCGGGGAAGACGGAACCTGACGGTCCTGCGGAGAAATAGAAGATGGTAATGCATTGCGGGGAGGTGAATTTGAACTTATCGGAGTCCGGAAGCGTTCAAAGTATCGTATTAACAGGAATGGGAAGGGGATTAAAATATGATGCTATGAGCGATGATGTATTGAGTTACGAAGAAAAGAAGGAACTTCCCGATTCTATTTTCGGTCTTCCCGAGCGCAGGGAATATCCCATGCCCGACGCGGCTCACGTTCGTGCAGCGGAAGCCTATTTCCGTTATTGTCCCGATGAATTGAAGCCGAAGCTGGCAAAAGCCATACTCCGTTTTGCTGCGAAATATGGTGTGGACGTAAAATCGCCTACTGTCTTATCGTACGCGGAGTAACCAATTTTGATACCGAGCCGGAACCGTGCTTGACTCAAGCCGGTTTTGGCTCGGTTTGAGTCTGGGTATTGCGTTAAAGAGTTTTTTTTGTTATATTTGCACGTTCTATATGCCACTGCAATTTGTGTAGCGGCATAATTCCGTGCAGATTAATGTGTTAAAGCAAATCTGTTTCTTTTTGACAAAACATAGAATTCCGGGCAAACGCGTTTGCCCTTGAGACCAAAAGCATAATATGTACAGGGACAAGACCTGCGGCGAGTTGCGCATCAGTGATGCCGGCTCGAAAGCGACCCTTGCAGGATGGGTACAAAGAATCCGCAAAATGGGAGGCATGACCTTCCTTGATATCCGTGATAGATATGGAGTTACACAGGTAATCTTTGATTCCGAGGCAAATCCCGCCCTCTTTGAGATTGCCAACAAACTCGGCCGCGAATATGTGGTGCAGATTAAAGGCAGGGTAGAGGAACGCACGAGTAAAAACCCCTCTATCCCCACAGGCGACATTGAGATTATAGCTGAGGATGTCAAGATTCTTAACAAGAGTAAGGTTCCTCCGTTTACCATTGAAGACAACTCCGACGGTGGCGATGACCTCCGGATGAAATACCGCTATCTTGATTTGCGTCGCAACTGTGTGAAGAACAATCTCGAGTTGCGCCACAAGATGGCATTCGAGATACGCCGCTATCTCGATTCGAAAGGATTCCTTGAGATAGAGACCCCGATTCTGGTAAAGTCGACTCCGGAAGGTGCCCGTGATTTCGTGGTTCCTTCGAGGATGAATCCCGGAGAGTTCTATGCTTTGCCCCAGAGCCCGCAGTTGTTCAAGCAGCTTCTGATGGTTGCGGGTTATGACCGCTATTTCCAGATTGCGAAATGCTTCCGCGATGAAGACCTGCGTGCTGACCGTCAGCCTGAGTTCACACAGATCGACTGCGAGATGAGCTTCGTTGAGCAGGATGACGTAATCGAAATGTTCGAGGGGCTTGTAAAGCATATATTCAAATATGTTAAGGGTATAGATTTCACAGAACCTTTTCAGCGCATGACATGGGCCGACGCCATGCGTCTTTATGGCAGCGACAAGCCCGACCTGCGTTTCGGCATGCAGTTTGTGGAACTCACCGATCTTGCCAAAGGACATGGTTTCTCTGTAGTGGATGACGCGGAGCTTACGGTTGCGATATGTGCTCCCGGTTGCGCCGGTTATACCCGCAAGCAGCTCGACGAACTCACCAACTTTGTGAAACGTCCGCAGATTGGTGCCAAAGGTCTCATATATGTCAAGTTCGAACAGGATGGAAGCGTGAAGAGTTCCGTTGGAAAATTCTATACCGAAGATGAGCTTAAGGCATGGGGCGAGAAAGCCGGTGCCCGTCCCGGCGACCTGCTTCTCGTAATGACCGGTCCGGCCATGAAGACCCGCAAGCAGCTTTGTGAACTGCGTCTTGAAATGGGCAGCCGTCTCGGTCTCCGCGATAAGAATAAGTTCGCCTGCCTGTGGATAGTGGACTTCCCTCTTTTCGAGTGGGATGAGGAAACACAGCGTTACTATGCCATGCACCATCCCTTCACAGCTCCCAATCCGGAAGACATTTCCATACTCAAGACCGATACCGGACGCGCACGTGCTACGGCATACGATATTGTTGTCAACGGTACGGAACTTGGCGGTGGATCCATACGTATACATGACGCCGAGACACAAGATCTTATGTTCGAATTACTGGGATTCACCAAAGAAAGGGCTCAGGAACAGTTCGGTTTCCTTATGGATGCTTTCAAGTATGGAGCTCCCCCTCACGGTGGTCTCGCCCTCGGATTCGACCGTTTCGTATCTATCGTTGCCGGTCTTGATACAATCAGAGATGTTATCGCGTTCCCGAAGAACAACTCGGGCCGTGATGTGATGAACGAGTCGCCTTCTCCTCTCGACCCCGCTCAGCTTGAGGAGCTTCAGCTCAAACTCGATATTCGTGAAGATTAAAGTCAAAGAAATAGCGGCTGCCATCGAAGAGGTGGCTCCGCTCTCGCTTCAGGAATCTTACGATAACGCAGGAATGCAGGTCGGAGACCCTGAAATGCCTGTAAGCGCGGTCTTGGTGTGTCTTGATGTAACCGAAGATATTCTGAATGAGGCCAAAGAGAGGGAATGCAATCTGATAGTAAGTCATCATCCCCTTATTTTCAAAGGCCTTAAGCATCTTACCGGTTCCACATCGACGGAACGTATCGTGGCCGAGGCCATAAAAAGCGGTATCGCCATATATTCGGCTCACACAAACCTTGATGCCGCAAGCGATGGTGTCAGCGCCGAGATCGCACATACACTCAATATGTGCAATCTGCGTCCGTTGCGTCCCGATGCGCCCGGCAGCGATACCGGTCTTGGTGTTTTAGGCGACATATCACCTACGCCCAAGATGGAGTTTCTGCGCAAGCTGAAAGATAATTTCGGTGTCAAGGCGTTGCGCTACAGTTCGCAGTCTCCGCAGATCGTGGTGCGTAAGGTAGCGGTATGCGGTGGTGCCGGAGGTGGATTCATAACCGATGCTCTGGCCGAGAATGCCGATGTGTATGTAACAGGAGACCTGAAATATCATGACTTCACCACCTATGGTCTTGATTTGCTGTTGGCCGATATAGGCCATTACGAAAGCGAATTATGCTCGATGAAGATTTTTTCCAAGGTAATCAGGCAGAAGTATCCAGATTGTCTGGTATGTTTCGCCGAGCATGAGGTAAGTCCGGTGGCCATCTGCTGATTGGCGGTTTTCAAATCCGGAATGTGGGGTAGAGGGAGAATTAGCAACTGTTTAAAATAAATAATATATGGCAACTGAAAAGAAAGCAGACAAAGAACGCAGTGTTGAAGAACGCCTGAAGGCACTCTACAAGCTGCAGACACTCCTTTCTGAGATAGACCGCATCAAGATAGTCCGCGGCGAGCTTCCCGATGAAGTCAAGGACCTTGAAGACGAGCTGGTGATGTTCCAGACCCGTATTCAGAAATATAAGGATGAGATAGCCGATCTCAATTCTTTTATCAACGACAAGAAGGGCGACATAGCTAACCGCGAGATGAAAATCGCCAACTACGAGTCTCAGATAAACAATGTGCAGAACAACCGCGAGTATATCTTCCTTGAGAAAGAAAAGGAGTTTGAGAATCTCGAAATCCAGCTTGCCAAGAAGAAGATGAACGAGGCTCTGGCGCGCATCGCTGAAAAAGAGGGAGAGATAGCCCGTTGCGAGGAGGACCTGACCGACCGTACACATATTCTCGAAGAGAAAAAGCAGGAACTTGCCGAGATTATATCGGAGACCCGCCACGAGGAAGAGCGTTTGCGCGAAGAGGCCAAAGAGATAGAAAGCGGTATAGATGACCAGCGCACCCTGGCCGCTTTCAAGCGCATAAGGAAGAATGCTCATAATGGTCTCGGTATCGTGACCGTTCAGCGCAATGCCTGCGGAGGTTGCTTCAACCGCATCCCGGCTCAGCGTCAGCTTGAGATACGCATGCACAAGAAGGTGATTGTATGCGAATATTGCGGCCGAATCATGATAGACTCCGCACTGGCCGGCATAGAGGAACCGGTAGTGGAGCAGGCGCCTGCGAAAAAACGTCCGATACGCACAAAGAAAACCGAAGAGTAACTCAATCTCTCGGTAAAACAAACCTAAAACAAACCTTCCTTAACTGCCACCCGGCAGTTAGGGAAGGTTTGTTTTGATATATCGGATATAAAGGTATATGTAAGTGAAATTCAATTTATCCCTCCGAAATAAACCGACTTTTAGAGAGGCGAACTATAACATAGGGGATAAGTACCACCTCCGAGAGCATCCCATAAATAATACCCCAAACATTCTCTTAGTGTCTGTATAGGATTTTCTTTCCTTTTAGTATATAGATATTGTTATCAATTGGATTATCCACTATATGACCGGATAAATCGTAATAAGCATCATCTTCCGGATTGAATCTCGAGTAATCGATCTCTTCCGCTGAACTGAAATCATCGGTTTCTATGAAATTTGTGAAATAGTCCCATCCCCATGTATTTCGGTATAAATCAGCAGAACCGACAGGCACATATACAGGAGTATCCTGTGGGGTGCGGTTTATAAAGTCATCACCATATTTCCCAAATGGAGCCCATCCGGGATTTAAGCTCGCTGTTTATGCAAGTTGGTGGTATTTGAGCTGCACAGTATATACTTTTTACGTTTTTCCAGCATTCGCAACTTTCGGCACCAAGAGTTTCTAATGTAGAAGGAAGAGAGATCGTTTCTAATCCTTTAATAGTATAGGCCTTCAAGTCCTATCGATTTCAAGTTCGATGAAAGTTGAAGTTCTTGCAGCTTACCACACTGCCAGAAGGCTCTTTCTTCAATTTTTTCAATGCTGTTCGGCATAATAAACTCTGTAAGTTCGATACAGTTATCTACGAAACTTATCGGGATTATTGTCAATCCTTCAGGAAAACGAACCTTTTTGAGTTCATAGTTCAACGCAAAATGATCACCTCCGGAAAGAGATTGACATGAATTTGGCAATATCGCTTCTTTTAAACGAGTTGCATAGAAAGCGGCATCACCGATTTCCTTCAACCCTTCGGGGAAATTACATTCAGTAATTTTAGTTGAGAAGAATGCGCCGCTATTGATTTTTTTCAAGGTTGTTGGCAGTATAACTTTGCCGGTCAATGATTTACAATTGACGAATGCCATATGCCCAATTTCTTCCACTCCTTCGGGAATAACAAGTGGATTGACATTCAAGCTGATGCAGTCCGAAAATGATCTTTTATTGATTGCCCTTAAAGAAGATGGTAAATTTACATCTTCGAGACCAATGGCATAACAGAATGCCGCCTCACCTATCTCTACCAACCCCTGGGGAAGTATGATTCTGCGAAGAGGAATACAGTCAATATACTCCGAACCTGGAGTATATTGCTCCGATTGATACCAAAAAGCATTTTTGGGTATTCGATTGCCTGCTATCTGCGCATATTCAAGGTTGGCAACAGACAGCCCTCCGTAGAAGCTGCTGCTCCATATAGTATGGAAATCATCCGCATTGATTGGACCGCGTACTACAAGTGAGTCGATGTCATTTATCTCATCGCCAAGCACGGATGCAAGAGTTCCCGGTTGAACTAAAGTAATATCTTTATATCTCACCTCTGAACGGGTTGGTTTCATAACCCTCGCATTCCGGGGAAGAATCTCCAAACTGACGGCAGCGTCATGTACATATGAATCCCGAAGAGAGATTACATTCTTTCCATTTGAAGTTTTCGATAAATCGTCTAAACGCACGCAGTCATACTTCCGAGCGGATAGTTGTAAGAAATTGAAAACTATGCTAATAATTATAATATAAATATGTTTGCCCATTCTGTAATGTAAGTTCATAACCGCACTATTGTCCGTGTTTAAGGTGGCAATAGTGCGGTTGAGTTGGTTAGTTTTATTTTACAATGGTTATTTTTCGAGAATCTACAATTATGTCATCTATGAAGTATGTAACAACGTAAATGCCCCCATTACAATTCTGAATATTGACGAGAATCTCCGATTCTCCCTTTGTTGATGACCCATCGGCGACAACAGCTCCATTTTCTATGGATGATATTGTAATACGTGAATTGTCAGGAGCTGCTCCGCGTACTTGGGAATGCCCAATAGATAAACGTCATGAGACCATCCTTTCATGGGTTCAGCATCCACATAGATTGTCCATGTCCTTTCGTTATTGTCTTGAAGTATGTAGTAATCAACATCTTTGTCGATGAATTGGTTTTGCGCTATTGTGAACGCGTCCTCCTTTGAGACGTTGGTGGTTTCGGCTATCGCTCTTCTGGAAAGGAGACAGCATAGCAAGAAGATGAGTAGTGTAATTCTTGTTCTCATAACAATATGATTTTGTTAATAATTTTAAAACTTTCGCAATTTAGCTAAATGTTTTAAATGATTGCAAAAATATCGTAAGTTTTTTTAAGTAAACTCTCTTAGTTTGTCGGGCCTGAGGTATGAATCTTGAAATACTCTTCCATCATTGTTCGGAATATGATACGGATTCAACGTTGCGCCTTGTAGCACGACGCTCCGCGTGATATGTCGTTTCATTCCTATTGATTGGGGAATGATTTCATTATCAGAGTAATGTATCGTGGAATATAAAAACAGGCTGAATAGCTACTGATCAAAGTAATTATTCTTATGCCTCTTTTAAAGACCTCAATCATATGTTCCAGTCATTGATTTACCAATGACCACCTTTGTTTTTACCAATACGGACAATCTTTTCTTTATCCCTGAGTGCAGAAATAAATCTATTGACCTTGCGGGTTGAGAACCCTGTCTTTGCGGCTATCTGTGGTTGGGTTATGCTCGGGTTATATCCGTAGCGAGAGTGCCGCTACTTCCAGTCCTCACATATACTTCACCGTTGTTCTTGATAGCAACAGGGCGATGAGGTGCCTAATTTCCAACAATTATAGCGTTGGCCTTGGATATTTTGGCTAAATTTGCATATGGATTGGCTCCACCATTCCATGACATTTTTTTGCTTATACTCGCCTTAAAATATACATAACGATATACATAGCGGCAAAAAACATCGTAAATTAAATTATGAAACGGATTATCCTCTTACTCATAATCGCATGTTCCATTTTTCCCGTTAATGCACAGGCCCTTGACGGAGATATCTTACCTTCCGAC
The DNA here is from genome assembly GCA_905214715.1 of uncultured bacterium. GTDB lineage: Bacteria > Bacteroidota > Bacteroidia > Bacteroidales > Muribaculaceae > Lepagella. The sequence goes on along the minus strand of CAJMMT010000003.1, from coordinate 160,635 downwards.
CGCAACCATTGGACTGTGACCATAGCATACGATAAATCCATCCCGGGGAAATGGAAACTGGCAAACGGTTCATTCAAGATGTTTAAGTCTGGTAGCGGTGTAAGTTTCGGAGCAGATTATATGATGCTGATTGGTAACAACTTTTTCTTTGAACCCGGTGTGCGCTTATTTATAGATAACTACAGCTACGATAATGTTACCATTGGAGCGGGCACACCATTGGAACCCTCAAAAACCTATGACCCGCCAGTTCGGAAAATAGGTTTGCGAATGCCATTGACAGCGGGATATAAATTTGATGTCCTCAAACGTGGCAGTTTCTTTCTCTCTGCGGGACCAGAGCCTATTATGGGATTTTTCGCGCGGACCAAGGTGGATGAAGACCAGACCGAGATATTTGAAGAAGATATGTATAAAACACTGATGCGTCGCTTTGATGTGGCGTGGGATATACGAGCTGCTATAATTATAGACCGCTTCCGTATTGATGTTACAGGAGCTTTCGGTTTACTTGATATTATAAAGACCGATGCGAAGATGCACGAGTATCGCGTCAGCATTGGTCTTGGATATATTTTTTAGAGTTTACGCAAAAAGTAAATGTCCATTTTGTTCTGCCGGAGCTACGCGTCCCGGGTGTCCTCAGAGATAGCATACGGGTAACGGTAAAAAGCACAAATACCATCTGCACTTACTATAACATTTCTCCTTTCCCAAGCCTTAAGATAGCTCCGTAAGACTTTTATTATTGTATCTCCCGTTGTGAACTTTTGTTCGCGACGGGAGTTTTTATTTTTAAAGTTGTACACTATGAACTGTAAGATTATTAACCCGGTTGTAGCGTTGCTGCTGTTCCCGTTGTCGGGAATGGCTGACGTTCCCGATAATGGTCCCGATGTCGAATCACTCTCTTCCAAGGAAAATATACGGCAGGATATAATTTATCCGGCCGGTTCGGCACGTCTTAAACCGGTAACCGGGATGGCCGATAAATATCTTGCGAGCCGGCTGCCCGCCGAATGGCGATATGAAGAAGGCCTGAAACAAACGCTGCCTGCGGAAGACCTCTGGTGGAAGCAATTCGACGATGCTGCTCTCAACGAACTGATACAATTGGCGGAAAAGAATAATTTCAACCTTAAATCGGCATATACCCGTATAGAGACCGCCAAGGCCAATCTGCAGCAGGTGCGGTCGGCATGGTATCCTACCATAGGATTGACAGCGGGGTACACAAGAACAAGATCTTCGGGCGAGACCGGCCCCGAATATTCCAGGGCATATACAGATGATTATATAGGCCTGGGTCTTGACGTCAGTTGGGAAATAGATGTGTTCGGGCGTGTATATGCCCGCAGCAAGGCCGGAGAAGCGGATGTGGCCGCTTCGGAAGCCGATTATGTCGCCGCCCAGATAGCATTGTCGGCAAACGTTGCCAAAGCATATATAACACTTCGACTGGCACAGACACAACTTGCCATAGCCGAGGAGCACATCGGGAATCAGGAAAAGATTGTAGACATGACACGCGCAAGAATGGAATGCGGTCTCGGCAACAAACTCGAAGTCACTCAGTCGCGGGAAACATATCTCTCTACCAAAGCCAGTATACCTACGCTCAAAAGCGATGTAGCCGTAGCCAAAAATTCTCTTGCGGTTCTTTGCGGCACGTATCCCGAGGAAATCGAAAAATACTGTACCTCTGATGTCCCGTTGCCGATATTGCTCGCGCAACCGGCGGTAGGTGTACCGGCCGACTTGCTGAGGCGGCGTCCCGATATTCTGGCAGCCGAACAGCAGCTTGCGGTTGCGGCCGCCAACGTCGGGGTGTCGAAAAAAGAATTTTTACCTACGCTTTCGCTCACCGCCAGAGGTTTCACACAATCGCATAAGCCGGGCAATCTTTTTAAAAGCAACAGCCTTGGATATATGATTGCACCTCAGCTCAGCTGGACTGTCTTCGAAGGATTTGCCCGTAAGGCGGCCGTAGCCGAAGCCAAAGCCGCCATGGAGCAGGCTGTGGACGACTACAACCAGACGGTGCTCAACGCCGTGCAGGAAGTCAATACCGCGATAGCGCGGCTCGAAGGAGCCCGCGATGCCATAGGGATACAGTTGGAATTGCTTGAGGCCGGAAAGGAAAGCCTCACACTTGCCGTAGATCTGTATAAACGGGGTCTGACACAGTTTTCCAATGTTACCGACGCGCAGATAAATGTGCTCGAACAGGAAAACACACTCGCCGCCTACAAGGCCAATACCCTGCAGGCCGCCATTACATTGTACGAGGCTATAGGGGGAGGATATTGATTACGAAACTTAGACAGATATGCCATGAGATATTACTGTTTGTATATTATACCGGCGTTGCTTTGCGTGGCCGGTTGCAGTCAGAAAAAACAGAATGATTCCACCGATGAGGTTATGTCGGTGAAGGTTTCAGAGCCTTTGGTCGACTCCGTTACCCTTGTAAAGACTTATCCCGGCGAACTCGTAGCCAAAGAATGGGCCGATGTGATAGGTCGTGTGGACGGCCAGTTGCTTAAACAGTATTTCAAGGATGGCCAGTTTGTCAGCAAAGGCCAGACCTTATACTCCATTGAGGCGACGAAATATCAGGATGCCGTACGGCAGGCCGAGGCTTCGCTCGAGACGGCGCGTAGCCAATATGACTACTATTCGCGTCAATATGAGGCCATGAAGAAAGCTCTGGAGAGCGATGCCGTAAGCAAAATGGATGTAGTTCAGGCGGAATCCAACAAGAAACAGTCTCAGGCCGCCATACTCAATGCCACGGCTGATCTCTCTATCGCGCGCACCAATCTTTCATATTGCACGGTAAAAGCCCCGATATCCGGGTATATTACCGGCGGAGATCTGAAAGTCGGAGCCTATGTGAACCAGGGGGCGGTTCTCGCCAAGATAACCGACAATTCCGCTTTCTCGGCGGAGTTCCGTGTCGAAGACGCCCAATACGAACAGATGCTCGGCATGAAAGGAGGGCTTGCCAATGTGGCTTACCGTAAGGTGCCGATCAAGTTCAACACATCGTTGCCTCACGATTATACGGCCGATCTCGTGTTCGAGGCGCCGTCGGTAGATTCCAACACAGGTACATTGTTGCTTAAAGGCGACGTACCCAATAATCACGGCGAGCTTAAAAGCGGTATGTTCGTTACTGTATCGCTTCCTTATGGATTCGAGCCTAAAGCCGTCATGGTGCGCGATGCCTCGCTGCAGACAGACCAGCTCGGTAAGTATCTGTATGTCGTAAACGACTCCGACAATATAGTCTATACGCCTGTGAAGGTCGGAGAGGTATATCGCGATTCGTTGAGGATTGTGGAGAGCGGTATAAAACCCGGTCAACGCTATGTTACCGACGCATTGATGTCGGTAAGACCCGGCATGAAAGTAAAGCCGGTACGCTGACGTGGTTCCGGAACGCCCGAATAGGGTTACAGGGTGCTAAGCGAGGAGAGGTAAAATATAAGTGTTGCATTAATTCATAAGCAGATATGTTCTCGGACTTCTTCATAAAGCGACCGATATTCGCGACTGTGCTCGCGGTGTTGATGGTGCTTGCCGGACTGATGACCGTGTTCACCATGCCGGTAGCGCAATATCCTGACATAACGCCCCCTACGGTGCGCGTGTCGGCATCTTATCCGGGTGCCGATGCAAAGACGGTGGCCCAGACCATAGGCATTCCCATAGAACAACAGGTAAACGGTGTGGAAGGGATGCTATATATGAGTTCAAGTTCGGCGGACGGTTCCTATTCGCTTACGATAACGTTTGAGAGCGGAACCGATCTTGACGAGGCCGCGGTGGAAGTGCAGAACAGAATCTCGATGATATCGGGTACGTTGCCTTCCGTGGTGGAGCAGGAAGGAATAAGCGTCAATAAGGAAGCCACCAATCAGGTATTGTTCGCGGTACTCCAGAGCGACGATCCGGATAGGTATGATGCCTTGTATCTGACCAATTATGCCCAGCTGCATATTATCGATCCGCTTTCGCGCGTAGATGGAGTGGGAGGAGTTCAGGCTTTCGGTGCCGGGGAATACAGCATGCGGGTATGGCTTGATCCTGAGAAGATGCGTCAGAAAGGTGTGACTCCCGACGATGTGGCGGCCGCCATACGTTCCCAGAACATGCAGGTATCCGGCGGTTCTGTCGGAGCTCCGCCAAAGACAGGGAATTCCGAGTTCGAGTATACGCTCGTGTCGCAGGGCCGGCTCAGCAGTCCCGAGGAATTCGGCAATATCGTTTTACGTACCGACGGGACAGGTCTGTTGCGTCTGCGGGATGTCGGCAGGGTAGAGCTGGGTTCTTCCTCTTATTCCAATGTGGCAAAAGTGAACGGTCAGGAGACAGCCATGATAGGTGTGAGCCAGTATCCTGGTGCCAATGCCATAGAGGTTGCCGACGGAGTGATCGCGGAACTTGACCGTCTGAGCAATTACTTCCCCGAGGGCATCTCTTACCGTATTGTCCAGAACTCCACCGACTATGTCCATTCATCGCTCGACAATGTATTCGTGACCTTCGCGCTCACATCTCTGATTGTGATGATTGTCATAATGATATTCCTTCAGAACTGGAGGGCTGTCATGATACCTATGCTTACCATTCCGGTATCGCTCATAGCCACGTTCGCGGTTATGAAGATAATGGGATTTTCGCTAAACACACTGTCGTTGTTCGGCCTTGTGCTTGCAATCGCCATTGTGGTGGATGACGCTATAGTGGTGGTGGAAGACTGCTCGCGTCTTGTTGATACGGGAACCTTGACGGCGACTGAAGCCGCCATGAAAGCCATGAGGGAACTTACCGGTCCGGTTGTAGGGGAGGTCCTCGTGCTGATGTCGGTTTTCATACCCACGGCATTCGTATCGGGAATCACCGGGTCGCTTTACAAGCAGTTCGCTCTGACAATCGCTGTCTCCACGGCTTTTTCGGGTTTCAACGCACTTACACTCACGCCCGCCCTTTGCGCCCTTTTCCTCGTACCGCGCAAGCCGACACGGTTCTTCCTTTTCAAAGGTTTCAACAAGGGATGGAACAGCGTGCTGCAGTTTTACGACCGGATAGTTACATTCATTCTGGGGCGCCCACGGATGTTCATGATTGTTTTCTGTATCATAGCTTTAGTGGCCTTCTGGGGATTCTCGAAAATGCCGACGAGCTATATTCCTGAAGAAGACATGGGATATTTCATGACCAGCGTGGAGTTGCCTACTGGTGCCTCGGTAGAGCGTACCGGAAAGGTGCTCGACGGTCTTACTGAAAACATATTGAAAATAGATGGAGTGAAGGATGTTATGTCTATCTCCGGATTTTCGTTCTTAGGTGGCAACGGCAGTAATGTCGGTATTCTTATGGTAATGCTCGACCCCTGGAAAGAGCGAGGTTCTAAAGAGAGCATAGAAAAGATAATGGCCGAGACAGACCGTGTATCGAGGCAATTTCCCGAGGCCTATTGCTTCTCGGTGAATCCTCCGGCCATACCTGGCCTTGGAATGAGTTCGGGACTCGCCATGCAGTTGCTTGATATAAACAGTCTCGGAGCCGACCAGATGGCCAAGGCGATAGAAGCCATAAGGAAAGAAGCTGAGAAAGACCCTCGCATAGAGTCTGTAACCTCCTTGTATCAGGCAGGAGTGCCACAATACGACCTGAAGATAGACCGCGACAGGGTAGACATGCTCGGTCTCGATATCTCGCAAGTGTACGCTACTCTTGCCGCCTATATGGGTGGTGAGTATGTGAATGATTTTGTAGATTTCGGCCGTGTGTTCCAGGTGCGCATGCAGGGCGACGGTTCCTCGCGAGACCTGATAGGGGATGTCAACAAACTCTCCGTACGTAACGCGCAGGGGGATATGGTACCTTTCTCGGCTTTCTCCAAAGCCGTGCCCTCCATGGGGCAGTCGGTAGTGTCGCGCTACAATATGTATGATACCGGAGCTTTGAATGCCACCGTGGCCAAGGGAGTTTCCTCTTCTGAGGGAATCAAGGCTATGGAAGAGATTGTGGAGAAGGCTGTCGGAAATACATATTCTTATGCGTGGACAGGTCTGGCATATCAGGAGACGCAGGCCGGTACGACCATATCCTTTGTGTTTATATTCGCCGTGATCATGACTCTGCTTGTCCTGGCTGCGCAATATGAAAGCTGGACAGACCCTATGGCGGTAATAATGTCGTTGCCTATAGTAGTGCTCGGTACTGCCTTGGGCGTTTTGTTCATGCGTCAGAGCATCAGTATCTATACGCAGATAGGATTGATTCTGTTGCTTGGAATGTGCGCCAAGAATGCCATACTTATAGTGGAATATGCTATGGATTTCCGCAAGAGCGGAGTCCCCGTCCGCAAAGCCGCCCACGATGCGGGAGTGATAAGATTGCGCCCGATAATGATGACGGCGTTGGCATTTATTTTCGGCGTATTGCCCATGATGTTCGCCACGGGCGCCGGTGCCAATTCAAGGATAGAGCTGGGTACGGCGGTTGTGTTCGGTATGACCATGAACGCGCTTCTCGGAACAACCTTCGTGCCGTTGCTGTGGGAAGTTATGCAACATTTCCAGGAGCGTTACCTCGGTCCGTTGGCGATGAAGATGCGTGGTCTGAAAAAACAGAAGACAGCTGTTCCGTCTTCCGACTCTCCGGCGACGGCGGCCCGGGGTCAGGGCGATACCCCGTCGGGTGCCTCAGCTTACGACGACACCAATCTCCCGTCCGGAATCTGAGAGTGTGTTTACTTTTAACATGGATTAATGTTTAGAAAAAGCCTTTGCCATAATCTTGAGTTTTTTTTCAGCGCTTTCCGCTCCTTTTCTCCGTTACGGGCCCCGGCCCGCGCCTTCGAAAAGGAATGGAAATCCCTTGAAAAATCCTCTCAATCTTAAGGCAAGTTAAAAGTAAACACACTCTCTGAGAAATTCGTGATAATTAATATTTACAATTACAATATATATAGTAAAATCAGAATTAAATATTAAATTTGCGAATACAGGATATGGCGAATGTATCTTGTAAGACGGTCTGAATTGAAAACTCTACGTACCATATTAATAATTCTTTTCGTTGGTCTGATTGTAGTTTGGATTACTCAGATAAAGGCGGAACCTACACAGTTTTTTGAGGATAATAGTTCCCGGTCGCGTAAGGAACTGTTTGATAAGGGTACGTTTCACTTGAAACAGAACGAACCGGATAGTGCTTTGGCTTATTATGTACTCGCATCGCGGAGATATGAAAGTCCACAGTTGTCGTCTTCCGAGAAAGAGATATGCGCCAAATCACTTACCAATGCGGGCTACGTTTATTTCTTTTTCTTTAATGATTATGCCGCTGCATATTCGGCATTCCTATCATCTAACGAGATAGCGGCAGATGAGAATCTAATGCGTCTTAAGTGCATGAATAATCTCAACATAGGCAATATATTCTCTATATATGACGATTATGATTCAGCCTCGAAATTCTATAAAGAGGCGTTTGCAACCGCTCGAAAGAACGGATATGATGATTTGAAGATGACGGCATTTGTAGACCTTGCCGATATCTATTTTAATGAACAAGGAACTGTAGACCCGATATGGAATGAAATTATAGCGATTGGGAAGGATACCCTACCCGAAAACCATCCGCTTACATCTTATACACGCAATATATATAATGGTCTCAAAAGTGTAAGAACTAATAACTCAGATGCCGAGAAGTGGTTTGATAGGGCTAAGGACTCTGTAGGAAAGATTCTTTTGGGAGAGAGATATGGCTATAATGCTGATTTTATGGTCTCAAAAGTATTGCAGCTTGAAGGAAAACCATCTGCAGCTGCAGCAAGACTGAAAAATGTGCTTGCCGACTCATTGATATCGGCTAACAGAGACATTGAGGCCATGGCATGTCAACGCATATCGGAATACTATAGAGAGGCATCAAAACCGGACTCGGCTCAATTATACAAGATCAAATATCTTGAACTCAGTGACTCTATTTTTACTACTCAGAAACTGACAGCCGTAAAAGATCTCACTGCCGCTCATGAAAGGATGAAATTCACGGCTCGCATTTCTTATCTAAGTGAGAGCCGGGCTTTTCTGCGGCTTTTGTTGATATGCATAAGTGTGGCTCTTGCAATCGTGGTTTTCCTTATGTTGTGGATTGTGCGTAAGCAGCGGCTTCTTAAGTTCAGAAACGATGAGTTGTATAAACGAAACCGCGAGTTGCTTGAAATGAGTGAGCGCGGAACGTTGCCCCTTCCGGAGGTTATAGAGCCGGATGATTTGTCAGGATTGACTGAAGAGAACACGGGATTGACTGAAGAGAATATAGATAAGGCATCTTCAAATGAATTAAAAGGAAAGCTTTCTCCTGATTCTGAATTCATAGCTGAATTGAACAAAAAGATTGTAAAGGTAATGGAGAGCGATGAGATATTCTCTCCGGACTTCAATGCATCGCGTCTTGCAACGTTATGCGATACTAATTCCAGATATCTTTCGGCGGCTCTTTCAGCTACTGAATCGGGTACTCTTCCGGCACTTCTTGCCCGTTATCGGGTTAACGAGGCTATGCGTAGGCTTGCCGATATAAATGGCAGATATGGCAATCTGACAATAGAGGCAGTTGGTGAAAGTGTAGGATTTAAAACAAGAAGTACGTTTTCTTCGACATTTAAAAAGGTTACTGGTCTTACTCCTAAGGAATATAGGCAAATAAGTATAGAGAAGTCCCGCAAGGACTAATGGCTGCCATTCAGCGTATTTTTGTATCAATATCCGAATCTAACACATTTATTCTCTTGTCGGGTATTGTGCGGCTTTAGGAAAATAATACTTTTGCGAATACACTTTGTGTGTTTCGTGTAATTGTATGCTCAGCGCGTTTTGCGAGGGGCGGTATTTAGTATATGCTTCTTATGAAACATTTTTCCCTACGTCTGCTTATTATTTTAATAGCGCTGTTGTCGGCATCTCTTGCCGAGGCTTCTGTATATTGGCTATCTCATTGCAATGGGCAACTTGCCGCCTCTGCGACTCCCGTTGTAGAAGGAAGCGCTACAATCAGTGTGTCCACCTTGTTTGATGCTGCGGATTTAGCTCCGTTGAAAGGTAATGAAATTGCGAAAATACGAGTTGGAATAGTGTCAAAACTGAAGTTGGATGGTATTAAAGTCTGGATTGCCGAATCTATTGATGCCGACCCGTTGGTCAGTATGGATATAGAGAAGGAGTGTCTGGTAAGCGGATGGAATGAAGTGTCTATACCGAGCCATGTGGAAATTTCAGGCCGACCTCTATATGTAGGATATACATTTACCCAACCTGTCAAAAGCAATGTGGTTTCGGTAGCGGAAACTATGGATAATCACTTGCTGATGTTAAATACCGGTCATGGATGGTTAGATGTGAGTTTGGAATACCCTGGAGCCTTAAGTGTTGAGTTAGGTATTGAAGGGGATTCTGTTGTAAAATCGGATGTAACTATTTTGTCGTTTTCACCGGAATATACGGTAGTGGAAGAAAATACACCGGCTTATATGAAGGTGAAATTTATGAATTCCGGTTCAGAAGCTTTGAGGGATTTGTCTTATACTGTAGGCTACGAATCGGAATCTTTTGATGGTTTCGTTTCTTTTCCACAGATAGCTTCGAGGGAAAGTGGAGTTTTTTATATTAGAGTCCCTATGAAGATATCGGATAAAAAAACGACGGTAGTATTGAATGTGAATTCAGTAAATGGGCGGCCTTTACAATCAATACGCACAGCAGAGGTGGATGTAGAGATATCCGAGTCTCCTTTGCTTAAAAGAAATGTGCTTTTAGAGGAGTTTTCCAATGAATATTGCGGTAACTGTCCCGATGGGGCAGTTCGCATTCATAATGTGATTGACAGACAGGATGAACCATCTCGAGTGAATCTGGTTGTCCATCATGCCGGCTCTTCTTACGATTCGTTTACCATAGAGGCCAGCAAACACTATGAAAGCGCTTTTTATAGCCGTAACAAATATTCTCCCATGGCTATGTATGACCGCACTCCGCTAAATGGAGCTGTTGATACTAATGTTAATGATGAAAATACTATAGAGGAAAACCTTAGATCCCTACTCTCCATACCGGCATGCTCAAGTTTGTCGATTATTCCTTTCATAGATAAGGAAAGTGGAATTATAGAGGTGGAGGCTAAAGGAATGGCCGATTCTCAAAGAGAAATGGCTCTTGTCGTTTTCCTCACGGAGTCCGGGGTTCAATCTATAAGACAATATGGTGCTTCCAGAGACTATGTTCATGATAATCTGCTACGTACTGTGAATGCCGTATGGGGAGAAGCTGTGAATCTTGACAGCGACATGAGATTTAACATGCGTACAAGACTTGATTATGACAGTGAGTGGGCAATCGAAGCATGCAGACTGATCGCTTTCCTTACAGATGATGACGAGAATTCACAATCTTATAGAAGAGTGCTTCAGAGTGTATCTCTTCCGTTGATGTATGCCGAGGAAAGGGATTTGGATTCAGGTATAAGGGATGCACAAGGAAACAATGAAATCATAAAGATATCCATGGCAGATGGTTTGCTGAATGTAGAAGGGGAATATGAAAGAGTCGAAGTGTACGATTCCACGGGCTTAAAGGTAAATGATGGCGTTCTTGCGTCTGCTTTTTACATAGTGAGAGTACTGCTTCACAATGGAGAGTGGGTAACCAGGAAAATCAGAATTTAATAAAATACTCAAACAGAAAAACACAAATAAAAATACACCATAAATAATTAGCCTATGAAAGTCAATAACCTATTTGCGGTCGGAGTAGCAGCCGTAGCAGTTGCTGCGTACGCTGCCATGCCGCAGACTATGTTTCCCATTCGTTCTATGCAGAATGGAAATAATTCGGTAGCTCCGTTGCGACTTACGCAGAGGACACTGAACCGGAGTTCATATGATGTAGGTCCTCTTTACGAAGCTGACGGTAATGTGGATGGAATTATAAGAATTACTTATTCCTGCGCGTCTACAATACTCTCCTCTCCATTCAATGCTGTTTTTAATTTCAATGAGGACGAGGGCACTGTAACCATAGAGAATTTTGGAGGTTTTGCCGCAAACGATGAATATAAATTCCGACCTGATATAATCACAGCTCCTTTTTCAGACGGAGTCATCACAATTCCATGTTCCGGACTTGGCCCTGATGAGGCAGGTTCCACTAAACTTGGAGTTCTGGAGGCTTATGGCATGGATTTGTATCTAAGGGTAGGGAAGATTGAATTTGACGAAAACTTTATGTCAAGCATTCCCGAAGCCGAGCCGGAACTTAAACTATATGTAAGTGAAGACTTCTCTACTATTGAAACTCGTCTTGAAGATGGGCAGTCTGTGGCGGGTGTGATAGACTATACTGATCTATTTGGCATGTGGGCTTGTTCGGGTGCCTGCAAGGGTGGCATGAGCTTTTCACGGATAGAAAGCGGTCCGCTGTGGGAAATAAGCGATAACGAGCTTGATTTCGGCACAATGTACACTTCTACAGAATCTCGCAGATCTCTCACTATAAAATCAAAGGGGGACGAACCGATAGATTTCGTTGCTACCACAGACTCTCCTCTTTTTACAGTCTCGCCCGTTTCCGGCACCGTGGGAGTGAGTGACAAGTCTGTAGTTACGGTTTGCTTCAATTCCCCAACACCGGGCGACTATGAAGGCACTCTGACAATTACAGCCGGAGGAAAAGTGGAAAAAATAAAGCTCACGGGTAAGGCGGAAGATCGCGACACCGATTTCTCGACAATAGTGACTGAAGGGGATGCCTCTCTTATAACATGGGAAAACGTTTCGGAAAACGCCTGGAGCCTGGAAGGCAACAATGCTGTCTACAGGTGTGCGAATAAAAAGACATCCGGTGTACTGAAGGCTTCGTTTTCAGGACTCAAGCCAAAGCGTATAACTTTCGATGTAAAACTTGCATGCGGTACTAAAGATGGTCTTTCTTTCAATATAGAAGGACACAGGATGTTTGATTATAATGCCTCTCTCAATCATACTGTAAGTTACATAATTCCAGGCGGCTCCCGTTCGGTGGAGTTTGTCGGTTTCAATTCGGATTATAGCGAAGGAAACATTAGAATTGGCAATTTGCATATCGAAAATGTAGACACTTGGGAGGCGTTGTCTCCCGACGGTTCTGTAACTCCTCTCACCGGGGAAGGCTTTGTTAACATAAACGGAAATGCCGTGGCAAATTCTACAAACTCGGTAATGATGCTTTCTCTCAATCTGAAAGATGAATCAAATCTTTCATTTGATTATGAAGCGGGTTCTTCAGAAGTATCAATTGAGTTGAATGAATCTCAGATAGGCAAAATCGCGACAGGAGAGAAAGGTACATTCCACTATGATTTTGCAAGTGGTGCCTCCGCATTTATCATGATAAAAGTCAAGACCCCGGCGGAAGCGTCTAAAACTTCTTATGCATCCATAAGTAATCTGCGTTTTTCCAATGGTAAGTATCATGACACGTCAAAAAAGTATAATGCGATTGTAGGTTCATATCTTGGTAATAATGGTTCATATACTTCCGTACCGGTTATTGTAAACTATTCGCTTGATATTACTTTGACATCGGGTGGTAAAGCTTTTTTTAGCAATCTCTTACCTGATAATAATCTTTATCCTGACAGTCAGACAATAGAAGGTACATGGGAGGGCAATAAGATACATATACCGACATGGAAAAACATCAATATAGGCACTATTGCGGCCTATGACAATAATTCGTTTGACTACCTTCCGTCCTATTGGGGCTACCGTTATTGGCTTGTGGCGGGTAAGATTAACAGCGAAATAAAGCAGACGGAGATTCTTGACGAACTTACTTTTACAATCAGTGAAGATGGTTCTACAATCATTCCTGACAGTGACTTTGGTGTATGGTCTACAAATAATTGTGAATCCAAGGAAATAGTTTCTTTCTATAGTGCCGATTCCAAATTTGTAGCTGTTTCCGATGAAGCCTCAATCGCAGCTTCTGCAACGAATGTGATTTTTGGAAATATCATAGCCAACGGATATGATTACAGTCGTAGCGTTTCTCTGTTGGCTGCAGGCGCGGACTGCGAATATTCTGCGGTTATTGAAGGAGATGACAGCCACTTTACGGTATCTCCGGCAAATGGCGTTATAAAAGCCGGTCAAAGCGCACTGTTGAATGTCGGGTTCTCTTCAACAGAACCGGGTGTATATAATGCGGTATTGAAAATATATTCGGATGGAAACGATCTTGAGATACCCTTGACAGCCAATGTTGAAGATTTGCCTGATTATTCAGTTGTTGTAACTGATGGAAGGGGTTTGATATCTTTCGACAGCAAATATGAATATCCCTGGAAGGTTGATGATGGGGTTGCGATCAGCACTAACGAGGGAGTTCATAATTCAAAGTCGATTCTTGGACTTGACTTTGCAATTCCGCATGGCAAGATAGCCATATTCGGACTCAAAGGCGCTACATGTGCCGAGCCTAACTATGACGGTTTTGCAATTGTGGTTAACGGTGAGACGATTTATTCCGATGTTAGCCGTAATGAGAATGTGGATGTCGAAATTCCTTTTGAGGAGGGCGAATATAAGATACAGCTTATGCATGTTCGCGATTCGAAAGATGAGTTGTATTCGGCATACGACCGCACTATAGTGAAAGAACTATCGTTGAAGATTATGGATCCGGGTGTCCATCATATAGGATTTGAACCTCCGTATAAGATGCTCGCTCCAGTAGGCGAGGTCATTTCGGATGTAGTAACGGTTTGTAATTTGACTGATGAACCTGTTACAATCACATCTGTAGAAGGAAGCGGTTGCTTTGGTGCGTTGATGCCAGAAAAAACTATTCTGGAGAAAAAGAGCGATTCTGCAAATATCCCTGTTACTTTCCTTGCGGATAAGGATGGCGAGTTTACTGGAACCATTACCGTGCATACCTCTGCGGGCAATATTGAGATACCCGTTTCCGCTACTGCAGACTATGTGAAGTACATCGGGGCTGCGGAGGTCTCATCTTACGCAGGTCCATATGTAACGATTTTGATGGCATATGGTGAAACAGAATGTACTTCTACAATGTTGTATCCATCGGATTTGATGACGGATCTCAAAGGCGCGAAAATGGAGAGCCTTACTTTCTTCCCGACACATCTTCCTGACTATACATTCTCTTGCCCAAATATAATGGCTGAAGTTGGAGAATCTGATTCTTATGACTTTACTACGCGAGTTGATTTCCTTGAACCGGTGATGACAGGTGAAATGGTCGACGCCGATAACTGGGAATTGACCATACCCTTCGATACTCCCTATCAGTATAATGGCGGTAATTTCTTGTTCCAGCTCACAAATTTGGAAAAAGAGACATTCGGAGGCCACACACCCATACAGATGGCTTTCCGACACTTCCCATCATCAATCGGCAAAACTATAGTCACTCTTCATGATATGAGTGATGCTCCGGTTGAGACACTCCCATATATGAGAGTGAAATATGACCCCACTACTGTAGGTATAGATGATGTCAAAGTTTCTCTTTCCGAGGTTTCAGACATAGAGTTTTTCTCAATTGAAGGCATACGTCTTGAATTACCGGTAAAAGGACTTAATGTTGTAGTAACACATTATTCGGATGGTAAGACTCGTTCTGCCATTATGCTGAAACGTTGATTCTTTCTGTTATACTATAATTTACCCCTTCTCATCATTCGGATGAGAGGGGGTATTTAAGTTATGATACTTCTCATTTAAGTGTATCGGAAGCTCAGAATCCGGTGTACTGATATCTGTCGTAACAGGCTCCTTGCGGAGTGGGGTCGGTTACCTTCACAGGTTTACGGTATGCTTTCTCCATGAGTGACTGCAAGGTCGCGGCTCCTTCGCTTCTCGCTCTCTTTACGGTGCCGTTGCGGTAAAGTAGTTTTTTCGATCTCCTCTCTATGTTCGCCTTTATAGCGTTTTCCTCCTCGACAGTCATTTTGTCGCTTCTTAAAAATGCAAGAGGCCCTATGGCTTTTGTATCGATAACTTCCCATGAGTTTTTATCGGTAGCCTCATGCAGCTCTATTATTTCCGGCGGAAGGGTTAATCTTATTGTATCGCCCGACATGTCGGTATCGAGATTCTCAAGGTCGAACGATATGCTGCCTCGTTGTTTCTGCACAGCGAACATAACCTTGTCGTTTATAGTGTCAAGTACAGGAACCTCGCTGTAGATATCCAAGGCGCAGAGTTGCACCATAGCCTCTATACGGCTTATATCTCCTTTTCTTACCTCTATATCGGCCTTGTCAGACTTGTGAGTGAAATAAAAGATAGCTGCCGCTATTATCGCCACGATGGCGATAAGTATCAATATCTTGATTTTAATTATCCTCATCATGGCTGTCAGTTTTTGAAATCTATGTCTGTGGTATAGCCCTCGGCCTCGAACAATGTCTTGAAATACGCATCGGCCTTTCTTTTAGCTGCTTCCGTAAGCCTTTGTCTGAATTCAGGATTACTGTCGATTTCCTGTTTCAGTGAGGCATTGGCCTTCTCTTTCATCTCGGCCCTCTCTTTGGAGTCGAGATCGGAGCGTAGCAATCCGATGTTTTCATATTCCTTTCGCAACGGCATGTCGCGACCTGTCAGTTCCGTCTTTACGGGCGGAAGCGCGATACTGACTCTTTTGTTGTCAGAATCTACGGATATATCGTCTTCCTGCAATTCGGAAAGGTCTATGTATGCCCGCATATATGAATCGTAGGAATATACGGCTATCCTCTTACCGATCTTATACCAGTCCGTGCGCTCTGATTTGACGGTCTTGGTTATCGTCATAGTGGCTAACACCAGTTTCTGTTCCGATTTTATTTCCTGGTAAAAATCACGTTTGAGATCCGCTTCCTCTTTATGGCATGAAGGCAATAGCATTGCCAGCAATACGGCTGTCGCCAATATAATCTGTTTCATTCTTAAATATGTTTAAACAAATAGTGTGCCGAAAAACCGGGACGTAGGCAGCTGTTTACCAGAATATGTAGGCTATGGCGACGGCGGCTATCGCTCCTGTAATGTCGGCGAGCAGCGCGTATCCGGCCGCGTATCGCGTGCGGCTTATTCCTACCGAACCGAAATAGACGGCCAGAATATAGAAGGTCGTGTCTGTCGACCCTCTCACTACTGCGGCAAGCCGGCTTACAAAGGCATCAGGCCCGGCTGTTTTCATCACATCGAGCATCATGGCGCAACTGCCGCTGCCGCTCAGAGGTTTCATGAGCATGGTGGGCAGGGCTCCCACCCATCGGGTATCGAACCCCATGCCGGCAACCAGACGTTCCACACCTCCGGTAAGCATGTCGAGACATCCCGATGCCCTGAACATCCCTATCGCGACAAGGATAGCCACAAGGTAGGGTATGATGCCGACAGCTGTCTTGAATCCCTCCTTGGCACCTTCTATAAACACATCGTAAACCCGGATCTTTTTCTTTATGCCGGCTCCTATGAACAGAAGAATCACTGAAAACAATATGAAGTTGGCGGCAAAGGTGGAATAGATTTCGACTTCCTCTCTGGGAAGACTTGAAAACCACCAGGCTATGCCGCCTACTGCTAAGGTTATCGCGCCCAACCATGACCAAATTACCCGATCCATGCGTATGCGTTGCTTCAGACACAGGGCCACAAGGCCCACCAATGTGGCTATACCGGTCGCAAGCAGTATCGGCAGGAAAATGTCGGTAGGGTTGGCCGCGCCCCCTTGGGCGCGATACATCATTATGGATACAGGTATCAGGCATAGCCCCGAGCTGTTGAGCACAAGAAACATAATCATCGCGTTAGTGGCGACTTCCTTGTTCTTGTTGAGCGACTGCATTTCCTGCATCGCCTTTAGCCCCATTGGAGTGGCCGCATTGTCAAGACCGAGCATGTTGGCGCTCAGATTCATGAAAATAGCCCCCATCGCCGGATGATTACGCGGTATCTCCGGAAACAGACGTGAAAAGAATGGAGCCACGATACGTCCCATAGCCTCGACGGCTCCTCCTCGCTCGCCTATTTTCATTATTCCCATCCAGAGTGTAAGCACACCGGTCAGTCCAAGCGATATCTCGAATGCGAAAGAGGCTTGTGAGAAGGATGAGTTCATTATCTCGGTCCAGACACCGATTCCTGTTCCGAAAAAAGTCTGCCATATCGCAGCAAGAAACGCCGCTATGAAAAATGATATCCAGATCCAGTTGAGAATCATAATGCACCGGTGATTTTACGTAATGCCTCAAGGTAATCGCGCGAATAGAGCGAAATTTCCACGATATCTATACCTGACTGCCGGGCCAGTTCGGCTGAGGTGGCTGCAGGATGTTCCTTTTCGGTAAACATCACCTTAGCTCCTTCCGCCTGTGCATGGTCCAGGGCCATGGCCGTCTGTGTCGGTGTGGATTCCTTTCCTCCTTCCTGCAGCGATATCTGTTCAAGTCCATAGTCCCGTGCGAAATATCCAATCGAGGGGTGTTCTATGAGGAAGGCTCTTGAATGATGTCCGTCGCTCAATGCCGCAGCTATGGAATCGTCAAGATTCTTCAGCTTTGACAGCAGCTTTGTCTCCCTCTCTTTGATCGCATCAGCTTTATCAGGGAAAAGTCGCTGAAATTCCGCCGACATGTTGGATGCCATAAGACCGGCATTGCGGATGGAACTTAGCAAATGAGGGTCGCTTCCCTCATGGGTCTCGGCAGCGTCATTACCGTTGGAATGTTCCCCATGGTCATGATGGTCATGGTTGCAGAAATGGGGTAAATCCCGTTTTATCCCTATGGAAACATCGGTAATGGCGAGATTAGGGAAATTCGCCCGGATTTTCGGCTCGAGCGATTCCTCGAATCCCGGTGTCCGCATGGTTAGCCAGACCTTTGACCGGGCAAGTTGTTTCAGTGTGCCTACCGCCGGCTCGTACGACTCCGGATCGGCTCCCGGGGGAAGCAACTGTATTACGCTTGCCGTGGAGTCGGGTAGAAGTTCTTCCGCAAGCCAGGCCTGCGGTCCTGTTGATACCGCTATTATCGGTGTCTCGTCATTTTCATGGTGTCCGCATCCGGTCATGACGATCAAAGCCAGCAGCAGAACCGCAATAGTTCTCATGAATCAGAATTTTCTTATGCCCATTATTTCGCGTACATCGCGCAAAGTGTCGGCGGCGAAGGCGCGTGCCTGTTCCGCTCCACGACGGGCGACTTTCGAAAGATATTCATCGTTGCTGCGTATGTCGAGAATGCGTTCTCTGATGGGGAGGGTAACTTTGAGAATATCTTCCGCAAGCTGCTTCTTCATGTCGCCATAACGAATGGAACAATCGGCATACGCGGCGCGATACCGGTCGGTAACTTCCTTGCCACTAACAAGATCCATGAGTGTGAATAGGTTCTGCACAGGTTCCGAAACCGGTTGGTTCGGTTCTTTCGGACCTTCGTCGGTAACGGCGCGCATCACCTTCTTGCGCAACGTCTTTTCATCGTCTATAAGATAGATGCAGTTACCCTCGCTCTTGCCCATTTTGCCGGAACCGTCAAGTCCGGGGACTTTTACGGCCTGACCGCCGAAATTGAAGTTGACGGGCTCGCTGAAATAGTCCACGCCATAGAATGAATTGAAGCGGCGTCCGAAACGGCGAGTCAGTTCCAGATGCTGTTCCTGGTCTTTACCTACCGGTACGTAATCGGCGTGATGGATAAGAATATCTACGGCCATAAGGGTCGGATAGGTGAGCAGACCGGCGTTCACCCTCTGCTTCGTATTCTCGTTTCCTATTATCTCTTTCTCTATATCATCGCTGTCGCTTTTGATACCCAATGCTTTGCGTGCCTTGTCTTTGAAAGAGGCCGTGCGCATCAGCTCGCCGATACCGGCGTGCATGTTCATAAGCAGGTACATCTCCGATATTTCCGGTACGTCGCTCTGTATGTATATTACGTTCTTCTCTGGGTCGAGACCTGCAGCCAGATACTCGGCCAGAATGTTCTTCACGTTTTCGTGAAGCATCTGCGGGTCCGGATTGGTGGTGAGAGCGTGAAGGTCGGCTATGAAGTAGCGGGTATCGTAGTCTTCCTGCATTTTTACGAATTTGGAGAGGGCGCCGTAATAGTTGCCGAGGTGCAGGTTGCCGGTAGCGCGGATACCGCTGAGTACTATTTTTTTCTGATCTGGTGTTTTCTTGAACATAATCGGTTGTTTAATTTCATGCGAAGCAGATATACGGATATGTGGAATCTGTCTGATGCACTTTTATGCAAATTTATAAAATACTTCCCGTAGGGCAAAACAAAAACTCCGTGTAGCAGATGTGTTACACGGAGTTTTGTTTACAAAGTAATACGTGTTGTTATACAGTCTGCTTGGTGAGGTTGGGATTTATCTCTCCCCATTTGTCGATCGGAGGCATTATGCCGAGCGAGATAACCTCGTCGCGCAGAGCGCAAAGATGTTTGTAGCTCTTTTCCAGTTCTGCCTCTTCTTCGGGGGTGCCGGTAACAGGAGTAACGGTAACGCCGTTCTTGTCGACAGTTGTCTCCATTGCCATCATGATGTTATGGAAACGGTTGTTGTTGACATATGTGCCTACCGGCCAACGGAACATCGGGCCACCCATGGTAGCGGCTATCATCTCGATCGAAAGGTATGCCGGACTCTGGAACGAGCTACGTCCGCGAAGGTCGATAATTTCCTTTCCTCCCTGTATGACACGCTGTTTCAGGGCTTCCCATTCATCGTTGGTAAGGGGTTCGGTACCGATGAAATCTACCAGCGGCTTGCCGTTCACACGTGTAGTGGAGGCGAATACAGCCATCTGCTCGCCGTGGCCGCCGTATGTGCGGCAATTCACTATGTTGTCGGGTTCTATCTTGAGGGTCTTGGCAAGCTGGTTGCGCAGACGGGTGGAATCAAGAGCGGCGAGTGTCGATACCTGACTCGGCTTGAGACCTGAGTAAAGCAGTGTGATCAGACCGGTGATGTCAGCCGGGTTGAAGATAACCACCACGTGTTTCACGTCCGGGCAGTATTTCTTAACGTTCTTACCGAATTCTTCGGCTATGGCCGCGTTGCCTTTCAGCAGGTCTTCGCGGGTCATGCCTGCCTTACGGGCGGCACCGCCTGAGTTCACTATATACTTGGCATCTTTGAGAGCTTCAGCTATGTCTGAGGTATAAGTGAGGTTAAGCCCTTCGAAACCGCACTGCAGCAGCTCTTCGGCCACACCTTTAAGTCCGGGGGCGTACGGGTCATAAAGACAGATGTTCGGGGTAAGTCCCATCATAATGGCTGTCTGGGCCATGTTCGAGCCAATCATTCCTGCGGCTCCGACAATCACAAGTTTGTCTTCTGTGAGATATTTCATTGCTTTTAAATATTGAGAATACTATGTTTATGAGTATGGAATCATTTTGATACCATACTCTGATTATTCCGCTTTATGGTCATAAGTTGAAATAGTAGGTGCCGGTAGACAACGGGGCATAGAAATTGAAGTTCTGGCCGTTGATATAGTAGCTTGTATTGTAAGCCGGCATGTCTATACCTCGGTTCCACATATCGCTCCATGGATTCCAGGCACTGAGAACGGTAACATTATACTGCACCCCGTTCCATGAGTATGATACACGCATAGGGAGCGTGCGCCATATCCCCATCGAGTCGTAACCGCAACCCATCACGGTTATTACTCCCTGGTTTTGCCAGTCGGGAGAGCCGAACCCTATGTTGACGTTCAGACCTCCACCCCATGGCGAACCCCATCCTGCCGGCGGAGGCACGCCAGGACCCCAGCCGGGATTCGGACTGTATGATCCACCGCTGCCCGGAGCCGGTAGGGAACTCGAGTTCCATCCGCCACTTCCGCCCGGATTGTAGGAGCCTCCACTGCCGGGGGCCGGCAATGAATTCTGCCCGAAAGCTATGGACGACGCCGCGGGCAATATTGATGCGATTATGGCTGTACGCCATATTATTGACAGTATCTTCATAATTAAAGCTCCTTATCTGTATTTACAACAAACAAGGAGCTTTTAAAGTTTCAGAAAAATATTGTTGTGATTACATGTCGCCGTCGCCGTAGCCGGAACCATCTATAGGCTCGGCGGTCTGCTGTCGGTTCTGTTTGCCGCGCATGTTGCCGAAGCTGTATTTAACGGTAAGTGAGAATGTGCGGCCGCCACGCCAGCGTTTGCTTTCCTGTGTGTAATCTATGCCGTCGATGGTCTCGCGGAATTTACGCGAGTCAAATATGTTACGGCAGTTGAGCGATACTGACCAGTTGCCGAAGGTCTTACGCAATCCTGCATCTACGCTCCAGCCCCCCTGACGCGAACCTTGCGCGGTAAGCATTTTTGACGCGTATCGTCCCGTGGCCTGGAAACTGAGTTGCCAGGGTATGCGTACGGAAGCCATTATGCGGGCGTCCCATGCGAACGAATTGCGAGCTTCGCCGCTTACCCACCCCCATGTCTCGGGATTGTATCCTTCCGGTATGAAACCTTCGGGAGGTGCGATGTGATCGCTCCATGCCGAGATATGGTTGTTGTAAAGATTCACGGTGGTGGTGAGATCGAGTCTGCGGAACAGGTTGTTCTTTACAACTATCTCGCAGCCGGAATTCATTTCTTTCGATACGTTCTGCTGGGTGGTGTACATTATGCCGTGGTCAACATATGAAAGACGGTTCATTATATTGTCTGAAGTTCTCAGATAACCGGAGAACGATATCATATGGTTTGTCCAGGATTTTATGTAGTTAAGCTCGAAGGAGTTGCTGTATTGCGGTTCCAGTTCCGGATTTCCGTATTCAAGACGTGTGGGGTCGGATGTGTTCACGAAGCTGTTGAGCATGCCTCCCCAGGGGCGACGTATGCGACGCGTGTAGTTTATCTGCACTTCGTTGTCGTGAGGTAGGGAGTAGGAGAGGAATACCGACGGGAATAGAGACGCTTTGTTGCGTTTGAACAGCGGAGCGAGCTCGTTGCGGTTGTCGACTCCGGCAGGGAGCGGAGCTGTCATCTGGTCGAAGTCAAGTGAGCGTGTGCGTATCTGCCAGGCCTCTCCGCGCAATCCTGCTGAATATGAGAAATTGCCGGTCTTGCCGCCTAATGTGATATAGAGGGCAGAAACGTTGTTCTGGTATATGAATTTATTGTAAAGTTCGGGAGCGACCGCAAGATTGCGATTGTCGTCAGATATCATGCCGGTTACCGGAGTCGATTCGTGGGAATAGTTTCCATTGAATCCGGCTTCGAGTTTCAGCCAGTCGGTAAGCTGTTTGGTGTAGTCGATCTTTGCCTCGATGGAGTTTACCCGTATTGTCTGGTCCTGGGTGCGCTCGGAGTATGCTCCTTCGGCTAAATCGATGTCGGTGTCGGCCAGGTCGTTCTCGTTAAGGTAGTAATTGTGGTTTGGTCCGCCCCAGTAGTTGTATCCTATCATCACGTCGAGCGTGTGCTGGTTGTTCCACTTACGTGTATAGCCCAATTCCACGTGCGCTCCACGGTTGTCGCTTTTGTTGCTCGAATACTGGGTCTGACTATGCCAGGGCAGTCCGGCTCTCGATGAGTAATACTGGGTGTCGGTGTGTCCCCAGCGATGTCCGAACATTCCGAAAGCGTTCAGATAGAAGTCATCTTTCTGGGTAAGATGAAAAGTGGTACCGGCGCGTACGAAAAGGTTATTGCCGTGGTTACGTGATTTACCGTACTGGTTCAGGTATCCTCCGTTGAAGTATTCGCGTTCAGAAAGCGAGCCGCCGGTATTGTGGCGCATGCGGAAACCTACGCTGGCGTAACTGTCCCACTTTCCGCTGTTGTAGTTTATATTGACACCTACGTTGCCCCCGCCGCGCGAGTTGGCGCTCACGTCCACCGAACCGAAATAACCGGCGCGTCTGTCGGCTTTAAGCACGATATTTATTATACCGGTCGTACCTTCCGGCGAGTATTTCGCGGAAGGATTGGTTATTACCTCTATTCGGTCGATGGTATCGCCGGGAATCTGTTCGAGGATCTGGGCGCGGTTGTCGGCTGTAAGTCCCGATTCCTTACCGTTTATCCATACCGTTACCGAGCTGTTGCCTCTAAGCGAGACTTCTCCGTCCTGGTCAACCTCGACCGAAGGTATCGATTCAAGGAGTTCGCTGGCGCTCTGTCCGGCCGCTACCACATTGGCGTCTACCTGAAACACCTTGCGGTCAAGTTCAAAGCGCATCTGGGATTTGACACCCTCCACCACTACCTCTTGCAGCAGTTTGGAATCATCGGCCATTTTCATTACGCCGATGTCTGTGGTGTTGCCGGCTACGGTTACCGGACGTTCATTGTCGATCACTCCTACTGAAGAAATACGTACGAAGTAGTCGCCGTCGGGTACATTGGTAAGCGTGAATTTACCGTTGTCGTCTGTTGTGGTTCCGATGGTCAGAGGCTTGCCGGTCTTCTTGTCGACAAGTTGTACGGTCGCGTAATCGAGCGGTGCGCCGTTATCCTTTGAAACGGCTTGCCCGGTGATAGTACCGTCGGCCCATACCGCAGCAGGCGCGGAAGCTGCAATCAACCCAAGTAAGATTTTCCTGAGATTCTGAGATAGATACATTACAGTGTGATGCTTGATATCAGTTCATTGGTTGGCTATATGATTCCCAATTTTTCCGTATGGCTGAATATCCTGAAAGTGAAACCTGTTTTTCAGCCACAATCACAAGACCGCGAAGACAACCTGAAGTTTATTTTCCCATTCGTATTTTAAGGTTTTTTAACCCCGGCTTTCATAAGAGTGTGTTTACTTTTAACTTGCATTAATATTGAGAGGATTTTTCAAGGGATTTACGTTTCTTTCCGGAGGGGCGGCCCGGGGCCGGTAACGGAGAAAAGGAGCGGAAAGCACTGAAAAAGACCTTAGGATTATGGCAAAGGCTTATTCTGAACATAAATCCGTGTTAAAAGTAAACACATTCTTAGACAAGCTCTAATGTCGTATTTCATTAATTGTGTTTGGTGCTATATGTTTGGTATATACTATATTACATTTATCTTAAATGTTCGATCCCATAATATAAATTTTAGAATAATCCAATAATGTGTCTTATTTTTTTATTGGTGTGCCAATGGGTATTTTTACAAAAACGTTGATTTATGATGTGTAATATGTTATTCACTTCAACTAAGTAAGTATTTACCGATAATAGAAAAGGGTGGATACCTGGTCTTGCAGGCGGTCGAGGCGTATGCGGTAGGGGTTGGTTTCATTTTCCGGGTAGGCGTTCTCTATGTATAGACGCGCCGCCTCCATATTTTTCATCATCGAGGTGCGGTAGCTGAGCCTACGGTAACGTTGTTCGAGCCATTCGCATTCAATCTCTGCAACATAAAGCAAAACATCGGCCGTATACTGGCGATCCATGCCCAAAGTCAGGAAATGCTTCACTATGGTGTTGAGGTCGGATAACGATGGGCGACGGCGCGGAATCTCACCATATAAGTTGAATATGTACCGGATTTCCTTCTTTGTTTTCTCTATCCATTTCTCAGGTTGCGGGTCGGCCCAATATTCCAGATATTCGCGGGCTTCTTTCCTGACATCATAAAGCTCCAAGACCAGTTCCGAAAGCTGGTCGGCAGTCATCCCCTGCAATATCTTTTTTATTTTGGCCTTGCTCATGCGGAGAACTGTTTTAATTATAACGCCTCTTTCATCTTTTTGTAAATGTATGTTTTGCCACGGCTCATCTTGTTCCCGGCAGGTCGGTCAAGACTCTTGAAGTGAAGGCTGTCCCCACTTTCAGGAAGCCAGTCCACAACATTATCCATCCACTTGACCATACCTTCGCGTGTAGGATGAGGGTTGACTTTGCTTTGTCTCGGCAGACTCAATGAGGTGGAATTGTAATAATTCTCGGTTCCCACTTTCTCAGCAAGCCATTTGTTCAGGGTGCTACCTCCCTTTTTGCCCGGCCATGTCGGGGGGCCGATCCAAACGTAGGGGATGTCGCCGAATGCCGAAAGGATATTGTCGACCGATTTACCAAGTCTAGTCTCCGGGTTGCGTTCAAACAACTCATTCATACCTAAAGATACAAATATGGCATCAGGTTTTTCCCGGTTTATAATCTGTTTTAATTTTTGGGTAGTTCCCCATTTGTTTATGGTAGAGCCGTCCCACACCACTGTCGCTACTTCAAAATCGTTCAGCTTGCCATATTCGTTCATACGTTCGGCCAGCCAGCCTGTCATACTGTCGCCTAAGAAAAGTACCTTTTTTATAGTGTGCTCTTCCTGTTGCGGGGCATCTTTCTGCTCCGGTTTCAGCTGTTGGGCGGATAGACGGCCGGCCATGAATATGAGCACCAACGCAACGGTGCCGATCAATGCTATGTTTCTTTTAATTCTCATATCGTACGAAAAAAGTGCCAGGGCCATTCATATCGGCCGGCGTTCTTAAGATATAACGTCTTTAGCTGTCAAAAGTATCGCAAAATCATTAATTCGGGTCTCCATCGGCGCTCGCTCCGCCTCCGCGTACTCGGGGAAGATATTCTGATGTGTATTTTCTCTCTCCTCAATACTTGAGGTTTGTGGATTATTTGCTATCTTTGCCCGATAAGTGCCGATTGATTCGGACGGATATTTTTTGTCGGGGGGAAGAGATATACATAGAAATTGACAGATATAGATATTATGGCAAAGCAAGAGGATGTATTCAAGACTATAGTGGCCCATGCCAAGGAGTATGGGTTTGTGTTCCAGTCAAGTGAGATTTATGATGGTCTGTCGGCCGTTTATGATTACGGTCAGAATGGCGTGGAACTGAAAAACAATATCAAGCGTTATTGGTGGGAAGCCATGACAATGCTTCACGACAATATCGTGGGTATAGACTCCGCTATCTTCATGCATCCTACTATCTGGAAGGCTTCAGGCCACGTGGATGCGTTCAACGATCCTTTGATAGACAACCGCGACTCCAAGAAACGTTATCGCGCCGATGTGCTTATCGAAGATGCCATCGCCAAGTTCGAAGAGAAAGCCGACAAAGAGGTGGCCAAGGCCCGCAAGCGTTTCGGCGATTCGTTCGACGAGGCTATGTTCCGTCAGACGAACCAGCGGGTTCTTGACATTCAGGCAAAACGCGACGAACTGCATCAGCGTTATTCCGATGCCATGAACGCCAACGACCTTAAGGAACTTAAACAGATTATTCTTGACTATGAAATAGTCGACCCGATTTCCGGTACAAGAAACTGGACCGACGTGCGTCAGTTCAACCTGATGTTCAAGACCGAGATGGGATCTACAGCCGACGGTGCCATGGAGGTATATCTTCGTCCCGAGACTGCCCAGGGAATATTTGTGAACTATTTGAATGTGCAGAAAACCGGCCGTATGCGTATCCCGTTCGGAATAGCCCAGATAGGCAAGGCTTTCCGCAACGAGATTGTGGCCCGTCAGTTCATTTTCCGCATGCGTGAGTTCGAGCAGATGGAGATGCAGTTCTTCGTGCGTCCCGGCGAGGAACTGAAATACTTCGACTATTGGCGTCAGACCCGTCTGCGCTGGCACAAGGCCCTCGGTCTCGGCGACGAGAAGTATCGTTTCCATGATCACGAGAAACTCGCCCACTATGCCAACGCCGCGACCGACATTGAATTCCAGATGCCGTTCGGTTTCAAGGAAGTCGAGGGTATACATTCCCGTACAGACTTCGACCTCTCGCAGCACGAGAAATTCTCCGGTAAGAAAATACAGTATTTCGACCCGGAACTGAACCAGAGCTATACTCCGTATGTCATAGAGACATCGATAGGAGTAGACCGTATGTTCCTTTCTGTTTTATGCTCATGCTACGAAGAGCAGCAGCTCGAGGGTGGCGACAGCCGTGTGGTGCTCCACTTCCCGGCGGCTCTCGCTCCTGTGAAATGTGCGGTGCTTCCTCTTGTAAAGAAAGATGGTCTCCCCGACAAGGCACGCGAGATTCAGCATCGTCTGCGTTTCGACTTCACCTGCCAGTACGATGAGAAAGACTCCATCGGCAAGCGTTACCGCCGTCAGGATGCGATTGGAACCCCCTATTGTATAACCGTTGATCATCAGACTCTTGAAGATGGCACCGTAACACTCCGCGACCGCGATTCTATGGAACAGACCCGTCTGAGTGTCGATGAACTTGAAAAGATGCTCAAGGAGAAAGTGGCCTTGAACAATCTGCTTAAAAAACTTCTTTAATCAATCACCCGGGAGGTTCAAATGGTATTGTCGCCCTCCTCTCGATAAAGAGATTCAGTATGAAAAATATCGTAAAAATAGCGATGGCATTGGTGCTTGTGCTCTCCATGTCATCGTGCAATTATAACTCGCTTGTAGAGAAACAGCAGAAAGTAGACCAGCAGTGGGCGCAGGTTGAAAATCAGTATCAGCGTCGCTCAGACCTGATACCGAATCTTGTAAACACGGTTAAAGGTTATTCCGAGCATGAATCGAGTACCCTTCAGGCCGTAACCGATGCTCGCGCAGGACTTTCGAAGGCATACAACGATGCCAACGCCGTGGATAATCCGCAGGAGAACATAGAGAAATACCAGCATGCCCAGTCTAATCTGAAAGGTGCGCTCGACATATATGTAAACGCTGTCAGAGAAGCCTATCCGGATTTGAAAGCCAACACCAATTTCATGTCGTTGCAGGCAGAATTGGCCGGAACTGAAAACCGGATCTCCACCGAGCGTATGCGCTATACCGAGGCGGTTCAGGATTATAATACATCTATCAAGAAGTTCCCGACCAATATTTACGCCGGGTGGTTCGGATTCAAGGAGAAACCACAGTTCAAGGCGGAGGAGGGAGCACAGAAGGCACCCAAAGTTGAGTTCTGATGAATAAGATTAAATTGATGTTTCTCGCCCTTCCGCTGTTCATTATGACCGGCTGCAAGAGCGATGACGACGAACCTCAGGACTATCAGGAGTGGTTGGATCGCAACAATGCGTATGTAGCCGACTGTCAGCAATCACGCGATAGTCAGGGTAAACCGTTATACACAAGATTGGATCCTTCGTTCGCGCCGGGAATCTATTCGTTGGTCAGATGGCACAACGACCGTTCGCAGACCGCCGCCAATCTGAGCCCCCTGGATAATTCCACGGTTAAGGTCAATTATCAGTTGCACGATATAGACGGCAATCTTCTTGACAAGGGTGCCGGCAGCACTTTCCAACCTTCCGGTACCGTCGTGGGGTTCTGGACAACGCTGACCAACATGCAGGTAGGCGACACCGTTACCGCCGTAGTGCCTTACGAGGCAGGTTACGGCAACGTTATCCATGGCAGTATCAAACCTTATACCACACTAATATTCTCTATCAGACTGAAAGAGATCGTAGGATATGAAATCAAACACTGATACCATGTCAAAAAATCTTATAACAGCGGCCCTCGGCATAACATTGTCGGGGGTCGGCGTTTTTGCCACTATTCATCCGTTTGAAACGTTCAGACTGTCGCCTGAAAAAACGGTAACACGCCCCGCGGCTCCCGCAGCCGCCGATTCGTCGCAAAACAAATTCGACGACATGCAATTACTGAAGGGTGGTCTTCCGCTCTCGATACTCGACCAGAAACAGGACTGGACAACCGTGGTCTCCGACTCGGCTGGATTGTTGCAGTTTCCCGAGGCAAGCCGGTTAGGAATATTGCGTACTCTCACAACGCGAGTGCGTTCGCCGCGTTTTGCGAAAGGAACGCTGAAACTGCGGTCTAATGTCCGTGCCGAGGTGCTTGTCGACGGCCGGAAAGTCGCGACCCACGCGACGGCCGACTCAGTACCCGGTACTGAGAACGCGCAATTGGAATTGGAGCCGGAGAAGACAGCTCTTGTGCAGATTAATTTCCTATCTATGCCCGGTGATCCGGTAAGTCCTCAACTCGGACTTTCGTTCGAGACATCATCCGATGCCGACTCGCTGATAGTAAGCGGCCCTGAAACCGACAGACGCTTCTCAATCGAGACAACGACACTCGGAAGCCGGGTATCGAGTGTGGAATTGTCGCCCGACGGCAAGTATCTGATGGTTGCATATTCCAATACCACGGATGGCAAGAATTACAACTATTGGACGGAAATTCAGGAGTCTTCCTCATCCCGCGTCATATTCACCTCTACCGAAAGTCTTTCATGGATGCCTAAGGGTGCCATGCTGTATCAGACCCGAAAGGCACTCGACGGCAACGGCTATGAGATAATAAAACGCGATCCCAGAGGCACGTCATCAGAAATAATGGCGCGTGTGGCTTCCGACCGTTTCTATATTTCTCCCGATGAGAAATATATAATTTATTACGAGGAGAAGAAAGGAAAAGAGGAAAAAGGCCCTATGATCCGCATAAAAGATCCCGATGACAGAATGCCGGGGCAGCGCGACGCGAACTATCTGGTGCGTCAGGATATTTCGACCGGAGCCATAACACCGCTCACATACGGCGGACCCTCGACATGGCTCAATGACATAGCTCCCGACGGAAACCGCATATTATATACAACTACAAGAAAAACGCCTTCGGTATTCCCGTTCTATGCCTCTTGTCTCGTAGAGATGGACATGAATACATTGGCTACCGACACTCTGGCATCAGGAGTTGGTGAGAGTGGCATTACTTCGGCTATTTATTCTCCCGACGGGAAGAAACTCTTCATAACCGCCGGTCCCGAAGCTTTCGGTGGCATTGGCCGTAACGCCGGTGATTCCAAATATGCCAATGAGTTCGATGTGCAGGGCTTTATCTTTGACCTTGCCACCCGCAAACCGACTCCCGTTACGCGCGATTTCAACCCTTCGATTCAGGGTGAACCGGTCTGGAACCATGCCGACGGCAAGATTTATTTCCGTGCCGAAGAGGGTTTCTATTCACCCGTATACCGCTTCGATCCCGTAAAGGGCACATTTGAAAGGCTCGCTACTGACATAGAATATTCCCGTGGTTTCTCCGTGGGTAAATATGAAAGCCGTTGGCTCGCCACTACCGGCACAAGCTATCATTATGCCGGACGTGCCACGCTTCTTGACCTGAAGACCGGAAAATCGCGTATTGTGGCTGACCCTTATGCATCGGAAATGGCGAGCATAGAACTCGGTAAGGAGGAACCCTGGACGTTTACTGCCGACGACGGTTCGCTTATAGATGGCATGATGGTGCTTCCTCCAGACTTCGATCCTTCGCGCAAGTATCCTCTCATAGTATATTATTATGGAGGCACCTCTCCCTCTTCCAGAGGCATGACCAATCCGTATACTCCACATCTGTTCGCATCGCGCGATTATGTGGTATATGTTCTCAATCCCTCCGGAACTCCGGGTTACGGTCAGGAATTCTCGGCCCGTCATGTAAATGCCTGGGGTGATTGGACAGCCGATGAAATCATAGAGGGTGTAAAGAAATTCTGCAAGGAGCATCCCTATGTCGATTCCGGTAAGATAGGCTGTCTCGGAGCCTCTTATGGCGGATTCATGACCCAGTATCTGCTGACAAAGACCGATATCTTCGCGGCTGCCGTTTCTCACGCCGGTATATCGAACGTTACCTCTTACTGGGGCGAAGGATACTGGGGCTACAGCTATAATGCAGTAGCGGCCGCCAAGTCTTATCCCTGGACCAACCCAGATCTTTTTACCCGCCACGGCTCTTTATTTAACGCTGACAAGATCCACACTCCGTTGCTGCTGCTTCACGGCAATAAGGATACCAACGTGCCTGTGGGCGAAAGTATACAGCTTTTCAATGCCCTTCAGATACTCGGACGCGAGGTCGAGCTCATAGAAGTTGACGGTGAGAACCACTTCATAGCGGACTATGAGAAACGAAAACTATGGCATGCCACAATCATGGCATGGTTCGCCCGTTGGCTAAAGGATGATCCCGCATGGTGGGATTCAATGTATGAATAATGAATAGATACACTAAGATTGCTACAACCCGGCTTGTCAGGATGGTTATGGGATTGACCTTCCTGACGGCCGGTATTTTCTTTTCTTACGCAGTCCCGAAGGGTGATATCCCTTCTCCCAAAAGGGAATTCCGTGGCGCATGGCTTCATGTCATAGGTCAGTCGCAGTATATGGACATGAGTACCGAAAAGGCAAAGGCCTATATCTCCGATCAGCTTGACAAGTTGCAGGAGGCCGGATGTAACGCTGTCATATTCCAGGTGCGTCCTACTGCCGATGCCATGTATGAATCGGAACTTGAACCATGGTCATACTGGCTTACAGGAAAGCGTGGACGTGCTCCCGAACCTATGTGGGACCCGTTGAAATATGCGCTCGATGAGGCTCATAGACGTGGAATGGAGTTCCATGCGTGGCTCAATCCTTATCGTGTAACCTCCACACCTAAAGAGGTGCTTCCGTCCTCTCACATGGTAAACAAGGAGCCGCATCGCTTCGTGCGCTTTGACGGAAAGATATTTTTCGATCCGGCCTATCCGGAAAACCGAGACTTCATATGTGAGGTCGTGAAGGATATCACACGGCGTTATGATGTGGACGCGATACATATAGACGACTATTTTTATCCATATCCGGCAAACGGCAAGAGATTCGAGGCTGACGATGCCTCTTATCGCAAATTCGGAAATGGCATGGAGCGCAGAGCATGGCGCCGCCATAATGTGGACATGCTGATTCAGCAGCTCGATACCACTATAAAAAACACCAAACCTTGGGTCCGTTTCGGTGTATCGCCTTTTGGCATCTGGAGAAACAAAGCCAACGACCCTAAAGGGTCGGAGTCGTCGGGCCTGCAGAACTACGACGACCTGTATGCCGATGTGCTCCTATGGGCCGAAAAGGGATGGATAGATTATCTGGTGCCGCAGCTTTACTGGACTCTCGACATGAAGGCGGCCCCAAGTCGTAAACTTGCCAAATGGTGGAATGACAATACTCCTGCCGGAGTAGACCTTTATATCGGTCAAGACGTACAGCGTACCATGACGAATGCAGATCCCGGAACGGGCGACAGGAATGAACTTGCCACCAAGGTAAGGCTATCCCGGGAATTGCCGAACGTTAAAGGCAACGTATGGTGGCATGGATATTGGGTAACGGGAAATTTGAAGGGGGTGGCCGATTCGTTGGCTACACGTCATCAACGTACCCTTGCGTTACCTCCGGCGTGGGGAGACAAAAGCGTAAGACCAGTAGCTCCCTCCGGTCTGAAAAGCGAGATACGGGACGGGATGACTATAATCAGCTGGAACCCTCCGGCGCGAGATACCGAGCAGAGCGAGAATGGTATAATCCGTTATGCCGTCTATGAATTTTTTGAAGGGGAAACACCCGATATAGAGAACACGGAGGCTCTGATTGCAGTTACTCCTGTGAACGCTCTGGCTGTAGGACCCTCTGACGACTCGCTTAAAGGTACTGTCTATCTCATAACCGCTCTCGACCGCATGAACAGGGAGAGTGCACCCGCCAGATTCAGTTTCTGAAACTACAATACAGGTTATTGATGAAACTTATAGAACTTAAAGACATAACACTGCGCTATGACCGCAAGGTGATACTTGAAAACATAGACTTCTGTGTTGACAGGGGCGACTTTGTGGCAATTACCGGGCCTAATGGCGGTGGCAAGACAACCATGCTGAAAATTATGCTGAGGTTGCTAAGCCCTACCTCGGGCCGTGTGGTTTATTACGACAGTCGTGGAAAAGTAGTGGACCGTCTGCCTATAGGTTATCTCCCTCAAAAATCCGCTATCGACACCGGTTTCCCGATTGTTGTAAGCGAAGTGGTAAAACAAGGGCAGCTGACGGGCTTTTTCAGACGTGAGACCGAAAGCATGCGTCGCCGTTATCGTGAGGTGGCTGAGTTATGTGGTATCACCGAATTTGAAGACCGGCCGATAGGGGCATTGTCGGGCGGACAATTGCAGAGAACGCTTCTTGCGCGGGCCATAGTATCGGAACCTGAGGTGCTGGTACTTGACGAGCCGCTGAGTTATGTCGACAAACAGTTCGAGCATCAGATATATCACATAATGGAAGACCTTGCCAGAAAGACCACTATCGTGCTCGTGTCTCATGAAATGAGCGTAATAGCCGGAATGGCGAACCGTCATGTGATTGTAGACCGTGGTCTGCACGTCTGTAATCATGCCCATCATTTTTCTAATAATTGCTGCGATGAATAAGTTTTGTTTATTATCGGCTGCATTGATTCTGACACTCGCGTCGGCAGCATGTGGACGCACGGAAAAGACAGAAGCCGTAACAGCCGATATAGAAGCCGCCCAGATGCAGGGTAAAGAGGCTGCGAGATGGCTGCTGCATCAGGAAATCGCCGACTCCGCGGAACTGAGTTTGCGTGCGGAGCAGGCGAGGGCAAGAAAATATGAACTTGAAAAGGAGGGTAAAAAAGAAGAGGCGGCTGCTTTCGACTCTGCTTTTGTCAAGACTGTGAAAGCTGTTAATCCAAAATATAGATACAAATGGTGAGTATGGAAGAGAATACCGTATCTCAAGATATTATACATCTGCTTGATACCGAAGCGGAACGTATTAATTCACACGATTTTATCGCATCCGACCCGGTGCAGTTCCCGCGTCGTTTCTCAGCGTTGCCTGATATAGAGATTGCCGCCATGCTCAGTTCTATGATCGCCTGGGGCAATAGAAAAATGATTTGCCGGGATTGCGACCGCATGCTCTCCATGATGGCCGACGATCCCGCCGCATTTACGCTTGAAGGAGGATATGAGGAGATTCCCGATGAAATAAATATCCACCGCACTTTCTTCGGACGCGATTTGAAATATTTCCTGAGAGGAATGCGCCGTATAATAGGGGAACACGGTTCCCTTGATGCCTTTGCATCCGCCATCGGTGCGGGAAACGACGAGGCTCCGGCATGGAAACTGGCCGAAGCTATGCTCGGTGTGCTTCGTGAAGAGAATGGCGGTAAGGAAGACAGCCGCTGTCTCCCTGTCAATCTTAAGGCTACGGCCCTGAAACGCCTTAACATGGCTTTGCGTTGGCTTGTGAGAGATGACGGCATAGTGGACATGGGTGTATGGTGCTCCATCCGCCCGTCGCAACTGTTCATACCTCTTGATGTGCATGTAGGCCGCATTTCGCGTGAACTCGGGCTTCTTACACGTCGCAGCAACGACCGCAAGGCTGTCGAGGAACTTACGGCCAGACTGCGTACGATCTGTCCCGATGACCCTTGTCGCTATGACTATGCCCTGTTCGGAATAGGAGTGGAAGGACGAGTGCCATTGCGCGCGGACTCCGTATAAAAGAGAAAAGTTATGATACTTCACTGAAATACGTTATCTTTGCAGATTGAAAGAATCAATAATCAGACATTATGACCGAATTGGCTCCCAAATACTCGCCTGCAGAGGTAGAGCAGAAATGGTATGAGTACTGGATGGAACACAGATTGTTTCATTCGGAACCTGACGACCGTCCCCCTTATTGTATCGTTATCCCGCCCCCGAATGTAACCGGTGTGTTGCACATGGGGCACATGCTCAACAACACAATCCAGGATATCCTTATTCGCCGCGCGCGTATGATGGGCAAGAATGCCTTGTGGGTGCCCGGAACCGACCATGCCGCGATTTCCACCGAGGCCAAGGTCGTGGCTAAACTCGCATCCGAGGGTATCAAGAAGCACGATCTTACCCGCGAGGAGTTCCTTAAGCATGCTTGGGACTGGACCGACAAATATGGCGGCATAATACTGCAGCAGTTGCGTAAGCTCGGCGCTTCGTGCGATTGGGAACGCACGTCGTTCACTATGGACCCCATACGTTACCAGTCGGTAATAGAGGTATTCAATCGCCTTTTTGACAAGGGGTTGATATATCGTGGCGTGAGAATGGTAAACTGGGATCCCTCGGCTATGACCGCCCTTTCGGATGAAGAGGTCATCTACAAGGAGGAACAGTCTCATCTTTTTCATCTGCGCTACCGCATAGAAGGAGACGAAGATAAGTATATCGTAGTTGCCACTACACGTCCCGAGACCATTCTCGGCGACACCGCGGTATGCGTCAACCCGAACGATGAACGTTATACATGGCTTCGTGGAAAGCGGGTTATCGTACCGTTGGTCGGACGTTCCGTACCCATTATCTTCGATGAGTATGTGGAAATGGATTTCGGCACCGGTTGCCTGAAAGTCACACCGGCCCACGATGTGAACGACTACATGCTCGGCGACAAGCATAATCTTGAATCGATAGATATATTCAACGACAACGGTACTATTTCAGAAGCCGGCGGAATGTACGTGGGCATGGACCGTTTCGATGTGCGTCGTCAGATTATGAAGGACCTTCAGGATGCCGACCTTGTAGAGAAAGTTGAGGATTATGTAAATAAGGTCGGTCATTCGGAGCGTACCGATGCTGTCATAGAGCCGAAACTGTCCATGCAGTGGTTTGTGAAGATGAAACCGCTGGTGGCTCCGGCGCTTGCCGCTGTGGAAGATGACAACATTAAACTCGTGCCGCCGAAATTCAAGAATACCTATCGTCATTGGATGACCAATATCCAGGATTGGTGCATATCGCGTCAGCTTTGGTGGGGACACCGTATACCGGCCTGGTTCCTTCCCGATGGCAGAACCTATGTTGTGGCCCGCAATGAGGAGGAGGCGCTTGTAAAAGCCATAGAAAAGAGCGGAAACGCCAAGCTTACGGTCGCTGATCTGCGTCAGGATTCCGATTGTCTCGACACGTGGTTCAGTTCCTGGCTGTGGCCGATATCGTTGTTCAACGGTATTCTGGAGCCTGACAACAAAGAGTTCAAATACTATTATCCCACGGCCGACCTTGTAACCGGCCCCGATATCATCTTCTTCTGGGTGGCCCGCATGATTGTAGCCGGATATGAATTTGCCGGCGACAAACCTTTCGACAATGTTTATTTCACCGGTATCGTACGCGACAAAATCGGTCGGAAGATGTCGAAATCTCTCGGCAACTCTCCCGATGCGCTTGAACTCATAGATAGTTTCGGTGCCGACGGCGTGCGCATGGGTCTGATGCTCGGTGCTCCTGCCGGCCATGATATAATGTATGACGATTCCTTGCCGGAACAGGGCCGTAATTTCTGCAACAAGATATGGAATGCTTTCCGTCTGGTAAAGGGTTGGGAAGTAGCCGATATCGATACTCCCGAATGGTCGGCTTTGGCCGCCGAATGGTTCGCCGGACGTTTGAACAAGGCTTTGGCAGAGGTTGAGGATCTTATGCAGAAGTTCCGTATTTCGGAAGCATTGATGACCGTTTACCGTCTTTTCTGGGACGAGTTCTCATCCTGGTATCTGGAGATAGTCAAGCCTGCATATGGTCAGCCGATAGACCGAAATACACTCGATGCAACACTCGGTTTCTTCGATGTGTTGCTTAAGCTTCTGCATCCCTTTATGCCCTTCATCACCGAAGAACTATGGCAGCATCTTGGTGAACGGAAGGAGGGAGAGAGCATCATGGTGGCTCAGCTTCCGCAAGCCGGCGCATACGATGACGACTTGTTGGCTCGTTTCGAGCACCTCAAAGAGGTTGTGGCCGGAGTGCGTAACATACGCAAGAAGCGTCAGATTCCTAACGCTGATCAACTGACTCTCAACATAAAGGGAGATCATAATTCAGCTCTCGATGCCATATTGCGTAAGATGGGTAACCTCGGCGAAATCGTCCAGGTAGAGGAGAAAGATCCGATGTCTGCTTCGTTCATAGCCGGTGCGGTCGAGTATTCGATACCCCTCGGAAGCAAGATAGACAAAGAAGAGGAGCGTAAGAAACTTGAGGCCGACCTGAAACACCTCGAAGGGTTCCTTGCAGGCGTGCGCAAGAAACTTGCCAACGAGCGTTTTGTAACTTCGGCTCCTGAAGCGGTTGTGGCCCTCGAACGTAAGAAAGAGCAGGATGCCCTCGCCAAGATAGAGACAATCCAGGCAGCCCTCTCCGCTCTCTGATTACCATTCTCAGCGATATAAATACCGGAGGGTGTGGCAAACTGCCACACCCTCCGGTATTTATATCCCAATTTTTGATGTACGAATACTTATAGTAAGCACAGTCGGTATTTATGCTTTTTACAGTCACTCGTGCCGTCGGAAGAGAAGGGGTGCCATCTCCGAGGGTACTCGGGATGCGTAGCATAAGTTAGGCCAATGAGATATTCAAAGATGCATATTTATTTTGTGCGTGAACTATAAATTCAAACACACTCTTGCTATCGGTTAAATTTGAATACTTAAGTATTTACAAAGACTTGTGTATTGCAAAATCGGCGCCTTTTGGTTAATTTTGAAAGGTTGTTGACGTATTGAATTTATGGAGCCACAACTTGCAGTCGGTAGACAGCTACCGGTTTCAAAATGTTCATGATAATATGAGACTGATATCAGCTGAAGAAATAGAACAGGCAATGCCGACACCTGATGTGTGCGTGCAATGGGTGAAGGAATCTTTTCTCATGAAGGACAAATGTGTATTGCCTCCCAAAATATCCCTCCATCCGCGTGGTGATGATTTCATCAATACCATGCCATGTCTGTTGCCTGAGAGCTATCTTACGTATGGTTGCAAGATTGTAAGTCGTGTGGCCGGGCAGCATCCGGCACTTAAAAGTGAGATATCCATTGTCGACACTTCTACAGGTGCTGTTACCCACATGCTTAACGGCGATTTTATCACGTCACGCCGCACAGGTGCAGTGGCTGCGCTTGCCATAAACACATTACGCTCATCGCATGCCGAAGTATATTCTTTTATCGGTCTCGGTGTTATAGGACATTCTACGCTTGAATGTCTCATCGCTACCAACAAAGATCGTAAGATGCGCATACGTCTTATGCGATATAAGGATCATGCTGAACGTATGGCTCGGTTATTCAGTGGTATCGACAATGTGGACTTTGAATTTGTCGATACCATAGAGCAGTTGGTAGATGGAGCCGATGTAGTGGTATCAGCAATAACAAGTGCCGAAGGGTTGCTTGTGGAAGACACCTCACTTTTCAAGAAAGGAGTGCTGGTAGTTCCTGTGCATACCCGGGGGTTCCAGAACTGCGATCTTGTGTTCGACAAAGTGTTCGGAGATGATACGGCACATATACGCGATTTCAGATATTTTGATAAATTCAGGAGTTTCGCTGAGTTGGGAGATGTGCTTTCAGGAAAAGTCATAGGTCGGGAAAACGACTCGCAGCGTATATTGTCCTACAATATAGGACTCGCCATTCACGACATTCTTTATGCCCGTAAGTTGATAGCGATTATAGAAAAAAGATGAGACGTAAGCTGATAAGGAAGTTTAAAAGATTATATGAGCAGAAGTATGTATCGCACGTAATTCCTATGCTTCAATGGAAGGTGCGTCATAAACGTCATATACGTGTATTGTTCATAGTCTGCGATTTGAGCACCTGGAAATCGGAACTTCTTTTCAAGGAAATGCTGGGGCATCCTAAGTTCAGACCGATTATTCTTGCATGCCCTTCTTCCGAACAGGATGAATGTGCGAAAATTGAAGCGGTAGCCAAGGAACGAGGTTATGAATACAGACGTGTCGACAATGTAGAGGGCCTTGACCTGCAGCATGAGTTTCATCCTGATATAATTCTCTATCCTAAGCCATACGATGGCACGGTTGCTCCTAATCTTAGGTTTGAGAAGAATCTTAAATCGTTGTTCTGTTTTGTGAATTACGGTTTCCATGGTGTAGACGAAAAGTGGAGTCGCAATACCTCTATGCTTAACAATTGCTGGCAGGTGTACTATGAAAACCGCATTACAATGGAATCGTCGGCTCCGCTGATGGACAATAAGGGATGCAATCTTATGCTTACCGGACTTCCCGTTCAGGATGAACTGATGGCTCCGGCGCAATGCGACCCCTGGAAAAAATGTGAAACACCTAAAAAGCGGGTGATCTGGGCACCGCATCATTCCATTGACCCTGAGAACTGGATTCACTATGCCACTTTCCTTGAATATGCTGAGTTATTCCCGAAGTTGGCACGTAAATATCCCGAAGTGCAATGGGCTTTCAAGCCTCATCCGCTGTTACGCCCCAAACTTGACAAACTGTGGGGAAAGGAACGTACGGATGCCTACTATTCCATGTGGGATACAATGCCGAATACCCAGCTTTCCGATGGAAAGTACTACGACCTGTTCAAACACTCCGATGCTCTTATACATGATTGCGGTTCCTTCACGGTGGAATATATGTATACCGGGAAGCCAGCCCTATATCTCAAGGCCGGAGAACATGTAACCGACGGTTTGAATAAATTTCAACGCAAGGCTTTCGACTGCCATTACATAGCCTCCGATGCAGATGCCATTGAAGTTTTTATAAAAGATATTGTTATCGCAGGGGCAGACCCTCTTGTAAAAGAGCGAAGCGAGTTCTATAAGGGGTATCTGATACCCCCCTACGGTAATAGCGCATGTCATAATATAGTGAATGCTATCCTTGGGAAGAAATAAGGATGCGATTATCAGGTATAAAGGATGTTCAAGATATATGTAATGGTGTACTTTCTCGCAATAAAACTGTTATAGGGAAGTGGAAGACATTATACCTGTGATTTGCGTATATACTTTTTAAGACGGATATTCCCCAAAAGTCTATTTCTACGATAAGATTTAAAGAGTTTCAGCATCTTTGGGGATAGGCCTGCACGCAACTCAGGATATCTTTCTAACGCTTCTCCGACCTCTTTAAAATCAATAGAGATTCCATTCGTCCATCTTTCAGATACTTTTAGCAGTAATGAGAATTTGCGGAATCCCCACCAGGCTTTGTTGAATTCAGGAAAGCAGCCCAATTCCGTAAGATAGTCGAATACCCATTTCATGTATCGCTCCGTATCATGCCTTCTGCGTTCGGAGAAAGGCCCGGTGGAAAGGGATCCTTCTCTTATAAAATATACCAACGCTCTTTTGCCGCATACGGAAATCCGCTTTGCGTTCATAAGCAGTTGTACCGACATTATGAGGTCTTCGCCGAAAATCATCCCTTCGGCTTTTTCGGTTACTTTGTCAAATAGTTCAGCCTTTGTAAAACGGCTCCACAGAGCCCAGTATCCGCCGTTCATATTAAGTTTGAGAGCTTCTGTCCCACTCATGGTGCCCGTTATGGTTTCTACAGATTTTATTCTTTCACCGTTTTGAGTTTCTATCAGGAAAGATAACTCCACCATATCGGAGCCGTCCCGACGCGCAGTCTGCATAAGGTTTTCAATAGCGTCAGGCAACAGAATGTCATCGCTGTCAAGGAATTGTATGTATTCTCCGGTAGATACATCCAATCCTTTCATACGTGCTGCCGAGGGACCGCTGTTAGGAATGCTGATTGTTCTTATCCTTGAGTCTTTCTTGCTGTATTCTGTCAATATGTCGGCTGTGCGGTCGTGGCTTCCATCATCTACAGCGATTATTTCAAGGTCGGTATACTTTTGGTTAGTAGCCGATTTCAAGGTCCGCTCAAGGGTGGCTTCGGAATTATAGCAGGGTATTATTATAGATACTCGTCCTTCAATTCTCTTTTCCGGGTTATCGGTGTTTCCAATCATCTGTTTTTCCATTCTGCATATTTTATGAATATATCAGGTGATTTAGATAGCAGTCTCCATCTGAGGCGTTTGCCAAAAGATAGCTTGACAGATGGTTTTCTAATTCGGTTATCCCATTTTGAAACAATAGAACCGAGCATATCGGTTTTCTGTTCCCTGGAAAGAGTGGAATCCGCGGCAATTCTAAGGGTTGACCTGTACACCTCTTTCAATATATTGGCGTTGTTTTTTTCGTTTTTTCGGTATTCCTGTTTTAATAGATACTCTATTTCGTTCACAAATCCACGTTTAAGAAGCATCC
Source organism: uncultured bacterium (assembly GCA_905214715.1). GTDB lineage: Bacteria > Bacteroidota > Bacteroidia > Bacteroidales > Muribaculaceae > Lepagella. The sequence continues at coordinate 119,658 of CAJMMT010000003.1, read as the reverse complement.
ATTCCCTTATGTCATTGCCGAAATACTTTCGGTAAAGGTTGTTGTGCTTTGTAAATATCAGATGAATATATCCATCCATGATCTCTTGGCGTGCAAGCATATTGGCAATCATGGAATCTTCCTTTTTGCGATAATGGAACATTACTTCATGTATGATCCTTACAGCTTTTCTATCCTCTTCCGAAAGAAATCTTATCCAGAATTCCCAGTCTTCAAGGCCCGTCCGGAAACGGTCGTCAAAGCCGCCGATGGCCCTGAAATCAGCGGTGCGTATCATCGCAGTAACATAAAACGGATTGTTTATGAGTAATGCCGGAAAGCCGAGATATTCCACTTTGGATGTGGCCTTTTGTGAGCCGAAAAGTTCAAGGTCGGCCAATACCATCTTGACTGCCGGTTCATTATCAAGAATTTTTACGCATTCTTCAAGATAACGGGGAGCTATTTTGTCATCGCCGTCAAGCATCATGACGTATACGCCGCGGGCCTTTTTGACAGCAAGATTCCTTACGCCGGCAAGCCCGTGGTTTTCTGAATGTAAAAATTTAAACCGGGAATCTTGTGCCGCATACCGTTGCGCTACTTTTGCTACATTGTCTTTAGAATCGTCATCGGTAATTATGGCCTCCCAGTCTGTGAATGTCTGGTCGAGAAGCGAATCAAGAGCTTCTCCAAGGTATTGTTCCTGTCCGTATGCGGCTACGATAACCGAAACTTTAGGATTGATGGCGACGTTTGAATTATCGGCATTCATTTTTCGACTTTGAAAACTTTCATTATACTGTTTCTGAATGCTTCCGCACTGAAATTGTCATTGTAAACAGCGTAGGCCCGTTTGCCTATTGACGGAAGCTCTGCCTTACGTTTTATAAGTTCATGTAGTCCTCTTGCCAGATCATCCGCATCGCCTCCCTTAACGATAAATCCATTTTCACCATTTCTGATAAATGATGCCGTTCCGGTTTGGTCGGAGACGAGTACCGGTATTCCGACCTGAAAAGCTTCTGTACATACAATCGGCATAGGATCATCAAGAGAAGGACACAACAGCACATCGCATCCGGCAAGCAAGTTCATCAGTGAATCATGTTTCATGTTGCCCTCCATACTTACTACATCGGGCGTGTATCGTTGAAGTTCCTCTCCGGTTTTTTCATTTTCAATCCGACCTGCACAATGCACTTTTATCATAGCTTTTTCTTCGTCGGAAAGTTTGCCTATGGCTTTTGCGAGTATATGATGTCCTTTCCGCTCCTCTATGGTTCCGGCTATGAGCAAATGTAATTTGCCGTCATTGAATTTATATTGGTCGGCAAGTGTCGAAGTATCCAGATCTTCCACCCCGTAATACAGGTTCTTGAAAGAATCAGCTACAGGTGTCAGCTTGCGGGCGTTGCTTCGGGCATGTTCTCCAACAATGAAAATATCGTTGAAATCGGCTGTTAGTCTTTCAAACTCATCTCGGCTTAAAGATTTGTAGCTGGTGGCGCTTTCATGAATCCATCCTAATTTGCGGCTTCCTTTTATCTTTGATATAGGAAAAGTTGTGATGCTTTCTATCGTGTTAAGCATTACCGTCTGGAACGATCCGAAGAAATCGATCAGATCACTATTGCCTTTTTCGTCAAAATACCATATGGAAGACAATCTGCCTATATCTACAATTGCCGGTATTCCGGCTTTCTTAGCTTCATCTATGAGCGGGCCACCTCTGAATGAGAAAATATATGGATTAAACCCATTTGTTTTCAGAACGATGGCCATATTCAATAACGCTCTTGGGGCACCGGTAAGCGACATTTCGTGGCTTACAAGGAGAATATCGCGGACACTTCTCCCATTCTCTCTTACATTTTTCAAATGGCTAAACATCTCGTCGATGCCTATTGGGTCTGTATTTGTAGTGCGGTAACGGTATCCGCGTATTATTCTGTGCCACCAATATTTCCTGTTCAAAGTAGAACGATATCTGGAATGCGGGTACAGTTCATTGAACTTTTTGTGCATCTCGCCGGCTGTACGGTTGCTTATCTGCGGATTATGAAAAAAACGTTTCAATGCTTTGAACGCTCTCAGTTCCTCACTTTCTGAAATATTCGTATCCATTGTAGTCCAAGTGCCATAGGCGCATAGGAACGCGCTTTTATATGAAACACAAAAATAATCAAAATTTTGTATTAATTTTGTAGATAAAAGCGGAATATGAATCTAATATGTTCAGAATTAATAATCCTGCGGGCTATGGAGCGCTTTTAGGAGAGGCTTTCCCTGAATATCCGGAGGCGATGCAGCTTATGACCAATTTATTGCAAGAAGGCGTTTTCAATCCCTTCTGCCCTAATGGCCGTGTCAGGCATCCTGATTCTGTTGTGCTTCACTTTGATTATGGCCAATCCCGTAATAAGGTACTGCTTGTCGGATTCCGCAACAAACGTTATGTGTTGAAGCTGTATAAACGTCCTAAGGCGTTTGCAGGATTCGTGAAACGCTATATCGGCTCAAAGGCACGTAAAGCTGCGCGCAACGCATTGGTATTGCTGAAATCCGGTTTCAATACAGCCCGTCCGGTAATATGGTGGGAACGTCGCGAAAGAGGAGTGATTACCGACAGTTGGCTTATTACAGAGTTCCTTGATTACCACCTAATAGCCGAGTTCCGGGAGCCAAGCCTGAATAAGATTCAAAAACAGACTCTTATGAAAGCTATATCGCTTTACATGCTGAGACTTCATGCTGCTGGCTTCCTTCCGTCTGATTTCAATATAGGCAATCTTTTCTATTCCGCTGATGAAAAATTTCACAATGGGGGGAATGATATTGCTGTAAACGATATAAAGGATTTTTACATCATCGACATTAACCGCATGAAGCAAGGGCGTGTGCCCGGATTCCATGAAGTGATGAAGAGTTTCGATCAGTTGGGAATCTTGCCTGAAGAGTATCCATATCTTCTATACCCTTACGCCGATGCCCGCGGATGGAGTCGCGATAAATGTGTAAAGGAGATTGTGAAGATTCGACATCGTAATTCACTTCGTAAACGCCTGCTCCATTTCAAATGACAAAAATCATTTTCCTGATAAGCCGTTTTCTCGACGGGGGAATAGACACGGTATTGGTCGAGTATCTGCGAAATCTTGACCCGTCGCGTTATGACGTAACGCTTGGTATAGGTATAGGAATGGGAGATCTCGAGGTACATCTTGACAAGATTCCCGGCTGGGTGAAGGTTCGTCATATGGTCGATACTCCTGAACTGACGGCGTTAAAGAGGGCAAAGATTGTTCGTCGCCTGTCGTTCCCGGAGAAACTGCGTGATGAGGTTCTGCTTAATCCGAGACGTAAGAAAGCTATTTATAAGTGGCTTAAAATATATGGTTCGTCAGCCGACCTCATAGTCGATTTCGATTCCACGTTCTATACCCCGTTATCGCGATTGAAGCGTGAGAAAAGACTTTCCGAGGTGCCGGTAGTCGGTTTTTATCATTTCAGTATAGCGGAAAACCTGAAACGCGATGAACGCCATACTTCCCGTCAGATGGCAGGAATGGAGAGTTATGACAACATTGTGTTGCTTTGCGATGCCATGCTTGCCGAAGGATGTGAATTATATCCCTCCCTTGCATCTAAATTTTTAAGGATTTATAATGGCTTTAATATCGCAGACTTGCGTAGGCGTGCTGAAGCAATCCCTATGACTGATGGTATTGAGCCATATTTCCTTTCGGTGGCGAGACTTGAAGAGAGTCAGAAAGATAATCTTACATTGATCAAGGCCTATGCGAGATTCCGTAAGGATAATCCCGATAGCAATGTGCAGCTTAGGCTGATTGGCAAAGGTAAGGATGAAGGGATGTTGAGGAGGGTCGCGGAAGAACTTGACGTGTCGGACCATGTGATTTTCATGGGTTTTCAATCGTTTGCGGTTCCGTGGATGAAGAATGCCGTGGCAACGATTCTCAGCTCGAAATATGAGGGTCTCCCTACGGTTCTCATAGAGTCTTTGGCAGTAGGTACCCCGACATTGGCTTCCGATTGTCCTACAGGTCCGGCCGAGATTTTAGGAAACGGTGATTTCGGAGTACTTTTCCACGTCGGTGATGCCGATGCTCTTGCAATGAAGATGGAGCGCATTGTCAACGATAAAAAATATGCAGAGCAACTGTCCGTGGCGGCACTGACAGGTGCATCCCGTTTCGAAATTGCAAAATCTGTCGATGCGCTTGTGGCATTGGCTCGTGGAAAAAAATACGGACCGGAAGGAAATGATTTTGCTGCCGATGGCTCAGGTCGCAAATCAACTGGAATATCTGTTGTGTTGAACACGTATCAGGCCGAAAAATATCTTGATACGGTTCTCGGTTCAGTAAAATGGGCAGATGAGATTGTTGTGGTAGACATGCACAGCGATGACCGTACGCGGGAAATAGCCGAGACTTATGGTGCCCGTGTTATTCTTACCGAACGCGCCAATTATTGTGAACCTGCCCGCAATCTGGCTATCAAGTCGGCAAGAAATTCCTGGGTGCTTGTACTCGATGCAGATGAGGTAGTCCCCGATGCTTTGGCGAAATTCCTTATGGATAAGGCTGTCGCACCTGAAAAAAACGAAGTGCGCGGATGGAGGATTCCTCGCCGGAACAAATTTATGGGACGCGAAATGCACTCTCTTTATCCCGATTATGTAACCCGTTTCGTTGCACGCGATTACGTCGACTGGCCCAAAGAAATACATAGTCAACCTATTGTCGAAGGGCGAATAGCTTCGATTCCGGAATCTCGTAAAGACCTTGCGTTGATTCATCTTGAGGAAAATACACTTGAGTCACGTATGGAGAAGATAGAGCGATATACCGATTTCGAAGCTGTGCGCAGAGGACCGAGAAAATATTCGGCAGCCCAGAAAATATATAAACCGGGAATGAGAATATTGCATACTCTTGTCTTTAAAGGTGGTTGGCGTGATGGTAAGGCCGGTTTGGAATGGGCCCGTCTTGAGGCCCGTTATAAGAAACGTACCATAGAGAAGCAAGAACGGTTGGCAGAAAAAACAAATAATAAAAATTGATGCCTGATGGATAATTCATCTCATGCAGATTCCGCTCCGTTGGTGAGCGTCGTTATACCCAACTATAACTATGCCCGATATCTCGGACTTAGGTTGGAATCAGTGCTTTCACAGACATTTCAAGATTTTGAAATCATACTCCTTGACGATGCATCTACTGATAATTCCGTAGAAGTGATAAATGGATTTGCAGACAATCCTAAAGTCTCCGGAATAGAAATTAACCGTAGCAATACCGGTTCCCCTTTTAAACAGTGGGAAAAAGGAATCTCAATGGCTCGGGGAAAGTATGTATGGATTGCCGAGGCAGATGATTTGGCAACGCCATATTTTATGGAGAGTTGTGTCGGCATTATGGAAAATGATTCAAAGGTCAATGTCGTGAAGTCAATGAGCCGGTTGATTGATTCTGATGGCAACCACCTTGATTGTAATCCATATACGCCCGGTTATATTTATGATTATTCCAAAGACGACGGAAGAGTTTCAATATACCCGGGTGATGAATACATCGCTGAGCGTATGCTTCGAATCAATGGCTTTTATAATGCCAGTGGAGTGATGTTTCGCAAAGAGGCGTGGCGGAAGCTTGAAGACAGATCCTACAGAGATTTCCGTTATGCCGGAGATTGGCTTTTCTGGGGATTGCTGATGCACGGTGGCCGCGTTGCCGAGATTGGTGAAAAAATGAATATATTCCGCATTCATGGCAAGAGCGTGACCGTGGAGGGCCATGTCTTTAAGGCACGACTTTATGCTGAGGGAGAATTGGTAAAGGCAAGACTTGAAAGATTGGTAGATAGTATCCTGAATGTCGATTTCAAGAGGTTGCGCAGTTACAATTACTCCAAATTGGAACATAAGGCTAAATACAAGGAAGTAGTGGCGGAATTGGAACGTCTTGAACCCGGATTTATGGCGAACCATTCAGTTAGAAATGGGTATGCGGGTAAATGGCTTTGGAAACACTTCATATTACCGTTGACTACCACTGCCAAGATTCCGAAAGCCATTGACGCTCTGATTCCGATAACGACATTTCCTCTGAATTTCCGGAATTTTCGTAAATCGTAGGGATCAATCTGTGAAAACCTACACAAATCGTAGGGTTCAGTCTGCCCTCAGGCTGTTAAGGGCCGATACGAGACGGGCATTGTCGTGACGGTCGCGGATGGCGAGGCGTATGTACTGACGGTCTGCCGGGAATCCTTTCTTATGGCCGCAGTCTTTTATCAGCATGTCGGCCTTTTTTAGCAGATGTAAAGTCAGTTCGTAAGAAGTGTATGGGGGTAACACTTCACAAAGAAAATAATTGGCCTGAGAAGGTATTACCCTAACGAAAGGAACACTTGCCAACTCTGTTGCAAACAGAGCCCGTTCTTCTTTGAATTTGTCGCATGAGGCTATGTAGTCCGATTCGTGCTTGCTGAATATCTGCATGTAGAACTCGGCGAACGAGTTTATGTTCCAGATAGCCACATCCCTCTTTATACGGCTTATACGCTCTGTATCTCCCGAAGCCAAGATTCCCAGACGAAGACCGGGTACACCATAGCTTTTGGAGATTGATTTCATTACGCAGAGGTTGAGGTTAGCGGCCAAGATGTCATTGTCAAGCAGCGTGTTCTCTTTTATCGAACCTTCCGAGAAGTCGACGAATGATTCGTCAATCATTACCATGATATCGCGTTCAGCCCCCCATTTTACAACCCTTAACAGGTCCTCTTTTTTTATAAGATTTCCAGATGGGTTGTCTGGGTTTACGATGAGCAGTGTCGAAAGTTCCTTGTCGGAGAAATAATCCATAAGGTCATCGGCGGTATATGAGAAGTCCGGATTGTCCGGTAGGTAAGTTACGACACGTTCTTTGGGCAGACGGTTGGGATACTCCTCGAATGTTGGCAGTATCACACCTGTTTTGCCGTCCAAATTTTCCATAAGCGACTTTATAAGTTCTGCCGCTCCGTTACCGACTACGGTATATTCGCTGCGTATGCCGAAATATTTTCCCGCCAAAAGCGAGTTGACACCCATACCGGATGGATAGTCACGCAAAAGCACCTCGAAATTGGCCTTCATCTCTTCCACCATACGGCGAGGCGGGAAATAAGGGTTCACAAGATAACAGTAATCAAGCAGGTTGGGATAGCGCCAATAACCGCCGTAACTGTTTTGTAGTTTCTTTAGGCGGTCTTCCGGATCGGTGAAGATGGTCTCGGCTATTCTGAGATCCTGCACATCATCTATTTCATACCATAGCTCGTCGCCGATGCTGAGTGCCTTCATGTTTGTACGGTCTATCATGGTCAGCACCCTGAGCACCTGCTCGTAATACTCATTCTCTCCCAACACTTTTATATAGGCTTCCAGGAATGGTAGATAGTGGCGTAGACTGAACTCTTTGCTGAAACGGTATACGTTTACGGTTTTATAGTAAGAATCCACCTCTTCATAGTTAAAATCCTTCTTGGGTATGAAGTTCACTATGTTGTTTTCCCTGTCTATGTGAACCATAGTGCCATCCATCCATGTCTGGTATTTGGCCACAAGGGCTACATCGGGATAAGGTGAATCCATCGCCATACGCAATATGTTGTCGGAGAATATGAGGTCGCTCTCCAGCAACAGCGTGTCATCCTCTGCCATGTAATCCCTTGCCAGCCATAATGAATGAATGTTGTTGGTCTTGTCGTATACCGGGTTGTTTACAAACACGATAGGCCAGTCGGGATAATTGTCGGTGATGTAATCGGTAAGATTTTTGCTCTTATATCCGGTTACAATTACAATGCGGCTCAGATCAAGCTGCCCCAACTGATGAAGCATACGGTCTATCAGACGTACTCCATTCACTTCGAGCATACACTTTGTATTATCTGCGGTAAACTCACCGAGTCTGCGCCCCATACCGGCGGCAAGAATGATTGCTTGCATATGGTTCTCTATTTGGAAATGGTCCGGGGGATAACCCCCGGACTATATTGTTTTATCGGTTCTTATACATGTCGTCGTAGTAGCGCTCGTAGTCGCCGGAGGTGATGTTGTCCATCCACTCCTGGTTGTCGAGATACCAGCGCACGGTCTTCTCTATGCCTTCCTCGAACTGCAGGCTCGGTTCCCAGCCGAGTTCCCTCTGCAGTTTGCGGCTGTCTATGGCGTAGCGCATATCGTGGCCGAGCCGGTCGGTTACGTAAGTTATGAGGCGTTCCGACGAACCTTCAGGGTTACCGAGCAACCTGTCCACGGTCTTTATCACCACCTTTATGAGGTCTATGTTCTTCCATTCGTTGAAGCCCCCTATGTTGTAGGTCTCGGCCACTTTACCCTTGTGGAATATGAGGTCTATGGCGCGGGCGTGGTCTTCGACGAACAGCCAGTCGCGTACGTTCTCGCCTTTTCCGTATACGGGCAGCGGCTTGCCGTGGCGGATGTTGTTTATGAACAGCGGTATCAGCTTCTCGGGGAACTGGTAGGGACCGTAGTTGTTAGAGCAGTTGGTCACCAGCGTCGGCATGCCGTAGGTGTCGTGGTAGGCGCGCACGAAGTGGTCGCTGCTCGCCTTCGAGGCCGAATAGGGGGAATGGGGGTTGTATTTGGTGGTCTCCAGGAAGAATTCCGTTCCGTAGGCCATGTCGTCCTCGCTCGACGCCTTGGTCGTGAAGGGGGCCGGCACACCCTCGGGGTGGGTCAGTTCGAGGGCTCCGTACACCTCGTCGGTCGAGATATGGTAGAAGAGCTTGCCCTCGAATTTCTCGGGCAGGGATTCCCAGTACTCCCTGGCAGCCTGCAGCAGGGCCAGGGTGCCCATCACGTTGGTGCGGGCGAAGGTGAACGGGTCCTTTATGGAGCGGTCCACGTGGCTCTCCGCGGCGAGGTGGATTATGCCGTCGATATTGTATTCCCTGACTATGCGGCGCATTTCGTCGAGGTCAGCTATGTCGGCGCGCACGAAGGCGTAGTTGGGCTTCTCCTCAATATCCTTGAGGTTGGCCAGGTTCCCGGCGTAGGTGAGCTTGTCGAGGTTGACTATACGGTAGTCGGGATATTTGTTCACGAACAGCCGCACCACATGCGAGCCGATGAATCCGGCTCCGCCGGTGATCAGTATATTCCGTTTAAAATCCATTATTGATTCTGTTTTGAGTTGGTCGTGTAAGCCATAGACCGCAATGACCAATGACTGATGACTGTTGACTAATGACTGTTGACTAATGACTGCCGACCAATTTGATTATACACTTCTTCAGCGATTCCGTCCAATACGGTACTTCCATGCCGAAGGTGCGCTTGAACTTGGTCTTGTCGAGCACCGAGTAGGCGGGACGTTTCACCGGCGACGGGAATTCGTCACTGTGGCAGGGCTGTATGTCGCAGCCGTCGTTGCCGGCCATCTCCGCTATCGTCTTGGTGAAGTCGTACCACGAGCAGACTCCCTCGTTGGAATAGTGGTACACTCCCTCGTTGCCATCCATCAGACGGTCCTCCATTATGTGGAATATGGCTGCTGCCAGGTCCCCGGCGTAGGTCGGGGTGCCGGTCTGGTCGAACACGACTTTCAGCTCCGGTTTGGTGGCCGTGAGATTCAGCATGGTCTTTACGAAGTTCCTGCCGTATTCCGAATAAAGCCAGGCGGTTCGGAATATAAGCGCCTTGACGCCCGATTCGGCTATCCGCTGTTCGCCATGGAGTTTTGTCAGACCATAGACACCTGTCGGAGTGCCTTTCTGGTCCTCGCGGCAGGGAGTGTTGTAGGGGTCGCCTCCGAACACGTAGTCCGTGGAGATGTGTATGAGTGTGCCGCCTGTCTCCTTAAGCGCGTCGGCGAGGTTGCCAACCGCCGTGGAGTTGAGCAGCTCGGCGAAGTCAGCGTCGCTCTCTGCCTTGTCCACGTTGGTGTAGGCGGCGCAGTTGACTATGACGTCGATCGAATTGTCTTTCACGGCTTTTTTCACAGCCCCGGCATCGGTGATGTCGAGTTGCGCCACGTCGGTGAATATGTAGTTGTCCGACGAGGCCGCCGACACGTCGCGCATGCAGTTGCCCAGCTGGCCGTCGGCTCCGGTCACGAGTATGTTCATTTTAGATTTCTCCATATACGAAAGGTGAGTCGAACTCTTCAAGCAAAGGATGTTTCGTGTCTTTCTCGCTCAGCAGCGCCTCAGAGGGGTCGATGCGCCAGTCTATGCCGAGCGAGCCGTCGAGGATCGAGATTCCGCCGTCGGCCTCGGGATGATAGTAGCTGTCGCATTTGTACTGGAACACCGCCGTGTCGCTCAGTACCGCGAATCCGTGGGCGAATCCGCGCGGCACGAAGAACTGGCGGTGGTTGTCCTCGGTCAGTTCCACGGCCACGTGCTGTCCGTAGGTCGGGGAGCCCTTGCGGATGTCGACGGCTACGTCGAGCACGGCACCGCGCACGCAGCGCACCAGCTTGGCCTGGGTGTAGGGGGGACGCTGGAAGTGCAGCCCGCGCATCACGCCGCGCGACGAGCACGACTCGTTGTCCTGCACGAATCTGACCTCCCTGCCCGCGAGCTCGTTGAAAATCCTCTCGCTGTAGCTCTCGAAAAAATAGCCACGGGCATCCTTGAATACCCTCGGCTCAAGTATGATCACTCCCTGTATCGGGGTTTCTATCTTTGTCATTGTATGTCTGATTTTGATTGGCGGACCCTGATAACGGGGATCTTACTCAAATTTTTGCAGATTGCTTTCCCCCGCTATTTTCACAAGGTACTTGCCATACTGGTTTTTCAGCATGGGCTTCGCCAGTTCCCGAAGCCTGTCGGCCGATATCCAGCCGTTGCTGTAGGCCACTCCTTCGAGACACGCGATCTTCAGTCCCTGGCGTTTCTCGAGTACCTCGACGTATATCGAGGCCTCGGCGAGCGAGTCGTGGGTCCCGGTGTCGAGCCACGCGAAACCGCGCGGAAGCGTCTGTACCTTCAGTTCCCCATCTTTCAGGAACTCCTGGTTCACGGCGGTGATTTCAAGTTCCCCGCGGGCCGACGGCTTTATGTTGGCGGCCACGTCGACGACCTTGTTCGGATAGAAATAGAGGCCGACAACGGCGTAATTGCTCTTGGGGTGCTCGGGTTTCTCCTCGATGGAGATGCAGTTCCCCTCGCCGTCGAACTCGGCCACGCCGTAACGTTCCGGGTCGTCGACCCAGTAGCCGAATACGGTGGCTTTGCCTTCTTCCTCGGCTGTGCGTACCGACTCTTTCAGCATTCTGGAGAATCCGGCGCCATGGAAGATGTTGTCGCCCAGAACGAGGCACGCCGCGTCATCGCCGATGAAGTCGCGGCCTATGATGAATGCCTGGGCAAGTCCATCGGGCGAGGGCTGTTCGGCGTAACTGAGTTTGATTCCGAAGTCCGAGCCATCGCCGAGTAGCCTCCGGAATCCAGGAAGATCCTGCGGAGTGGAGATAATCAGGATATCGCGTATGCCGGCGAGCATCAGGGCCGACAACGGATAGTAAATCATCGGTTTGTCATAAACCGGCAATAGCTGTTTCGAGACTCCTTTGGTGATAGGATAAAGGCGGGTGCCTGACCCGCCGGCCAAAATGATTCCCTTCATAGTTTGCAACGAATAGAATAATAGTGCAAAGATAGCAAAAATAGGGCGGTTTATGTATTATCCATCTCTAAAAAGCGTTACATAACTGAAAGTAACCTTGCTCTAATACGGTATGTTGAATTTAAATAACATTTCACGATATAAAGTCATTGCCTTTTTTGTTTTTCTGACCGCATCGCTATTATCCTGTTCCGGCGGAAAAGATGGTGGGAATGTCAAGGAAGACAGTATGGAAAATGCAGCCCGATTATCGCAGATAGCGATCCCGGAAGTTCCCGACTCTCTGACAGAACCCGGCGATAGAGCTGACTATTTGCTTGCCCATTTTTGGGACAGTGTGGATTTTTCGGATAGTAAAGTCCTGACTGATTCCATAATTATGGAGCAGGGCATAAGCGACTTTATAGCGATAATGGATTTTTGCACACAACCCGGTCTTGAAGCTGGCGTAACCAAACTGCTTGATAGGGCATATAACTCTTCTCCGGAGGCTTATGCCCGGGTTTCACAGCTTGCCGAGCGTTATCTGTGGGAACCGGAAAGTCCTTTCAGGTCTGAAAGATATTATACGCCATTTGTGGAATATGCGATGTCTAAAGGTGGGAATGGTGCTGTGCATGCCGAATATCGTCTTGAAGAGATAAAACGTAATTCCCCGGGTACTGTAGCCCCGGATTTCTCTGTCAGAGACCGTAATGGGCGCAAAGTTAGTCTGAAAGAATACACTCGGAATAACCCGTTGACAATCCTGATGTTTTATGAACCTGATTGTGAGAGTTGCAATAAAGTCATCGACGCGCTTGAGGCGAACGAGGCTTTTATTGCATCGATTGCAGAAGGTGGTATCGGATTTATGGCGGTGTATCTTGGAGAGGACGAAACCCTTTGGCGCGGACATGCTGTTGGATTACCGAAAGAATGGAAGGTCGGCATAGACATTGACCAGACAGTCGACAGTGAAGATTTATATGTGGTCAGGGCAACACCCTCCTTTTATCTTATCGATTCGTCGGGACGCATAATTGTAAAGGACGGCACTCTGGCCGACCTATATAAAACCCTCTAATGAGAATCAATAAAGAGGGAATGATAATCAGGATTAATCAAGAATGCTTCTGAATAATTCCGATTGGAGGGATTAACCGGGAAGAGCCGGGAAGAATCGTGATTTAACATTAACGGGATTAACCGGGAAGAATCGTGATTAACCGGGATTTAACAGGATTAATCGGGAAAGATTAATATTAATGGAATAGTCGTAAAATCAGACGGAGCAACTTTCACAAGCTGCTCCGTCTGCATGTTTTCCATAATACTCTTTAACTAACCTAACATCATGAAACGAATTTCTTTCTTTTGATATTAAAACACAATGTGTGTGCAGATGGTTTAATAGTATGTCGTTTTTTTATGAAAAATAATTTTCGTTTATAACTATATTGTTGACACACTGCAAATTGTCTAACGAAAATTTTTTCAATAATTCGGCTGCGGATATCGGATTGGTGTTGGGTGCGAGTCCTGTAATACCGGTAAGAAGCCCCAAAAGTCGCTCCGGGCCGAACCGTTCTCTTAGCCGAGCCATGTTCAGGGAATTGTCGCGTTTCGAAAGACGCTGTCCGGCTCTGTTGACCAATAGCGGCAGATGTCCGAATCGGGGTGGTTCCCAACCCATCAGTTCGTAAAGATAAATCTGTTGGGATGTGGAAAGCAGCAAATCATTACCTCTTATAACTTCGGAAATGCCCATTAGATGATCGTCCGCGACAACTGCGAGTTGGTATGCCCAGGTACCATCGCCCCTTTGTAAAATGAAGTCGCCGCAGTCTTTTGCCAGATTGAAGGAATTCGGTCCACATATCATGTCGTCGAACGGTATGTCGCGATCCGGTACAGCCAGTCTCAGAGATCTCCATCGCTCAGGGCCTTCCATTTCGTTGAGCCTGCCGAGAGTCCGGGAGAGATCGGGAAGTTTATTTGGTCTGCATGTTCCGGCATATATCATTCTGCCGTCTGACTGATGAGGAGCATTCGCAGCCATTATGTCTGCCCTTCTGCAGAAGCATGGATATACCATCCCGGTATCGCATATAGACTTGAGGATGTCGTAATAGAAGCTATCGCGCTTACTTTGGCTGTAGGGAGATGATGTTATGGTATCGTTTCCCTCGGGTATATGGTTGTCAAGTCCTCCTTCATCCCATTCAAGGCCGAACCACTTAAGATCCTCTTCTATCATCGCGGCATATTCGGCCCGACTGCGTTGCCTGTCGAGATCTTCATGTCGAAGCACCCATGTACCGCCTTTGCTCTTCACCGAAAGCCAGGATACAAGGGCGGTAAAAATATTGCCCAAATGCATTCGTCCCGTTGGGGAGGGGGCGAATCTACCTTTTTGCATCTTTTTCAACTTTTGGGAGCGTAAAATCAGACCATCCGGGAATGTTTTCCCATTGTTGGCGCGATCCGAAGAATGCGTTTACCATATCTTCGGCTTTGCGCTTCCGGGGAGTGTCAGGTTTGTGCGGTTCACTCTCTGAAATCCATGACAACGGTCCGAAAGGCCATTTGCCGGCTATGGATTTCATAAACATCTTTATGACGAAAGCCGGCGCAATAGGTGTAAGACGGAAATACCAGGGTAGCCCCTCTTTCATTTTCTTGAAATGAGTGTCTGCATCGTCATGACCGCGGAAGTGAAGAAATGATTCAAGTAAATCAGAATCCCGGAAAAAGGCTCCATGGAAATTCCCCGTCGCAAACCATTCCGGTTCGAAAATTTTTTCCGGAGGAGGGCATCCTAAAGTTCTCAGCAACATTGTTTCAAATTCATGATATGTAAGACGGAACGACTTTCCTGAACCTATGTTGTAAGCCCGGTTCCAGAATTCATCCGGCAGTTTTACAGACGACAGATTGGCAAGCAGTCTGCCGCAATCGCTGTCGGTGGTCCATTCCAGCACACCGCGCATCGGCACATGAAACGTAATGGGATCGGTCCCTTTTTTCAGGAGATCTGCCGAGAGTATGCTGCCGAGTCTGAGCGAAGCCCATTTGGGTATTCCCGATTCGCGCAGCATTCTCTCCGCTTCAATTTTAGAGTAGGCATATGTATCGTATTTAGCGGGAATTTGTGGACTTGATGCATCTACCCAATGGTCGGGAATGTTATGAGGGCCATATTGCGAAACGGATCCTATATATACAACAGGGCATCGTGAAGGGTCGGGCAGAGACAATACGGAGTCGATTATATTGCGCATAGACCCGAGGTTGACTTCAAGAGTCTTTTCCGGGTAGTGGTCTGCCAAAGGAGAAACCATACCACCTACGTGCAGACACATATCCGCTTCCGCGATACCGCGCGATACACTTGTGGCATCAAGCAAGTCGCCCCAGATTACTTCGAAACCCTCGGAGTTCAGATAAGGGGCAAGCAATCGTCGGTTCTTTTTCGAATCGCGCGCCAACAGTATATATGTCGGGTGTCCGGATCGCGAGGCAAGTTCGCGCAAAGCGGCCATTCCCATGGTGCCGGTGGCTCCTGTCATGAATACTTTCATAAGAGCAGAATAAAACGGGGGAAGTCGTTTATGACCGCCCCCGTATTAGAATAATGGTTATTCAATAGGTTTTATTGTAGTTTCGCACGTTTGGAATCCCATATAAGGTATCCTATCAGGCAGATGTATGCCACGCATCCGAGAATTTGGGATGTTTCCATGCCAAGAGGGTTCTGGTATTCGAATCCTGCAAAGCGTGTTACGGCGGCGAATACTCCGAATAGCGCTCCTCCGGCAATCAGGCCGGAAGCAATCAGGGTGCCTCGGTCGCGACGTGCATCGTTGAGGTTCTTATCTTTCGATGAATTACTTACGAAGTAAGCTACCGCTCCGCCTACAAGCATGGGGGTGTTGAGACTGAGAGGTATGAACATGCCGAGGCAAAAAGCCAATGCGGGTACGCCGAGCCAATTGAGGATGCAGGCGAGGATGGCTCCAACCATATAAAGAATCCAAGGTGTGTCTCCACCCATCATAAGGGGTTCGATTACTTTTGCCATCGCATTTGCCTGAGGGGCTACAAGCGCGTTTTCTCCCGAGAAACCGTATACCTGGTTAAGCACCATGATAACACCTCCGACCGTAGCCGCCGATGCGAGAGTGCCGAGGAACTTCCAGCTTTCCTGCTTGCGTGGCGTCGATCCGAGCCAGTAGCCAATCTTAAGGTCGGTAACAAAGCCGCCCGCCATAGATAGTGCGGTGCAGACAACGCCTCCTATCACCATCGAGGCGACGATGCCGCTTGTGCCGCTAAGGCCGATAGCCACGAAGATAGCCGAGGCTATGATAAGGGTCATAAGAGTCATTCCGGAAACGGGATTGGAGCCGACGATCGCAATCGCGTTGGCGGCTACTGTGGTAAACAGGAACGCAATCAGTACGACTACCGCCCATGCCACTATCGCCTGCCATAGAGTATTGATGACTCCGAACCAGAAGAATATCAGCACGGCAACGAGAGCGATAGCTATGAAGAACACCACATGCTTCATTGAAATGTCGGTCTGCCATCGTATTTCCTTGGCACCCGCGGCTTTCCCTTTGAGTTCGCGACCGGCCAGACCGACAGCCTGCTGTATGATGGGCCATGATTTGATTATCCCGATTACACCGGCCATGGCTATGCCGCCGATGCCGATCATACGGGCGTATCCGCTGAATATGGCATCCGGAGCCATTGCCTGGAACTCAGGGGAGCCGTATGTGCCGAGCAAGGGTATTATGATCCACCATACGAATATGGAGCCGGCGAAGATAACGAAAGCATATTTGAGACCTACTATATAACCGAGTCCGAGAAGGGCGGCGCCGGTATTGCAGCTAAGCACGAGTTTCGTTTTCTCGGCAAGCATGGTTCCTGCCTGTGAGGCAAGAGAGGTTACGGTCTCGGCCCACCAGCCGAATGTCGCCACAATATAGTCGTATATACCTCCTATGAGCGAGGCTGTTAGGAGAGTCTTGGCCTGACCTCCTGTGCTCTGTGCCGAACCTTGGCCCGAAATGAGCACCTGAGTGGTGGCTGTGGCCTCCGGGAAAGGATACTTGCCGTGCATATCCTTTACGAAATACTTACGGAAAGGTATGAAGAAAAGAATTCCGAGTATACCTCCAAGTAAAGAGGATAGGAAAATCTGATAGAACTGTACTGTGATTTCAGGATATTTTGCCTGAAGGATAAAAAGCGCGGGCAGCGTAAAGATGGCACCGGCCACTATGACTCCGGAACATGCGCCTATGGACTGGATTATAACATTCTGTCCGAGCGCGTTCTTTTTACCCAGCGCGTTGGAAAGCCCCACGGCTATGATGGCGATGGGAATGGCGGCTTCAAATACCTGTCCTACCTTAAGCCCCAGATAGGCGGCTGCGGCAGAAAAGACGATGGCCATTATCAAGCCGGTTATGACCGAGTAGGGGGTAACTTCCTGCTGGTCGTGGGCAGGATGCATGACCGGCACGTATTGCTCATCGGAGGCCAATTCCCGAAACGCGTTTTCAGGAAGACCAGTCGGAGTTAGAGCTTCGTCGGTTTCTTTCATCGTTTATGATTTATAAATTGTTAATATTGCTGTTAATCAATTATATTTTACAGATGTCAATGCGAAAATAACAATTTTTAATGTTTCTTACAAAAAAAACTTGCCGGTTTTTATTGTGAGTTATGCAGAAAAATATTAATTTTGAGCGTCAGAATAGTAGTCTTTCTTTCGTTTTGGACTAAATCAGATACTTATTTTTAATTTAATACATTAATTAACATAGACCTGACACAGATGAAAAAAATTTTACTCGCAGCGATGGCTATGGCTTCTGTAAGCGCAATGGCCACTTCTTTCTATCCCGCACCTGAAAATATGGTAGGTGACTGCAGGGGCGTATCAGACAACGGTAAATACGCTGTATGGACTGATGATGAGAACATCTATTCCTATATATGGAGTGCGGATGACCCTGAGAATCCCAAATTGCTTTCCGGTATTCTTCTTATGGATATTACCGATGATGGTGTAGCGGTGGGCTCTCGTGTTCTAAGCGGCAATCAATATCCCGGTTACTACAAGAATGACGAGTGGACCGATCTTCAGATCACTCCCGCGACTCTTAATACCAGCGAAGCCAGTTGTGTTACTCCCGACGGCAAGGTTATAGCCGGTTACTTATATTGTCAGACATCGGCCTCTCTGACTAACGGTGGATATTTCCCCGCCCGTTGGGATTGGGACGAGACCGAGGGCGATTATGTGCTCACCCTTTACGATGATCTTGACTATGATCAGGGTGGTGGTTTCCTGCAGGGCATGTACATTACAAGCATCTCACCCGACGGTAAGGTGATGGCAGGTTCTCTTTTCTGGGGATTTTCATCGAATATCGATGCCATAATCAAAGACGGAGAATTGATAATCTGGGATAAGCTTGAAGTGCGCATGGTGCCCTGGTATTACAAAGATAAGTATATGGGTGATGAAAAAGGATATTTCATCAACGGCTTCCGCGATCAGGAAAGCACCAATACATTTGGCGATGTGATTTACTCAAACGACGACAAGGGTAATTTCTATTGCAGCCGCACGAAAGTGCTTGAAATCACCGATGAAGAAGAGGGTGAAGGACGTATCCGTATGGAGGCTGCCGTTTACAACTATCTTACCGATGAATGGACCTATAATGAAAAATATAATGGTTGGTCTTGCGGTGTCGACCAAAAATACGAGTTCCCATTCGGTCCTTATGTAGTAGTGGATGGTGCAGCGAATGATATAGTCAATTATTGGAACGTAGATACACAATCGCTTGAGCTGTCGCATATTTCCAAGATCTCAATGGATGGAAAGGTTCTTGGCGGTGCCACACGTGAATTCAACGAAGGAATCGGACAGTATCAATATACACCGTTCACCATAGTACTTGATGAAGCTCTTGTAGAGCCCGGTAGTTCCGCTCCTCAGGTGTTTACCAACGGTCGCAAGTCTGTAGTAGTCGCCAAGGGTCGCATTGACTTCTGCGGTGAGGCCGGTGAGGTTTATACGATAGACGGCAAGCTTGCAGGCAAAGGTACTTCCGTACAGCTCGCTCCCGGCATCTATGTAGCCCGCACGGGTGATGAAAGCTGCCGCGTGGTCGTGAAGTAAACAGTATCATTCACATGTGAAATCATATAGAGCCGTCCCCGTGCTTCCCGGCAAGCGGGACGGCTCTTATTTATATAAAATCAAGATGACTCATAAAACCATAACCCTACATGGCGTTTGCGTGGCGATGGCTTTTGCAGCCATACTTCCGGTCTATGGCCAGACCCAATACTGGAAGGCTGATTTCAAGAGCGGTAATTTCCCGGCTACGACCAAAGTAGATGAATATAACGGCGATGCGATAAATGCGACCCTTTATAAAAGGGTCGATCTTGCCAAGGCATGGAGTGTGGCCGCTGTGGGAAATGATTACGCGGCCCTCTCGGCTTCGCACACACGTACCGACAATCCGGTTTCCAACAAGTTTTATTCACCATTCTTCACTGTCGCAGACGAGAATGCTTTGCTGAGATGGCGCGCTCGTTCCATACTTCCCGGCTTTCCTGAAAGTTACCGTATCTCTTACCGTACTTCGGAAAATTCAGATCCCGTACTGCTTGCCGAGATAAGCGAGGAAGAAGATGTGTGGACAAATCATGCGTTGCCGCTTGCTTCTCTTAAAGATAAGGAGATTCAGATTGTATTCGAATGCAACAGTACGAACCGTTATCTTTTGGCTGTGTCGGATATATGGGCAGGTGTACCGGAAATAACTTCGCTTAAAGTCAAGGATAAAACCAAACATTTCGTTGCCAACACTGCGGATAACACCATATCGTTCGACCTTGTATCGGTCGGCTCCTCTACCGAAGATGTCACTCTCGTTTTCAGAACAGGTAAAGGGGATGTGGAGTTGACTTCAGCGCAGTGGGGAGGTGAGTCTCTGCAGCCCGGAGAGATACTTCCCGTCGAGGTCAAGGTGGAGTTCCCCGCCGATGAAAAATCGGAATACTCCGTGATAGCCCGCGAAGGAGACAAAGAGACAACCTTGCTTACAGGTACGGTATGGAGTTCGGAATATGCACGTACCCTCCTTATAGATGAAGGCACCGGTATGTGGTGCAACAGCTGTCCGAAGGGTATACTTGAGTTGCAGAGTCTCGAACGCACCTATGGTAATCAGGCAGCGGTAATCGCGACACATATAAATGATCTGTTCGCTCAAGACGCTTATTGGGCAAATCTGAAATGGTTCAACGTGCCGAGAATGATGGCGAACCGCAACAATACATACAGCGGTGAGAGCATAACCAAAATGCTTCCGGCTTTCGACGCTCCTACCCACGGACGCATCGATGTTACTTCTGTCGATGTGGAATCTTCTTTCAAAGCTACTATAAGCGGAGAAACGGAATTCGGCTTCGATGCCGACAATTCTGACGGCAAGTATGGCTTGTGTTATGTAATAACTTATGAATTCCGACGTTATGAAGTAGAAAGGGATTTCTATCAGGAAAACAATTGCACTACGACCTCTACCATTCAATATTATTTCCTTCCGAGTAAAATCCCTTCCGATCTTGCAATATTCAGCGGTCTAAATGCGGAATGCCAGTATGGCTTCGACCCCAAGCCTGGAATGATACCGTCTGTCATACAGGCCGGCATAGCGACTCCGTTTGCTTTTGACATTCAGTTACCCGACGTGGCCGATTCCTGGGATGGTTGCCGTGTTGTGGCTTTCATACTTGATACTGAGACAGGAGAGATAGTAAATGCAACTCAGACAGAAGTGAAGCAGACGGAAGTTAACAAGGTCGGTGAGACATTCGGCGAGGTAGCGCATCATGCCGTATGGAACGACGGAACTCTTAATTGCAGGAATCTTGGAGGAGGCAAAGCCATCGTGGAGGTATATGCTGTTTCAGGAATGCTGATAGAGCGTGTGGAAGTAGGCGATGGTGAAAATCTCGTTCCGCAAGGCGAGGGTACTCCGAGAATCATTAGAGTAACCAGCGATGACTTTACCGAAGTTTTGAAAGTAAAATAATCTTTATAACTGACCTATTACAACGGATTACAGATGAAAAAATATCTTTTGACAATACCTTTGGTTACCTTGGCTTTCGGAGCCTCGGCCCATACGGTTCTCTTTTCCGAAAACTTCGATGGAGATTGGACCGTCAACTTCCCGACTGTATTGGAACTTGATCATTTGCCACCGGCAGCCAACATAAACCCTATGTTTATGAATTCAGATGGCGTGTCCATGCCATGGTGGCCGGGGAAGGACAGCAACTCGGCTACAGACCGTTTTATGATGTCCCATTCCATCTACCAGACGCCGGGTCAGAGCAACGATTGGCTTTGCTCCAGACCGATTGAAGTTACCGGTAAGGGTTTTACACTTACGTTCGAGGCCCAGTCGGCACCCATGCGTGATGTCAACAATCTCTGCGACTTATGGTTGTTCATAACCGAGACACCGGTGGAATCGTCCAATCTTCCTACCGAACCTACCATGCATCTCGAGAAAGTGCCTTATGGTGAAAGCCTCAACGATGTTGAGAACGATTTTATCGAATATTCTCTCGATTTGGATCCCTGGGCCGGAAAGACGATATACCTCAATTTCGCGAACCTTAACGACAATAAAGATATACTTTGCATAAACAATGTCTTGGTACGTCGTCTCGACAATATTGGTATAGAGGCGGAATCACCGGAATATGTTCTTGCAGGGACATATGACGTAACCGGAAAGCTTGAGGGTACTCTGGACGGTGGAATAGACAACTGGACACTAACCTTCGAAGCTCCCGGTTCTGAAACTCAGACAATGCAAGGTAAGCGTATCAATGCAGGTGAGACTGTAGATTTCACATTTACGGCCAATGTTGAAGCCGATATGGTTTCGACATGGAAACTGACCCTTACCGGAGACGATACGGAACCGGTAATAATGAAGGGGAACACCACCGGTGTCCTTTTCGTGCCTAAACACAGAGTACTTTTTGAAGAGTCTACCGGAACATGGTGTGGCAACTGCCCCTACGGCATATATACCATAGAGTGCATGCTGGCCGATGATGAGATGAAAGATATGGTAATACCCGTATCAGTGCATATAACGGGTGGAACTGAAGACCATATGGTGAATACTGCCTATTCCGCTCAACTCGGGCTTACCGCCGCTCCGATGGCACGTGTCGACCGTCAGGGATCAATAGCCGCTTTCTCAGGCTATGACACATCTTTCGATAAAAACAATGAGCAGACTGTTGGCAACCGCATATATAAGCGTGCACAGAAACTGACTTTCGCCGATATAGAACTTGACGCACGGTTCAACATTGTAGGTACCGATACCGTATCGATTGACTGCGACGTAAGAGTGATGCCCAACCTGACTCTGACAGATCCGCACGCCGTAGGCTTTATACTTACTGAAAACAATGTTGGGCTCGACGGCAATCGTGATTGGCGTCAGACAAACTATTTCGATACCATGGGCGACCGCATTCCGAGCGGCATGAACGGCTGGTGTAAGTTGCCTCATGATGTATCGGGTGTCCGCTTCCAGGATGTGGCCCGCGGAATATGGAATTTCAACGGAATCAACAACAGCATGCCTAAGACTCTCGTATGCGGTGAGACCCACAGATTCAGTTACAATATTCCGATTCCCGATACTTTCGAGGAACGCGAAATAAAAGGTAAAAAGACTGTCGTATCGCCGGCGATCAAGGCTGCGAACCTATCGGTGGTGGCTTTCCTTGTAAATCAGGAATCATGCGAGATTGTCAACGCTGTTTCCGTTCCAATGAGCGAGCAGGCTGAAGACCGCTTCACGACCGCGGACCTGGTAAAACAACTGTCGGGTGTGGAAGCGATTGCAGCTGCTCGTAACGGAGATGTCGAATATTACAACCTTCAGGGTATTAAGGTATCCAATCCTGTGGCAGGAGAGGTATACATAGAACTTAAAGATGGCAAGAGCCGAAAGGTAATCTTCTGATTTAAATCTGATAAAGAATATTCTTAAACAGCTGTCCCGCAGATTCGCTTATGGGCGAAGTCTGCGGGACAGTCGTTTATAAATTTAATTGTACTAATAAATTTAAAGGTCAGTCTTAAGCGTCGGATTGATAAGATATAGTCTTTCGGTAGCGCGGGTCATGGCCGTATATAGCCATCGTAGAAACGAGATATCCATAGCTTCCGGGGCTATTCCTCCCATATCGATATATACATGCTTCCATTGACCGCCCTGTGCCTTATGGCAAGTTACGCAATAGGCGTATTTTGCCTGCAAGGCATTGTAATACGGGTCGTTGGCGGCTGCCATTATTTTTTCGTGAGTGCCTCCCTCTTGTTCATTGCATACAATCTGGAAGAGGCGTTCCATCTCGGAGTGTGGTATCGAAGGTCCTTCCGCCATAAGAGACCGCAACATCAGCATGGCGCCTATTGTGGAGCCGTCTCCCGGAAAGAAAAGCTCGGTTTCCGTAAAATACCGTCCATACATCTTCTCAGTGCGTCCTACCCATTTTACAATCGCTGTCTCACCGTTGGAAATAAATCCTTGTTGGCTATTGCGAGCTTTCCAGAAATAATCGTTCTTGCATATCACAAGACGGTCTCCCTGTTGCAGAGGCTCCTCGGCATACATCACCATGTTGCGTATGTGCATGTTGTAACGGTTGGCCCGTATGTTCGATCTGGTAATGATCAGAGTTTCCTCTTCTCCTGCCGATGCCCATGACGAGGAAAGATAATCAGCCAATTCGGTAGAGGGTATGGCCCGAATGTCGTCGAATCCCCGCAGCTCGAGTTGTGGTATGGTTATGGCCGGGGGCTCAGCGGCAATCCCGGGTAGAGGGGGGGACTTGCCCATCTGTTTGAAAACCGGAGAGTTGAAAATGTCGGCGGTAGGTTTAGGAGTGGGAGGCTCGCATTTATATGATGTTATGGCGTGGCGTACTATTGTGGCGTTGTGAAGTATACCGCTTTCCGCGGCCTGTCTTACCGTAACTCCGAGAGTCGCTTCTACTGGATTCAATCCGAGTTCTCTGAGTCGGTCGTGATTCATGGCCGGAGAGTTGTCTTGCCCAACGGGTGGGAGCTGGGCTCTGTCGCCCACAAGAATCATCGCGCACCGTTCGCCCGAGGTATATACATGCCTTACAAGGTGGGCCAGAACCGAGCGGTTGTCGCGTGTATCGGTAATAAGCGAAGCTTCGTCTACTATGAAAACAGTGTCTTTGGCGTGATTGGGGCTAAGTTCTATTTTGGTTGAAGGCCCCGATCCTACCGGGTGGTAAATGCGTCGGTGGATTGTGGAGGCCCGGCATCCGGCTGTCTGACCGGCTACTTTGGCTGCGCGTCCGGTGGGCGCGAGTATCACTGTGTTTATCTTTGAACGTGTGAGGGCACGCACAAGTGCGCCCACGACAGACGTTTTACCGGTGCCCGCATATCCGTTGAGTATGAACACATCATCGGGCAGGTGGCCTACGACAAACGCCGATAGCATGTTTATGGCGAGTGTCTGCGAAGCGAGAGGCTCGAATCCCAGTTCAGATACGGTAAGCATGGCAAGATCTGTGGCTGTCATGAAAACAAAGATACGCAAGAAAGGGGGGAATTGCAAATAGGCCTGCGGAAGAGTTGAAAAAATAGTTAAATAGTGGAAATAATGGATATAAAAGGGTCCTGAAATTGTGAGTAACCGACCTTTTTTTGTTAACTTTGCAACGATAAAAATAGAGCCCGATATAAAAATCAAGACATAGACGGGCTTCCCAAAAGGTAAATACAAATACTATAACCATTTATAGACGTAAAAATGAAGATTGAAAAAGTCATTGGTCGTGAAGTCCTGGACTCTCGCGGCAATCCCACGGTAGAAGTTGATGTAATTCTTGAAAGCGGTGTTATGGGCCGTGCAGCAGTTCCCTCCGGTGCATCGACCGGTGTGAACGAAGCTCTTGAGCTCCGCGACAACGATCCCAAGCGTTACATGGGCAAAGGCGTGCTTAAAGCAGTAGCCAACGTAAATGGCCCCATCGCAGAACTTCTGAAAGGCTTCAATGTACTTGACCAGATAGGTCTCGACGAGGCTATGATCGCACTCGACGGAACCGATACAAAATCCAAACTTGGCGCCAACGCCATCCTCGGCGTATCTCTGGCAGCAGCCAAGGCGGCAGCCAACTATCTTGACCTCCCCCTTTACAAATATATCGGCGGCGCGAACAGTTATGTACTCCCCGTGCCTATGATGAACATCATCAACGGCGGCGCTCACTCTGACGCTCCTATCTGTTTCCAGGAGTTCATGATCCGTCCCGTAGGCGCTTGCTGCTTCAAAGAGGGTATCCGCATGGGTACCGAGGTGTTCCACAATCTTAAGAAAGTGCTCAAGAACCGCGGCCTCTCTACCGCAGTAGGCGATGAGGGTGGTTTCGCTCCCAACCTGGATGGCACCGAGGATGCTCTGAACGTAATCATGGAAGCTATCCGTCTGGCCGGTTACGAACCCGGAAAGGATGTTACTATCGGCCTTGACTGCGCAAGCTCGGAGTTCTACAAAGATGGTCTTTACGACTACACCTGGAAGCAGGGTGCCGACGCTCCCAAACGCACCAGCGAGGAGCAGGCCAAGTTCCTTGAAGAACTTATCAACAAATATCCTATCGACTCTATCGAGGATGGTATGGCCGAGAACGACTGGGAAGGTTGGAAGATTCTTACCGACCTGATCGGCGACCGTTGCCAGCTGGTAGGCGATGACCTGTTCGTTACCAATGTCAAGTATCTGGAGCGCGGTATCGCCGAGGGTTGCGCCAACTCAATCCTTGTGAAAGTTAACCAGATCGGTTCTCTTACCGAAACTCTCCGTGCTGTAGAGATGGCTCAGCGTAACGGTTATACCGCCGTTATCTCTCACCGTTCGGGCGAGACCGAAGACGCTACTATCGCCGACATAGCTGTCGCTACCAACGCCGGACAGATCAAGACCGGTTCCGCTTCCCGTTCCGACCGCATGGCCAAATACAACCAGCTGCTCCGCATCCAGGAAGAACTTGGAAACGAAGCTGCATACGGTTACAAGAAGATAGCCCGCAAGTAATTGTATGCCGGATTTATCCGGCAAGTAAATCACACAGATAATTGTAGATGGCCTCGCCCCTGCGGGCGGGGCCATTTAACCTAACACGAATATCAAGACTGTATATGAAAGCATATGTTTTCCCGGGTCAGGGTGCCCAGTTCGTTGGTATGGGCAAAGACCTTTATGACAATAATCCCGAAGCCAAGGCCATGTTCGAGAAAGCCAACGAGGTGCTCGGATTCCGAATCACCGACCTTATGTTTGAAGGCACCGAGGAGGATTTGCGTCAGACGAAAGTGACACAGCCCGCCATATTCCTTCACAGCGTCATTCTCGCGAAATCTCTCGGCGACGAATTCAAACCCGACATGGTGGCCGGCCACAGCCTTGGTGAATTCTCGGCTCTCGTAGCTGCCGGAGCTCTCAGTTTTGAAGAGGGCCTGAAGCTTGTTTCCAAACGCGCCCATGCCATGCAGAAGGCTTGCGAAATCAAACCCTCCACTATGGCAGCCGTTCTCGCCCTTCCCAACGAGAAGGTCGAGGAACTCTGCGCTGAGGTCGAAGACGAGATTGTGGCTCCCGCCAACTATAACTGTCCCGGTCAGGTTGTTATTTCGGGTACGATAGAAGGTGTGGACAAGGCTTGCGAAAAGATGTTGGCCGCAGGTGCCAAGCGCGCCATGAAACTGAAAGTGGGGGGTGCTTTCCACAGTCCTCTCATGATGCCTGCCCAGGAAGAGTTGGCCGAGGCTATCGTGGCTGCGAGCTTCCAGACTCCCGTGTGTCCCGTTTATCAGAACGTAGACGCGAAACCTCACACTGACCCTGAGGAAATCAAGGCGAATCTTATAAAGCAGCTTACCGCTCCCGTGCGCTGGACACAGTGTGTCGAGGCTATGATCGCCGATGGTGCGGATGAGTTCATAGAACTCGGCCCGGGTGCGGTGCTTCAGGGTCTTGTCAAGAAAATCAACCGCGGAGTAGCCACATCCGGCAAGCAGTAATCACAGACAATGAACATTGCCATTGTAGGAGCCAGCGGAGCCGTGGGACATGAGTTCCTGCGTGTGCTGGCAGAGCAGAAATTCCCTATAGACAATTTGCGTCTATTTGGCTCAAAGCGTTCTGCGGGAAGCCTTATCGAGTTCTGCGGTAAGGAATACATGGTTGAGGAGCTTACTCATGATTCCGATTTCTCGGGTGTGGATATTGCGTTTACCTCGGCCGGTGCAGGAACCTCAAAAGAATTTGCCGATACCATAACGCGCCACGGCACGCTGATGATAGATAATTCATCAGCTTTCCGGATGGACAATGATGTACCGTTGGTTGTCCCCGAGGTCAATGCTTCCGATGCCCTTGACCGTCCGCGCAATATAATCGGGAATCCGAACTGTACCACTATCCAGATGGTCGTGGCGTTAAAGCCTATAGATGATCTGTCGCGGATCAAGCGCGTGAGAGTGGCGACATATCAGGCGGCATCGGGTGCCGGACATGCTGCAATGGAGGAGCTGCGCACTCAGTATTCCGAGATTGCCGAAGGGAAGAAGCCTACCGTAGAGAAGTTCGCATATCAGCTTGCGTATAACGTTATACCTCATATCGATGTATTTCAGGATAATGATTATACCAAGGAGGAGATGAAGATGTTTAACGAGACCCGCAAGATAATGCATTCTCCGGATATCCGTGTGTCTGCCACTTGTGTGCGTGTCCCGGTAATGCGTGCCCATAGCGAAGCTATTTGGGTTGAGACAGAAAAAACTATTGATCTTGCTGAGGTGCGCAAGGCGTTCGAGAATGCGCCCGGACTCGTCGTGGAAGATAATCCTGCCGGTAAGATCTATCCGATGCCTCTTGACAAGGCGAACGCCGATCCGGTGTTCGTGGGTCGTATTCGTCGAGACATCGCAGACGATTGTGGTCTGAGCTTCTGGGTTGTAGGAGACCAGATAAAGAAAGGGGCGGCTCTTAATGCCGTGCAGATAGCCAAATGGCTATTGAAAAACGACCCCAAATTCAGCAAATGAAGCAAGTAAAGCCCTACGATTTACGATAATGACAGTCCCGTTCCGAGTCTCGGAGCGGGACTGCTATTTTTGATTTTAATGATTCCTGATTTTGCAAAGCGGCGTGGGTTGATTAAATTTGCAGTCATGTTAAGTAAAGTATCGAGAGTCGCCTCGATATTGGCACTCTCATTTTTTGGATTTACATCTATTACCTATTCGCAGACATTTCATTGCCAGAACGATTCTTTAAAAGCGGTTTCTGTTCTCTCTGACAGCCGGCTCGCCGGTATGGCCAAAGGGGAGCGCAATGTGGCGATAGCCGAAATGCTCGCAGGAATACCGGCGGCTTCAAAGGTGGAGGCGGCTGCTTCTGCAAATGGCAACGTCGCCATACGTCTATGCGAAGTTGACCCCTTGCAGTTTGTAAATACGGTATTGGCATTTAACAATACCGTCTCTCGTGATGACTCCGACATAATGATGTTGAGTAAGGAGTATGCAGATGTCGCGCGTCGGAAGGGAAAAGAGACAGAGGATTGGATGGCCCATTTCCTTTTTCCTGCCGACTGGCTGAACGACAACCTTTTCAGACGTAATCTGCAGGAGGTATCGGGTAATTTCAACCAGATACTTCACGAGAAATTCAAGACCATAGATTATGTAACGCATAACCGTGATGACTATGCCGTTTTGAAAGACTCCGCTCTTTATGACCGTGTAAGACGTATGGAGATGGGATACGTACAGTATCCGCTCAGGTTTCTCCCTATCAACTCGTTTACCAAGCGTCCTGTTAAGGAAGGGCTTGCCGATGGAGATATTCTGGTGATATACAGCACCGAAAATGACCTTGACAGCCGTGATATCGGTTTTGTAACCAAAGATAACGGAGAGTGCTATCTGCTCCATGTTTCTCCCGGCGAAGGAAAGGTGTGTCGCGAAGAATTGCCCCTTGACAAATATTTTAAAAGAAATGTGAAGCGGATTATGGGTGTAAGGGTCTTCCGTCTTCCGGAAAGCAATTGAACAGTCTATGGCTCAGGATTTCACATACAGAGGTGATGTTGTAGTATTTGATCTTGATGACACGCTTGCCTCGGAACGGCTATATTGCCGTTCCGGATTCAGGTTCGCGGCAGACTGGCTTTCGCGTTTTTATTCCGGTCTTGGCGATACTGCGGAGGTTGTAGTGGTAATGGATGAAGCCCTGAATCGCAGGAAGCCCCATTACGACTCGCTTGAACGGTGGCTTGAATCAAAGGGAGGGGAGGTTGCCGCAATCATGCCTGAATTGGTCAGGGCATGCAGAGCCCATGTGCCCGATAACGGTTATAAACTGACATCAGGAGCCCGCGACGTATTGGAAAGACTAAGGCGGAAAGGAGTCAGAATGGGACTTATAACCGATGGTAGGAGTATAACTCAGAGAGAAAAAATAAAGGCATTGTCGCTCGATGAGTATTTCGCTCCCGATGCAATCTTCATATCGGAGGAACAGGGTAGGGACAAGAACAGCCCTGAGAGTTTCGAAGCAATGGTGCACCTTTTCCCGGAAGCAAGAAGATTCTGGTATGTAGGAGATAATCCTGAAAAAGATTTCCGCTGGCCCAATCTGCTTGGCTGGAATACCGTATGTATAAGAGATGTTGACGATACCAATATTTTCCCCCAGCAGCCTAAAGAGTTCCCCTACGCCGCGTCAATGACAATCGATTCCATATCCGACCTCCCGGCAATTCTGGAACGCAGCGAATAAATTCGCGCTGATGGACCTGGATCGACGTTGGTTTTTATTTATAAGCTTCGGGATCGTATCCAATAGTTGGTACGATTATGTATGTGTTTTTTTGTATAAGAGGTACAAAGTCAAGTGTGTTACGGGGATTGTGTACTTTGAAAGCACCTCATCTGTTTGTATAGGCTTGGATTGATGACTTTGCTTTAATGGCTATATATGAAGGGAAACAGTCGGGGAATATATGATGATGGATGGTCAAAGGAGGTATGTCTTTTCTTCTTTCATTGCAATCATAGTTTTTCGATGGTCATTGATGAGGTGGGTACAAACCATCCCCATCGAATATAAGGTGGATACTGTAGAGACAAAAAGTATGAACAGGCTATTTTGAGCACAAAAGCACCTTGTTTTTGATAAAATCACACTATATTTGACATATCCATTGGGATTTATTCTTTAATCTCAATTTAAAGCAGTAGCTTTGCGGAAAACGCAATATATAATTGAAATATTGCGGATTTAAATCGTATCAAGAGTGTATTGACAAAAAGAGACATAATGAGTAAATGGTTAGCGAAAACATTGCATAGGGACTCTGCCACAGTGTCAAAATGGTGCAACAACCACGCGCAACCAGACTTGAAGACATTGGCACAAATAGCTGAGGTGCTCAATGTGGATATACACGAGTTTATTCGCCATACCAAAGTGGAGTGAACAGGATATGAGGTATACTATCGAAGAGATACGTCAGATGCCCGAAGGGCAAACTTTCGACTGCAAGAGCATTCATATAGAACCGAAGGCTCTAGCCAACACTATTGTCGCTATGACAAATGCCGATGGCGGCATGATTGCTGTAGGTATATCCGACAAGAATCGCCGTATAGAGGGTGTTGACCAAGACAAGGCTCACTTGAACGAGCTGCTGCGCACTCCGTTCGATTTCTGCGTACCTACCATCTCTGTTACAACAGAGTTCATGCCTTGCCAAGATAGCGATGGCAACGACAACCACATACTGATAATCCATGTTCCTGCCAGCCCTCGCCTCCATGCCAACCAAGCAGATGAGGTTTTCTGGAGAGTGGGCGACAAGTCGCGCAAGTTGCCATTTGAGGAACGTCTGCAACTGATGTACGATAAGGGTGAACGATATTATGAGGACAGCCCTGTTTACGATGCCTCCATAGAAGATATTGACATGGATGCGGTGAAAGCATATATGAAGAGGATTGGCTATGGCAAGTCTCCAATGGAATACCTGCAAGAGAACAAAGGATTTCTAACCTACAAAGGCGATGTGCCTCAAGTCAGCACTGCCACCATCCTGCTTTTCGGCAAGCGTCCGCAAAATTTCTTCCCGCGTGCCCGTGTTCGTTTCATCAAGTACTATGGCACTGAGGAGAAAGTCGGTAGGGAAATGAACGTCATCAAGGATGTAATCTTTGATGGACGCATCCTTGACCAGATACAGAAGACCATCGATTATCTTGAAACCCAAGTGAAAGAGCACTCCTATTTGGGCGAAGACGGGCTCTTTAAGACTGATAGGGAATATCCCAAGTTCGTGGTACAAGAGATGGTAGTCAACTCGGTTTGCCACCGTGATTATAGCATCAAGGGTACGGAGATACAGGTAAAGATGTTCGATGACCGACTTGTGTTCGAGACTCCCGGAAAGTTGCCAGGCATCGTCCGCACCGACAACATACGGCATACCCATTTCTCCCGCAATCCCAAGATAGCCGAGTATCTGAAAGCCTACGACTATGTGAAGGAATTTGGCGAAGGCGTTGACCGTATGTGTCGTGAACTCTCTGCCATAGGCACAAGAGAACCTCTATATCATCTGGTTGCCTTCATAATGAAAGCCACTGTGTGGGCTAACATATTGGAGGAGGGGCAAGAAAAGGGCAAGAAAAGGGCAAGAAAAGGACAAGAAAAAGTTTTGGCTCTGATTAAATCTACCCCCTATATAAGTGTCTCTTCTATAGCGGAGGAATGTGGTATGTCTATTAAAACTACTAGAAATCTGATAGATGAATTAAGGAAAGACAAATTGCTGGAACGCATTGGTCCGGATAGAGGTGGATATTGGAAGGTGCTTTCAAAAGACACAGAAAATAGGTAAGTAGCTGCGAAGAATAAATTCACATATGAGAGGAGATTATTTTTGAGATGATTTCGCAAGTCGAGAAGGCGCAATGCGGGCATTGCAACCGATGAGACCTTGCGGAATCAGCCAAAAGACGTCCTCTCATATGTGAATTTATTCTTCGCAGCTACTTAACAGTTTACTGCACGGCTACCTTGACAGGTGAACTTTCTTCTACAGCGACGAGATAGATGCCTGTGGGAAGTGTGATGATGGTAAGGCCGTAGTCAGCTTTAGCGGAGGCAACATGTTTGCCGTCGATACTGTAGATGTCGATGGTAGTGTCCATCGGTACATTTGTTATCATAACTTGATTGTAGCCACCTTTGACGATGGTTTTCGGGTTTCCATATATGGAATTGACAGATGAGAAGTCTATGCCTTTGAGGTTCTTGAATTTATTCCAAATGGGTGCGGTACGATAGTCTTCGTAAGATTCAAATGGAACGTAAACGAGAACATTCTCATATTGTTCATCGGTGAACTCATCAAGTGTCGCCGGTTTTGTCTGATGGTTTTCGATGATGTTGACATTCCATGTTTTCCAATTCCAGGCCAACGCATCGTTATATCCCTCTATTATGACTTTATCTACATGCCCCGTTGAAAACCAGTTAGTCTGGTCATCGAATAGCTCACTATAGTCAATGGATATTGAGTTGGCTCTCAAAACCGCAACATTGTCATTGCCGCAAGCAATCATTTCCCCTGCGGATGTATGTTTCCCAAGCGATACTTCCGACAAATGGTTATTTGCAAACGCCCGTCCCTTGATATGGGAACCATCCGGGATATTTATTTTGCTAAGTTTATTATCTGAAAAAGCGTCCTGACAAATGGTAGTCTCGACATTCGGGAAAGCAACATCACTCAGGTTGCATTTTTCAAATGCCCCTCTTCCAATTCTGAAGGAATCCATCGTTTGATTGCTGAGATTGATTGATCCGTTGCCCAATGAACCGCACTCACTAAAGGCCCAGTCGTCAATACTTTCAAGATTATCAGGCCAATTGATATTCAATAGGTTCTTACATTCATCAAAACATCCTTTCGGAATTTCCTTAAGGCAATTGGGTAATGTTGCTTTGACGAGATTCTCGCAATCCCAGAAAATGTGATCTTGCATCCATATAGAAGAGTATGAATTATCGCCATAATCGATCTTGTCAAGGTACGAGAGATCGATTTCTTTAATACCGCTTCTTGCGAATGCACAAGAACCAAAACTATTTATGGTGCAAATGGCAGGAAAGACAACCTCGGTCAAATCCCTACAATTATAGAATGCTTCTTCGCTAATGGTGTTTACGTTATATGTCCTATCGTTGAGTGTGTATTGATTTACCAGTTCAATTCGTCCTTCATATTTCTTGAAAGGATTCCTAACAACATTGCCATAATGATAATAGACTCCGTTTATCTCAATTATACCTGCGAGTTGATCATCTTCATACGCAGTTAAGGATGTGAAGTTTTTCCAATCAGGGGATGTGGTATATTCTGTATAGACTTGCTTGGGTACGGTCACTTTGATGTCCCTGTATTGAGCGGTAGTGAGAGTACCAATCAGTGGTGGTATAAGAGTGGCGCATTTTATTTCTTTCAGTTGAGGGAAAGATTGTCCGGTCATATTAAACGAAAGACCGAAGTCTTTGAATGTTATCTTCTCGATAGGACATCCGTCAAATGGGTTACATTCTTCCATGGTGTCATAGTCGACTATAAATTGTCGATTTATAATAACGTCTTTAAGTCTCGTACAACCATCGAAAACGTGAAGACCGGATGCAAATTCAAGCGGCAACCCGGAGGAAGACCAGCCACAGAAGTCAACATTATAGAGTGCCGTACAGTTTTCAAATGCTCGTTCTCCAACGTATTTTGTTGTATAGAATCTATAAGATGACAGGCTCGTACACCACTTGAACGCACAGGTGCCAATGTATTTGGCCTCGATTCCATCTGTAAGTTGCACACATCCTTCAAAAGCGTTGGAACCGATACTTTCAATTGAAATTGTAGATGCAGAAGGAATTGACTTTAGGTTTGTGCAATCTCGGAAAGCACTCGGAGGAATGTTGAATTCATTATTCCCATCTCCGGAATTATCAATCAATTTGAATTCTTTTATTGCCGATGAGGAAAAGATATTTGGTCCCAAGTATGTGCATGTATAGCATGTGAAAGATTCTATTTTGGAATTTGTAAAAGCAGACTCTCCGACCTCCTTTATATATTCTGTGGAACCACTGACTGACTTTATGCCTGAGTCAGCGAAGGCGTATGACTTGATGTACCTAAGGAATCCTCCTTCGGAAGTGTATTCCGTTGCCATAGGGAATGTTACGGAATTAAGGGCAACGCAGTAACGGAAAGCCTCGTCTCCTATATTGACGATGTAGTAGTCTTCACCATTATAAGTTACTTTCAGAGGAATCTGAATATCGCCTGAATATGAACCCTGTAGCTGTGCATATTTTTCA
The DNA here is from genome assembly GCA_905214715.1 of uncultured bacterium. Lineage (GTDB taxonomy): Bacteria > Bacteroidota > Bacteroidia > Bacteroidales > Muribaculaceae > Lepagella. Next base: position 85,419 of record CAJMMT010000003.1, on the reverse strand, counting down.
GGATTATATGTGATTTCAACACATTTTGGATTGTGCCATTCATAGCTGCCATCTGTGGGTACCCAAATATTCTCGTCTTTCGCAACAGAATCATCAAGAATGTTAAAGAAGAAGCCTTCAGAAGTGAAATCGTAGGCTTGTAATGATGGTACGCAGGCGATAAAGGCAGCTATCGCACCGGTCAGTTTGGGAAACTTAATCATTGGATGAAATATCCGTGCAAGCCCCGACACGGTTGGCTTAATACAAAAAAATAGCGTAGGGCTCAGTTACTGAATATCCCTACGAGGCATCGCCAAACGCCTTTGCGCAATAATCAGTCCCACCCCACGCCATGCGACATATCATCGACCCGCGTTGCGGGTGGGATACAACACATGCATGAGCGTCTTGACTGCTTTGTCTGCGCGGAAAGATTTTGGCGATTTTCGTAAGAGACATAGCAAACGCTACAAAATAAAATATGTTCCGCCTCTGCGGTTTAATTTACAAAACTACTTAAATTTAAAAATAGATGGGCCTTTTAACTGCTAAAAGATGTTAATAGGTTTTTCTCTGAAGTTATCTTTAGACTGCCATTAAATGAGGTAATCAGATTTTCTATACGCATGGGTGTTGTTAGGTACAAAACCTACATAGTCCGGATATAACCCGGATATAAATATGATCAGGCGGTTTATGGCTGCTTCATCTTGGTCGCTCCTGACTGAGATTTGGAGGGAGTGAAAGTTATTTCCAGCGGGAGTGCGTTGATTTTTTTTCAAAAACTTAGTAAAAGTTTTGTTAATAAATAACATTATGCTATATTTGCGGTGGAATAACCTACTTATCACCCAATGCTCTGCTGACATTATGAAAGACACAAACAGCAATAGGCCCAGATTATTGATAATTTACACCGGAGGTACTATCGGTATGATAGAAAATCCGGATTCAAGAGCACTGGAACCCTTTGATTTCGACCATCTGATAGACAATGTACCGAAATTGAAAATGCTCGATTTCGACATTGATAATTTCCAGTTTTCAAAGCCGATAGATTCCTCTATGATGACTCCGGGGCATTGGAGCGACATTGCTCGTGTCATAGAGTCTCATTATGATAGTTACGACGGTTTTGTCGTTTTACACGGCACTGATACCATGGCTTTTACTGCTTCGGGTCTGAGCTTCATGCTTGAGAATCTCGATAAGCCTGTAATAATCACGGGTTCGCAATTGCCAATAGGAGAAGTTCGCACGGATGGTGAAGAGAATCTGATAACAGCCCTGCAGATAGCTGCAGCAAGATGTTCAGACGGAAAACCCGTGGTCAGGGAGGTAGCTATTCTTTTCCAGAATTATCTGTTGAGGGGAAACCGTAGTATAAAATACTCCGCGGACAATTTCGATGCGTTCCGTTCGCCTAACTATCCTCCGCTGGCAACAGTCGGTCTGGGAATAACATACAACTGCGATGCTTTGCGCCATAGACCGGAAGTAACCGGTAAGCTGAAAGTACACTATAACATGGATTCAAACATTGTGGTGCTGGGCCTGTTCCCCGGTATATCCGAGATGGTTGTGAAGCATATTCTCGACCTCCCGAATATCCGCGGTATCGTATTGAGAACATTTGGTGCCGGTAATGGCCCGTGTAACGCATGGTTCCTTGATGCCATCCGCAAAACTGTGGAAAGAGGTGTGATAATAGTCAATGTTACCCAGTGTAGCAACGGCTCCGTATTGCCATCGCGTTATGAGACAGGGCAGAAATTGGCATCGAGCGGTCTGATACCCGGGCATGACATGACCACCGAGGCCGCCATAGCGAAAATGATGTATCTTTTGGGAAGCGACCTCACTCCCGATCAGGTAAAGAAAGGGATGGTTACTTCGCTGCGCGGAGAGTTGAGCTCCGATCTATCTACCGAGCCCTGACTCTCGCAGTATAGATATAAACAGCCGGCCGGTTCGCTGAGAACCGGCCGGCTGTTTATATCGGTATGTACGAGAAATCAATAACCTAATTCCTGCCCTTTGCGTACGGCAGGGATGCCGTTTTTCATCCATTCCGGCATAGGGTCGCCTTTAAGGTAATGATCGAAGAACTGCTGCAGACGTATGGTTATATCCTTGCGGTTCTTACGTTCGCGCAGGTTATGGGCCTCCCCGTTGTACTGAAGCATCCATACCGGTTTGCCGAGACGGCGAAGCGCCATGAACATCTCGATTCCCTGATACCAGGGTACCGCACCGTCGGCATCATTGTGCATAATGAGCAGAGGTGTATTCACTCTATTGGCGTGGAACACGGGAGAATTGGCCACATACAGTTCCGTAGCATCCCAAAGGTTGCGTCCTATGCGGCTCTGGCCCATTTCATATTGTCCCTGACGACTGTCGCCCGATTCCCAGCGTATGCCGCCGAAAGCCGATGTCATGTTGGCAACGGGAGCGCCGCTTCCGGCGCAGGCGAACATATCGGTTCTGGTAACCAGATAGGCAGTCTGATATCCACCCCAGCTCTGACCGTCTATACCGATACGGTCCTTGTCTATCCACTCATAGCGTTTGCAGAGTTCTTCGGCACCGGAACAAACGTAGTTGTAGGCGCATTCACCTGGCACACCGGCTGTGTAATGGATATCGGGAACGAATACCACATATCCTCGGCTAACGTAGAACGGATAGTTGACCCAACTCCAGGAGGGTTGCATGGTATAGTGCGTGTACAGGTCTTCCGATCCGGTCTCGTAGAAAACGCAGAGCATAGGATATTTCTTGGACGGGTCGAAATCCTCGGGCTTGTAGAGCACGCCCTCTGACAGAGAACCATCGTAGGCATACCACTTTACAAGTTCGGCGGTACCCCAGTTGTAATCCTTTGCCTGCGGATTAGCATCGCTGAGTTTACGCGCTTTGGCAAAATCAGTACCGTTTGATACATACACATCGGGAAGTACCGAGAAGTTCGATTTCACAAAACTGTATACCGGTTTGTCGAGCGCCTTTTTCAACTGAGTGAAGCTGTAACCGTCAAGGATTCTCATCGCCGGTTTGGCGGCTGTGCCGTAAGAAAGGGTGGCGAGGCCGTTCTCTTTCGATGAGTAGTCGAAAACAGAAAGCAGCATCTCTTCCTTAGGCGAGAAGAAACGGTGGTCAGGATCTGTCTTCATATAACGGTAACGGCGGTTATACTTCCGTCCGTCATCCTTGGTAAGGGTGAAGGGAGCGCGTATACCTTTGGGGTCGATGCTCCATATGTCATAGCGGTCGTATACGATAAGAGCATCGTCATCTTTACCCCATCCGGCCAGACCATGAGGCTGGGGTATCATCGGGTGGTCATCTTTTTCATCCCATAGAGGAACGTCGATTCCTTCCGACACTTTTCTTATCTGACCGTCCGCAATGTCGTATACATAATAGTCGCGGTCCTGGAACCAAACCACATATCGGCCAGAAGGGCTCAATTCCGCGTTGTCTTTGGTAATGGTGCCGATCTTGCGAATCTCACCGGTGTTGACATTGATTATCGAGACCTCTTCCGGCGCGTAATAGTCCCACTGCTGCGAGACTATCATCTCCGAAGGGTCTTTGACCAGAGCCCAGTCGGCATCCCAGCGGTCCGCGCCGCTTACCTCTACAAGAGGATTTGTGGTAAGTACGCGATCGCGTCCCGATGCTATGTCGAGCACCACCGGGAATGTGTGTTTGCGCAGCGATTCTACATTCTTGTTTTCCTGCGGAGGAGTCATGGGCGCGTCCCAACGCCAAATGTCGAGCTGCGGCTGTTCGAAATCCACTATCGTTGTGTCATCCGGAGCTATCTGTGGTGCGATTCCTATTACTATTCTTTTGCCGTTATGCGAGAAAAGAGGCGTAGAATACTGGTTGGGCCGCAAAGCCGAGCGTTCCTGAGCCGCGTTTGCCTCATACCATTTGTCGAGCAATTCCTTTTGCTTAACGGAATCGGCGGCGTGCGGACGGCTCAAGTGTATCTTTCCGTTGGGATAGTTGGCTATGGAGATTATCTGGACTTCGTTTTCAGGGTCAGCCACAGCAACATCGGCCAGCAACAGGTCGTATATACGTGTTCCGGTATCGTTCGAGTCGTTCGAGAATGTAACCGCGAGCTGGCGACCCTCGTAATCGAACACCGGCGTGCCGTAATGACGTTTCTCCTTGTTCAGGAAACGGAATGTGGTGTCGGGCAGATTCAAGATGCCCGAGCCGTCTACTGCCAGAGAATCACTGTCGTGGTGCTTTATATTGACCGCCAGACGGTCTCCGAGACGCGACATTACATACTCCTTTGCCCATTTCAACGTAGTCTGGTTTCCTGAGGGAAGATGACGTACTATAAGCGGGCGGCCGACTTTTTTGTCTTTAAGCCCCTTCGGAGAAATCAGGGTAGTGTCGCAACTCTGGTATGCAAGCCAATCGCCACCTTCTTTACCAAGTTTATATGATATTACAGAAGGTATTTTCTCTACCTTACCGGTGGCAAGATTCACTATGGCCAGTGAATCTTGCGGCAAATCGAAATCCTTCTTTTTGTCTATCTTAGCCTTACGGGTGTCGGCGAAAAAAGGTTTTATTTGAGCTACGGCCCAGCGTCCATCGGCTGTGAAAGCCGGTTTATAGCCGCGTGCAATCTCTATCTTCTTGTTCGATTTAGAGTTATAGAATGTCAGGATGCCGTCTCCCTCCTGCGGATTCACACTGTATGCGCCCCAGGAACCGTCGCGGGTAAGAAGATGGTTGGAAACGAGCTTCCAGTTGTCGAAGTCATCGTGTCCCAACGCTTTCTTTGCAGCCGCATAGGGTATTGCCGACAAAGAAATGGCGGCTAAGGCCAAAGTGGCTTTGGTTGTGTTTTTCATGATACTGTCAGTCTACCTTATGAAGATTATGCCCCATGCGGACCTTTTTAGTCTGCATGTAGAACTTGTTATATTGGTTAGGTTCTATTTCGAGCGGTATATTCTCTACGATTTCAAGACCATACCCCTCCAGTCCTATTCTTTTCACAGGATTGTTGGTAAGCAGTCTCATCTGCCTGATACCGAGAGAATGGAGAATATTGGCACCCACACCATAATCCCGTTCGTCGGCGCGATGACCGAGGTGCAGGTTCGCATCTACGGTGTCGAGCCCCTCTTCCTGCAGTTTGTAGGCCTTTATTTTATCCATGAGTCCTATTCCGCGTCCTTCCTGATTGAGATATATGATGGCTCCGCGTCCCTCTTTCTCTATCATCTGCATGGCTTTGTGAAGCTGCTCGCCGCATTCGCAACGCATGGACCCGAAGATGTCGCCTGTAGCGCAAGAAGAGTGTACTCGGGTAAGCACCGGCTCCGGAGTTGTCAGGTCTCCCTTTATCAATGCTATATGTTCGAGACCGTTGTCTTTCTGGCGAAAAGGTATGAGATGGAAATGCCCGTAGGCTGTAGGAAGCTCCACCTCTTCGCCCCGTTCCACTATGGAATCATTCTTCAGTCTGTATGCGATAAGATCCTTTATGCTTATTAGTTTGAGTCCCCACTCATCGGCACGACGGCGAAGCTCCGGCAGACGGGCCATTGAGCCGTCGTCACTCATAATCTCCATAAGTGTGGCTACGGGCTGGAGTCCTGCGAGACGAGCCAAATCGACCCCGGCTTCGGTATGTCCGCTCCGTTGCAGTACTCCGCGGTCTTGCGCATACAGCGGATTGATGTGGCCGGGACGACCGAATGTCTGTGGAGTCGACGCGGGATCGGCCAATGCCCGGATAGTGGCGGCGCGGTCCTGTATGGAAACTCCTGTCGAGCATCCCTCGAGTTTGTCGACTGTAACTGTGAAAGGTGTGCCGAGCACGGATGTGTTGTCTTCCACCTGACGGTCAAGTTCCAGTTCCTTGCAACGTTCTATGGGCATAGGCACACATAGTACACCGCGGGCGTTCTTCAGCATGAAGTTCACATCTTCCGGAGTAACTTTCTCCGCAGCCATTATCAGGTCGCCTTCATTCTCGCGGTCTTCGTCGTCGACAACAATTACAAACTTTCCCTTGCGGAAATCATCTATAGCCTCTTCGATTGTGTCTAACTTAATCATAATAAAAAGTTATATCTCTGTGGCCGGGTAAGAACTGTAACGCGCTCTGGATATCCCCGGGCTGTTATTATCTTATTTGGAAATTCTGAAAATTGAAAAATTCACGCTTCCGTATACCCTTTGCTGATTGAACCCCGGAAGTGTGGTGAAATCCCGGTTTTTTGAATGCTCGACTATTATTAAGGTACCATCCTTTATCATCTCGGAATTCAGAATAAGGGATGGAATCTTGTCGAAATCCTTGTGGTCGTAGGGAGGGTCGGCAAAAATGATGTCGAACTTTTTACGGCAAGTCGCTATAAACCTGAACACATCGCCCCGTATAACCGTAAGGTTTTCATCGTTCAACATATCTTTGACTTTCCGTATGAAGTTGGCCTGAGTGGCCGCCATCTCCACAGCGGTAACGTCTGCCGCACCACGGCTGAGGAACTCGAAGCTTATGGCCCCGGTCCCGGCGAACAGGTCAAGGACGGCGGCTCCCTCTATGTCAGTAATGTTTTCAATAACATTAAACAGGTTTTCCTTGGCGAAATCTGTCGTGGGACGTGCCGTTATGTTGCGTGGCACGTCGAAACGCCGATGTCCATATTTACCTCTAATTATCCTCATATGGTTTTTTGTGGAGAATCGTGGTTCAATTGCCTTACCGATGCACATTTCGGAACAAGAAACTCCGATAGTTTCCGATACATGTCAGCGTCTGCTCCCGAGATGGAAACTTCGCATTCGTCGCTTTTCAGCGAATAGACATCCATAAGGTTGAAGATACGGTATATGATGTCGGTCCATTCAGTATAAGGTTGCACCGATGCGCTCAATAGGGTATCGCCGTTAAGGGCTACTATATCTGTCTCTCCCGGACGCAAGTCAAGAAAAATGCGCAGCCCTGCGCCGAGATCGCGGACCTTTTCTATGAACATACCGAGATGGGAACGGACACGTGCGCCGGGGAACGTGCGTCGCAGAAATGCAATCATGCCCGGAATCAGGGTAAACAGGATAGTCTCCGCACCCGATTCATCGGACATCACATCTTCGTTGCGCGTTTTGTATACCATTGTATAGAGTCGTTCCGCATCTCCATCCTCTTTCAGTTCCGAGTCCGGAACGACAAGCGTACGCGATGACTCTACGATTATAGTGGCCGCGTAATCATCAAGCACATCGGGATTGTCGTATACGGCGTTTTCTATTTTGGCCATAAGTCCGTCGCGTTCTTTAGGCCATGTAGAGTCGACGAGCACTCGGGGAGGTTCCGTTTCAGAGTCCTTGAGGTTGAGCCATGCCGAGACACCATGGTCGCTTACGCGTACTGTAAGGTGCCATAGTCCGGTATCGCTGCGGTATGATGCGTTGGAATAGTCGGTCATATCTGCAAATTTAGTGAAAAAACCGACAGTCTCCCTCCTTTTTATTAAATTTGCGCATGTAAGAGTCTTTTAAAAGACACTTATGGGGGAGATTCGCCATATCTTAAAATTAGGATATCGCTGATTATGGATATAGACCGCAGAATATTGCAATTGGCGTTGCCGGCAATTGTCTCGAATATAACAGTTCCGCTGTTGGGTCTCAGCGATACCGCCATCGCCGGGCATCTCGGGGCCGAGCATTATCTGGCGGCGATAGGAGTGGGCGCGACAATGATGAATCTGTCGGCGTGGCTTTTCGGTTTTTTGAGGATGGGTACTGCCGGAATATCGGCCACCTCATACGGTCGTGGCGATACCGAGGCATTGAGCCGCCTTTTCTGCCGAACGTTGCTCATGGCTTTTGCCATAGGAGCGCTTATGATAGTCGTCCGTCATCCTTTGGCCGATATGCTGACAGGAGTCATCGAGCCGGGTGAAAATATAGCCCGGGAGGCCGAGGGATATTATGTTATATCCATCTATGCCGCGCCCGCGCAGTTGGCTACCATGGCCATGTCAGGCTGGATGGTAGGTATGCAGTCTACTTTCTGGCCGATGGTGGTGTCGATAGTTACGAATCTTGTTAACATTCCTCTATCGCTTGTTCTGGTTTTCGGGTTCGGTATCGGATTTCCGGGACTTGCAGTAGGTACGGCGGCGGCTCAATGGGCGGGATTTGCAATCGCTCTGTGTATATCTTTGAGACTTTGGCGTAAAAGGATAGATGCGGACACCTCTGTTGTTGGTAAAAGTCTATTTTCAGAAATGGGGTCGGTGTTCCGAAGAGATGGGTCGGCAGGATTTCTGACCGTCAACGGCTCTCTCTTTTTCCGTTCGGCCTGCGTGATGGCTGTTTCTGTAGGTATGACTTCTTTTGCCGGCAGCATGGGCGAGACCGCGCTCGCGGCCAATGCGGTGTTGATGCAGTTTTTTACGTTCTTTTCCTTCTTTATGGATGGATTTGCCCATGCCGCAGAGGCATTGATAGGGAAGGGAGTCGGAAGGCGATGTATCGATGAGGTGCGTCTCGCCACACGCCATCTGCTTCTATGGTCAGCCGGTGTCGCTCTGTTTTTTATGATGTTCTACTCTTTTGCCGGAATGTCATTGTCAGGTCTTTTTACCGACTCCCGGAGGGTTGTAGACTGTATATGGGATATCAGGTGGGTGTTTGTGGCTTTGCCACCTCTTGCCGTCGGTGCGTTTATATTCGACGGCTTATATATCGGCCTTACGCGTACGGGCGCTATGTTTTGGGCCACATTGCTTTCCGGACTTTTCTTTTTTATATTGAACATTTTGCTTGGAGTCCGAGGGGGTCTCGCCATTCTTTGGACAGGATTCATGGGATATCTGTTTCTTAGGGGCGCATTGTTAGGAGCGCGTTATCCGGCTGAACTGCATAAAATAAAACAATTATGATAGAATTTGTAAATGCCAAACTTAATATAGGGTTGAGCGTGGTAAGGCGTAGATCTGATGGTTATCACGATCTTGAGACGCTTTTTTATCCGGTAGGCCGTTTTAACGGTACTCCTGAGAATCCTACTCCATTTTGTGATATCCTGGAGATAACGGTTAACCATTCCGGTGGTGGGGATGACTTCCAATTTTTAGGCAGGCATATAGACTGCCCCCCGGAAAAGAATCTCGTGGTACGTGCGGTAAACGCTTTCCGGGGGGAATGTGTTGCAAGAGACGTGGCTATGCCCGATATGAAGCTGACACTTGAAAAACATCTGCCCGACGGAGCGGGCCTCGGAGGAGGGAGCGCGGATGCGGCTTTCACGTTGAACATGCTGAATAGACTGACCGGACGTAGGCTTGAGAAAGAGGCCTTGTCGGGTATCGCATTGTCGCTCGGGGCCGACTGTCCCTTCTTTCTTGAGAATCGACCACTGTTTGCCGGCGGAGTGGGCGAGAGATTTGAAGAAGTGAGCCTGAAACTTGACGGTTGGTGGGCGCTCATTGTCAAACCTGAAGTATATATATCGACCAAAGAGGCATTTGCGGGCATATCCCCACGCGCACCGCGCTTCGATCTTCGGAACTTAGGGAAATTGCCGATTGAGGAATGGAAAGAGTATGTTGTGAACGACTTCGAGGCATCCATATTTCCGGCTCATCCTGAATTGGGCGCCATAAAGGAGAAACTGTATGATTGCGGTGCCGTATACGCCTCAATGTCAGGTAGCGGAAGTTCAATCTACGGGTTGTATCGCGATGAAGAAACTATACGACATGCGGCATCCATGTTTGATCGTGGGAAATACGTCTGCAAGCTTTGATAGACGTATAAAACCAAAAGAGGTATTGACTTGTTTTTTCCTTGAAACAGCATGGTTGTTGGCACGATTTTTGCTGTCGTAAATGTATACCCTATCAGATAGGGGAGTTGCTTACACCCCGTTTATAAAGATAAAAACATGAGCAAGAACAAGCGTTATTATAAATATTCACGGCACACTGACGGCAGTGAGCCGGCTTCTGCAAAAGGTAATGCCCAACCTGAAAATGAGGTTGGAAATGAGAATGCCAAAGAAGGAAACGGACAATCCGAGACAGTTGAGGTAGACGGAGACTATGCCGGCGAAACCGAAGACACCCAGGCCGAACAGGAAGTGAATACTCTTGAAAATCAGTTGGCAGATGTGCAAGCCCAGCTTGAGAAAGAGAAAAAGGAATATATGTTCCTTATGGCTGAGTTTGACAATTTCCGCAAACGCACGCTTCGCGAGAAGTCGGAACTGATCAAGAATGCCGGTGAGAATGTGATGAAAGGTCTTCTTCCGATACTCGACGATTTCGAACGCGGCATAGAGGCTTCGGCCAACAGCGAGAGCGCCGAAAGTGTAGTGGAGGGGATGAAGCTGATTTATCATAAGTTCGTGAAGTATCTTGAGGCCAATGGCGTGAAAGAAATAAACTCTACCGGAGAGCCCTTCGACGCCGATCTTCATGAGGCAATAGCCCAGGTACCCGCCCAGTCAGACGACCAGAAAGGGAAGGTGATAGATACTGTGCAGAAGGGGTATATGATTAACGACAAGGTGCTTCGTCATGCCAAAGTGGCGGTTGCACAGTAATAACCGGCAGCTGATAAACTGTTTGCCGAACCGCTCAATTTAAAGAAACATGGCAGAAAAAAGAGATTATTACGAGGTACTTGGTGTTGCCAAAAACGCCACGGCAGATGAAATAAAGAAGGCCTACCGTAAGATGGCCATTAAATATCATCCCGACAAGTATGGCGACAAGCCCGAGTCGGAGCGAAAGGCTGCTGAAGAGAAATTCAAAGAGGCGGCCGAGGCTTACGACGTGCTCAGCGATACGGAGAAGCGTCAGCGTTATGACCAGTTCGGCCATTCCATGGGACCTCAGGGATTCGGAGGCGGAGGCGGCAACTACGGTTTCGGCGGAGGCGGCATGTCGATGGAAGATATATTCGCCCATTTCGGCGATATATTCGGGGATATGGGTGGCTCGTTCGGTGGTTACAGCTCCGGCGGTCGCGGTCGTCAGCCCCGCAAGCATGTCAATAAAGGTACCGACTTGCGTATTACGGTGAAGGTTACCCTTCAGGATATAATGAACGGCGTGGACAAGAAGCTCAAGTTGCCGCGTATGGTTGCCTGCTCCCATTGCAATGGCACGGGAGCCAAAGACGGCACGGCATTCAAGACTTGTGAACGTTGTCATGGCACCGGGTATATCAACACCGTGCAGCAGACCTTCATGGGGCCGATGCAGAGTCAGAGCGTCTGTCCTGACTGTAATGGCGAGGGGAAGGTGATATCGGAGACCTGCCAGTATTGCGGAGGTTCGGGCGTAGAGCGTAAGGAAGAGATTGTATCGTTCCGCATACCGGCCGGTGTGGAGGATGGAATGACCCTTACCATGAGAGGGCAGGGCAACGCTCCGCGCCATGGCGGCGTGAACGGCGACCTGCTTATAGTCATACAGGAAGAGAAGAATTCCGAACTTATACGCGATGGAAAAGACCTTATCTACAATCTGATGCTCGACTTCCCTACTGCAGCTTTAGGAGGATCGGCCGAGATTCCGATGGTAGACGGACGTGCAAAAGTGAAGATCGCTGCCGGAACTCAACCTGGCAAGGTGCTCAGACTTCGTGGCAAAGGTTTGCCCGAATTCAACAACAACGCCTCCAAAGGAGACTTGCTTGTAAATGTCATGGTTTACGTGCCCGAGAATCTCAGCGAAGGGGAACGAAGCGCGATAGAGAGCCTGAAAGACTCCTCCAACATCATGCCTTCGGCCTCGACCTCCCAGCGCATATTCTCGCGTCTGAGGCATATATTCAACAAAGAGAACAGGGGAGAATAAGACCTCGCTTCATAAAAAGATCCCGCCGATGTCTGAATTTCAGATATGGCGGGATTGTTTTATTTGCAGTATATTTTAGCGGTTTCTCCGGTGGAGGCTTTCAACATATATATTCCCGCCTCCGGCAGGATGAATCCGTCTCCATATGACAGGCGATGTCCTTGCGTGTCATAGAGGGTTGCATTGTATATGGTGCTGAGGGTTCTTCCTTCCAATCGGTACCAACGTCCGGTTGCGTCGCCGGTTAAAGTTTTCACTTGGCTTTCATTCCTTTCGACGGTGACTTCTATAAGATTTCCCTTTTCGGATATCAGCGTCAGAGCGAAAGAGGTTGGATTTCCATCCCAAGTAAGGAATGCAGGATCGGATAGCGGTGTGAATTTATCATAGCCGTATACTGTCGGAAAGGCATCGGTGTCGCGCGTTTCGGGATACAGATCTCGGTCAGCCTCTATAAGGTCTACCCTCTGATGGTCGGGGTCGTTGTTCACTGTATTCTTTTCCCATATATCGCTGTCGAAATCAATGTGCCATATAAGCAGTCCGTGTCCGGGCAGGAAACTGTCGTAACCTTGTTGCTGGCGGTTTTCGAACAAAAAGAACTCGTTCGGACTATCACCGGTTACCATATACGCGCAGTTGGAGTCCGGAAGAGGTTCGATCGGTATATACCCCGTGTCGAGAGGTTTCGGGTCGAGCCATCCGAGGGCGTAGCGTTCAAACGATGAATAATAGGGTGGAGTGCGTCCTTCGTTGTTATAGGGTCCGCTGTCCATCGTAGACCATTCACCCGGGGTGAAGGCCTCGTTGTAGACTGTGGTATAAAGATCCGGAAGCCCGAGAACGTGGCTGAATTCATGTACGAAAGTTCCGATTCCGGCCGGCCGGTCGTAATTCCCGGCGAGTTCGTTGGTGCAGGCATAGTGGTTCAGCGTTACACCGTCGTGGATATATCTGTTTTCCGGCTTCGCCTTGATGAGTTCATATGAGTGAGGCCATACATTTGCTGAGCGGGCGGTATCCGCTTCACCATAACCGGCATATATTATGAATACATTGTCAACTATACCGTCTCCATCGGTGTCGTATCTGGAGAAATCAATCTCGTCATCAAGAATCTTTGCCGCATCGATAACCATTTCGTGAGCATACGGTTCATTGCCATAATAATTGTTCCTGCCATAATAGAAACGTTTATTGGGCAAATCGACTGGTCCGTATACATCGAAAACGGGCGCGAATTTACCTCCGGAGTTCGATATGAAGAAGTCTCTTACAGAACCGGTGGCCCCATATTCAGAGAATCCTTCTTTATTCAGCATGTCTGAGAAAAACTCCTTCGGGTTTTCTATACTGAATTTTGTATCGGAGTAATTGCACAAAATGACGAGAGTATGTTTTTCGCCCATGGCGGTCAGAGGTGAGTCGCAAAGACCGATTCTACCTTTTGTATCCGAAGCGGATATTTTGTTGTATGGGGTTATATCGTCGACTTTTTCCCTCACGATTCGTTCAAATGCCTTTATCGTGTTGGCCGGATTGTAATTCCTGAGGAAAGCATGCTCATCTGCCTTGCGGGTAGGGATTGAGGAAATCATCATATCGGAAGGAACCGGATAACCATCCTTGTCGAGCATGGCGTAGCGGCACTCCCCCGATAGGAGCGCCATAAGAGGATACCCCTCTGCCGACATAAGGTAGTGGTGCGTGCGGCCGCCAACAATCCGGACCTTTATTATAGATCCGTCAGGTTGGCGATAATCTATCGTTCCGGGCCATGCTTTCACGGCAAACATCGAGATAGCCGGGAGAGTGAGCAGTGTTATGGAGAAAAGAAGTCTTGTCATGAAAAAAAAGATTGCTATATGAATAACGTAGATTCACATAGCAAATTACATTTGAAAGGGAAGGAGAGTTTTAAGTACGTTTACCACTCGTAGGCTATCGAGAGGCCGAGACCGTTTATGGCCCGGTCTGTATAATAACCGCTCCAGTAGTTTGAGGTGAGCAGCTGATAGCTTACTCCGAAGTCGATGGCCTGTTTGGTTTTTTCTTTGTTTACCGGAACCTTAATGCCTATGGATGGCTTGAGATAGAAGTATTCCTGATTTGTCAGGTATCCCTGGTTTATGCGCAGATAATCTTTGCCTACCAAGAACGAACATCCTGCCTTTATGTCGATATACAGACCGGTGTTGTTGCCCCACGGAGTGAATCGGAAATCGGTGAAGAGAGGTATCATCACACCTGTTGTGCGGGACTGACGGTCGATGTATCCGGGTTGGTTCCAGTAGTCGGGAGGTACATTGTCGTCCTGATGTGAGAATACGACCGACACACCGAGGCCAACCCCCATATAGAACCATGAGTTGTACTGCATACCCTGTGAGGTTGAAACTTCCAGAAAATCAGCTTCGATGTTGCCGAGGCCTTTTATATATGAAGCCTCCACAAATCCTTTGTAACGTGGCGAGCCGTTGAGCGGTGCCTGCAGAACGTTGGCTACCTGGTTGGCGATATTGTAATACTGCGCATGAGAGGCAGTCGGGATAGCGGCAAGAGTCAGAGCGGCGATAGCGTAAATCTTTTTCATAACCAAACTTATTTTTAGATATAACGCGCCACGTACCGCCAAAGTTCCGTATAGCTTCCGTATAAGGGTTCAAGCAGTGATATGGGATATTTATATTTGCGAGGTTAGCGGAATTTAGCTAACTTGCGTTCCTAACGAGAAATTACTTTAACTAAGAGAATGTTTGGATTTAACTTCCATTCACGCGAAGAGGATTTTTTGAGATGTTTCCGCAAGTTGAGGAGGGCGCGGTGCGGGCACCGTAACCGACGAAATCTTGGCGCGAACAGCCAAAAAAGACCTTCGGGTGATGGAAAGAATTTACCATTCATCTCTCAAATATAAATTCGTGTTAAATCCAAACATTCTCTAAAATAATATAAGAAATGAAAATCAGAACAATTGCGACTGCGGCGTTTCTCCTTTCAGCCACCGCATTCACTACTGTCGTCATGGCCGAGAAGATCGGTGTGGTAGTGATAGGAAGCGACGGGGTGATAAGCGAAATCGAGTTCCCGCAGTTGGACCGTATGGAAATAGGTGCCGGCGCGCTTACGCTGACCGATGTCTCCGGGAAGTCGACAAGCGTAGACTATCTCGATATAGAGAGGGTCGAGATCGGGGCTGCCGTGACCGGAGGAAGCGGTGTATCGGATATCGCGTCAGACGGCACGATCAGGGCATGGCCTGTGCCGGTAAAGTCCGAATTCAATGTGGCCGGTGCTCCGGAAGGAACCCAAGTGACTGTCTATAACCTTGCCGGGAGCAAGGTTGCCGCAGGTGCAACAGACAAAGGTACTCTTGCACTCGACCTTTCAGGATTGAATGGTGGCACGTATGTGGTAACAGTAGGTAAATATTCTTTCAAAATAATCAAGGAATAAGATAAAATGAAACTGATAAACAATATAATAGTATCTGTGATGGCCGCCGCCACACTTTCGATGTCCGCCCAGACTGCGGACTACAATACGATGTACCTTATCAAGGGTGATCGCGTGGTAGGTAAATATGGAGTGGATGAGGTGGATTATGCAAGCTTCAAACTTCCGCAAGGAGTGATAGCCGATGAAATATGGCTCAATGTCGACAATGTGGGCAAGAATAATGTAACCTATACCGTAAATACACTTGAATCGACTACAATTTACGCCCATGGCATAGTGCCTTATTGCGAGGCCAATTATATCGCTCTCGATTCCTTCGGTATGCCTATCGACGACCTCTCCCCCGATGAAAGATTGCAGGTGTTGCAGAGTTACCTTCCGTATGTAGGATACCTCGGTGTGGGCACTATAACCGCCACGATGAAAGATTATGCCGAGGATGGTCTCGGGAGTAGGTTTTCAGTGATTCCCGGTTACAAGTACTATCTATGTGCCTGGGAAGTGGACCCGGTAACCCAGCGGCCTCTCAATACATTCGTATATACGGAATTCAAAACTCTTGATCCCGGAGAAAGCTCAGCTACGCTCGATGTCTCGTTCAAGCGCCAGAATGAAGAAGGCCTTGCATTCAACGTTACAGGCAGCGACGACATATTGTATGTCATGACCGCTTATGGCATAAAGAGTGTGATGGAGGCTTATATCGGAGTTTACGGCATGGATTACCTGATGGGTACATTCGGTCAGAAAATGACGATTTCGTCTCTTCAGGGCGAGGGAGACCTTGGCAACGGCATAGAAGCCGCCACGTGGCCCGCATACGACAGCGGAGAGTACGTACTTTATGTAAGAGGTTATGATGCCCAGGGAGATATGATCGAGGCAGAGGCGACAGCCATATTCGAGGCTCCCGAAAACGAGGGCCCCGAAATCAATATCCTTGACCGCTCCAAGAATGCCGACGGAACGGTAAGTGTGAACTTCGAGGTAGTTCCGAGCAATGTTTCGGAAGCGTATGTGCGTCTGATGACAGAGAATGATGTAGACGATTATGTAAATGACGGCTGGGAGCTTTATGAATTGGCCTCTACAAGTCAGGCTACCGACATTTATGACGATATACGGGCTAACGGGGAATATACTTTCAGGGCAGAGAATCTCAGCGAGGAATGGTATTCGCTTCTGATTTATGCCCGTGATGCCGACGGAGCGAGAACTGTTCAGCGCATCAGCTTCAATATCCTGCCCGGTTCAGAATGGTATGACTATGCTCCGGTGCATGTGAAATCACTGCGTAAAGCAGCAAAGCGCGGAATGGCGAAGAGCCGTCGTCCCGCTTTCGATCGCGTGAAGTAAACAAGCCTATAAATCCAGAATAATAAAGATGCCCGGCGGTGTATGAAGCCGGGCATCTTTATTATCTTATGTCGGTGGCTATATCATCGGGGAGTAAGCCGGATATATCTGGTTATCGGAAGATGACGTAGAGATGCTTTCGCGCTTTTATATTTCGATAGAGCGTATGGATTCCTCTATTTTTTTCAGGGCATGATGGTAGGATGCCTTAAGTGCGCCTACGGAAGTACCGAGTATGTCAGACATGTCCTCATATTTCATTTCATCGAAATATCTCATGTTGAAGACCAGCCGTTGTTTATCAGGCAGTTTGGCGATTGCCTTCTGGAGTTCTTTCTGCAGTTCATCGCCGTCGAACCAGGGGTCGGCCTCAAGATTATTCAGAAGGAATGAATCTTCCGCCGTGTCGGATATCTCGTGTTTATTGCGTTCCTTGTTAAGGAAATTGATCGATTCGTTAATGGCAATTTTGTAAAGCCATGTGGAGAGTTTGGCCTCACCGCGGAAATTGTGGATGTTGTTCCAGGCTTTCAGGAAAGTGTTTTGGAGAAGGTCATTGGCATCATCATGAGAGAAGACCATCTTTCTGATTTGCCAGTAGACCGGCTCCCCGAAAGTGCGCATCAAGGTGCGAAACGCGTCGTTAGCGCATTTCGGATCCTGCAGTTGTCTCACGAGTTCTTTCTCGTCTATGGGCGGCGTGTATGCCATACGAAAGCAAATTTAATAAAAAATGCCCAATAATCCTATTAAACAGTCTCTAAACGATAAGATCTCCGCATAAAACAGCCGTAGCCACTTTCACAAGTGGCTACGGCTACATGTTTTCCATAATACTCTTTAACTAACCTAACATCATGAAACGAATTTCTTACTTTCGAAATTAAAACACCGGTATGATTAGAATGGTTCACTTTTCTTTGAAAAAAATTATCCGTACTCTTGGTATTATAGGAATAATTGGAAACAACAGGTTCTTAAACTCGAACTCCCGACTGACGGAACTAACCGCCGGAGATATCTAAAAATATGATTTTATGGTTAAACCATTGATGTCTATGATTGTCATTGATATTGTAAGGGCGCGATGTACTTGTTTGATATGGTTCAAGCCTTTGCAATTTAAGGATTTATCATTATGAAAAGAGAAAGCTATATAGAGGATAAAATAGGACGTGAAACGCCATTCCGTGTGCCGGACGGGTATTTCGAATCGTTCATAAAGGAGATGGAGGAAAAGTTACCTCCCTACCCGGAGGTTCCAAAGCCGATGAAATTGTCGACTTGGCATCGTGTGCGTCCATATGTTTATCTGGCCGCCATGTTCTGCGGTATCTGGTGTATGATGAAGATATTCTATACCGCTACGTCAATAACCTCTCCGCTTGAGGCTCCTGCCGAACATATCGCTATGATAATGGAGAATCCCTCGGACTATGGAGTGGATATGAATTCCTCCTCTCAGGAAGACTTCGCAGTGGAGATGGAGGTGGCGGACAGTTTCGAGTCGGCCTCCGAACTGCAGGAAGCTCTTGACCGGGAGTTTGAATAAAATCAACACTTACTTATAATAATATGAAAAGACTGTTAGCGATTGTAATGATGATCGCTGTGGCATTGGGAACTACGGTTCTCTATGCCCAAGACAAGAAAAAACATGGAGGTAAATCTCATGCCGAAATGCGGAAGGAGATGCGCGACTACAAGCTGAAATTCCTTTTGCAGGAGATGGAATTGAACGATGACAGCGATACCAAGGCTAAATTCTCCGAATTGTTCATAGAACATTTCGATACCCAGGGTAAGTTGTTCAAAGAGAAACGCCAGGCCAAGAAAGCCCTCGAGGCCAAGAGCAATCCTTCCGATGCCGATTATCAAGCATACCAGAAGGTGGAAAAGAGCGTAAAAGAACGCGAACAGGCCGCCGACCGGCAGTATCGCGGTAATCTTGAAAAAATACTTTCGCCCAAGCAACGCTATAAATTGCAGCAGGCAGAAGACAAGTTCAGGGATAAAATGCAAGAGATGCGGGCAAAAAAAGGCCACGGCCGACGCAAATAACGGCACGATTCCAAACACTCTCATAAAAACGAAATAATATGAGACAATTTTGTAATTATAAAGAATACGGAAGGAGGGCCCCGGCCCTCCTTACTGCTTTATTATCAGTAGTATTTTTAGTCTCTCCGATATCGGTCGAGGCCGCATCGAAGAGCAAGGCTAAAACATCGACAGGTAAAGTTGCAAAAGTGAAAAACACATTCAAGACACCTGATTTCGCATTCCCGAAAGTGGTCGCGGCGAATGCCCGCGAGGCTTACACGTCTGCTGTAGCAGCCAACGACTGGTCTACGGCTCTACAAGCGGCAATGCAGCTATGTGTGGTCGAAGGCCAGTTGCACTCCGAGCCGGCGGATTCCTGTATGAACATATTGGGAGAGGTGGCCGACAAGGGGACGGCTCCCTACAACGCTCTCGCCACGATGATGCAGGCACGTGTGCTTGCGGATTATTACGAAAACAACAGATGGCAGATAGACCAGCGCAATATCCCTGATACGGATGTGCCTGAACAGATATCGTTGTGGGATAAGAATATTTTTGCCAAGAGAGTATCGGAACTTGTGAAAAAGGCTCTTGATCAGTCTGCTTCTCTCTCCGGTACACGGCTGTCAGATTACGGCAATCTGATAGAAAACGCCGATAAGGCCGCCTCTTATGGTTTCACTCTCGGTGATTTCATGAATCTGAAAGCGTTGGATTATCTTGACAATTTCGCCGATCGTCCTTCCGGCAACAAGATTCCATTCACGCTTCCCGATTCCGACAAGGGGGCGCAGACCGATTCTTCTATATGGAGTTATATGACCCTGATCGCAGATAGGTGGATGGGTTCATTGAGTCGCCAGACAACGGGTCCGTTGGCAATCACCATACTTGACAAATGTGAGCCGTTTGGAAGCTCTGCCGTCAAAAATACGTGGAACAATGGCAACGGATACGATGAATCATTGGTAGCCTACTACAGAAAATGGACGGATTTTTACGAAGGCACCGAAACAGAGCAGCCTATCCTTGTGAGGCTTGGCGACCGTTTGAAAGAGGATAAGGCCAGAAAGGAATTTATGGCATCTGCCGAAAAGAGCCTGCAGAGTTATCCCAAGGGGCTTTATGCTCCTAATCTCCGATATTGTGTGGAGTCGATGAAAATGACAAACATATCGGCGAGAATCGAGGTAAACAATCTTCCGGACCATGAGATTCCGGTGAGTCTGCGGGTGCGCAATCAGCAGCAGATGTGGCTCCATGCCGTGAAAATTCCGGAAAGTAAATGGAACAGCGACATCAGTGTCAGGGATGTACCCGGGGTAGGCAAGGTGGCTGCATCACTTAAAGTTACCATTGGAGAGACGACACCTTTCAGTGCCGATACTGTGGTAAATCTTGAAAGTCTCCCATGTGGCGTTTACGCTCTGATCGTTACAGATCGGGAGGATATACGCAGCTATAAGAAAGACTATGCTGACAACAGACCGGCTTTATTCCGTGTTACATCTATCGCTGCAGCCACCGAGCGTGATTTACCGATGGCTGACAAAGATAGGAATACTTTTGTATATGCGGTAGATGCCGTGAATGGCGCTCCCGTCGACAATGCCGTTGTCAAGACTTACGAAAGATTGCCTTGGAACAGACGTACAGGCAACAACGGGTTCCGTCTTGTCTCTTCAACCGAGACCGATATGGATGGACGTGCATCCATAGGTGCCGAAGAAGTGAAGAAAGTATCAAGGCTTGAGATATCGAAAGGTGATGATAAGCTTGTAACCGAGGCATATCTGTATCCTATGAACCGCCATGAACAGGCAGGTAGCGATGCAGCTCTCTTCCTTGACAGATCCATCGCGAAACCGGGTCAGAAAGTGGAATTCGAGGCTGTGTTCTACACCCATGTCGGTAACAGTTTCTCGCTGTCGCGGGATCAAAATGTAAAAATCGCTTTGCGTAACGCATCTAATGTAGTGGTTGATACACTCAGCATGCGAACCGACCGCTATGGAAACGTCTCTTCATCGTTCATCATTCCCGACAAAGGAATGCTGGGCCGATGGAGGATAGAGGCTTCTTTGGCCGATGAAAGCAAAAAGATAATAGGGTATGCCGACATTTCAGTTGAGGAATACAAGACTCCGACTTTCAGTGTGGTTGTGGAAACGGAGTTCGGTATCGGAACAGTAGCTAAAGGATTGCCGGAAGAAATCAAGATAAAAGGAAGCGCACGCACTTATTCCGGGATGCCGGTTGCAGGCGCGCAGATTGATTTGACAGTCAACTATATCCCCTGGCGTTTCTGGTTCAGCCCCATAGGAAACGCACGGTTCAGCACCGGGGCTGTTACTGATTCGGAGGGCAAGTTCGAGATAACGCTCCTCAACTCAAATCTTAAAGACACCCCCTTCGCGTGCGCCTCTTACTCGGTGGAGGCATCTGTCACTTCGCAGGCCGGGGAGACTCAGCGTGGAGACTGCAGGTTTACGTTCGGCAGCGCCGAAGCCATAGTTCCGGAGATACCGGCGCGTATGCAGGTAGCCTCCGACAGCGTGCGTTTCAATGTGCCTGTACGAGACATGCTCGGTATGCCTCAGATAAGAAAGGTAGAATATATCCTGTACCGTATTACCGATAAAGAAGGGCACACCTCAGTATCAGATAAAATATGCAGTGGCGAATTCCAATCTCCGGCATTTTCATTGCCGGCGGCTAAGCTACCCTCAGGAAAATACAAACTTGAATTCGGGCTTGCCGATGTCGGGAATCAATCAGAGATAAAGGTAAGCGACGCTGCCAAGAGCGAAGCGGAGTTTGTTATTTGGCGTGAAGATGATGTCCGGCCTCCGGTGCAGACGGCGTTGTGGGTGCCTGAAAACCGGATTGTGGCTCCGGATCAAGGAAATACGACCTCAATTACAGTAGGTTCCGCATTTGCCGACCAGCACATTCTTTGTATCGTTGCAACTCCGGATGAAGTGGTGTCGCGCAATTGGTATATGCCGGAGGGAAGGAATCTCAGAATCGACGTTCCATCTCCTGCTGATGATTCAAGAACGTTTATACGACTTATTGCCGTTCGCGACAACAAACAATATACAGAAGAGATCACAGTCCTTCCCGCCTCTTCGCGCAAGGAGCTGAAATGTCAGACAGTCTCATTCCGCGACAGGCTTAATGCGGGCGATAAAGAAAAATGGTCTTTCCGTTTCAGCAAGGCAGAAGAAGGCGTTCCAGAGATATCGGCTATGGCCGTCATGACAGACAAGGCTCTTGATTCCCTGGTGCCGTTCAACTGGATTTTCAATCCCCGGAAATGGACGTCATGGTATTCGGCGGCTGAAATCAACTGGGTTCCGAATGGAACACGCAGTTCTTATATATATGGCAGATCTCCTGTTGCATACAAATCATTCCATTTTGCATTGCCCGACTGGATTTATAATACAGCGGTCAGCAGAGAAGTCTTATATGATGTTGTTTTGACGGAAGCTCCAATGACTGAGGGTACTATGGTAGCGCGTTCCATGGTAAGGAATGAAATGAAGATGAGCAAGGCTGAGAATACAGCAGACTATGGTGCGGTTGAAGAAGCTGAGGAAGAGATTGCGGATGACTCTGCCCCTGTCGCAGGTGCAGGGGGTGCCGAAGCCCCGGACTCGTCTGAGTCTCCGGATGTACCTTTGCGGGAGTCGGAAATGCCGGTAGCATTCTTCCGTCCTTCACTTGTTTCAGACCATGACGGTATTGTGAACGTGGAGTTTGAGGTACCCGATTTCAACACTACATGGAAATTCCAGATTCTCGGCTATGACAGCGCTCTTCAGAGTGCCATGACAACGCTCGACGCGGTCAGTGCCAAGCCTGTGATGGTTCAGATGAACGCTCCACGGTTCGTGCGCACATCCGACCGGATAGTTCTCGCGGCTACATTGTATAACAATACCGAACGCAACCTTCCTCTTGGCGGACGCATTGAAGTCGCCGATCCTGTTTCAGGTAAAGTATTGGTCGCAAAGGATTTTAAAGCGACTGATGCCGCTCCGTCGTCGGGCAGAGTCATAACCCTGGAATATGATGTGCCTTCAGACCTGAGTCTTCTCGCCATAAGGGCTTATGCTCTTTCGGAGGGTAACAGCGATGGGGAGCAGGCTCCGTTGCAGGTATTACCCAGCTCGTCGCCTGTGGTGGAATCCACTCCTTTCTATCTCGCGCCGGGTGAAAAGGAATTCAAAATAAAGTTGCCCGAATTCCCCGGAAAGTCGTCTGCAACGCTTACGTACTGCGACAATCCGCTATGGTATTGTGTAACGGCATTGCCCTCTCTTGCCGGCGATACCGGTGCCGGTATAATGTCGGTGCTCCGTTCTCTCTACGGTAATTGCATAGGACTTGGCCTGATGGAGAAATATCCCGCTCTGAGGTCTGGACTCAAAGAGATGATAGAGTCCGATTCCAATGGCGAGACAACGATACTCAATTCACCGCTTCAGAACAATCCGCAGCTGAAGATTGCCGCTTTGTCAGAAACCCCGTGGGTCAATAAAGCCGAATCCGAGACGTTGCGCATGCATTCGCTGGGCGAATTGCTCGACAGCACCGCCGGAAATCGCAAGATAGCCGATATAATAGACAAGTTGCAGGCCTTGCACCGTTCCGACGGCGGCTATGCCTGGTGTCCGGAAGGAAAATCATCGATGTGGGCCACTTCTCAGGTATTGCTTTACAATGCCATGTTGGGCCGTTTCGGATACATGCCATCAGAAAAAGGATACCGGAATAATCTTACACAGGCTATAGAATACGTGGAAAGAGAATGGCTTGACGGATTCAAAAAACATAAGCCCACCGATTCCGACATCGAGTCTCTGCGCGATTTCCTATATGTAAGAAGCTATTACAAGCAGGCCGGTATGTTGCCTCGGGAGAGTTCGGAATTCAGGAAATATGCCGCGAAATGTCTTAAGCTTGTGGCGGCTAACTGGCGAGGCTATGATATTTATGACAAGGCTACAGCCGCAACTTTGTTGGCTCGCGAAAACGATATGGTTGAAGCGCGTACAATACTTAATTCCTTAAGTCAGTTCTCCACCCGCACCAAGGAGAGAGGCATGTGGTTCGACTCACTTTCGGGAGGTGCGTTCTCGCCATGGAACAAACTGATAACAACAACTCAGGTTCTTGAAGCATATATCGATATAGCCCCGGAATCGGCTGATGTAGATTCGTTGCGCCAGTGGCTGTTGCTTCAGCGTCAGGCCGAAGACTGGTCTGATATGTCGTACGGAGCCGAACTCGTGCAAGGTGTGCTTTCATGCGGTGCGGATTGGAGCGCATTTTCATCGCGACCCCAGATCACTGTAAGAGGCAAGAAAATCGTTAAGGATAGTGATATGCCTCCCTATGGAGAGGTAACGATCAATCTCGACACAAAGAAAGCCTCGGGTGCGACACTTTCTATAAAACGAGATGCGGATTCCCCGGCATGGGGCGGTGTGATATGCCAATATATCGCTCCGATAGACGATGTGAAGGCATCCGGCACCATAGATGTGAGGGTCCGCAAAGATATATATCTGCTTCGCGAAGAGAATGGAGAACAGAAAGCCATCCCGTTCTCCGGAGAAGGCGATGGAATTGCACGCAAGGGCGATCTGGTGAGAGTCCTCCTCACCGTGGAGAATGAGCGCGATATGGAATATGTCGTGCTTGCCGACGAACGGGCCGCTTGTCTTGAACCCGTGGAGGCTCTGTCGGGGAGCGATATGATAGACAGTGTATGGCTCTACAGGGAAATGCGCAATGCCGTAACAAATTTCTTCATTCCTTACCTGCGTAAAGGAAGTTTCCAGATAAGCTATGACTGCAGATTGTCTCAGGAAGGGAATTTCACAGCCGGTATAGCCACACTGCAGTCGCAGTATGCTCCGACGCTGACAGGGCACTCCGCAGGAAAGAAAATCAATGTCTTGTCAAGATAAGGCCATTGCCTACAGTTAAGCCTAAAAAGCAGAATCGGGCAGATTTGTCGGTAAGACAACTATAAATCTGCCCGAGACTGCTTTTTTTTTCAAAAATTATTATTAATATTGTAGCTGACAAGTGGCATTTATGAATTGACCGGTGTATAATTGGGGTGAATGGCCGGGATATTTTCATAAAGAATACTCGCAACTGAGAATAGAATATTACCAAATCACATAATAATATGAGAAAAGTTTTACTTGGATTAATGTCCGGAATGGCGGCCCTTGGCGCCTTTGCCGAGGTTTCGACTCCGACATACTTTACCAGCGACTTCGTCGACCAGATGTACAATAAGAATTACGGTACTCCCCAGGGGTATACTACCTATGGTGTGGATGGAACCATTGAGGCGGACTGGGCCAGATACTTTAAAGGATACACCCCAACCAATGCATACATGTTCCTGTCGTGGGGTGGCAGTACCGCCGCAGCATGTTCTCCCTGTGGATTTACCGGTGCTTCGGGTGCTGTCCCTTCAGACCAGTGGCTTATAACTCCGGAGTTGACCGTCGAGGATGATGTGGCGATGTTCTGTTACTCGATCATGCAGACAGGTAAGGGGGGCACGCAGAGAATCTCTCTCTACGTATCCGAGGGAGGAACATCTAAAGAAGATTTTACCAACGTTTACAACGGAACTTTTACCGGAAAAGCCAATGATATCTATACCGGCATGCGGCTTTTTGTACTTGAAGGATACAAAGGGAAGAAGATCAGGGTTGCCTTGGTGAATCATGATAACACTTCGGGACTGATCGGTTTCTATGATATTGTCGCTTGTCAGTATTATTCGAAGGTTGGTAACGCCGATGAACTTGACTATGTGATACTTCCCGATAATTATGACAATAAGGCCTTAGGTGTGCAATACTCTATCTCCACGCCGATAGAAGTTAACGGTTATAAGGCTGTACTCCGTACGGACAATGGTTTCGAGACCACGTATGTCAATTCATCGGTTTTGAAAAAAAACAAGGTGGTCAACAGCAGTTTCGTATTTCCGGAAGCCATTGACATGCAGGGTGCGAAAGAGCAGGGCTATACCATCACGATAACACCTAACGACGAGAGCCTTCAACCTACCGTTATCAAAGGAAAGCTGGCATTGGCCGAATCAAAATATGAATCATCGGCACTTGTGGAGGAAATCACCGGTTCGTGGTGCGGCTGGTGTCCTCGCGGTATCGCATTTATGAATTACTATCAGGATAAATATAACTCGCTCGGCAAAGGTAAGGTGATACCTCTTATGATCCATGACGGCGACATGATGCAGGCTGATGCGACCTATCTGACTCCCATTATGACCCGTATGGGTAAGTTCAGTTCTCAGGTGGGCTATCCTATGGCTCTTGTAAACCGTGCTACGGCAGGTGATCCGGGAGAAGTGGATGTCGAAGGCGCCATGGCATCGTTGTCTTATGGACATCTTAATATTCTTGAAGCCGGTCCGGACGCTGCGGATAATACAAAAATCCGAGTGCGCGCCGGTAGCAAACTTTCATTTTCAACTTCGGCGTCTCCTGTAAATCTGGCTGTTGTCCTGATGGAGAACGGAGTGCATGGAAATACAAACGACTGGAATCAGATAGACTACTATGGACAGTATGGAGAATCGGCGGTGGCTCAAGCCTATGGAGAGGATCTGGTACCCTATTTCAGCCTGTTCCTTAACCGCACTACAATCGATCCGGCTTCTCGCTATCCGTGTGTTCCTTATAGTGAAATGAAATACAATGAAGTTGTGCGCGCCATATCTCCCTCTTACAGCGGTAAGGCCCTGGAAGGCGGATGGACTGCCGGAGAGGTTCGTTCCGATGATCTTCTGGTAGATATAACCGATGATGTGCAGGATATAACCAATTGCGCCGTAGTCGCTATGCTCATAGGGCCTAACGGCAACATCATAGGTAGCGACATCCTCGATTATGCAGATTGGGCAGAAAGCTTGGAAGGCTCAGGTGTGGTCTCGGCCGTTTCGGAGGCTCTGAAACTGACAGTAATGCCGGTAGCCGGCGGTCTCGGAATCAAACTTAACGAGAGCGCACGTGTAAGCGTGTGGAGTGTGGACGGAACCAATCTCTTTACCGGAGATATGCAGCCCGGCGAGCATATCCTGAGCGTAGCCAAAGGCCGCACGGTAATCGTGAAGGCCGAAGGTGCCGGCAAGACAGCCGTCGCCAAGGTCGTTATGTAAATTTTGATTGTCTCCAAAGTAAAAGCCGCAGGGATCGTCTCTGCGGCTTTTACTTTTTTTGTGAGTCGTTTAGGTATAGGGTTTAATTAGCTGTTCTGGCGATTTGTCAGACCAGGTGTATTTGTCCTGTTGGAAAATACTTCCAATTTTATAATTCGATGCTTTTTTTTATTCGATAAATACGAAATTATTAAAAAAATATATTACCTTAGCTGAGCGATTCCGGTATGCGACAACGCTGGACAATGTTTTAATATATAACAAATATGACAAAAAATCTACTTTTCGTAACAATGGCATTCATGGCTCTACCGACCATAGCCATGCAGCAGGAAGCCACTCCTATCTACAAGGTGTGTAAGGCAGTGACACCACCTAATGAAAATGACGAAATTATTTTTTATGTGCCCGACGGTGAACTGACTTTCTTCAGCCGTAACTGCACCGAGTTCGCTAACGACTACTGGGAGGGTTTGAAGCGCAATGATATCAAGGGTTCTGTAGTGCGCCAGGTATCCACGGCAGATGGCACTCTCTATTTTTCCAACCCGTTGGCAGATTTCACCATGCTGAGCTATCTGAAAGGAAGCTACGACTCCGATGGCTCAATTGTGATTGAAGGCCCGCAGTTCGTATATGATGAATATGACGACTGGACCGAGGAGGTGATCAAAATGTATATGTTGCCCATGAAGCGTGTGGTTAATGAAGAGGGCAAGGGTACGTATATGGCCACCGATGACATGAAATATGTGCTAAAGAAGACCGATACCGGTTATGAAGCGGCAGATCCGGAGATACTTCTCGGCCTCGCCGCTTACGGAGAGCTGGCCGACATGGATGGAAATCCCACAGGTGAGACGGGCTATGCATGGATGGGCTACGGCGAATCCGGCATACAGTTGACAGCTCATGCGGTTGAAAATGGAGTCACGCCTCCCGCGGATGCGGTTCTTGACAAATGGGTTTTCAAGGATCCATACGAAACCGCGTTAATCGGTGTCGCGCTCCATGGTGATGATATATATATTCAGGGAATCGACCGTGGAGTGCAGGATGCCTGGGTAAAGGGTAAGATTTCCGACGGAAAAGTGACAATACCATCCGGTTCCTATATCGGTATAAATCCCACCATCGCATATTATTCCTATCTGTGGGGTACAACTATCGAATATGAATATGATGAGGATGAAGAAATTATGAAAGGCTCCCCCAATGTGGAAGCGGTGTTCGAATATGATGCCGAGGGCAAAAAACTTGAGCTCGTGGACGGATATGCCATCTGTTCGATGCCTGAAGACTTTTACCTGCTTACAATTTACGAGGATGTGGAGATTTATGGTCAGGAGCGTAATATCAACACACCTCCGGCCAATCCATATGAACTTGAAGTGGAGCCTTGGGACGATTATTTCGAGGCCGGCAGGATTGCATTCAGAATTCCCGTCGTAGATAATGAGGGTTGTGTGCTTGAAACCGACAGGCTTTATTACCGTATTTATATAGATGGTGAGGTTTACATCTTCACTTCTGATGAGTATCCTCATTTTGAAATAGAGAACGATATGGTGAACATGCCCTATGGCCAGTATGACAACTGGGATATCTTCTGCAGTGGCAACTACCATGAAATCTTCTTCCACTTCGAACTTCCCGAAGAAGGATGCGGAGTGCAGTCTGTATATATCAACGAAGAAGGAAAAGAGCTTTGCAGCGAAATTGTGACTGGTGCGGACTCCGGTGTGAATTCAACGCGGATTCATGGAGAGGAAGCATCATGTACGTTCTACAATCTTCAGGGCCATGTCGTAGATCCTACCTGCAAAGGACCGGTTATCTGCCGAATCGTATACAAAGACGGCACGGTCAAGACTATCAAGACAATGCGCGTGGGCAAATAAAGCTGACGTAAGGAATAATAACGGGAGGCATTCATGTAAAATGGGTGTCTCCCGTTATTTCATACCAATGCTCACACTTCGGTTACCAGCCCCTCGCGGTTCAGTATAGTGTTCGGGAAGATGGCCGAGGCCTCTTTAAGGAATCCTTCGTCGTTTTTATAGCGGGAAGAGTAGTGTCCTGTCAGCAACCTTCCGACCTTGGCGTCGCGAGCTACGGTAGCGGCCTGCGCGGCTGTTGAATGTCCGCGCATTTTGGCTTCGAGGCAGTGCTCATCAAGATAGGTGGTCTCGTGAAAAAGAAGATTGAACCCCTCTATCTTTTCTGCAAGGCCGGGCATGTATGCCGTATCTGAAATATGGGCATAACGTCGCGGCGGGGTGGGAGGGAAAGTAAGCATATCGTTCGGCACGACAATACCGTCGGGCTTTACGAAGTCCTCTCCATTCTTTATGAGATTGAAACGGGATGTAGGAACTCCATGAAAATCGCACATGGCCCGGTTGAGATGACGTAGTCCCTCTTTCTTTTCAAACAGGTAGCCTACGGCGGGTACACTATGTTTCAATGGAACGGTCCGCACGGTGAACGAAGAATTCTCCCAGATCACATCTTCCGAGTCGGGCCGTATCACATTGAAACGTATCTCCATATCGGTATGATGGTTGAAGAAAGAGAAAATACGCTCAAGAATCTCTTTTCCCTCGCGGAAGGTATGTATGGTTATCGACCCTGTATTGCCGGACAGGGCCATCGTGCCCATAAGCCCCGGAAGTCCGAACACATGATCGCCGTGAAGATGCGTGAGAAAGATATTCGAGAGCCGTCCTATATTCAGCTTATTGCGCTGCATGGCAGTCTGAGCGCCCTCTCCGCAGTCTATCATGAAAAGGTTGCCCCGGTGCTCAAGGACGGTCGATGAAGGCTGATGACGCAGAGTCGGCTTCGCGCTGCCGCATCCCAGAGTGTGTATTATCATCAGTTTCTTTTCATTTGCGAGTAATCCTTGGCGAGGCCCCCCGCTCCGGTTTCTTTGTAAAGAGAAGGGATATCGTGTCCGGTCTGCTTCATTACCTCCACAAGACGGTCGAAAGAAACACGATGGTTGCCATCGGTAAACGAGGCGTAGATGTTCGCGTCGAGCGCGCGGGCGGCCGCGTATGCGTTACGCTCTATGCACGGAATCTGCACAAGACCGCACACCGGATCGCAGGTCATGCCGAGATGGTGTTCGAGACCCATTTCCGCAGCATATTCAATCTGAGCCACACTTCCTCCGAAAAGCTGACTGGCTGCGGCAGCCGCCATAGCGCATGCGACGCCTACTTCTCCCTGGCAGCCTACATCGGCACCGGAAATAGAGGCATTCTGCTTTACCACATTGCCGAACAATCCGGCAGTCGCCAGAGCATGTACCATCTGCTTTTCTGTAAAATTACGGGACTTCCAAAGGTGGTAGAGCACTCCGGGCACCACACCGCTGGAACCGCAGGTTGGAGCCGTGACGATAACCCCGCCAGAAGCGTTCTCTTCGCTGACCGCAAGGGCATAGGCGAATACCTTGCCGCGAGACCTCAGATTGTCGCGATATCCTTCGGCTTTCACTATGTAGGAGTGTGCCTTGCGGGCAAGATTCAGCGGCCCGGGAAGACGCCCTTCGGCTTCTATGCCTCTTTCCACTGCACGCTTCATGGTTTCCCATACCTCAACCAGATAAGGATATATCCCTTCGCCCTCGCGTTGCATCACATATTCCCAGTAGCTGCGTCCGGTGCGTTCGCAATAAGACATTATTTCCGACAACGTGTCGAGTTCGTAGATTTCTCCAAACCCTTCGTGAGGTTTGCCTTCCTCTTCAATTGCTCCGCCGCCGACGCTGAAAACCGTCCAAGAATCGGTAGGGAATCCTTGTTCGTCAAGACTCTTGAAGGTCATGCCGTTGGGATGATAGGGCAGGAATATATCGGGATGCCATACTATTTTTATCGGCATATCGGACTGCGAGAGCACATCGATGATGGCGGCGTCGGTCATGTGTCCCTTGCCGGTTGCGGCAAGCGATCCATAAAGAGTGACTTCGAATCCCTTGGCATTATGATGGGTCGCAAGAAACTGTTCCGCAGCTTTTCGTGGTCCCATGGTATGGGAACTGGAGGGACCGGTTCCTATTCTGTAAAGTTCTTTGAGTGATTTCATAAGGCAAATTTACTGAAAAATATCCAAAAACGGTAATCACACACTTCCCCTGTATCTAAATCATCATTTTTAGGTATTTTGGTATAGGGGATAATTGAGGAATTTTGTAAACTGTAAAATGAGTATCATCCGATATCATATAAACCCGCTTTTACGACGCAGCCGTATTCCGTCGCTTCTGCTCAGGAGCGTCTGTGCGGCATTGTTTGTAGTGTCGGTTTGCGGTAACATTTCAGGAATGGAGCGGACGCGACATCTTCAGGCCGATTCCATATTTTATAATGAAGGTATCGAAGGAGAGCTTCCCGAACTTAACATAACCGCCATAAAACAGCAAGACCGTCTCCGTAACGAACCGGTAAGCGGAACAGTGTTGGGTAGCGGGGAACTGCGGAGTTCGGGTGTTGTGGCCGTAAAAGGATTGTCTGAGATGGTTCCCAACCTATACATCCCCGACTATGGTTCCCGAATAACCTCTTCGATATATGTGAGGGGGATAGGTGCCAGAATGGATCATCCGGCAGTAGGGCTTGTAATCGACAATGTGGCCGTACTTAATAAAGACGCCTATGACCTTGATATACCCGACATGGCTCGTGTAGAGGTGTTGCGCGGACCGCAATCCGCTATTTATGGGCGTAATACGATGGGCGGGCTTATAAATGTATCGACGATATCCCCGTTCCGGTACCAAGGATGGAGGTTGCAGGTCACGGTGGCCAACGGACGGCAGACAAAGGGAAGCGTGGGGTGGTATCATAAATTCAATCCCCGGCATGCTATTTCGGTTTCGCTCCTTGCTAATCATCAGGGCGGATTCAGACGAAACGAATATGACAACTCTCTGACCGAACGTGAGACATCAGGCTCGTTGAGACTTAAATATCAATGGCGTATATTGCCCTCGCTTTCGCTTCAGAATGTATTGTCCACATCCTTGTTGCATCAGAACGGATATGCCTATGAATTTACCGAAACCGGGAAAATAGATTATAACGATCCGTGCCGGTATGACCGTTTTACATTAAGCGACGGGCTGACCCTTATGAAATTTCATGATGATTTCACTGCAGTGTCGGTCACTTCGTTGCAGTATATAGATGATGATCTGCTTCTTGACCAGGATTTTCTGCCTCAGCCATATTTCACTCTAAATCAACGTAAACATGAGCTGGCGATAACTCAAGACTTGACGGTCCGCTCTCCGGACAACAGTAACAATGCATATGGCTGGATAGCCGGACTCTCGGGATTCTGGAAAAAAATGCACATGGAGGCTCCGGTAACTTTTAAAAATACCGGCATCTCCGAGCTTATCGAGAAACATCGTAACGACGCCAATCCCTATTTCCCGATAGCGTGGAACACACGCTCGTTTTCTCTCGACAGCGATTTCGATGTCCCTACCTATGGGCTGGCGGTCTACCATGAGTCGAAACTTGGTTTAGGAGACTTCAAGATTACCGCTGCTCTGAGATTGGAATATGAAAGAGCCGTTATGCACTATCATAGTTATTGCTCTACAGGTTACGGGATATATGACAGTCCGGATCCTGACATGGTCCCGTCGCCTGATGTCATTGCCGGTTGGCCGTTGGTACGTAAGGTTCGCATAGATATAGATGATCGGGGAGATCTTAAGCGCGACTATTTGATGCTGCTTCCATCTCTTTCTCTGTTATGGAATATCAGTGGCGGAAGTTCCAATATCTATGCAAATGTGTCGCGCGGAGCAAAAGCCGGAGGTTTCAATACCCAGATGTTCAGCGAGGTGCTTCAGCAGCGTCTTATGAATATCATGGGTATAGGTAAACCGCATGACGTAAATGAAACCGTAGGATACAAGCCGGAACACAGCTGGAACTATGAAATAGGCGCCCATCTTGATTTTTCATCGGCGCGTCTGCAGGTAGATCTATCGGCTTTCTACATAGATTGCCGTGATCAGCAGCTTACTATGTTTCCCGACGGCACCACAACAGGCCGTATGATGACCAATGCCGGCGAGACGCGCAGCTATGGCGCGGAAGCAACGTTGCGTTGGAACGCGACGGACCGTCTTGACTTCAATGCCAGTTATGGATTTACAGATGCCCGGTTCCGTAAGTTTTCCGATGGCATAAACGATTATGCCGGTAAGAAACTTCCATACGTGCCCGGCAACACATTGTTCATCCAGGGCCTTTATCGCCAGCCGTTACAAGGCACGTGGGGTTCGCTTGAATTCGATGTGAGTGTAAGCATAACAGGTCCGATAGAATGGAACGAAGCGAACACTTTGCGCCAGAATCCTTATGCCCAACTTGCAGCCTCCGTAAGCTGGCGGAAAAACGGGTGGGAGTTGAGATTATGGGGCAAGAACCTGACAGATACAAGCTTCCATACATTCTATTTCAAGTCTATGGGGCATGAGTTCCTTCAACAAGGCAAGCCTCTGCAGGCCGGCGTAACCTTCTCTTATGAAATATGAACCAAACATTATAGTAGATATGAAATTTGTTAAAGCAATTAAATTTTTAGCATCTTTGGCAGTGATACTGTTCCCTGCCATGCTTGTGTCTTGCAATGACGATGACGATTCGGAGCCGACTCCGCCTCAAGTTGTGTTTGATCCCAATAATGCGTGTTATACTGGTATTATGGAGAGCACAGTCTCAATGCCTAACATGCCTGCGGTTACCTATCAGACCAAAGATTCCAAATGGAATTTCGTTATCGACACAAAGAAAAATACCTGTACAGTGAAGCTTATCGATGCTCGTTTCAGCGAGAAGATGCCCACGATGCTTCTGCATCTCCGAGATCTGAAGTATGATTCAAGAATGCAGACGGTCAAAGGTACCGATATCACACCCTATGTTCAGGAAGGCGACGGAATGACTCCCAACGACAGATTTAAATTCTCCAAATTCGAGGCCACTTTTGCAGATAAGGCACATAGCGGAGTAAATGTGACGTTCGAGGTCGCGAACATGGGTACCGGAAAATTCACTTCCACAGGAATTTTCCTTTGAACCGATGGCTTGATCAGGGAAATAGTGAAAATTCATGGTAATTATAGGGCAGGATATGTTGGAAAACATTTTCTGCCCTTTGTTGTGTTAATATTTTTTAATACCTTTGCAAGGAAAATTGCCCCCACGTACCCGGCATTTTCAACGAGAATCTAATAACCTTCTAATATAAAATAGATTATATGAATCTTTTGTTGGAGATAAGCAACGGCGACCTGGCTATTACCGCTGTGGTTACAGGTATGGCCCTCGTTTTTGCCGCGCTGCTGATTGCCAAATTGATTTCGCCCAAGTCTTATTCGGTACGCAAGGCCGAGACTTACGAGTGCGGTATTCCCACTCGTGGCGAATCGATGGTTCAGTTCAAAGCGGGATACTACATCTTCGCCATTCTCTTCCTTATTTTTGACGTCGAGACGGTGTTTCTGTATCCTTGGGCGACCATAACCAATAAACTTGGTCCCAGCGGTCTGCTCTGCATCGGTATTTTCATGTTCATACTTGTATTGGGCCTGGCTTATGCATGGCGGAAAGGAGTGCTGAAATGGGAGTGAAAATCAAGTCGATGAAACATGAGGACTTCAAAGACAACGAATACATCGACAATCTTGTAGAAGAACTCAACGCTTCCGGTGCCAATGTGGCTGTAGGCAAGCTTGACCAGCTTATAAACTGGGGTATCTCCAACTCTCTGTGGCCGCTATGCTTCGGCACGAGTTGTTGCGCTATAGAATTCATGAGTCTCGGTGCCGCCCGATACGATATGGCCCGTTTCGGTTTCGAGGTTGCCCGTAACTCACCTCGTCAGGCCGACTATATAATGGTGCAGGGTACTATTGTTCATCGAATGGCGCCGGCGTTGCTTCGTCTTTACGAGCAGCTCGCGGAACCCAAATATGTTATCGCCTGCGGCGGTTGCGCGGTTTCGGGTGGCCCTTTCAAGAATAGTTATTGTGTAGTGCCCGGTGTCGACAAGATTCTTCCGGTTGATGTCTTTATCCCCGGTTGTCCTCCGCGTCCCGAGGCTATGTTCTACGGATTGATGCAGCTGCAGCGCAAGATCAAAGTACAGAAGTTCTTCGGAGGCGTGAACCGTCAGGAGAAAATAAATGACTTTTTCAAGAAACATCCCGAAGAAGAGGGTAAAATAAAGTAAGCCTTACCATACCCATGAGCGATATTAAAGAAAAGATAGGCAAGATTTGCCCGGCTGCCACTTTCGAGGAAGGAGATGCCTTGTTGGTAAATGTGCCTGAGAAAGACTGGTACTCCCTCGCTAAACAACTCAAGGAAGACCGCGAGCTTGACTTTGACCTGCTTACCGCTGTGGTCGGCATGGACTGGGGCGAGACACTCGGTGTAGTTTATTACCTTACGTCTACTTCCCGCGACTGGCAGGTTATCGCCGTCAAAGTGGCTGTGCCCGATCGTAAGGACCCGATGATCCATTCTGTACAGGATCTCTGGAAGGTTGCCAATTTCCAGGAACGTGAGGTCTATGATTTTTACGGCATCAAGTTTATTAACCACCCCGACATGCGTCGTTTCTTCCTGCGCAACGATTGGAAAGGGTTCCCTCTGCGCAAGGATTACGATGCCGACCCCAAACTGAATCCAATCCCTCAAAAAGATGAGGTTAACGAAGATGATACGGTTTCGTACGTTGAGGATGCCAACGGAAATGTGAAGAAAGTCCCCGGCAAGGTATTCGAAGCTGAAGATTATGTCATGAATATCGGTCCGCAGCACCCATCCACTCATGGCGTGATGCGTTTCCGTGTGGCCGTGGATGGCGAGATTGTGAAGAAAATCGATGTCGTTTCGGGATATATACACCGTGGCATAGAGAAGCTTTGCGAAGGTCTCACATATCCGCAGACACTTCACTTCACCGACCGTATGGACTACATGTCGGCCCATCAGAACCGTCATTGCCTCTGCATGTGCATAGAAAAGGCTCTTGGTCTTGAAGTGCCCAGACGTGCTCAGGTTATACGTGTTATGATGGACGAGCTGATGCGTATCTCATCTCACCTGCTTTCGTTCGGATGTACGGCCATGGACCTTGGAGCGACAACCGCTTTCTTCTATGGCTTCCGTGAGCGCGAGATGGTGCTTGATATTTTCGAGAAGACATGCGGAGCGCGCATGTCGATGAACTATAATGTCATAGGTGGTGTAATTGCCGATCTTCACAAAGATTTTGTTTCCGATGTGAAGAGACTCATAGAAATCATGCCCTCCCGTCTGAAGGAATACCATACCGTATTCTCAGGCAACATAATCGCTAAGAACCGCCTTGAGAAGGTAGGTATCCTTAAGAAGGAAGATGCCATAAATTACGCTATTACCGGACCCTCGGGCCGTGGCTCCAACTGGAGCAACGACTGCCGTAAGAAGCATCCTTATAGCATATATTCCGAACTTGATTTTGAAGAGGTTCTGGAGACCGGTTGCGACTCATATGCGCGTTATATGGTGCGTATGCGCGAGATAGAACAGAGCTGCAAGATTCTTGCTCAGCTTGTCGACAATATCCCGGAAGGCGAGATACGTTGCCAGGTGCCCAAGATTATCAAACTTCCAATAGGCCGCTGGTATCAGCAGGTGGAGGCTTCGCGTGGCACATTCGGAGTGTATATCGAGTCTGACGGCCAGAAGAATCCGGCGCGTGTGCATTTCCAGAGCCCGTGCTTCAACCTTGTAGGTGTCATGGATCTTACTTGTGCGGGGCACATGATCGCTGATGTTATCACGATCGGTGCGGCGCTTGACTTCGTGATTCCCGATATAGACCGTTGACAATTAACACGCAGGCTGCCTCTTGAAATAGAGGCGGCCTTCGCTGCTTGAATATTAAAACCTTAGTTTTCCACGGTTCCCACCCATGTAGGGTGTCGGAACATATAACTGACCCAATGTTTGATTTCGGAATAGTAACTTCCTGGTTCAATGATCTTCTGCTTGGAACCGGAATGTCGCAGTGGCTGGTCACACTCATCGAGTGTGTGGTAGTGGGCGTGCTTGTGTTGCTCACCTATACAGTGCTTGCCCTTTTCTACATCCTCTACGAACGTAAGCTTTGCGCATGGTTCCAGTGCCGTCTGGGCCCTATGCGTGTAGGTAAGTGGGGTCTGCTTCAGGTTTTCGCCGATATGTTCAAAATCCTTATCAAGGAGCTCATATCGCTGAAAGGCACAGACCGTTTCCTCTTTAAACTCGCTCCTTATATAGTCATTACCTCGTCGGTGGTGATGCTCGCCTGCCTTCCCTGGGGACGCGGGCTGCAGATAATCGACTTCAATATAGGTATCTTCTTCATACTGGCTGTATCTTCGGTAGGTGTACTCGGTATACTGCTTGCAGGATGGGCCTCGAACAACAAATATGCGTTGGTAGGTGCCATGCGAAGCGGCGCTCAGATGGTCAGCTATGAGATTTCCCTCGGTCTGGCCCTGATGTCGATAGTCGTGTTTGCCGGCACCATGAATATCTCGGAATTGGTTGCTCAGCAGGAAACCGCCTGGTTCCTTTTCCGTGGACATATCCCCGCGATAATAGCTTTCATAATTTACGTCATAGCCGCAACCGCTGAAACCAACCGCGGTCCTTTCGACCTTCCCGAGGCCGAGCATGAGCTTACCGCCGGCTACCATACCGAATATTCGGGTATCTCGTTCGGTTTCTTCTATCTGGCCGAATACCTGAACCTCTTCATCGTTTCCGGCATAGCTTCTCTGATGTTCCTTGGCGGATGGATGCCTCTGCATGTACCCGGATGGACAGGCTTCAATGATGTAATGAACTGGATACCCGGGCCGATATGGTTCCTTGCCAAGTCGTTCTTCATCTCGTTTGTGATCATTTGGTTCAAGTGGACATTCCCCCGTGTACGTATCGACCAGCTGCTCGCTTTCGAGTGGAAGTACCTGATGCCTTTCTCTTTGGCCAATCTGGTTCTGATGGCAGTATTCGTAGCTCTCGGCTGGCATTTCTAAGCCGATGATGTCTGTACCGGTCGCAAGTGTTCAACACGGTTTCCGGGCAGACCTCACTCAAACAAGTAATCACAACACACTCTAACAACTGAAAAGCATAAATATGAGCGCTAATTTCGGAACAGTGACTCAAGTAATCGGTCCGGTAATCGACGTATCGTTCGAAGGTGGCAAGGAGAACATCCCACCCATCTACACGGCCCTCAAGGTAGTTCGTGAGAATGGCGAGGATCTCATTCTTGAAGTAGAACAGCATATCGGTGAAGACACCGTACGTTGCGTGGCCATGGAAAGTACCGATGGTCTGCGTCGCGGAGTAAAAGTTG
The DNA here is from genome assembly GCA_905214715.1 of uncultured bacterium. Lineage (GTDB taxonomy): Bacteria > Bacteroidota > Bacteroidia > Bacteroidales > Muribaculaceae > Lepagella. Next base: position 47,052 of record CAJMMT010000003.1, on the reverse strand, counting down.
AAAACCTCGGTCGCCCGATATCCGTACCTACCGGTAATCAGGTAAAGGGTAGGTTGCTGAATGTTATCGGTGAGCCTATCGACCATCTCTCGGAATTGAACCGTGAGAATCTGCGTCCGATACATCAGCCCGCGCCGGCTTTCGATGATCTGGCCATTTCTACCGAGGTGCTCTATACCGGTATCAAGGTGATCGACCTTCTCGAACCATATTCCAAAGGTGGTAAGATCGGTCTGTTCGGCGGTGCCGGCGTAGGTAAGACAGTGCTCATTATGGAGCTTATCAACAACATCGCCAAAGGCCATAACGGATTCTCTGTATTTACCGGCGTAGGTGAACGTACCCGTGAGGGAAATGACCTGCTGCGTGAGATGATCGAGAGCGGTGTCGTGAAATATGGCAGCAAATTCCGTGAGGGGATGGATAAAGGGGAATGGAATCTGCATGACGTAGACGCAAAAGAACTTGAGAAGTCTCAGGCCACACTGGTGTTCGGACAGATGAACGAGCCCCCGGGCGCACGTCTTCGCGTGGCTCTGTCCGGTCTTACGGTTGCCGAGCAGTTCCGCGACAATGACGGCGGAGGTAAGGAGATTCTGCTCTTTATCGACAATATATTCCGTTTCACACAAGCCGGTTCGGAGGTGTCGTCGCTTCTTGGCCGTATGCCTTCGGCTGTAGGTTATCAGCCTACGCTTTCTTCAGAGATGGGTATGCTGCAGGAACGCATCACTTCTACAAAGCAAGGTTCCATCACATCGGTTCAAGCTATATACGTGCCTGCCGATGACCTTACCGACCCTGCGCCTGCGACCACCTTCTCGTTCCTTGACGCTACAACGGTGCTTTCCCGTAAGATTGCCGAGCTCGGTATCTACCCTGCGGTTGATCCGCTCGAATCCACATCACGTATCCTTGATCCCAATATCATAGGTGAAGAGCACTACAATGTCGCGCAGGAAGTTAAGCAACTTCTGCAGAAATACAATGAGCTTCAGGACATCATCGCAATTCTTGGTGTAGATGAACTCAGTGATGAAGACAAACTTGTGGTATCGCGTGCACGCCGTGCGCAGCGTTACCTGTCTCAGCCGTTCCACGTGGCCGAACAGTTCACCGGTCTTCCCGGTGTGATGGTGCCGTTGGCCGAGACTATTCGCGGTTTCAAGATGATTCTTTCCGGCGAGATGGACGAGTATCCCGAACAGGCCTTCCTGAACGTAGGCACTATCGACGAAGCCATCGAGAAGGGTAAGAAGATGTTGGCCGAGGTCGCAAAGAAATAAGTTTACCCCACGCTCCCAAATAAGTATTTATGACACTTAAGATAATATCTTCTTCCGAGATTCTCTTCAGCGGCGAGGTCGACGCTGTATCGTTACCCGGTCAGATGGGCCGATTCATGGTGCTTCGTAACCATGCCTCGCTGATCGCAGTCCTTGTAAAAGGAATGGTGCGTTATCGTAAGGGAGATGCGCCGGAAGAGGAAGTGGAGATAAAGGGGGGCCTCGTCGACGTAGACAACAACGTGGTTTCCGTCTGCATTTATTGATGCGTACGGATGCCGCGAGTCGGCAAACCGCACTTCAACCAAGCTGTAAGCGATGAATAAATTTAAAATCAGCATACTGACAATATTGGCTGCAATGTTGCTGCCATGTTTCCAGCTACGCGCTCTCGCTTCTTCGGGAAGCGAAGATGGAAAACTCGATGTAAAGGAGGTTATATTTCATCACCTCGGCGACGGTTATGGCTGGGAGGTGCCTTTCTCTCATGTCTACCGTATCCCGCTTCCCGTTATCGTGCGTGCTGAAGATGGCCAGTGGTTCTGTTTCTCTTCCGCAAAACTTACCGAGGTTACGGTAACCGAGGTAGTGGAAGGAAAAGAGAAAGGCAAGAAGCACGAGAGCCTTGAGCATGTAATTTATACTACCGAGCGTAACGGCAAGCAGTATAGCTTCCTTATTCCCGAGAAGTCTGAAAATGCGAGCAAGGTGGTACAGGTGTTTCCTCTTGATGCGACTGAAAATGCGCAGGTGGAAAAACTGGTAGCGGAAAAAAATGCCGTGGTTAAGGCCGAGGCTCTCAAGAAAGGCATTGCTTTCAAGGAAGACAGCGCGCCCAAGCTGAAGGGTTATGCGTGGTTCGATGGTCAATATTATCGTGAGTATCGCACTTTTGACCTGTCGATAACAAAAAACGTGCTTGCCCTTTTCATATCGGCGTTGATTGTATTCCTGCTCGTAATGTGGCTTGTGAAATTCTACGGCCGAAAGGGTATGACCGCTCCGCGTAAGGGCCTCGGCTTCATGGAACTTCTCGTAAGCTTCATATATACAGGGGTCATAAAGCAGACTTTGGGCAAGAAAGCAGACCATTTCGCCCCTTATCTGCTTACCTGTTTCTTCTTTATCTTGATAATGAACCTGCTGGGGCTTATAGTGATATTCCCCGGAGGCGCAAACCTTACCGGCAATATCGCCATAACTCTGGTATTGGCCACTCTTACCTTTATAGTTACCAACATACACGGCAACAAACATTACTGGAAAGAGATATTTTGGCCAGATGTACCAATGTTCCTGAAGTTTCCTCTCCCCATAATGCAGGTCATAGAGATATTCGGTATGTTCACCAAGCCGGCCGCACTCTGTGTGCGTCTCTTCGCCAACATGATGGGTGGCCATATGATAGTGCTGACTCTTACGGTGTTGATTTTCATCTTTGCCGTCTTCGGAGCGGCAGCCAAGGGTGGAAGCGTAGTGGTATCTCTACTGTTTTCTATCTTTATGTTGCTGCTTGATATTCTGGTTAGCTTCATACAGGCATACGTGTTCACGATGCTTTCGACCATCTTCATTTCCATGGCCGTTGAAGACCATGACGGACATGAACATAAAGGAGAGCATGCGGATGAGACAGTTCCGAGTGTGGAAGCTTGATTCCGTAAGCCGTTTTATGACAAGTAAAGCCTGGGAATAAATCAGGAACGCGCAGGGGGATGGGACGAAAGAGTGATAATAAAAATTTATAAACAAAACATTTAAATATTCAGAATTATGTTTTCTATGATCTTAGCAGCAGAAGCACTCGCATCTCTGGGCGCCGCTCTCGGCGCAGGCATCGCAGCCATCGCCGCCGGTATCGGTATCGGTAAAATCGGATCTTCCGCTATGGAAGCTATCGCGCGTCAGCCCGAGGCTGCCGGCGACGTACGTTCGAACATGATTGTGATCGCCGCTCTTATCGAGGGCGTGGCTTTGTTCGCAGTCATTGTTGCCGCACTTTCGCTGTTCGTATAAGAGACCTCATTCTTTCCAAGAAGTAGTAAAACCATTAAAGATAAACAATGGAATTATTCACGCCCGATTTCGGTTTGGTGTTCTGGATGTTTATCGCATTCCTGGTCTTGTTTCTGGCACTTGCCAAATGGGGCTGGCCTGTGATAATTAAACAGATGAACAACCGCGCCGACACGATAGATAAAGGTGTGGAGTACGCCCGCGAGGCCAAGCTTCAGCTTGATCAGGCCCGCGAGGAGTCCCGCAAGTATGTCGAAGAGGCACAGGCAAAGCAGGCTGAAATGTTGCGTGATGCAGCCAAGATGAAGTCTCAGATTATAGAGGAGGCCAAAAAAGAGGCATCCGACGAGGCAAAGAAAGTCATGGAGGCTGCCAAAGTGTCTATTGAACAGTCACGCAAGGAAGCTGAACTGCAATTCAGGAATGAAGTCAGCAAGTTCTCTCTCGACATTGCCGAGAAGATGATGCGCGGGCAGCTTAAAAATGATGCCGCGCAGCAGAAACTTGTAGACAGTATGTTGGACGAAATAGAGAAAAACTAAGCGATGAACGACGGTCTGATACCCCAGCGCTATGCCAAGGCGCTTTATAAACTCGCTGAGGATAAAGGGAACGCAAAAGCCGTTTATTCGGAAATGAAGCAAGTTGCCGAGTCGTTCCGGAACAATCCGGAGCTTAACAAGGTTCTTTCAAACCCCTTCGTAAGCCGTAAAGATAAGCAGGAACTCCTCCTTTCGGCTGCCGGCGGTGCGGTAGAAGACGACTATCGCTCTTTCGTGAAGTTGATTCTCGACCATGACCGTGAGGAGTTTGCCTATGAGATGGCGCTTGCTTATCGCGACATTTACCGTCGCGACAACAAGATCTCTCAGGTAACTGTTACAACGGCCGCCAGACTTTCTGACGCCCAACTGGAAAAAATCAAGGAGATCGTTGCCAAGGCTTATCCGGATCACACTTTGGAATGGAACTTCCGCGAGAACCCCGATTTGATCGGTGGGTTTGTGGTTGATGTCGATTCCTCGCGTCTTGATGCCTCCTTAAGTAACGAACTTGAACAATTGCGTACTAATCTCTTAAGTAATTAGCGAAATGCTTAATCCCAGCGAAGTATCTGATATTTTAAAACAGCAGCTCGAAAACGTCAACTCGAAGGTGAAGTTCGAGGAGGTGGGTACGGTGCTGAGCGTCGGCGACGGCGTGGCGCACGTCTACGGCCTCGAGAACGTTAAGGCCAATGAGCTGGTGGAATTCGAAAACGGTGTAAAAGGCGTGGCCCTCAACCTCGAGGAGAGCAACGTCGGCGTGGTGCTGCTAAACAATGTCAACAAGGTTACTGAGAACATGTCGGTTCGCTGTACCGGAGAGATTGCCTCTATTCCTGTTGGCGAGGGTGTATTCGGCCGCGTTATCAATATTCTCGGTGAGCCGATAGATGGCAACGGACCGATCGATGGAGACCTCATCCGTCTTCCTCTTGAGCGTAAGGCTCCCGGCGTTATCTTCCGTCAGCCTGTAAACCAACCCCTTCAGACAGGTCTGAAAGCTGTCGATGCCATGATTCCTATCGGTCGCGGTCAGCGCGAGTTGATTATCGGCGACCGACAGATAGGTAAGACCGCGATCGCCATAGACACCATAATCAACCAGCGTCAGAACTATCTTGACGGTAAACCGGTATATTGCATATATGTAGCCATTGGCCAGAAAGCTTCTTCAGTAGCTGCCACAGTGCAGACACTTAAGAAGTATGGAGCTATGGATTACACCGTTGTTGTAGCTGCTACAGCTTCAGACTCTGCATCGATGCGTTATTACGCTCCTTTCGCAGGTGTTGCTATAGGCGAGTATATCCGCGATACCGGTCGCGACGCGCTGATTGTTTACGATGATCTTTCCAAGCAGGCTGTGGCCTATCGTGAGATCTCGCTCGTACTGCGTCGTCCCTCGGGTCGTGAGGCTTACCCCGGTGATATCTTCTATCTGCATTCCCGTCTGTTGGAACGTGCCGCTAAGATTATCGACAATCAGGAGGTGGCTTCTTCCATGAACGACCTTCCGGAGGTTCTCAAGCCCATGGTGAAGGGCGGAGGATCGCTTACGGCACTTCCTATCATCGAGACTCAGGCAGGCGACGTTTCAGCATATATCCCGACCAACGTGATCTCTATTACGGATGGTCAGATATTCCTTGAGACAGCGCTATTCAATCAGGGTATCCGTCCTGCTGTGAACGTAGGTATCTCAGTGAGTCGTGTCGGCGGTAACGCCCAGATCAAGCCTATGAAGAAAGTGGCCGGTACTCTTAAAATAGCCCAGGCTCAGTATCGCGAGCTGGAGAGCTTTACCAAATTCGGTGGCGATATAGATGCTGTTACGGCTTCTGTGATCGACCGTGGCCGTAAGAACCAGACTCTTCTTATCCAGCCTCAGTACAAGCCATGGCAGGTTGAGAACGAGGTGGCGGTAATCTACGCCGGTGTAAATGGCCTGCTTGAGAATGTGCCTTTGGAAAAGGTCCACGAGTTCGAGGAACTGTATGTGCAGCTCCTTAAGTCCAAGTATCAGTCGGAAGTGCTCGACCAGATCAAGGCCGGCAAACTCACCCCCGATATGGAGACGAAGATGAGAGAGTGCGCCGCCGACATCGCCGCCCGCTACAAGAACTGAACTGACTGAAACCCGACATCATACATTATAACTTCCGGAAGCCTGATACGCTTCCGGGAGTACCAGTTAAACAGCATCAGAAAATTTACAGATGGCCACCCTGAGAGAACTAAAAACTCGAATAGGCTCGGTATCGTCATCCGAGAAAATTACCGGAGCGATGAAGATGATTTCTTCCGCTAAGGTACATAAATTTGAACAGGCATTGCGTCAGTTGCTCCCTTATAAGGACCAGATTGAGTCTGTGATGGGGCATATTCTCGAAGCCGGTTGCGATTTTTCGTCACCGCTCATCGAGAACCGAGAGGTAAAGGCAGTAACAGTTGCGGTCTATGGATCTGACGACGGTCTCTGCGGTGCCTATAATGTCAATATTTTTAAGGCTGCGATAGAGAGAATCGAGGAGCTGAGAGAACAATATGGTAAAGATATCGCCATTACGGTGATTCCGGTCGGGAGCAAAATTGAAAAGATTTTCCGTCGCATTCAGAATGCCCCGTTCCATATTGAAACAGTTCCGGAAGTGAATTCGAAAATGCCCGGTAAGGTGGTCGATGAATTTACCCATTCGCTGAAAGATCGTTTCCTGACCGGCGAGGCGGATCTCGTAGAGGTATTCTATATGAAGTTCTATTCCATGAGCCGCCAGCGTTTTCAAGCCGATCAGCTTTTCCCGGTTTCACCGGAGACTCTCGCATCGGAAGAAAACAAGAATAGCGGCGACAAGCTATATCTGTTCGAACCCGACCCTAACAGTATATTCAATCAGGTATTGCCTATGTTCGCTCTTTCGACCATGCAGGAACTCACTCTTGAGAACCGTGCGTCGGAACAGGCAGCGCGAGTTATGGCCATGCAGAGCGCTAACGACAATGCCAAGAAGCTGCTCGATCAGCTGCAACTTGACTACAATAAGTTGCGTCAGCAGAGCATAACCAACGAATTGCTCGACCTTGTGGGAGGCCAGGTAGACCGCTGATGAAAGAATTAAATAGAGGAAATCACAATTGACATGAGCAACATAAAAGAATATTTCTCGTCTGTAGGCCAAGGCATAAAGAGCCTTGTGTCTGGTATGGCAGTTACGGGCCGGGAGTTCGTGACTCCCAAGATTACCGAACAGTATCCGGAGAATCGCGCCACCCTCAACATAGGTGAACGCTTCCGTGCTGAGCTTACGCTGAAATACGATGCCGAGGGGCGCCACCGCTGTATTGCATGTGGCATCTGTCAGATGAATTGCCCCAATGGAACCATCCAGCTTTCCACAAAGATGGTCGACATGCCTGACGGCAAGAAAAAGCGTAAACTCGACAAGTATATGTATGATCTGGGCAGCTGCACATTCTGTATGCTGTGTGTGACGACTTGTCCGCAGAATGCACTTGAATTCTCCAATGATTTCGAACAGGCTGTCTTTACCCGCAATAAACTGGTGAAGCAACTTAACTATCGCCCGGAAGTTCCCGACCCTGAAGGAGCGCCTGCTCCGAAGCCGGCCATGGACCCTGAGAAACTGGCCAAGATAAAAGCCGAGGCTCTTGCCAAGGCCGCAAAACTCAAGGCGGAAAAAGAGGCCGCTGCGAAGGCAGCTGCCCAGGGTGAGGTTGCCGCTCCTGAAGATAAATAATCACACTCAAACAACCGAATAACCTAACACTCTAATTATCACAAGATAATATGGATTCCGTAGGAAACATCATTCTTTATTTCGTGGTGGCGATAGTAATGATATGTTCTGCATATCTGGCTGTTACCTCCCGCAAGATTCTGAGAGCGGCTACATTTCTGCTGTTCTCGCTTCTATCCACAGCGGTGTTCTACTTCCAGCTCGGCTACCAGTTTCTGGGTGCCGTCCAGATTGCCGTCTATGCAGGTGGCATAATGGTGCTGTTTGTGTTCGCCATTTTGCTGACTCATAAACCGGATGCTAACGCGGCTCCTCTCAGTGCGCATCGCAAGATCGTGGGTCTGATAAGTTCGTTCGTAGGCGCGGCTCTGTTGCTTTGGGCTCTGTTCTCGATGCCCATTATCAATGGTGCGACGTTGGCCAATTGTCTGGCCGGTTCTGCCGAGATAACCATGCACGACATAGGCCACGCTATGGTTGGCACCGACAAATTTCAGTATCTGCTTCCTTTCGAAGCTGTCAGCGTTCTTCTGCTGGCCTGCATCATCGGTGGTGTAGTGATTGCACGTAAACGCTGAAAGGTCGGCCAAAAGAGATTAATAACTGTAGAATACTATTCGTAAAGTCAATAAGCCCTATGGAATTAACCATGTTGTGGTATCTTGTGCCGAGCGTCATAATGTTTGCTCTCGGAGTATATGGTTTTATAACCCGCAAGAACCTGATTGCAATTCTTGTGTCGTTGGAACTGATGCTCAATTCCGCCGACCTGAATTTCATTATCTTCAACCGCTTCCTTTTCCCGGGACAGATGGAGGGTATGATTTTCACATTGTTCGCAATCGCGATAGCAGCTGCCGAAACGGCTCTTGCAATCGCCATTATAATCAATATCTATCGCGCGATCGGAAGCACCGACATACGCGAAATTTCTAAACTGAAGTTCTAAGCTTCCAATTTCTGAGATTATGGATATAACACTTCCAATTCTGATTCTCGCCATTCCGATAGCGATGTTCCTCATCTTGGGAATTGGTGGAGTCAAAATGCCGCGCAAGACAGCGGGCGTACTCGGCATACTCGGCATGGGTACCTGTCTGACGCTCTCTTATATTGTGGCGTTCACTTATTTCTTCAGCGGCAACGAACTTTTTATCGTTGACGGCATACGCCAGCAGTATCAGGTTTTCGATGTAACCTGGCTGGCCTTCACCGACAAGCTTGTGGTTCATCTGGGCTTCCTTCTCGATCCCATTTCGGCCATGATGCTTGTGGTCATAACAACCATTTCATTCCTTGTCCACCTCTATTCATGGGGATATATGGAGCATGAGCCGGGCTTTCAACGCTATTATGCGTTCCTGTCGCTCTTCTCTTTCTCGATGCTCGGTCTGGTTGTGGCCACAAACATTTTCCAGATGTATATATTCTGGGAGCTTGTAGGTGTCTCATCTTACCTGCTGATAGGATTCTTCTATAAGCTTCCTTCAGCCGTGTCGGCTTCCAAAAAAGCCTTTATCGTTACCCGATTCGCCGACCTCGGTTTCCTTATCGGTATTCTGCTCCTGTCATTCTTCACAGACACATTCAATTTTGTGGATATGACTTCGAATCCGATGGGTGTTCTCGCCAGCACCGGTGGCGCAACCTTCATGGGTGCTTCTGTTCTCACCTGGGCGATGGTTCTTATCTTCGTCGGCGGTATGGGTAAGTCGGCTATGATGCCTCTGCATATATGGCTTCCCGACGCTATGGAAGGCCCGACGCCGGTATCTGCTCTGATTCACGCCGCCACGATGGTTGTGGCAGGTGTGTATCTTGTTGCCCGTATGTTCCCCGTATACTGCGTAGTCGAGACAGCTCTGACCTTTATATCGGTAGTAGGTGCCATTACCGCTTTCTACGCCGCTGTTGTGGCATGTACTCAGATTGACATAAAGAGAGTGCTTGCCTTCTCTACAATATCGCAGATTGCGTTCATGATGGTTTCGCTTGGCGTTTCGCGCGCGGGTGCCGTTCCCGAAGGTCACCACGAAGCATACCTCGGCCTCGGTTACATGGCCGGTATGTTCCATCTCTTCACCCATGCGATGTTCAAGGCGCTTCTCTTCCTCGGTGCCGGTGCGCTTATACATGCCGTTCACTCCAACAATTACACGGCTATGGGAGGTCTGCGCAAATATATGCCCGTAACTCACTGGACATTCCTCATAGGCTGTCTCGCGATAGCCGGTATATGGCCTTTCTCCGGTTTCTTCTCGAAAGACGAGATGCTGGCTGCCATGTTCAACAACCATTGGTTCTGGGGTGCCTGGATGACGATGGTGGCAGGCCTGACAGCTTTCTACATGTTCCGTCTCTACTACATGATATTCTGGTGGGAAGAGAATCCCGAATACAAGCACCATAAGCCACATGACGCTCCCTGGCAGATGTCGCTCCCTCTGATCCTGCTGGCCGCCGTTTCTTGCGTTGCCGGGTTTATACCCTTCGGCGAACTCGTTACCTGGAATGGCGCTCCTTATCATATCCATCTTGAGGCCCCGGTTGCCGCCACTTCTCTTACTGTGGCTGTTCTGGCTATAGCCCTGGCTACTGTAATGTATGCCAAGAAGAATCCCCTTCCCGAGAAAGTCAAGAATATCTGGCCGGGTCTATGGACCGCCGCCCATCATCGTTTCTATTGGGATGAGATTTACCAGTTCATTACCCATAAGATCATATTCGGTATTATCTGCCGCAGCATAGCCTGGTTTGACCGTCATGTCATCGACGCTACCATGGATGCTATGGCAAAAGTCACACAGCGCACTTCTTACGCTATCCGCGGCATGCAGAGCGGAAGCATACAGGCTTATGTTACCTGGTACCTGCTTGGTGCCTGCGCTATCGCTGCGATTGTATGGCTTTGCATCTGAATCTGAAACGAACCACCTAAAGAAAAACTTAACATTATGTTCGGAAACATATTAATCTGGTTTGTAGTAATCCCCATCGTTATGATGGCGGGACTCGGACTCTGCCGCAACCGCGACATGAAAGCTATCCGCGCGGTAATGGTGGTCGGCTCCTCCGCTCTTCTTGGCCTGGCTATTTGGCTTTGCTGCCAGTTCCTCGAGCTTCGCGCCGCCGGCGAAACCGCCGAGATGCTCTTTACCGGCTCATGGTGCTGGTATGCTCCTCTGAATATCAATCTGGCCGTTGGTGTCGACGGTATTTCGGTGCTGATGTTGCTTCTGAGCGCAGTCATCGTATTTGCCGGCACATTCGCCTCCTGGAAAATCGATCCCCTGCCAAAGAACTTTTTCCTTTGGTTCTCGTTGCTCTCCACCGGTGTGTTCGGTTTCTTCATCTCGATAGACATGTTCACCATGTTCATGTTCTATGAGGTGGCTCTGATTCCGATGTACCTTCTTATCGGCGTGTGGGGCACTGGGCGCAAAGAATATTCGGCCATGAAGCTTACTCTGATGCTGATGGGAGGCTCGGCTTTCCTGATGCTCGGTCTGCTCGGTATCTATTGGCATTCGGCTCCCGAAGGAGGCGTGCCGACTTGGAATATCCTTGAGATTGCCCATAACGCCTCGATCGATCCCTCATGGCAGAGACTTCTCTTCTGCTTCACATTCGTAGGTTTCGGTGTGCTCGGCGCCATGTTCCCCTTCCACACATGGTCGCCCGACGGTCATGCCTGCGCCCCGACAGCCGTATCGATGCTTCACGCGGGCGTGCTTATGAAACTCGGTGGCTACGGCTGTTTCCGTATCGCCATTTACCTGTGTCCGCAGGCAGCCAATGAACTTGCCTGGATTTTCATAATCCTTACTGGCATCTCTATCGTTTACGGCGCATTCTCGGCATGTGTTCAAACCGACCTTAAGTATATCAACGCCTACTCCTCTGTTTCGCACTGCGGCATGGTTCTTTTCGCCATCCTGATGCTTAACACGACCGCGATGACCGGCGCTATCCTCCAGATGCTTTCTCACGGTCTGATGACAGCCCTCTTCTTCGCGCTCATTGGTATGATATACGGACGCACCCACACACGCGATATCCGCCAGATGGGAGGCCTGATGAAGATTATGCCTTATCTCGGTGTATGCTGGATGATAGCCGGCTTCGCTTCGCTTGGTCTTCCCGGTCTCTCCGGATTCGTTGCCGAGATGACTATCTTCTTCGGTTCGTTCCAGCACGCCGACCTTTTCCACCGTGCGTTTGTGATAGCGGCTACATGTTCCATCGTCATCACCGCAGTCTATATCCTTCGTGTGGTAGGCAAGCTGTTGCTTGGTCCTGTTCATGACGAACATCATCTGCAGCTTACCGATGCCGGCTGGTATGAACGCTTCGCGACGGTTACCCTGATTGTCTGCATCGCAGGCATAGGCTGCTTCCCGAACTGGATAAACGAGACTATACAATTCAGCTTTGGTCCCATAATAGAGGTGATCAAGAGCGCTGCAATCTAACCTAATAAATCATGAACGGCCGGTTTCGGCCGGCCGCTCATAGAAAAACAGCACAACAACAAATGAACTATTCGGAATTTGGGGCAATGATCCCCGAACTCATAGTATTGGGTCTCTTTCTGATTGTATTTTTTGCAGATACCTTCAGGTGCCAGAAGTGCAGCGGGAAGTTCCTTACCCCTATGACAACGGTGCTTTTCCTGCTGGCTACGGTTGCTATCTGGATTGTACCCTGTTGCCCTGAGCCTGTATTCGGAGGCATGTATGTGAATGATTTCGCCGGCAAGGCACTCAAGTGCATTCTCAATGTAGGTGTCTTCCTGGTTCTTCTCCAGTCTGCGAAATGGTCGGAGAGCGACGGAATGGCTTTCCGCAAGGGTGAGTTCTACGAGTTGCTTCTCGTTACACTCTTCGGAATGTATCTGATGATTTCGGCACGCCACTTCCTTCTCTTCATCATCGGTCTTGAGAGTGCGTCTCTTCCGATCGCCGCGCTTGTGGCCTTCAACAAGAATAAATATGAGAGCCACGAGGCAGCTATCAAATATATAATGACAGCGGTATTCTCATCGGCGATTCTCCTTATGGGTCTTTCGTTCGTATACGGTCTGTCGGGCGGTTCTCTCTACTTCTCGGACATAGCGCTCGCAATCACTCAAGGTGAAATGAGCGGACTATTGCTCGTGGCCCTCGCATTCGTGCTTTCCGGTATCGGTTTCAAGCTTTCGCTTGTTCCTTTCCATCTCTGGACAGCCGATGTTTATCAGGGCGCTCCCACAGCTGTTACAGCTTATCTATCGGTAGTTTCGAAGGGTGCGGCTGCTTTCGCGTTCTTTATCGTCTTCGTTCAGTGCTTCGGTGCGGTTTATGCCGATGCATGGGAATGGATGCTTTATGGCGTGATTATCGCCACTATCACTATCGGTAACCTCTTTGCCCTGCGTCAAAGCAACATGAAGCGATTCATGGCGTTCTCATCCATATCGCAGGCCGGTTATCTTGTGCTCGGCGTTATCGCCTCTTCTGGACTCGGGCTCGCCTCTATGATGTATTATACTCTGGTATATGTAGTCAGCAACCTCGGAGCCTTTGCGGTAATCCAGATGATTGAAGACAAGACCGGATATGACAATATGGACGATTACAGAGGATTGCATAAGACCAATCCTTATCTGTCGGTGGCAATGACTCTGGCGATGTTCTCGCTTGCAGGCATACCTCCTTTCGCCGGTTTCTTCTCGAAGATACTTATCTTTACATCTGTTACTGCTTCCGGTTCGATGGCTCTTTACATGCTCGTTCTCGTAGCGTTGATCAACACCATCATCTCGCTCTACTACTATCTGAAGGTTGTGAAGGCTATGTGGATAAGCCCTGAAGATCCTAAAATTGAATCTTTCTCGGCATCTAACACCGCCCGTCTGGGCCTTTGCCTTTGCGTGCTGGGTATCGTGTTCCTCGGTCTCGTAAGCCCGGTTTACCAGTGGTTGGTCAATGAGGTCGAGTTGACAATGGCCAACCCCCTCGCCTGGATAGGTATCTGATGCGCTGAACGACTATCTAAGTCAATCCCCATAAATTCAAGTATAAAATCCGAGAAGCCCCGCAGATTTGACTGCAGGGCTTCTTTTTATTGGCCGGTATCTGAATTTATATTATATTTGTATATGTCGGTGATGTCTCCGGCAATAAAATACATTATAGATATGAATAGAAGAATGGCGTTTGCCTCTGTTGCGCTTCTTATCGCATCCACGATAGAGTGCGGATGTACGGTTATAGTGAATCAAAAAGCTGATTCAACAGACGGTAATGATAGAGTAGTGGTCAATTCCGGCAATAAGTATATCATCCCCGATAAGAATATTATAACCAGAAGCGGGGAATGCAAGGGCCTTCTTGAAATAGAGGCTTCAACCGCCATCAAGGTTCTCTACATTGAATCTGAAGGCGAGAATTATGTAATTGCCGCTCCCTCCAATGTGATGCCATATGTGAGATGTGAGTATGACGATGGAAAACTTGAGATGGGGTTCCGTAACTCTCCCGGATTCAAAAACTCCCCGAATGTCACGGTTACGGTTTACGCTCCGAAACTTGAGAAAGTGGAACTGCACGGAGCATCGAGTCTGGAGTCTGCAAGAATCACCAATCCCGGAGGCAAGATGGAATTTGATTTGAGCGGAGCTTCTTCTGTATCTCTTGAAAATATAGAACTGAGCACTCTTGACCTTGATCTTAGCGGAGCCTCATCGATTGTGGTGAAAGCTTTGAAAGCATCGGTGCTTAAGGCGGAGCTGTCAGGTGCATCGGGAGCTAACTTGAGTGGTACGGCAGCATATGCCGATTTCGATGTGAGCGGTGCAAGCTCGTTAAGTGCGAAAAATCTGAAAGTCGACAAAGGAAACGCCGAATGTAGCGGTGCTTCGAATGCTGAGGTCAATATCAAGACACCGCTGAATTTTGAAAGTTCAGGAATGTCAAAGATTAGCAATGCTGCGAAATGATAAGTGATAAGTATTGTCTTATAATTAAGTCGGCGGTCTCTGTTTGAGGCCGCCGACTTGCGTTATTGTCTTTTATCTGTTGTTTGCCGGAATTATTTCTCGGCTTTCTTTCCTGTAGCGCTCTTCTTTGCCGCCGGCTTTTTCGCTGCTGGTTTCTTTACAGATCCCTTTTTTGCAGAGGCTTTTTTCGCAGACTTCTCATCTTCTTCCGGAAGCATGGGGGCATGCACTGAATCGTCGGCGTTAAGAATATTGGTACGCAGATTTTTCACTTCCTTATTGAGCGATTCTATCTCCTGAGCCTGATTGCTTATTGTAAGCAAAAGCGAGTTTAGCTCTTCGTTGCCTATTTCTTCGGGGAACTGTTCGCGGACACGAACCTCGAAGTCGGCCAGTACATTCATATAGTTGGTAAAGGCGCTGAAAGGGGAATCGTAGGGAGAGAATGCCGCGTGAGAAGCTCCGTCTCCAAGATTCTTTGTAGACATATAGAAGAAATGGTCGGCACTCTGCAGATACTTCCAGTCCTGTTTCAGACGGCGATCTGAGGTAAGGTTCACACGCTCGGCGACTGAATAAAGTTTATCGAGGGCCTCACGCTGCAGATCGTTTCCTCTCCATGCCGAAACATCGCGAGCCTCGTCGACACCGGAGATAGGATAGGGTATAGAAAGCTCGCTTACGGCTTTCATCTTCTTTACGATCTCGGAAGGAAGAGCGAAGCTTATGCCATGTTCCTTGGCGAAACGGGGCAAAGCTTTGAGGAATTCGAATATACCGGTGGTAGCGGGCAGGAAACCTCCGAAGGTATCCATCGACAGGTTTATGTTTAGTACCTGTTCCTCTTCGGGCAAAGCTGCGATCCAGTCCATATACTTGTCGGCGGTAAGAGGATATTCGCTCCATTCCGTGTTAGCGAAATTGCGGGAGATATCTTTAGCGAACTTGTTGTTGGAGAGCAGCAGCTTCAGGTCCGGAGCGGTGGCGGCACTGTAGATATAATCAGGCGACTTCCATCCCAGTATGTGTTTCGCACCCTCGGTAAGGCATGCCTTGAAACCCATGGCCTGAATCAGAGTCGCGATATCATCGTCGTATATCAGCTCTGTGTTCTCGAAAGTCTTGGGCTTCACACCGAAAAGTTGATGCAACAGCCTGTCGTGATCCTTCACATCGCGCATGAACTCCTCGGGGTCCTCCAGTCCGGCCAGCGAATGGCTGTATGTACCCGACATGAACTCCACGTTGCCTGTATCGGCCAGTTCCTTAAGTAAGTCTATGAACTCCGGAACATACTGCTGCAGTTGCTCGATAGCCGTACCCGAGATGGAGATTGAACATTTGAAATCCTTTCCGTAGGTGCGGATCATATCCAGAAGGGTTCTGGCCATAGGTATATAGCTCGTCTGAGATACCTGAGAGATGATTTCGTCGTTGGAGAAGTCATCATAATAGTAATGGTCATTGCCGATATCGAAGAAACGATATCTTTTAAGACGGAACGGCTGATGTATTTTGAAATATAAGCAAACGGATTTCATATTTATTTTTTGTTGATTACTTGATTGTAGATGTCAATGACTTTTTTGCCGGCCTTCTCCCATGTAATGCCGTGAATCTCCTCGATACCCTTGTCGCGAAGTGTATTGTACATGGCCGGATAGGAGATGATGCTGTGTATGGCGTCGGCCATGGCATCTATGTCCCAGTAGTCGGTCTTTATCACATTGTCGAGAATTTCGGCGCAGCCGCTCTGTTTCGAGATTATGCTGGGCACGCCCATCTCCATCGCCTCCAGAGGCGAGATGCCGAAAGGCTCTGATACCGACGGCATGATGTAAACATCGGAATCGCGGAGCATCTCGTAAACCTCTTTCCCTTTCAGGAAGCCGGTGAAGTGAAATTTGTCGGCTATTCCGCGTTTGGCGGCGAGACGTATCATGTCGTTCATCATGTCGCCGGAGCCGGCCATTACGAAACGAACGTTATTGTCTTTCTTGAGCACCTTTGCGGCGGCCTCCACGAAATATTCGGGGCCTTTCTGCATGGTGATACGCCCAAGGAATGTAACCACCTTTTCACGACCGGTACGGCGCGGCAGATTGAGCAGTTCGTCCGACAGAGGAATGACGGCATTGTGTACCGTGGTTACCTTGTCGGGGCTTATGCCATACTTCTCTATTACCGTGCGGCGTGTCAGGTTAGACACGGTGATTATATGGTCGGCGTTTTCCATGCCATCTTTCTCGATAGCGAAGACGGTAGGATTGACGTTGCCGCGCGAACGGTCGAAGTCTGTAGCGTGAACATGGATCACCAGCGGTTTGCCGGTAACGTTCTTGGCGTGTATGCCGGCAGGGTAGGTTAGCCAGTCGTGGGAATGTATCACATCGCAGGGTATGGTCCTGGCTATCACTCCGGCCACAATCGAGTAATTGTTTATCTCTTCAAGTATGTTGTCGGGATATCGTCCCGAGAACTCGATGCATCCGAGGTCGTTGAGGCGCATGTAATTGAAGTCCGCATATATATTGTTGCGCAGGTCGAAATAGAGCTGCGGATCCATATATTTGCCCAAGCGGTTCTCAACGTAGTCCCAGCTGACATCGCGCCATGCCACAGGAGTGTTGCATGCGCCTATGATCTGGGCGAATCCTTTCTCCTCGTCACCCCATGGTTTGGGTATGACGAAAGTTATGTCCATGTCGCCGTTGGCGTGCATGCCTTTGGTAAGGCCATAGGAGGCAGTTCCAAGACCTCCGAGGATATGAGGGGGGAATTCCCACCCGAACATTAGTGCCTTCATAGTTATTTGTCGAGGTCTGACTGTAGTTTGTTAAGTTCTTTTACGTTGCGGATTGTACGCAATATCTCGCCCACATTCTTGGCGGTAGACACCGCTCCGCGTCCTGTGTAGGGGGGATTGCCGTCATACATCTCGGAAAGCGATCCTATGCATCCTTCCGTCATCTCGTCTTCATAGCCTATCAGCATGCGTTCTATGAAACCGAGGCCCGAGAGTCCGAACACCTGTATGTAGGCATCTGCATAGAAACCGAAAAGCCAGGGGCGCGCCGGTCCCTGATGAACGGCCATCTCGCGCTCGAACGGTCCGCCTACATATGTAGGATGATAGGCGTAACTCTTAGGCGACAGCGAACGCAGCCCCTTCGGGGTAAGTAATTCGCGGGTAGCGAGGTCAAGTACCTTGCGTTTCTGGCGTCTGTCGAGCGGAGAATATTCCAGACCTATTGCGATCACCATGTTCGGCCGAACCTCGACATCGGTATAAGTGCCGTTTACATAATCATAAAGGTAGCCGTAATCGTTAAGGAATGTATCTATGAAAGAGGCTTTGCATTTGTCGGCGATAGCATTAAGACTGTCTCGCAGTTCTTTCTCCTCCTCCCGTTCCTCTATGAGAGATATAAGGAAACGCAGGGCATTGTACCAAAGGGCGTTGAATTCCACTATGTAGCCTGTACGCGGTATTATGGGGCGACCTCCCAGAGCAGCTGACAGCCAGGTTACAGGCTTTTCGGTACCATTGCTCGATACGAGACCGTTGTCGTCGAGCGTAAGATTGTCTGCTTTGCCTTCGATAACGGCGTTTACGATTCTGCGTACGGTCTCGAGATAACGATCGGCACATTCTCCGCGACTGGTACGGCGGGCGAACTGCTGTATGGCCCATATTGTCCAAAGCGGTATGTCTGGAAGATCTATCTCATGTATCACCGGGTCTTTTTCTCCGGTAGACATGAAACGGTCCAGAGCCTGGATAAAAGTAGACATTATCTCGATGAAATCATCCTTATGGTCTATGGCCAGCGTGCATCCGGGCAGACCTATCAATTCATCGCGGGCGCGCACGTTGTACCAGGGATAACCGGCCATGACATACATGCCTCGGTCGTTCTTAAGGTAAAATTGCTTGGCGGAGTTCTTGAGGCAGTTGTAGAATGATGTGCGGCACGTACGTGTCTCAAGCTCCTTTTCGTAAGTTTTCTCGTATTCCGAGGGGTCGGTTTCGAAGGTAGAGGCCGAGAAAATAATGGACTCTCCCTTTTTGATTGGAATCTCGAAATATCCGGGCACCCAGAGGTCTTCGCGATATGGTACGCCTCGGTCGCGGTCTTTGTAATACTCTATGCCGTCGTACCAATGGCCGTCGGTTTTCCATTCCGGCTTCTTGTTGAACTGCATGAACAGCTCAGGATACCCTTCGTAAAGGCAGGTGGCTATTCCGTTTTCCACATCGCGTGTTGCGGTGTTGATCTGCGAGTTCTTGCCTGTGAGGCTGTTTGCGTCGCGGAATGCCAGAAACGGACGGAACTGAAGTTTCGTTTCTGAATGCGCGTCTACCAGCGTGTACTTGATCATGATGCGGTTCTCATGAGAGATAAACATTTTCTCTTTGGTGAGAACCACGCCGCCTACGCGGTAGGTCATGGTGGGCACTGATTCGCAGTTGAACTCCCTTATGTATTTGTGGCCGTTGGGCGAGAAAACCCCGTTGGCATATTCATGGAGTCCGAGATTGAAAGGCGCTCCGTGCTGAATTACCGTCTCGTCTAACGAAGAGAGCAGCACGAATGCCTTGTCGGGATCGAGCTCCGGTATAGGTATTACAAGCAACCCGTGTTGTTTACGGGTGTTGCATCCTACGATTGTGGTACAATGATAAGCCCCTGATTTATTGGTGCGAAGCATCTCTTTGGCGAGGCTTTGCTCCAGATTTATCATAAGGCTTTTGTCAAACTTTAAATAACTCATATTAGATTTATAGAAAATTCCCTTTTGGTTATATATGTCGGTTTTCCACTTCCTGCCGCTTTGTGCAGTGTCAAGGTTTGATCTGATTCCCCTGTGTAGCTGAGCGTCCCTGAATCGCTTATGCGGTATACTCAGGGCCGTTTGCTGTAATCGCTATTAGCAAAGATATAATAATTTGCAATTGGAAACAAGCAGACGACAACTTATTTTTTAGTTATGGAAAAATAAAATTGCAACTCTTTCAGGAACAATGTAAATTATGTTGCAAAGCATAAAACCATCGTTACATCTGATGCTTCTGTCGCTTCTTTTACTTCTGTAGCTTCTGCTGTTTTTTGTCTCCGTTGTCAGGAGCCGGGAGAGATATATCTTTTATGAGAATATCGTTTCCCGACGGATATGCGTTGTCAAGCACCTTATCGAGTTGTATGAGTGTGTCGCCATATATCTTGGAGAAGCGCGGTATGAAATTGCTGTTACCTTCGGCATCTATCTTTTTCAGGAATTCAGAAACCGATAGTGTGTTTATGTCTACAGCCGGTGTAAGTCCAAGGTCCCCTTTCGAGCATCCCGGGTATTCCGACAGGTCTACCTGATACACCATTCCGGCTTTGCTGAGATGTTCGTTTATCTTGTTGGCTATTCTTATCGGGATGTCGTAGGATGTGGAAATCTCGACAATGGTTTTCGGGCGCCGTTTCTCATTGAAATCCTGCGCCACCACGGCCATGACTATAACCTCCATCTTGTGCAGGTAATCGGCCGATATGGTTGAATAGTCGCCAAGAAAGTCAAAGGTGAATATATTTTGCAGCGAATAGGTCAGCACGCATCCCGACAGCAGAATCAGCCACGAGAGCTGGAGCCAGATAAGCAGCAGCGGAAGAAAAGCGAACGATCCGTAGATGGCGTTGTATTTCGATACATACAGCTGACCTGAGAAAAAGAGCATCTGAAGAATCTGGAAGGCCACGGCGCAGATAGCTCCCGTAATCATGGCATACTTTATGGATACCTTGGTATTGGGTATCAGCCAGAAGGAAAGCGAGAATGCGATCCATACCAGGATAAATGGCGAGAGCTCGAGCAGTTTGTTAAGCAATGGTGTCAGGAACGGAATCTTCAGTTGCTCTTCTATAGTGGTGGCCATGAAGATCGATAGACCCGACGAACAGATTATAAGAATCGGAATCATCAGGCATATGGCGATGTAATCGGTTATCTTCTGGTAGAGGTTGCGGTCATGTTTCACATCCCAGATGTTGTTGAAGGCATCTTCGATATATGAGAGAAGGGAAATTACTGTCCAAAGCAGGAATACGAGCCCCACACCTACGAAGATACCAGAGGAAGCCTCTTTAAGATAAGAGTCTACAAACTTCATGGCTGTGGCGATGGCTTTGGTTTGCGACGGGAAATATGAATAAATCGACGATGTCAGCAAATCTTGTAATCCGAATCCTCGTCCTATGGCCAGCAGCAATGCCAGAGCCGGGACTATGGCCAGCACCGTAGAGTAGGTGAGAGACATAGACTTTATTTGCAATCCGCGGTCCATGAATGATTTTACGGCAAGGTTGGCGGTTTTCACAAGCCTTACCCCGAGTGTATCCTTGCCGCTTTCCCATACACCTTCGGTGCAGTAATAAATCAGATATTTTATTTTTTCTATTATCTTAGACATGGCGGGAATATTAAAAAAAGCCGGGGGCAGAATAATCTGCACCCGGCGTAGTAACAAAAGCAGAAGCGTTGTAAGCCGGGTTATGTAGCTTCCTGAAAGGAGGTGCCCTTGAATTGTAATGCAGGGTGCCGCCTGAAAGCCGCCTGTCATTTATCTAAGCCCGGTGTTGCCACCGAGGCTTAAGCAGCCTACCCCCCGGCAATGGGCGAGCCACCCTTCGCTGCCGGTATATTTGGCCTTGCAACACATAGGATGTGCGGCCTCGCGTGTCGCCACGTGAGCCGGTGGGCTCTTACCCCACCTTTTCACCCTTACCCGGACCTCATCTGATGGGTGCGGGCGGTTGTTTTCTGTCACATTATCCCCGACGTCGCCGCCGGCTTTCCGTTAGAAAGTATGCTGCTCTATGTTGCCCGGACTTTCCTCTTCATGCGCCCGGCATGAAGCGACAGACCGCGCTTCTGCTTGATATCATCTATGGCTCTCCCTCCGGAGAGTCTTCTTTTTCTTTTGTTACCTCTGCTGTCGCGTCGGTGGAATCTGCTTCTCTCCCAGTCTTTTCACGTACTTCGGTTTTCTCTACTCCGGCTGCCTTGGCGACGGAACGTGCCATACGACGGGTAGTAAGCTTATGGGCCGACGCGCTCAGAAGCCCGTTGATGGAATATAGTGTGAGAGCGATTCCCGTTACGATTGTGGCCGCATCGGCAAGTTTTTCAGGACCGATTATTATAATGGCGATACCGGTGGCGACAATAATCCACGGCATAATGAACCATGCGGTGGGCATCCCCCCTATATCTCTACCTTCGGCCGAGAGAAACAGAATCTGTATTATTCCCGCCACTACCAGAATCACACCGAAAGTATAGATAAGGTAATGCACGAAAAATCCCGGCATGGCGACGAGAAGCACGCCCCCTACCAGCCCGGCTATGGCCGAAGTACCGATATACCAGGGACGGCTCTTGCGCGAACCGTCGGTCTGTTTTTTGCCGGCGAACCCCATGTAAAGCCCTACGAGACTCGGAATGATGAAGCATATGCCTATGACCACCACTATTATCTCGAATATATTGGTCTGCCGGCTGTAGACCAACAACAGCACACCTATTATCAAGGTGAAAATATAGGATACCAGATACTGAGTGTTTTTCATAACGCTTACGGTTTGTCTGTTTCCTATAAAAAGGGAAATGGGGTAAAATTGTTTATATAAAGTTTAAAAATCTTTGGCGCCTTATAGTGAGGCATGAACGGGAACTTCGTTATTTGTCGTCCGGTGTCGGGCCATTGTCGTTGGCTTTGGTCGCGAGCCTTACGATTATCTCGGATAATGTATCGGGGTCGAACCTCGACGAGTCGATACATACGTCATAGTTGTCGGCCTTTCCCCATCCGCCGGGTGTGAAATAATTATAGTAATCCTGACGTCGGGAATCCATCTTTCTGAGAGTCGACACAGCCTCCGATACCGATGTAGAGTCGAGCCGGCGTATCATATTGCGTGCGCGCCACTCTTCTGGGGCATGCAGAAACACGCTGAAGAGCCCGGGTTTGTCGCGTAGGATATAATCGGCTGTCCGTCCCACGAACACGGCCGGCTCTCTGTCGGCAATCTGGCGTATAACATCCGATTGCACCGAATATATCTGCTCCATTGTCATGGGCGACGAGTCGTTGAGTCCGATGTTGGCCGCCAGCAGCGACCGGAACATCGATGGGCGGCGTTCGTCGGCCATCTCGAATATGGATGGCGCGTATCCCATTCTTTCGGCGCATTCTTTCAGAAGTTCACGGTCATAATAGCTGATGCCGAGTTTTTTTGCCACGGCTTTTCCTACTTGCCGTCCACCGCTTCCTGTCTGGCGACCGATGACGATAACGGCATTGCTGCCACAGCTGTTCCGTGGCACATTAGCCGGTATGTCGTTGCTTCTGTTTTCCATATCGGGCACAAATTTAATTTATTCTCTTCATTGAATGAAATTTTTTTCTAATTTTGTCAATTCAACCGGGTATGCTTGTTCCGGCTTATAAGGCGAGGCCCTCTGTCATGACCTTCCCGAAAGTCGGATAAAAGCTACCTCATGTATGTCAAATATCTAATCTGCATTATGATAGATATACTCAAAAAACCTGAATTGGATTCAGACGGCATGGCTACCTACGAATATCTGGTAAATCATGTGGATGATTGTCTGGATCATATGCCAGTCTTGATAGACAACCTCAAACGCGTGGATTCCACAGGTCAGTTTTGTGCCTCTACCGCAAGATTCCTTGCCGCTGTAGACCGCGAGCGTTTCCAG
This sequence comes from uncultured bacterium, assembly GCA_905214715.1. GTDB lineage: Bacteria > Bacteroidota > Bacteroidia > Bacteroidales > Muribaculaceae > Lepagella. The sequence goes on along the minus strand of CAJMMT010000003.1, from coordinate 23,699 downwards.
GGGTGGCTCGCTCCGCTTATTGAAGCTACGATCGACAAAGACCGCGAGCGCAGATATATCTGGTCGTTGCTCGAGGCTATCTGGGGAGCCGATTACCAGGACCATGTAGAGCAACTGCAGGAAAGCGATTCAAACTTCCGCCGTATTTACAAACGTGTTTACCCTAAAGAGGGAATCTGAGAACAATCGCCAAATGAAGAAACTCTATATCCCGCTGTTGCTGGCTGTGCTTCTCGCCGGCATGACGTGGGCACGCGACAATATTATGGAAACAAAATCACCCATTCATCAGGATGTGGCGTCTGCCGGTCCTGTAGCTGTCATCTCTACCTCTATGGGGGACATCAAGGTGAAACTTTATGACGACACTCCGCAACATCGCGACAATTTCCTGAAACTTGCTCGCGAGGGATTCTACGATGGTGTCCTTTTTCATAGGGTCATAAAAGATTTCATGGTCCAGACCGGAGATCCCGATAGCAAGGATGCCGTACCCGGCGCGATGCTCGGAGCCGGAGATCCGGGATATACGATCCCCGCCGAGATAGTTTATCCGAGACATTATCATAAATATGGTGCCCTTGCTGCCGCACGCACCGGCGATCAGGTAAATCCCGAGCGACGCAGTTCCGGCTCGCAGTTCTATATCGTAACGGGACGTAAGGTTCCGGCGCGTCAGCTCGAAATGCTCGAAAGCCGTGGCGCCAATCAGGCCCGTCAGGATTATTTCCGCAAATTATGCAAGGAGCATTATGCCGAAATAGACTCTCTGCGCAAGGCAGGTCTTAAAGATGAACTCGAAGTCCTGCGTCAGACCCTGATAGCCCGTACGGAGGCAGACGTGAAGGTAGACTCGCTTCCGGCACAGCTTAAGGAAGACTACATCACCATCGGCGGCACTCCTCACCTCGACGGACAGTACACCGTATTCGGCGAGGTACTTGAAGGAATGGATGTTGTCGAGAAAATCCAGAACGCCGCTACCGATGGTTCCGACCGTCCGGTAGAGGATATCAAGGTTCTGAAAGTGACGGTATTGTAATTATTCCCTCTATGGAATATGATATGACCGTGCTTCAGTCGCGCCCTTGAAACCATATTATCAGTCCCACATTAAACGCTACTTATAACCGCTCCATACCAGCATTATGAACGAAAACGAAAAACTCCCCGAAGAGGTTATGCCTTCTGTAACAGAGGTTGAAGACCCCAAAGAAGAGTCTGTCGACGTTGCCGTGGAAACTCCTGCTACAGCCGATGAGTCACACGTCAATTACCACAACATGACTTGTGCGGAACTCCTTGCCGAACTTGACCGTATAGTTGCTTCGGGCAACATGCAGGCTCATCGCGAGGTGGCCGCCCTTAAAACAGCTTTTTACAGTCGCCGTAACCGCGAGCAGCTCGAAGAACTTTCAGCTTACGTGGCTGAAGGTAACGCACCCGAAACATTCGCGGCCCAGACATCGGCCGAAGAAGTTCCTTTCCGCGACCTGTTGGCCAAGTTTAAAGAAGGCCGTGCGATTTTCCTTGAGGAAGAGGAAAAAAGGATGCAACAGAATCTTGAGAAAAAACAGGTTATTATCGATGAACTCCGCAAGATAACCGAAGATATAGATAACGTAAACCTTAATTTTCCTCGTTTCCAGCAGTTGCAGCAGGATTTTCGTGAAAAGGCTGACCTTCCCCCTACAGCCGAGACTGCGATATGGAAAAACTACCAGAGCTTGGTAGAGGAGTTTTACGATAAGCTGAAAATAAACAAGGAGCTCCGCGACCTTGATTTCCGCAAGAATCTGGAGGCTAAACGTCAGATCATAGAGGAAGCCCGTGCGCTCGTCGATAAGGAAGACGTGGTTGAAGCTGCCCGTCAGCTTCAGAGTCTTCATAACTCATGGCGCGAGATAGGTCCTGTAGCAAAAGATATACGCGCTGAAATATGGGAAGAGTTCAAAACTCTCTCTTCTACTGTCAACAAGCGTCATCAGGAGTTTTTTGAATCGCGCAAAGCCAGCGAAGCCGAGGCGGAGATTGCCAAGACGGCTCTCTGCAATGAGGTCGAGGCTATAAAGACCGATGAACTGAAGAACTTTTCAGACTGGGATGAGGCAACAAAGAAGATTCTTGACATGCAGGCCCGTTGGAAAGGTATAGGTTTCGCTTCGCGTAAGACCAACAACGCCCTTTTCAATCGCTTCCGCACAGCCTGCGATGCTTTCTTCACAGCCAAGGCGGAGTTCTATACCAAGAGCCGCGACGAGATGGGCGCCAACTTCCAGAAGAAAGTGGAACTCTGTGAGAAAGCGGAGGCTCTCGCTTCGGAAGAGAATCTGAAAAAAGCGGCCGAGGCTGCCGTAGCGCTTCAGGCGGAGTGGAAGACCATAGGTAATTCCGGTCGTCGCCAGAGCGATGAGATATGGAAACGTTTCTCTACCGCATGCAACGCCGTCTTTGACCGTCGTCATAAATTCATAGGCGAACGCCGTCAGGAAGAGAATGCCAACCTGAAAGCCAAGACAGCCCTTATAGACCGTCTTAAAGAGCTCGACCGTGAGGCGGATCCCCGCGAGAACCTGCAGGTGGTTAAGGAGTGTCAGGCCAAATGGCAGGAAATAGGCCATGTGCCCGCAAAGGTAAAGGAAACGCTCTGGCAGGAATTCCGCGGTCTGTGCGATGTCTTTTATGCTGCCGACAGAGACCGCCAGCGTGAAAACCGCGAGAACCGCTTCAAGAACCGTGTGCGTGAGATGCGTGCCGACAATCCTCAGAAAGTGGGTGGCGAACGCGAACGCCTGATGCGTGAACTTGACCGCAAACGTGCCGAACTGAAGACCTACGAAAACAATATGGGCTTCTTCAGCGTGAAGTCTTCGGCCGGAAATTCCATGCTCAAGGAGATGGAACGCCGTAGCGAACGCATCCGCCAGGATATAGCCGATATCGAAAACAAACTCCGTATGATAGAATGAAGTGATTTAAACGGTATTCAGCCGTGAACATAATATGAAAGCGAGGTGTTAAGGTTTTATAAATTCGACCTTGACACCTCGCTTTTTTATCGTGCGGTGGCATGGATCGCTTAAAAAGATTCCAGCTATGTTTCAGCCGTTCCACCGTTCACATACAATAGAGATTCTTCCGCATCTCTCTTTACGTGCCCTTCGCCTTGAAATAATAGGCGTAATACTGCTTGTGAGCGTAACCGCCGTCGCAGCACCGTCTCACAACTCCCTTGCGCTGCTCGATACTGTGGAAACCGTTTTGCCGAAAGATAGCGGAGGTGCGGGAGAACCCTCCTCATCCGGCAGTGTCGGACTGGTACTGTCAGGAGGAGGAGCCAAAGGCATTGCCCATGTGGGAGTGATAAAGGCTTTGGAGGACCACGGTATTCCGATAGACTACGTGGTCGGGACATCTATGGGAGCCGTGGTTGGAAGTTTGTACAGTTGCGGATGGTCGCCGGCCGAGATGCTGGCTTTTTTTATGTCGAAAGATTTCCGTTATTGGGCTTTCGGCCAGCTTAATCCATCTGACATATACTATTTTTCAGAGCCTTCCCCCTCTCCGAAGTGGCTGTCGTTCAATATCAGTTTTAAGAAACAGAACAATCTTGCAAGCCAGATTCTTCCTGCCTCTCTTATCTCGCCGCTGCCGATGAATATAGAGTTCCTGAAGCTGTATACTCCATATACCGTGCAATGTGGTGAGGATTTCAGAAACCTCTTCGTGCCGTTTCAGTGTGTAACTTCCGATATATACCACAAACACAAGGTCGTGCTCAGGAACGGTTCTCTCGGCGATGCCGTAAGGGCTTCCATGAGTTTCCCACTCGTTTACCGCCCGATAGAGATAGACAGTCTGCTGATGTTCGACGGGGGGATATATGACAATTTCCCGGTAGATGTGATGCGCGAGGATTTTCATCCCGATGTGATAATAGGAGTGTCTGTTTCCGAGCCCGACGGTAAGCCAAAGCCCGGCAACGCCTATAGCCAGCTGGAGGATATGATTATACAGAACAACGATTATTCGTTGCCATCTTCTGAAGGAATCAAGATTCAGGTACCGGTCTCCTCTTTTTCGGTGCTCGATTTTGAAGATGCGGCCCAGATATATGAGATAGGGTATGATACCGGGCTTGCTATGGTCGATTCCGTGGCCGGACGCGTAAAGGCACGTCGTCCGCTTGCCGAGGTCAGCGAACGACGCAGACTTTTCGCAGCCAAGACACCTTCAGTGGAGTTCGACTCCGTGGCAGTGAAAGGTGCCACGCAAGGGGAAGCCCGGTTTCTGCGGTTCCTGTTTGATCACGGCCGGAAAACTCCATTCTCTATGGAAGATGCCTACGAATCCTATTATAGGGCCGTGGCCGGAGGGAAACTCGACAACCTGCTCCCGCAATCACGTCTCAATCTGCAGGCCGACTCGCTTCAGGCCCGCGCATATTCGATTGAATTCCCTGCCAAGCGACCTGTGGTTTCTGCCAATACCCTTTTGCTTGACGCCAAGGTTAAAAATCCATGGAATTTCGGTGTGGGGGGATGGATAACGACCTCCACCAACAGTATGCTGTATTTCACATGCGGGTATCATACACTCAGTTTCAATTCCCTTGACATCGACCTCAGCGCGTGGGTAGGGCAGTCTTACTATGCCGCATTGCTGTCAGGCAAGATGGCTATCAACAGCCAGCTGCCATCCTATATTCAGCTTGAAGGTGTGCTCAGCCGCCAGAAGTATTATGATTCCGAGTTGCTGTTTTACCAGACAGGTTCTCCATCGTTCATAACCGATACGCAGCATTTCGCCAGACTCAACTACTGCGTAGCACTCGGGCGAGCCGGGAAAGGTCTGGCAAGCATCGGATACGGCTATCTCGGAAACCGATACTATCCTGTAGGTGCCGATCCTGTTATCGCCGGCAATCGTCAGGAGGGTCATTATCATATCATCGCGGCACGTCTCGAAGCTGAACGCAATACACTTGATTTCCAGCAGTACCCCTCTTCGGGAATGAAGGCGCGGCTTTCGGTTATAGGGTCGCGTGAGAAGTCAGGAATCACATCTTCCGAAGATAAGAAATCAGCTTATGAATTTCATAACCGTCTGCGTCTGTTTGCCGAATGGCAGCGTTACTTTCCGTTGTTACGTAATGTGTCGCTCGGTGTTTCGGCCAGTGGTGTAGCTACTTTCTCGCGTCTTTATCAGAATTATACGGCCACTCTTATCCATGCTTCGGCGTTTGAACCCACGCCCTCCACCAAAAACTATTTCAATCCCGCTTTCCGTTCGGATAATTATGTGGCAGCCGGGCTGCAGCCCGTGTGGTCGCCATTCCGGAATTTCCAGCTCCGGGGGGATTTCAATCTATTCATTCCGGTACGTTCCATTCGCGAGGGTGCCGACGGTATGCCGTGTTGGGACGGGTGGTTCCGTCATCCCGAGTTCATAGGAGAATTGGCTGCGGTATATAATTTCAAATTCGCATCATTGTCCTTATACGGCAACTATCTGAGTTCCCCGGCCCGCAACTGGAATTTCGGCATCAATTTCGGTCTCTACTTTCAATCCCCGAAGTTCGTGAGATAAATCCCCGGCATGTCTCTAATCTATGGTATCTTGGGAAGATTCGTCGCTTTCACTGTAATCTTCCACGGCGTCGGCAAGCTGGCTGCTTATGCGTCTCTTTACCGGCGTGCCCAGTTCGCGCATGCGTTCCGCGCGTGCTACCACGCTTTGTCTTCCTTTGGTAAGCGATTCGAAACAGCGGTCGTATCGGGCCCTGACCGTGTCGAGACTGTTGCCTATGGTGGCGAATTCGTTCAGGAAAGCTGCCACCCGGTCGTATAGCAGCCCTCCCTGACGCGCTATCTCTTCCGCGTTGCGTTCCTGTTTCTCCCGGCTCCATAACTGGCTTACCAATTGCATCACCGAAAAGAGATGGGTAGGGGAGACGATGGCCACATTGCGCTCGAAGGCATAGCGCCACAAATCCGGGTCAAGCTGCATGGCCGTGTAATAAGATCCCTCTATCGGCATGAACATGAGAACGTGGTCGGCGGCACCGCGTATCTGTTTCTGGTACTGTTTGGTTGCAAGTTCATCTATATGTTTTTTTACAGATACAAGGTGCAGCTTCCCCTCGCGGTTGCGTTCCTCTTCGCTTTCGGCGGCCACATACCGGGAATAGGCTGTTAGCGAGACCTTGGAGTCTATCACCATCCGGTGCCCGTCGCTGAGGTTCACCACAACGTCGGGGCGTTGGCGTCTGCCGTTCTCATCTGTAAGCTGTCGACCCGTATCGTCGGCGGTCACCTGGAGGAAAAAATGCACATTCTTTACCAATCCTGCGCTTTCGAGCAGTGTCTGCAACAGCGTCTCCCCCCAGTCTCCCTGCACTTTACTGTCTCCTTTGAGTGCGGAAGTGAGGTTGCGTGCATCGCGGCCTATGTCGCGGTTCAGCTGCATCAGCAGCGTAATCTGATCTGTAAGCGATTTCCGACTTGCGTTCTCATTCATGTAGGCATCCGAGACAGCACGCGAAAATTCGTCGAGTTTGCTTTTCAGCGGAGTCATTATCCTTTCCATCTCGCGCATGTTGCTTTCGCGCAGGTCCGCCTGATGCTCGCGCAGATTTTGGTCTGCCATATGGCTCAGTTGGTGTATGGTTGCCTGGCGCATCTCTTCGGCATGCCTGTCGGCCCACTCTTTCTGTTCCCTGAGCAATTGCTGGTTCATATCGGCGTAAGCCGATATTTTGGTTTCAAGCGTATTACGCAGGTTCTCGGCTTCTCGTGCCGCCCTGCCGGTATCGCGGTTCCCTTTAAGTATACTGACTGTAAGGGCTGCCGTCAGCAGCAATATTATTACGCAAAGTATGGTTGTAGTCATTTCCAGTCTATATAGATTATGGAGTCGGCCGTTACAAGCACGCCTCTCGCCTTGGCGCGTCGCAGCAGTTCGCAACCCTGTTGCGCGCCGCACGCTATCGCGGCCGTGGCAAGCGCGTCGGCTGTACCGCAGCTTTTGGCTACGACAGTGGCCGACAGCACGTCGGTTTCAACCGGAGCCATCATATTCACCGACATGATGTGCCCTCTTCTGCGACCGTTCACTACTTGCGAATTGCGCAGATTACTTGAGGTGGCTATGCCCTCGTTTTTAAGGTTTATGAAATCCAGGTATTCCCTTCTCCCTGCTCCGGCTCCGGTATAGTTGTCGGGAGATTCTATCCCCACGCGCCATTCGCTCTGACGCGGGGATTTGCCGGAGGCAAGCACTTCGCCTCCTATTTCTATCAGATAGTCTTTAACCGAATTCCTGCGGAACATGGCTCCGATTGCGTCGCATCCATAGCCCTTGGCTACAGCAGAGAAGTTGAACTCCACATTTTTGTTCTCCTTGATAAGACGATTGCCCTTCATTCTGGTTTTCGATAGCCCGATGAAGCGGGCGATGGAGTCAAGACGCAGAGTGTCGGCGGTCGGTGTGTGTCCCTGGCCGAACCCCCATGTTCGTATAAGAGGGGCAAGTGTAGGGTCGAAGGCTCCGCCGCTGAGTTCGTTGATTTTCTTCGATATGTCGTATACTTTCTTGAAATGTATGTCGATATCTGTCTCTTTCTGTCTGTTAACCTTGGATACGAGCGAAAGGGAATCGAAAGGCGACAATGATCGCCCCACTTCATTTAGTACAGCCTCGATCGAGTCCTCAAGTTGGGCGGGGCCTCGGAAAGTTATATGGTATGTGGTAGACCATACGCCGCCTCTAACCGAATGGTATCCTTCTTTCCTGCCGCAGGTGGTTAGAAAGAGGATTCCGGCCAGAATGAGTAGCGAAAACAGTGATTTTGTCGTAGAAGGAATCCGCATAACGATATCGTGGAAAACAGCAGCGTGAATGTGCGCGTAATTCCACTTATGGCAAAATTAAGCAAAAAATCCTTTTCACGTGGCCGCGAAAATAAATTTTTGTAATATTTCGGCGCCGGTGTGGTAATAACCGAGTTTTTTTGTTAACTTAGTAGTATATATGTTCCCTCCTCATCTTGCGATTGGCGTGGTCTGAAACTACCACAGCCGTACAATATTTAAAAACCAAGACATATAACGAAGATCTATGAAAGAATCTTTTCTGTTTCTTGCTGACGGTTTTGAAGAAATCGAAGCCCTCACAGCCGTAGACGTCATGCGCCGCGCAGGAATGAAAGTGCGCACCGTATCAATTACAGCTTCACTTCAGGTAACAGGCGCGCATGGGGTAACGGTATCCGCCGATGTCTTATTCGACAATACCCTGTTTGCCGATCCCGCATGGCTTGTCCTTCCCGGCGGAATGCCCGGAGCCTCCAACCTTTATGAATTCGCGCCACTGCAGGGACTTCTTGCCCGTCAGGCGTCATCTCCCGAGGGCCGCATAGCCGCTATCTGTGCCGCTCCGGCTGTAGTCCTCGGTCAGACAGGTCTTCTTGAAGGGGAAAGCGCCACGTGTTATCCCGGTTTTACCGAAATGCTTCACGGAGCCAAGGTCGAGGCGGCTCCGGTGGTTGTAAGCGGTAAGTTTGTAACCGCCGCCGGCCCCGGTATGGCTACACGCTGGGCCCTGACCATTGTCGAAGAGGCCTGCGGCCATGAAATATCGCGTCAGGTGGCCGCCGGCATGCTTATATATGAGGCGGCTGAAAACGGAGCCACCGATTATTATATTTAAACAGAGCGAGTTCCGGATATACACGAGTTTGCGGCAGGTATCAGATAAGATGGAAGACAGTTATTTTACGATAGCGAAACCCGGCGAAGGGTATATAAACGAGAAGATGAGCAAGTTCCTCTCTTTCGCATGCCCGGTGAAGAGTGCGGCGGAAGCCCGCGAGATTGTGAAACGCTATTCCAATGATTATCATGATGCCCGCCATGTATGCTGGGCGTGGATGCTCGGTCCGGAGCGCACGGATTGGATGCTGAACGACAACGGAGAGCCCTCCGGAACGGCCGGTAAACCGATACTCGGCCAGATCAACAGCCGCAATCTTACCGACGTGCTGGTTGTGGTAGTGCGATATTTCGGCGGAATAAAGTTAGGAACTCCAGGACTTATCGCCGCTTATCGCGCGGCCGCGGCCGAAGCTCTTGATGCGGCCGGCACCCGCGAACTGTTCCGTACCCGCAAGCTGCGCGTTACCTTCCCCTATCAGTCTGCTGACGGCGTGATGAAGATTGTGAAGGGATTCGGACTGGAGACGATCGAGACCACATTCGACAATACCTGTTCGGTTCTCCTCGCCGTAAGGCGCTCTATGGCTGACGAGATTGCGGGGCGGCTTGAGAAAGTGTCGGGAGTATCGCTTTCCGAGGAGGAGTGATAACCGGGATATGAGTGAAAATAGTAAGTCGGAAACACCTTTCGGCAGGTATAAATCGTCTATTTTTAGCTTCACTGACTGAAATTAGGCGATTTATATCGCTTATTCCAAAAAAAATACCGATATTTGCACCGCAAAACCGGTAAGGTCTCTTATCGGGCCTTCCAGCGGTTGTGCAGAAAGTTCAATAACCATCCATATATAACTAAAGATGACTAAAGCAGATATCGTGAACGAGATTTCGCGCAGCACCGGCCTTGACAAGGCAGCGGTCCTGGCCACTGTTGAAAAATTCATGGAGGTCATGAAGGACTCTATGGCCGAAGGCAACAACGTTTATCTTCGTGGTTTCGGTAGCTTCATTATCAAGACCCGCCGCGAAAAAACAGCCCGCAACATCTCAAAGAACACTACCATCATCATACCGGAACATAAGATTCCGGCGTTCAAGCCCTCTCGTCAGTTCCTGGATCGCGTAAAATAAGAATAAGCGACCGCTCTCCTGTAGTGTGTTTGAATTTAACATGACAGAGAGTGGAACGAAAATTTGATTAAAAATATTAAACAATAACTGTTATGCCCAGCGGAAAGAAAAGAAAAGGCCACAAGATGGCTACCCATAAGCGTAAGAAAAGACTGAGAAAGAATCGTCATAAGAAGAAATAAGATTCTTCCAAGGAACCTTTCGCCGGCCTGGATTGTTCCTGCCGGCGAAACCTTTTATAAAATATGAAAAGCGAATTGGTAGTTGATGTCCGCGAAAAGGACATCTCGATTGCCTTGCTCGAAGATTCGAGACTCGTTTCCCTGCAGAAGGAAAACCGCAATCAGGCTTATGCCGTAGGAGACCTCTACCTGGCCACTGTCAAGAAAATCATGCCGGGTCTGAACGCCTCTTTCGTTAATGTCGGCTACGAAAAGGATGCTTTTCTCCATTATCTCGACCTGGGGCCCAATTTCAATACATACGCCAAGTTTCTCGACGAAGCGTTGAAAGAACCCCGGAAAGTACCCAATATCTCCAAGTTCGCAACAGAACCGGAGATTCCTAAAGATGGTTCTATAACCGACCTTCTCGCACCGGGACGCAAGCTTCTGGTGCAGATTGCCAAGGAGCCGATCTCTACAAAAGGGCCGCGTCTTACCACCGAAATATCCTTTACCGGACGTTTCATGGTATTGATACCCTTCGGCGACAAGATTTCAATTTCTCAGAAAATCAAGTCGACAGAAGAAAAAGTGCGTCTGCGCCAGCTGATAGGGAGCATAAAACCTAAAGGCTTCGGCGTCATTATCCGTACTTCGGCTGAAAACAAGCGTGTGGCCGAGCTCAACAATGAGATGCGTACTCTGGTGAAATGCTGGGAGGAATCTATCTCCAAAATGCAGCGTTCCGAACCCCCGACCCTTATTTATGAGGAAGATTCGAGAGCCGTAGGAATTATCAGAGACCTGTTTACTCCGAACTTCGAGAACATCTATGTCAACGAAGCCGAGACTTTCTCGCAGATTCAGAATTATGTGGGACTCATAGCCCCCGATAACCGCGACATAGTAAAGCTCTATTCCAAGGATGTTCCGATTTTCGACAATTTCAATATCACCCGCCAGATCAAGAGCAGCTTCGGAAAGACTGTCTCTTTTAAGAGCGGAGCCTATATCATTATTGAGCACACCGAGGCCCTGCACGTAATCGATGTGAACTCTGGAAATCGTTCCAAAGCGGGCTCGGATCAGGAAACTAACGCCCTGGAGGTCAACCTGAGAGCCGCCGATGAAATTGCCCGGCAGCTACGGTTGCGCGATATGGGTGGCATTATCGTGATCGATTTCATCGATATGGCCAAAGCGGAACACAGACAGACGCTTCTCGAACACATGAGAGATGTTATGGCCAACGATAGAGCACGCCACAATATCCTTCCTCTCAGTAAGTTCGGTCTGATGCAGATCACGCGCCAGCGTGTGCGTCCGGCTCTCGACATAACTACGGAAGAGACTTGTCCCAGTTGCTTTGGGAAAGGATTGGTGCAACCTTCGCTTCTTTTTACCGACAAACTCGACGAAAAGCTCGATTATCTGGTAAGCAGCCTTAAGGTTAAGAAATTCACACTCTATATCCATCCATATGTCGAAGCTTATGTCAAGAAGGGGATGTTCTCTATCTATGGTAAATGGAAACGTAGGTACGGACGTGGACTGAAAGTGGTGGCCGATGAGGCTTTAGCCATGCTTGAATACCGCGTGGTAGATAACGACGGAAAGGAGATAGACCTCAAAGAGGAGAGCGACATGAACAGCAGCCACTCGAAAAACAAGACACGTGGCAACCGCGACCAACAGAAAGAGGAATAGCGTTTCGGGAAGAAACGCTCCTGAACGAGTCTCGGGATTTTGGAAGAAATACTCTCTAAGAGAGTCGACATTTAATTTACCTATTAAAAAGCCGGTTTTGCCTATGGTGGCAAGTCCGGTTTTTTATAATTTTGTATCAGTTAAAAGAGAGTCTCCGGGGATAGGATCCGTAACTCTCCGTATAAGATATGATGCTAACAGATTCTGAAGATACCCGCTCGGAAGAGGGTAAGGTTGCCCCTCTCGGCCAGCTTTTCTCCTCCTTTTTCAAGATAGGTCTTTTTACATTTGGCGGAGGATGGGCTATGATTTCCATTATAGAACGCGAGATTGTAGACAATCACCGTTGGATAGAACGCGATGAGTTTCTCGATCTCCTTGCCGTGGCCCAGTCGTTGCCGGGTATTTTAGCCGTCAATATCGCCACTTCCGTAGGCGATAAGGTGAGAGGGATGCGCGGTAGTGTAACCGCCGCACTCGGCACCATACTCCCTTCGTTTCTGATAATATTGTGTATAGCCATCTTCCTCACTCCCGATATGATAAAGGGCAACAGGGTGGTATCGGCGATATTCATGGGCATACGCCCGGCAGTGGTGGCTCTAATCGTGGCGCCTGTGATAACGTCGGCCAAAGCCGCTCATCTTACATGGCGCACGGTCTGGATACCGTTGGTGGTGGCCCTTATGATATCTCTCGACATGGGTATTGTGTCCAACCCTGTCCTTTACATCGTGCTCGGTGCCCTGGGAGGATGGGCGATATGGAAATCAGGTAAACATAAACGGAATAAAGTATAGGAGGATTGGAAAATGACTATTTACTGGCAACTTATATGGGCCTATATCAAGATAGGCATTTTCGGCTTCGGAGGCGGATACGCCATGCTGTCGCTGGTCGAGAAATCGGTAGTGGATCCCGGTTGGATTTCAGAGACAATGTTTACTGACATTGTGGCTATCTCGCAGATGACCCCCGGCCCTATAGGGATAAACTCGGCGACATACATAGGTTTTGTAGCCCCGGGGCAGGTAGACCCCGCTCTTGACACATGGTATTGGGGGCTGCTCGGTTCCCTGCTCGCCACCCTGGCGGTGGTGGTGCCCTCTTTCCTGCTTGTGGTGTACGCCAGCCACTTTATACGCCGTCATAACGAAAGCGGAGTGATAAAGGCTGTTTTCTCAGGCCTGAGACCGGTGGTTGTGGGGCTTATCGCTTCCGCGGCGATTCTGCTTATGAACGCTCCTAATTTCATGCCTGACGGCCGCACGTCGCAGTTGGTGGCAAGTGTCATAATCTGCATATCGGCGTTCTGTCTGGTTTTTTTCAAGATTCCATGGCGCGGCTCCCGCATCTCAATCCATCCTATATGGGTCATTGTCATGGCGGGAATAGCCGGGTTCATATTATATGCTCTATGAAAAGATGAATTCAAATTTCTCATCAGGCCTTTCGGCCACAGACAGCGAATATAATTCCGCACTCGAATATCTTTACGGTCGTCTTCCCATGTTCTCACGCGTAGGGGCGGCCGCATATAAGCCGGGACTCGAGACTTCGGTAGCTCTCGCCGAAGCATTTGGAAATCCCCACCGGAAATTCCGCAGTATACATATAGCGGGTACCAACGGCAAGGGGAGTACATCTCACAACTTAGCCTCGATTCTGCAGGAGGCGGGGCTCAAGACAGCTTTGTATACCTCTCCTCATCTCGTTGATTTCCGCGAACGTATACGCATAAACGGTCAGATGATTCCCCGTGCGAAGGTGGTGGAATTCGTCGACAGGTGGAAAGAGATGGATTACAGCGGTTCGCCCTCTTTCTTCGAGCTTACCATGATGATGGCTTTCGACTGGTTCGCATCGGAAAAAGTGGATGTGGCGGTTATAGAGGTTGGAATGGGGGGACGTCTCGATTCCACCAATATACTTACGCCTGAGCTATGTGTGATAACCAACATATCGAAAGACCATACACAGTTTCTCGGTTCGACTCTTGAAGAGATCGCTACCGAGAAGGCCGGTATTATAAAAAAAGATATACCGGTTGTGATAGGGGAGGCGGAAGGTGATGTAAGGAATGTTTTCACCAATCGAGCCTATGAAGTTGGAGCCCCGATAATTTTCGCTGACGATTATCCCGATATACTCAAACCGGTGCGCAGTCTTATGCCTTCCGGCTGGGAATGCCTCTCGACACTCGGCGGCATGATATCATCTCCTCTTGGCGGTTATTACCAGATTGCCAACTTGCGTACTGTACTGGTTGCCGCTAAAGAGATAATAGGGCGCGATCTGTTTCCGATATCGGAGAGAGACGTGGCTTCGGGCATCGCCAACGTAGTGGTCAATACGGGACTTATGGGGCGTTGGACGGTTACCTGCGAGCATCCCCTTACCATATGCGACACAGGTCATAATGAAGCGGGCATACGCTATAACGTGGCGCAGCTGCGCGAGATGATGCGCCATCGCAAGCATGGTAAACTTCGCATTGTGATGGGATTCGTGGCCGACAAGGCTATCGACGATATATTGGCTCTTCTTCCGCAAGAGGCTGAATATTATATTTCAAACGCGCTGATACCACGGGCGCTCCCGGTTAAGGAACTGGGAGCGAAATGCCGTGCCTCGGGCCTGGGTTGCCGCGAATTTCCTACGGTTGCCGAGGCTGCCGTCGCAGCCCGTGGTGATTGCGGTGAGCAAGACATACTTTTCATAGGGGGGTCTACATTTGTGGTAGCCGACTATCTGGCCGCCCTGCGGCAGACTGAGCAGAAATAAAACCGCCCGAATGCAGATATAACCATATGAAAAAGAGGATGGCTGTAAAGGCCATCCTCTTTTTCATATGGTTATACTATTGTTATACCGGGTCTTCGTCGACCGGAATATTCGTGTTTACGTTCTTGGAACCGATCAGGCTGTAGAACAGCAGGTATCCGAGCATAGCCACTACAAGCCAATAGGAGGTCATGTAGGTTGTGGCGTTTGCAATAAGTTCCTGAAGGTAGGGCATCACACCGCCGCCGACTACCATCATCATGAACATGCCTGAAGCCTGTGCTGTATATTTACCGAGCCCCTCGACCGCGAGGTTGAAGATTCCGCCCCACATAACGGAAGTGCAAAGGCCGCAAAGCACCAGCAGAAGAGCCGACATGGGAACGGCTGCCATAGAGAAGCCATCTTCCACAGAGTAGGCCGGCATGCTTACCGTTACATCTTTCGAGATGAAGATGGCGGCTATCACGAGGCAGATAGCTACCAGCGAGACGGTAATCATCTGTGTGCGGCTTGAAACCTTACCCGAAATAAACGACGAGATGAAACGTCCGCAGAGCATCAGGAACCAATATATCGCGGCCACACCGCCTGCGATTGCGGTAGCGTTTACCGTAAGACCGGCGCCGCGGGCCGACGTGTCGGAAAGATAGAATATCATGGTTCCGGGAATACCCACCTCGATACCTACATAGAAGAAGATGCCTATGATGCCGAGAACTGTGTGGCGGAAACTCCAGGCACTGTATTTGTCGGCTGTCTTACCCCTCTTCTGCGCATTGGGTTCAGGTATCTTGGCACCGAGAATTATAAAGAAGGCCAGCAGGAAGACACCCATGGCGATCATGAGCAGTATGTCTACGTCCGCCATCTTCGAATCTTTGGTAATCTCGCCTATGAGCATACCTACCATCATCGGGGTTACGGTTGCGAGAAGCGAGTTGAAAGTGCCTCCTATCTGCAGGAGCTGATTTCCGCGTACGCCGCCGCCTCCGATCAGGTTGAGCATCGGGTTCACAACCGAGTTGAGCATGCAGACGCAGAAACCGCCTACAAGCGCGCCGAACAGATAGATTCCGAAGGCGGTGTATCCTTGTCCGCCATCTGTGATGCTCGACAGATACTGGAGCACCATGCCGGCGAAACCGATTCCGAGTGCCCACAGAGTGGTTTTCTTATATCCTATTTTGGTAAGAAGTTTTCCCGCAGGTATACCCATGAAGAGGTATGCCATGAAGTTCATCAGGTTACCTAACATACCGGCACCTACAATCTGGTTTTTCCAGATGGTGCCTACAGGAGCCGCGAGATTCGTCACGAAAGAAATCATGCCGAACAGGAACATCATGGTGATGATTGTCATCATCTGCGATTTCCCCGCGTTGGTTGAAGTTTGGTTCATAGCTGTAGAAATATTGGTTTTTAGCAAGATAAATTATATCCAAGCAATCAATTGTTCCCTCCTTCCCGATATAATCGTCATAAGCGGTTTCCGAAGATAGCTGTTCCGATCCTTACTATGTTGGAACCCTCCTCGACCGCTATTCTCCAGTCTCCGCTCATACCCATGGAGAGATGGTCGAAACCTCTCAGGCCCAGGTCGCTGTCGTCGGCTATCTCTCGATACAGTGAGCTTATGGTCGCGAAATCTTTCCTGACCCTTTCCATATCGTCGGTGTTGGAGGCCATGCCCATTATGCCGCAGATATGCGTGGCTTTGAGCTGTTCGAAACGGCGTTCGTTGAAATACCGTCTCAGTTCTTCGGGCATGAATCCCGATTTTGTCTCTTCCTGAGCGACATGCACTTCAAGAAGAACCCGTGTCACTACTCCGGCTTTTTCCGACTCCGAGTCTATTACCCGGAGCAGTCGTTCGGAATCCACGCTCTCTATAAGGGAGGTCTTGCCCACAATCTGCTTCACCTTGTTGGTCTGCAGGTGGCCTATGAAATGCCATCTTATATCTTCAGGCAATTGCGGTATTTTGGTCAGAAGTTCCTGCACACGGCTTTCGCCGAATATGCGTTGTCCGGCTTCGTATGCCTCGCGTATGGCCTCGGCTGGATGAAACTTCGATACCGCCACAAGTTCGACTCCCGCAGGGAGCATGGCGTGTATTTCCTTGATTCTCCCGGCTATCATCATTCCCCTTTTTTATCCGGATCGAGAACTGCGGGATAAACATCCATAAGTTGCGTCTCGGTTATCGAAGTTATTTCGTAATCCGACATGGTGCCTTTCATCCCCTCGTTGAAACGGTCTACCGCTCCCTGAAAATCGGAGGCCTGAACCAGTATGAAACTGGCTGTCTTCTTTTCTGTGCCGCTTTTCTCGTCTAATGTTATGAAACTTACTTTCACCATGTAATAGCGGTCGCCACGATCATCGAAAAATATCTCGGCCACTTTCGTTTTCTTGACGGCCGAAATGGTGAAGTCGCCGGAGATGAAGGGTTTCATCTCTTCGATTATGCGGGCCTCGGCCTCGGTAAAGGTCAGGGCGTCTACCAGATAGGGTTCGTTAACTTTCTTTACAGCCCCGTTTTCCTGTATTTTGTCGTATCTTACTTTCGTTTCAAACCAGAGTGCCATATCTATATTCGGTATTGGTTTCCCCTTTCCTGTGATGAATTTTGACTGAAGTCCATAGTGCAATCCTGATTGGCGAGATTGCTACGGCCCAACTACAAATTTAATAAAAAAAGTTCTTGTTATCCCCTTGCCGGAATTATTATTGCCGTTGACAGCGATATTTTTTATAGTAAACGGCCTATTCCCCTTTTATCCCGGGAAGTTTTTTCATCTCTTCCAGAGGTTCGGTATCGAGGGATATCTGCTTGTGGGATACGGGATGCTCGAATTCTATGTGACGGGCCAGCAGTGAGATCCCTCCGTCGGGATTGCTTCGCCGTGCCCCATATTTCAGGTCTCCTTTTATAGGATTGCCCATCGCCGACAGCTGGCAGCGTATCTGATGCTTGCGGCCTGTGAGTAGATTTACCTCAAGCAGAGTGTAGCGTTCCCCTTCGGCGATGGTGCGGTATCGCATCTTCGACAATTTTGCTTCCGGAGTGTCCTTCGTAGCCACTCTTGTCTTGTTCAGCCGTCCGTCGCTTACCAGCCAGTCGGTAAGTTCCCCCTCTTTCACTTTCGGTTTCCCCTCTACGAGCGCCCAATAGGTTTTGTGTATATCACCTTTGCGCAGCATCTCGTTGAGTCGTGCCAGAGCCTTCGAGGTGCGCGCGAATATCACCAGTCCGGCCACCGGACGGTCTATGCGGTGAACGACGCCACAGAACACGTTGCCAGGTTTGTTATATTTCTCTTTGAGATAATCCTTTACGAATTCCGACAAAGGTTTGTCGCCGGTCTTGTCTCCCTGCACGATTTCCCCGGCCTCCTTGCGTACCACCACCAGGTGGTTGTCCTCATATACAACTTTCATACTCTAAGATATTTGCGACCAGTCCATCTGCTTGTTGAAGCGGCGGTGAAGTTCTGCACCCAGTATCATGCGTTCCTCATCGGTAAGTTTTCCATTGGCGGCCATAGCCAATGTTTGTTCCGCTTCGCGGCGTGCAAGTTCCACGAACTGTCCGTCGCGCGTAAGGTTGGCTATCTTGAGGTCGAACGCTATGCCGCTCTGCTGCGTCCCCTCCATGTCGCCCGGCCCTCGCATCTTCATGTCTGCCTCCGATATAAGGAAGCCGTCGGTAGTCTCGGTCATTATTCCCAATCTTTTCTTGGTCATGCTGCCTGACTTGTGGTTTCCTATCAGCACACAATAGCTTTTCTCGGCTCCGCGTCCCACGCGCCCGCGCAGCTGGTGCAGTTGCGACAGTCCGAACCGTTCGGCATTCTCGATAACCATCACCGACGCGTTAGGTACGTTTACCCCGACCTCTATCACCGTGGTGGCTACCATTATACGCGCCTCTCCGCTTACAAACCGTTCCATGGCCCGGTCTTTGGCCTCGCTCTTCATCTGCCCGTGAACCATGCATACCTTATACTGCGGAAACAGCCCCTGAATGCGGTTGAACCCTTCCTCTACGCTTTTCAGGTCGAGCTTCTGATTTTCCTTTACAAGCGGATAAACGATATAAACCTGCCTTCCGGCCTGCAGTTCCCTAAGTATAAGACGATTCACCTCCATACGGTTATCGTCATACCTCAGCAGTGTCTCTATAGGTTTCCGTCCCGGTGGCAGCTCGTCGATAACGCTTACTTCCAGATCGCCATATACTGTCATGGCGAGGGTGCGCGGTATCGGTGTAGCGGTCATTACCAGCACATGAGGGGGTATTTCGGCCTTGCCCCACATTTTGGCCCGTTGCGCCACTCCAAATCTATGTTGCTCGTCTATTACGGCTATGCCGAGATTGGCGAACTCCACTTTCTCCTCTATCAGGGCGTGGGTCCCGACCAGGATGTTCAGTTCTCCCGACATCAGTGCGGCCGCTATCTCGCGCCGTTTGGCCGCGCGCGTGGAGCCTGTGAGCAGTTCGATTTTTATGCCGAGCGCATCGCCCCAGGGCTTCAGCGACTCATAGTGCTGGGCCGCCAAGATTTCGGTTGGGGCCATCATGCACCCCTGAAAGCCGTTGTCGATACCCATAAGCATGGTCATGAAGGCCACCATCGTCTTCCCCGAGCCTACATCGCCTTGAAGCAGACGGTTCATCTGTCGCCCGGTGCGCATGTCATCCCTTATCTCGCGCAGCACTCTTTTCTGAGCTCCGGTGAGGTCGAAGGGTATCACGTCGCTGTAAAATCTGTTGAAGTTCTCACCGATGCGCGAAAATATATTCCCCCTTGTGCGGCTCCGCCTTTTGCCTGCGGTGTTCAGTATATGCAGTTCCAGATAATATAGTTCCTCGAACTTCATGCGCTCGGTGGCACGCTGTAACTGTATGGGATTCTCGGGAATATGCAGCGCGCGCAATGCCTCTTTAAGTGGCGGCATGCGGTGCTTCTCAAGCAGACGTGCCGGCAACGCTTCCGTAATGCTTGCCGTAACCTTGGGGTTGTCGAGCAGATTGCGCACCATCGTCTGCATTATTCGCTGGGTAAACCCGCGCTTGCGCATAGTTTCCGTAAGACTGTAGATGCCACGCAGTCCCTGAGGCGGTCGGGCAGGGTCGTAGGCCTCTATTTCAGGGTGGGTCATGGTGTAGGCATTGCGGAAGATAGCCGGCTTGCCCATAACCACGTACTCTTTGCCCGTGGTATAGATGTCCTTTATTTTATTGATACCGCTGAACCATACCACCTCCATCAGCGATTTGCCGTCGCTGAAAACGCCTACAAGCCGCTTCTTGGCTCCTTCTCCCTCTTCACGGAAAGAAATGAAACAACCCTTTACCTGTACGTTGGGCATGTCGAGTCCCACGAACTCGCTTATGCGGTAAAACCGGCTGCGGTCTATATGACGGAAAGGAAAGTAATACAGCAGATCGCGGAAAGTATGTATGCCAAGCTCCTTGCCGAGCGTTTCAGCCCGGCGGTCGCCTACACCTTTCAGGTATTTTATATCAGTGTCAAGCATACTTCCAGTTTCCTTGTTCTGCTGTTTATGTCAGATTTCCCGGTTGGTTATCAGGATTTCCCGTTGCTGTGGAGAAGACCGAGCAGTGTCTCCGCGATTGCGAAGTCCTCCGGGTTGGTAACCTTTATATTGGAACTCTCCCCCTCATAAAGAGCGATCTCCAATCCCAAAGCTTGCTCGGCCAAAGAGGCATCGTCGGTAAAGGTTAGGCCTCGGCTTTTGGCGTATGCCTCGCAGAGGGTGTCATATTTGAAAATCTGGGGGGTCTGGACACATACAAACGCGCTCCTGTCTGCCGGTCCGGACCCTTTTTCGGGTTGCCCGGTGGTGTTGAGGTGTCGTATGGAGTCGGTAAGGGGCTTATAAGGCACTGCGTTTCCACGTTTCTCGGCCATATCGAATCCCCGTTCTATCATCTCCGGCGTTATCAGCGGTCTGGCACCGTCGTGGACAGCCACGAGGATATTTTCGCACGCATCTCCGCGTTCCTTTATGTTCCGCAGACCGTTCATTACCGATTCTCCGCGCTCCTTCCCTCCCGGGGCGATGTGGTGAGCTATACGCTCATCTTCAGGCAACGCGGAGAGCAGACTCTGCCATAAACCGGCATATTCCGGATTCATCACTACGGTAATGTCGGTTTCCGGGTCATGGCTATGAAATGCACGTAGCGACCACCATAACAGTGGTCGCCCGCATATTTCCTGAAATTGTTTCGGTATGTCACCGCCGGCGCGGAGGCCTTTGCCTCCGGCCAGCAGCAAAGCGTGTCTCCGGGCCATGATTACATGTTCATGCCGCCGTCGACCTGTATTACCTGTCCGGTTACATAGCCCGACATGTCGGAAGCCAGGAAAACGGCTACGTTGGCTATGTCCTCTACCTGTCCGCCACGGCGCAGAGGTATCTTGGCGCACCATTCCTTGCGTACCTCCTCGGGAAGGGCGGCGGTCATGGCGGTCTCGATATATCCGGGAGCGATGGCGTTGGCGCGTATTCCGCGGGAGCCTACCTCCTGGGCGATGCTCTTGGCAAGAGCGATCAGACCGGCTTTTGAAGCGGCGTAGTTCGATTGTCCGGCGTTACCGTGAACACCTACTACTGATGCCATGTTGATGATTGAGCCGCCGCGCTGGCGAAGCATGATGGGAAGCACGGCATGAATGAAGTTGAATGCCGATTTAAGGTTCACGTTGATTACAGCGTCCCACTGGCCCTCTGTCATACGCATCATCAGGCCGTCTTTGGTTATGCCTGCGTTGTTTACAAGTATGTCGATGTGTCCGAAGTCATTCTTGACCTGGGCTACCACCTCTTCGGTCTGGGCGAAGTCGGCGGCGTTGGAGGCGTATCCTTTGCACTTTACTCCCAGAGCTTCGATTTCATTCTGGGTGGCGAGGCCGTTTTCATCTATTACAAGGTCGGTGAATGCGATGTCGGCGCCCTCTTGGGCGAAACGGATGGCAAGGGCTTTGCCGATGCCGCGTGCGGCTCCGGTAATCAGGGCCACTTTTCCTTCAAGAAGTTTCATATTGTTGTTCTGATGTCTGTAAACCGGCATTTTCCGGTTCTTTTTCTGCTGTTAAAATTCAAGTATGGCGCATCCGCAGGAGTAACCTCCCCCGAATACCATCATGGCCCCCTTCTCGCCCGGGGCGAATTCATCTTTATGCTGCGACATGACCAGGGCACAGGAGGCCGATCCGGTATTCCCCAACTCCTCTATGTTGTTGTAGAAGTCCTCTTCCATGTTTTTGTCGAGCATGTGGGCCACCTGGGCTACGATGCGCTTGTTGGCCTGATGAGTTATGAATTTCTTTATATCCTCTTTCCGCAGGCCGGTCTGGTCGAGTGTCATCTCCAGCGCATGTATCATCTGCTTGCATGCCTGCAGGAACACGTCGCGTCCGTCAGGCATCGATATGCCATCCTCTTTCGGGCGCAGCTTCACTCCCTCGGGACCTTTGCCGAACTGGGCCAGACCTTCGGTATATATGCCGCAAACCTTCACGTCGGTAGGGGCTGTCTTCTCCTTCGAGAAGAACCAGGCTACGGCCGCGTCGCCCCACAGATGGCCCGACTTGGGGTCGTGTTCGTTGGCATAGTAGGAGTTCTGTTCGCTGCATATCAGCAGAGCTTTGGTAGCCTTGCCGGCTGCGAAATAGCATTCTATTATCTCCATGCCGTTTATAAACGACGAGCAGGCCGACGATGCGTATACAACCTTGGCTCCGGCTATGTCATGGCGGCGCTGAATCTTGTGTCCTACCGTTGCCACGGTATCATAGGCGCAATAATGGGCCGCTACTATGAGGTCTACATCCTTGATGTCGTACGGGAGATGCTTCAGGGCATCATCCACGGCATCGAAGCCCATAGAGTCGATTCCCTCACCTTCAGATACGCGCGAACGGGTCTTTATCCCTGTGCGCTGCTCTATCCATTCCGGTGTAAGTCCGTTTATATCGATAAAATACTCATTGGGTATCCGGACTTCGGGTATATAGTAACCCATTGCATTGATATACATATCTGTTTAATATAATTTTACCGTGCAAAGGATTGCCCGGCCTATGGTAAATCGTAAAGAATGAATCTCGGAGGTCAGTCGTGTGAACTGCCTATCCCCTTCATAAGAATCTGCGACAACCGGCTTTTGAGTTCCTCCTGACCGATTCCTTCCCCCTTGATTATATCGCGTATGTAAGGAACATCCAACCCCTGGATTATCTGGGTAATCAGTACCGCTGTCTGATGCGGGTCCGCGATGTTGAAGTATCCCTGTTCATTGCCTTCTATCAGAATCTGCCGCAACAGTATTATCTCTTTCTTCTCCATCAGCCGTCTTGCGCGATCCACTTTCCGGAAGTCGCGGAAGAACCCGGCTCTCAGCGAGCCGTTGCGTGATACGATCTCGCGCATCGTCTCCAGCCGGCAGTATATGAAGTTGGTGAATTTCTCGTCGGGAGGCAACGCGCTCACAACAATCACACGCAGTTTGCCGAGCACACGGTCGGTCTCCTGCTCTATGACTGCATTGAAGATATCCCTCTTTGACTTGAAATAGGTGTAGATGGTGCGGCGGCCTTTCGACGAGGCCGATGCGATATCGTTCATGGTGGTGTTCTCCACACCTTTACGGGCGAAGAGCTGTCTGGCCACCTCAATGAATTTATCTCTTGTTTTCAGTACCATCCGCGAATACTTTTTGCACAATATCTCCCCCTTATGTGCAAAATTAACCAAATAATTGATACGCGCCAAAATCAAAATAAAGAAATTGCCGCCGAACGCAAAATAAGAACACCAAAAAGGAACAGGGAATCAAAGTCGCGTAATACCGCTACTCCGGAAATCCCGACAAACCCGGAAATCCCGCTATCTTGGTAATCCCGGTAATCTTGATAATCTTGGTAATCCCGGTAATCTTGATAATCTCGGCAATTCCAATAGCTCTAATAACTCCAATTCCTCCGATAACTCCAATAATTCCAATCAGTTCAGTTAGCAGTAATTGGTAGGCTCGAATAGTTGTTAACGTTTTTTAACTCCGAAAATATTGACAATAGCTTCCGAAGGTATTAATTTTGCACTCGCAATGACACCGCGGGGTGGAGCAGTGGTAGCTCGTTGGGCTCATAACCCAAAGGTC
>CAJMMT010000002.1 GCA_905214715.1 uncultured bacterium | reverse complement strand
GTGAAAGTTGAGGCTTTTGCTTAATTTTTTTTGTAGGGAGTTCTGCAACACCGCCCGGGTCTGTTCAGATTGATTGTTCGATCGGCCAGACGAATGCCCTCAGGCCGAGTCGGGGTTTCTCATCGTCGAGAGCCCGCAGTCTTTTTAGCAGAGGCTCCACGCGGTCGTCGGCCACGACTGTGAAGATGGCCTGAGCCAGCGACGGCCATGCGTGCGAGCCGTAATGAGGCTCGCCGGTCTTTGAGCCGCGACCCTGAACCTCACCCAGAGAGGTGAAGCCACGGCAGCTGCAATGGTCCAGGGCCTCTATCACGTGTTCGTGGTGGGCTTGGTCGTAGGTTATCATTATAGCTTTCATTTCTTTTATTGGGAATAATCGGGACCAATCAGGATTAACCGGGAATAATCGGGATTGCCGGGATTAATCCTGATTGATCGGGATGGGATTAATCTGGATTATCGGTTAGATGTCCGGTTTGAGCCTGTGTCGAGGCGGCGAGCAGGCGGCGGTGCTTTTTGCGGCGGTTCTTCACTCCCCGGCCGGCAAACGAGCAGTAGAGTACCGGAACGAAGAGAAGAGTCAGTATCGTCGAGAATGTGAGACCACCGATCACAGCCGTACCCATAGGACGCCACATTTCGGCACCCTGGCCGCTGCCGACGGCCATAGGCACCATGCCGAGGATGGTGGTCAGTGTGGTCATCACCACGGGACGCAGACGCGAACGTCCCCCAAGCACAACGGCCTGGCGTATGCCCATTCCTCGCTCACGGTTAAGCGATATGTAGTCTACGAGCACGATACCGTTCTTCACCACGATACCAATAAGCATGATGGCTCCTATCATACTCATCACATTCAGGGTATGGCCGGAAATCCAAAGTATAAGGAACACACCCGAGAAAGCGAACAGAAGAGAGGTCATGATTATACCCGGATATGTGAGCGATTCGAACTGGGCCGCCATAACCATATAGACCAGCAGAATTATGAGCAGACCGAGCATCATGAGGTCGGAGAAAGAATCCTGCTGGTCCTCGTAGCTTCCGGCGATGCCGATGCTGATTCCGGATGGGAGATCAAGGCCGTCGATAGCGGCTTCAGCCTCGGTTACCACCTGATCGAGGGGCACTCCGTTGACTACGGTCGATACGGTTATGAGACGTTCGCGGTCCTTACGTTCGATAGTCGGGGGTGTGAAACGTTCCACAACCGTACCCAGATCTTTGACGCGCACCGCAGAGCCAGATGGAGTCTGCACCAGAATGTCTTCTATATCCTGAATCGACGTGCGGTGTTCGGGGTCGTACATGACCTTTATGTCGTACTCCTCGCCATCTTCGCGGAACTGGGTGGATGTGGCGCCGTTCACGCGATTGCGCAGCGCATAGGCGGCAGTCTGCAGGTTCAGACCATACATCGAAAGTTTGTCGCGGTCGAAGTCCACCTGATACTCAGGTTGGTAATCGGCACGCGAAACCGTAATGTCGGCAGTGCCCGGGATAGCCTTGAGTATGCGGGTAAGGGCCATAGCGGCCGAGTCGGTCTCCGCGAAATCGTAGCCGTAAATCTCGAAATCGACCGTAGATTGGCCACCCATGCCGGCGCCACGTCCTCCACCTACATCCACACGAGCTTTCTTGTACTCGGGGAAATAGTTGGCCAGGTCATGGCGCATGGAGTCGGCGATCTCCACAATGCCTCGTTCGCGGTCTACAGGGTCGGTGAGCGATATGGTCATCGATATAATGTGAGGACCGTTGTCGGAAAGAGAAGCGAAAGTGTTGTCGGTACCTGCCTGACCTACCGTGTAAGAAGAAACCTTGATTTCAGGGTACTTCTTGCGCCAGAGGGAATCGAGCCTTTGGGTTACCTCCTGAGCCTGCTCCACACGCGAGCCGATAGGAAGCTCAAGCGACACGCCGAGACGACCATTGTCTTGAGTGGGGAAGAATTCAGTGCCCACGAACTTCATGAGGAAAACCGAGCCAACGAAGATTCCCAGACATATTACGACGGTAACGGTACGATGACCCACCACCCAGCGCAGCAGACGGGCATAACCATTGTCGAAAGAGTCGAGGGCACGCTCCACGGGACCGTAGAACCTGGTGAAAATCTTGCTTTGCGTACGTTGCAGACGAAGCCACTGAGAGCAAAGCATCGGTGTGAGCGTCAAGGCGCAGGTGGTGGATATTATCATCATGATGGTAACCATCCATCCCAACTGGCGGAAGAGTACTCCGGTCATACCTGTAACCAGGGTAAGGGGGAAGAATACCGCTATAAGTGTAAGTGTAGATGCTATTACGGATACGGCAACCTCGTTGGTGCCATGAACGGCCGCCTGTTTCGGATCGGCACCGCGTTCAATATGAGTCGTAACGTTCTCAAGCACCACGATCGCATCGTCGACCACCATACCGATAGATATCGAAAGAGCGGACAGCGACACGATGTTTAGTGTATTGCCCGTAGCGAACAGGTAAATGAATGAGGCGATAAGAGAGATCGGGATGGTGATCACGATAATCATCGTGGCACGCCAGCGGCCGAGGAACGCGAACACAACAAGCACCACGAAGAGCAGGGCGTAGAGAACGGTCTCCACAAGCGAGTCGATGGTGTTGCGGATATTGTCGGAGGTATCGACGATAATGCCGATGTGAACGTCGGAGGGTAGGTTTTTCTGCAGCGAGGGGAGCATCTTCATAACCTTCTCGGAAATCTGTACCGAGTTTGCTCCGCTCTGTTTCTGTATTATTATTGTCGCGCCTTCGCGGCCGTTGATGTAGCTGTGCTGTGTACGTTCCTCAAGCGAATCGTCGACTCTGGCCACATCGCGCAGATAGACGGTCTTTCCCTGATATGTTCCCACCGGGAGGTCGGCCATCTGGCGGCTGTCGCGAAATTCGCCCTGAACGCGCAAGGCGTAGGTATTGGAACCTATGTCGAACGAACCTCCCGGCACGTTGCGGTTTTCGGCCGAAATCTTCTGTGAAATCTGCTCCACGCTCAGACCGTAGGCTTCAAGCTTGCGCGGATCGCAATAGATATGTATCTCGCGTTTGGGAGCACCCGATACAGAGACCGTGCCGACACCGTCGATACGGGCCAAGGGGTTCACCACGGCATCATCAAGTATCTTGTAGAGACCGGGCATACTCTCGGAAGCCTCTACCGACAGGATGCATATAGGAATCATATCCGTAGAGAACTTGAATATGATCGGGTTCTCGCAGTCGTCGGGAAGCATGGATTCGACCATGTCGAGCTTGTCGCGTACATCGTTGGTAAGGACATCTATGTCATAACCATATTCAAATTCAAGAGTAATGACAGATGTATTCTCGCGGCTTTGCGAGGTGAGGTGCTTCAGATGCTCTACAGAGTTGAGCGAATTTTCAAGAGGTTTGGTAACGTTCTGCTCTATGTCTTCGGAACTGGCACCGGGATACATGGTTATGATCATGATCTGGTTGGTGTCAATGTCCGGGAATAGGTCGATAGGAAGTTTTACCAGTGAAAACAGACCGAGTATGGCCACCGTGACGAAACATAGAGTGGTCATGATAGGCCGTTTCACCGAAGCGCTATATATGCTCATGGTAAATAATATGGGCTCTGAAAAAAGATGTGATAAACAGGCTTTTTATTTCTGTACCTTCACGGCGGCTCCGTCGCTAAGCCGGGATTGGCCGGCCACAACGACCTGAGCGCCTGCCGGCACTCCCGATATAATCTCGTAAGAGTCGCCTATGCGGCGTCCGAGTTCCACCTTGTTGTATGAAACCTTGCCGTCGTTGTAGACATATACATATTGGTTGCCGGAACCGGGTTGTTTCACAACCGCTTTGTCGGGTACCACCACATGGCGCATGTGCCCGAGGTTAAGTGTGGCGCGGCCGAACATGCCGGGCAGAATTCTGCTGTCGCGGTTGGGTATGGTTATTTCCACGCCGAACGTGCGGCTCTGAGTGTCGACCGAAGGTGAGATTAAAGACACGTGGCCTTCGAAAATCTCGTCGCCATATGTCTGGAAAGTGAGCTGGGCCGGCATACCTTTGTTTATGCGCGAGAAATCGGACTCGGAGACATTGATGACAGCCTTAACCGGCTGAACACGTGCCACGGTTAGAATGGGGAGCTGCGCCGTCATGTCGCCCGGGTCGTAATTGCGGGCTGTAACCACTCCGGAAATGGGAGAGGTGAGCACGGTGTTTTCGCGCGCATTGCGCAGGTTGCGCTCGGCAGTGGTAAGCTGATTGCGGGCGTTTACGAGCTGAATCTCCATCTGGTCAACGTTCTGCTGGGTTCCTCCACCTATTTTCAACAGCTCGAGAGCGCGGTTGTAGTTGGTTTCGGCCAATTTCAGGTTGGCGCGTGCATTGTCTACCTGAGCCTGATATGAAGTAGTGTTCACATCGTCGAGCAGCACCAGTTTCTGACCGGCGGCAACGCGCATGCCTTCATCGACATATATCGCTTTAATACGGTTTGACATCGCTGCCGAGATATTGTTGATCAGCTCCGGCTCAACGCTGGCCGTAAACGTAACAAGCTGGTCAACGTCCTGTTCCGATACATTCTCTACTTTTACAATAGGAGTCTCCTCCTTTTGACCGGAGACTTCTGTTTTTTCTTTTCCGCCGCATGAAACAAGAGCGAAGGCAGCGGCGATCGAAAGGGTTATAGCGTGGGTAGTTTTCATAATCATTATCTGGCGGGTTCAAAGGAGCCTTCGGCACCTGTAAGGGCATCGAGGTCGGCTACCGATACGAGATAGTTATAGATAGATTGTAAATATGTGAGACGGGCCGAGGTATTGGCAAGTTCGCTGTCTCGCAGTTCAAGGTATGAGGCGGCTCCGATTTCGAAGCTCTTCTGCATGATTTCGTTCGCTTTTTTCGCCTGACCCATACCTTCGCGCGAAGAATCGATCTGTTTGGCGTTCAGGTTTATATTGTCGAGGGCGAGGCGTAACTGCATGTTAAGCGAACTTTCAAGGTTTTCACGCTGGAAAGTCAGTTCGGTCTCAGTAGCCTTTGCCTGACGTACGGCATTATAGCGTGCTCCACCGCTGAATATCGGGAGCGAAAGCGCCAGACCCACGTTGCAGTAAGGATAGAACTCCTGGTTGCGGAAGGGATTGCCATTGCTTAGCGACGACCAGTTTATGTTGAAGCTTGCGCCGAGAGTGGGTAGAAAGGCGAATTTCTTCAAGGTGGTGTTCTGTCGGGCCATCTTGGCCTGAAGATCGAGGGAGCGCAGCGATGAGTTGCCTTCAAGCGAATATTCCGATTCGGAACGCAACCGCATGGCGGCTTGGAGGTCTTCAAGATCGGATGAGGGTATCACGAGGTTGCCTTGTTCAAGCCCCATCAGGACCATTAACTGCAACTGACATTGCTTTACGGAAATGTCGGCCTGCAGCAGTTCGGGCTCCAGATTCTTGACCTGAACCGAAGAGCGCAACACATCATACTCCGATGCCGTACCCTGATCGAATTGTTTTTGGTAAATGTCGGCGTTATATTTCGATATGTCGTATTGCTGGCGCAGAACGTCGCGAGAGGCAATGGCCAGCATAAGTCCGTAATAGGCTTTCGACACATTCTGTATCAGATCTATGCGCGAGGCGCGAGCTGACTCAAGGTTCTGCAGAATCTGGGTATCGGAGATATGAATCGCTTTCCAGAGCGACGGAGCAAGTAGTGGAAGCGAGGCACTGAATCCGGTGTTCCAGCTGTTGTCAGAACCCATTTTCAGTTTCTGGGAAGCTCCGCCGAAGTCCATGCGGATTGTCTGCAATTCTATTGAACGTTGATATGCGAGCTGAAAATCGATCTGTGGAAACAGCGATGCGAGAGTCTCTTTTTTTGAATAGTCGCTTTTCTTCACCTCTATATCCGCGATTTTTACGGTAGGGGAATTGTCGAGTGCGATTGCAATGCATTCGTCGCGCGACAAAGAGAGTTCGCGGTCGGCGAAAGCCGAGGCGTAACTTATGAAAGCCAACGATGCGGCAAGAAAAAATTTAAACGGTTTCATCAATGTGGTAGTAGGGTGGCCTTTATCCTGAATGTATTCTAAAAGCCTGTAAATACGAAACACAAAGTTAGAAAAAAAGAACGGAAATACTATTGAGTATTTCCGTTCCGGACTAATTCAGTGGAAATATAGACCAATTTCAAGTCCATCCCAAAATGGTTATTGCGGGATAACCTTTATTTACCCATAAATTCGGCGAGTTTTGTGAAGAACGCGGGGTCTTCGCCGGTGGTTATATTTACGATTTTGCCTTCCGGATTTACGATAACTTTGGTAGGGAATCCTTGTACGCCATATTCGGCAAGTATTTGTGAATCCTGAGGATTATAAACGTTAATCCAGGGAAGTTCATACTTGGCCACGGCATCTTTCCATGCCTGTTCACTGTCCTGGCAATCCACTCCGAGAACTACGAGATTGTCTTTATATTTAGCGTATGCTTCTTTAAGCGCGGGGAATCCTTTTATGCACCAGATGCACCAGCTCCCCCAGAAGTCTACAACCACGTATTTGCCACGGAAGTCAGAGAGTTTTACGGGGTTGCCTTGCAAGTCGTTGAGCTTGAAATCGGGAGCCATGACGTTTCCGCTCATCATTTCTTTCTGTTTCTGTTCTTTCTCGGCACGAGCCTTGACTGCTTCGGCCTTTTTCAGGGCGAGGTTATAGAACATGGATTTCTGACCTTTCGGCGAGACGAGTTTGAACAGTTCCAGATATTCGTCTCCGTCAAAGTTCATCAGGGCGTAGCATGAAGCGGGATTGTCGGGATTCTGTTTTACGAAATCGGAGATTATATTATTGTATTTCCCGATGAGAGCGTCGCGTTGCTCTGCCGATACGTTCTGTTGCTCCGCCATAGCGCGGTATGCATCCTCGACGGGTTTCAGTTTACTGTCGAGTTCTGTTATACCGTCCATAAGTGTCGAACCGGTAACGGTATAAGTGAATTCAGGCTGAAGTTTGGTAACGTCGACTGTAAGACGGTCCTTTGGTTCGGCGTAAAATGTTATCAGGTTACCGTCGGGGAAGAATATGCGATACTGGGCGGCACTGTCGGCTTTCAGGGCAATATTGCCTTTGTCTCCCATCATCACGAGAGTATCCTGAAACGATCTTACATCTTCGTTGCGACGGGCGTTTACCAGATCGGACATAAGGGAGTATGATACGATGAGAGTGTCGGGATGCTGTTCTGTTTCGAACTTTACTTCAACGTTGCCATTTGCGTGGCAGGCGCCCAGCGTGCATGCCGTGGCGCAAAGAATAAGGCTTTTGAAAAAATCCATATAAGTTGTCGGTAAAAATTATTCTATAAGAAGGTAAAGGGATAAGCCCCTATAATTTAAAACGCGGTTTCCGGTGGTATAGTTTTTAAATTATCGGAATTATTGGAGTAATATGAGTGATAGGAGTAATGGGAGTAATATGAGTAATGGGAGTTGTTGGAGGGGTTTTAAATAACAGGCCGTGTCTGTTGGATTGACACGGCCTGGGCGGTTAGTGGCGGATTTGGAATTTTCGGGTGGCGTTTCTGCCTTTCCAGATGTATATTCCCGGTGGCAGACCATCTTTATTTCCTTTTTGGATATTTGTTTTTACCGGATAGCCTTGCAGATTGTAGATTGTGCCGAGGCCATCGTCGTTTGATATCTCATTAGAGGTGATACCCGAGTCTCCGCCTCCATTTGCCTGCGGGAACAGGGGAAGCGACGGGAACCAGTAGTTCATTATCATGTCATAGTCGCGTATTTTCTCGCCTTGGGGAGAGTAACGGCGTGTTATGTATGTCGGAGTTCCGAATTCATGATATAAAGCCATGTAGAGTTCGTCGGTTACAGGATGTACTCCGAGTGCGCAACCGTAAATTTTCCAGTTGGCTCCCTCTTCTTCCAAGTCGATAAAGAGCGATTGTTGACGTGTGTCGCAATCGAATTTATAGATCTTGGTTCCGGTAAACCAGCGGTTGGGACCTCCTTTCCAATAGAGACAGTTCTGGACCGTCGATGCCACGAAAGCATCGGGAGTCCAGGCGTACCATGAATTGGAAGGGGGATACATCCCTTCCGGAATATCCACTATCTCATAATCGAGAGTCTCCGGGTCAACACGGACTATATAATTAAGGAAAGCTCCGGTGCCCTGAAGATTTTTTGCGATGGAAAGCCATAGGTAGCCATCCTTTGACTTCACAATCGAGCCTATTCCGGCACCCTGCTGTACGATATCCATCGAGAGAACTTCCACCACTTCGTCTTCCGCGGGGTCTACCACAAGAAGACCGTATTGCTGGTGAGCGACAAATACCTTTCCGGCAGCCGAGACCATCATGCCTGACTGTCCGTGGTAGAGCGATCCGGTAGGGTCGGTATTGGGTTTGTCGTTATCGCCTCCGGCATTCGGATTAGCCGAACCCTTGACCTGACCGGTAACGGTGTAATCGTCGAGGTCGAAGATCCATACTCCGTTACTGGTGGAAATGTATCCCTTGTGCTCGTCGACGCCGAGAAAACCGCGACCGTCGCATTGAGCGCCCGACGGGTCGATAAGATTCTGCTGATGGAGTATCTTCATTGTCTTGGCATCGCAGACGGTGATTCGTCCGCCTGTAATTGTCGCACCCGGATCTTTCTCCTGCTTGGCTATCAGATATAGACGGTCGTGCCACAGCGCGCCATACTGGTTTGTGCATCCGAGTTCCTTGCCCGGATTCTCAGCCTGGACAATACGGTATTTCCAGTACTCGCCGTCCGGGTCGTCGGGCAAGAGATAGTTGACCGTGGAATTCTGATGGCCGTACCAGTCTTCATTGACCCAGATTATACCTTGGGTATAATCGGATTCCTGAGCGGCGACGGCCGGAGCCATCGCCGTCAGGAAAACGGGTATTAAAAGAGATTTCAGATTCATTTTGAAATGAATACTTTGGTGCTGAATCCATTGTCGGAAGCCACTACATATGCTCCGCAGTGTGAACCGAAGTCGAAGAGGTAGCTGTCGGCATCGACGGTGAATGTAGCGACGAGACGACCCGAAGCATCGAAGATACGGAAGTCAGAGCCGTTGAAACCGGAGATGGTGAGACGCTGACCGTCGCAAGCCACAGAGCGGTTGTCGCCCGGAGCGAGAGATACGCCGGAAGATATGTCGGAGACATTGACACCTATTGTCTTTGTTACGACGCGGCCGTTTGATTCGGCGGCGAGAGTGAAGTAGTGTGTGCCGGCGGACTTGGGCGAAACGGTGAGATCGAGACCGTCGAGCGATACGGCGGCATGAGGTTCGGTATCGGCGCCTTCGGTCATGAGCTCGGGTGTGTCGACGAGAGAGAGCCGTATATTGGCATCGACATTATCCTTATCGGAAACGAGTTCGGAGAGGTCTATAACCTTTTCGGCGTCGCGTACGTCGATTTCGATGTCTTCAAGACCGATTTCAGCATTGTGCTTGTCGGGGAAGATAGGGAAGGCCTGGAACCAGTAGTAGGGTCTAAGCGCGATAGTGCGCATGATTTCTCCGGTCTCGGGATTCACGAAATGTGTCCAGTTGTAGCGATAATGACCTGAAGCACTATCTTCTGTCGTCATGACTATCAGTTCACCAGAACGCTCATCGTAACGCAAGGTACCATAGGTCTTCTGTTTCACACGTGAGTTTGATCCGATAAGATTAGCCTCACCCATATCGAATACTGGCTTCAGATCGTTGGGGTCTGAACCGACCTCCCAGCCATAATACTTATCTTTCGAAGAGCCGCCTGCAATACCGCCACCTACAGAGAACCAGATTGTATTGCGGGTGTGGCTACCGACAAAAGGAGTGTTGCGCCATGCGCCCCATGAACATGTTGGAGGTGTTATGGTAGCAGGCATAGTAACACTCATGTCCTCTACTTCATCAAGAGTTTGCGGATCGATACATGTGAAACGGGCACATCCATCGACAACCGAAGCTACCCATACATTGCCATCCGCAGTCTGTGTGATACCTTGCACGGTAGTCATAGGATAGTTTTTGACAATACGGTCAGTCTCGGTATCGATAGCGAACGCACCGGTAGATTGCTTGATGCCGAAGACATATTTTCCGGCATGAACCAGGTCTCCTATCTGGCCTGAATAAAGATCAGACCCGGCGGAACCGGATTCATCGAAGTCAGTAATCTTGCCTGTAATTCTTATATTATCGAGGTCTACGATATAAATACCGTTGGAGGTGCCGACATATACTTTATCGGGAGTGGCTCCTACCACAGCACGGCCATCGACACTCTTTGTCTCATCGCCAAACATAAGGTCGTCGATAGAGCCTATGCGTTTGAGAGTCCTGGCATCGGCAACAACCACGCGTCCGCCGCCGGGAAGAGGATCGCCGGCATCGACAGCCTGTTTGGAAACCACGATGAGTTTATCAGCCCAGATAGTGCCGTACTGTGATGTACAACCGAACGACATACCGGGATTCTCACGTTCATAGACCTGATACATCATATCGCCCTCTGGGGTGATATAGTTCATGCCGCCGTTAGTATGGCCGAACCATTCCTCGTTAAGCATCAGAGTACCCTCGGTATAACCATTTTCAAGCGGGGTGCGATCCTGCTCCTCTACCTTGACTGTATAGGTCTTTGAAACATCGCTACCGTCGGTCGAGGTTAGAGTGATCCTGCACTCGCCGGGACGGTGGCCGCTGAGTTCATAGAACTGGATACGGGTATTGTTTTCGTCCCAATAGTTGACCTTATACATGGAAGCGATAAGTTCCTCTTTCACCGAACCGTTACCTTCGATAGTAACATTGAAGTCAGGAATATCGGCATCCATGGGATAGACATCCGCGATAATGCCTATCATTTGTTTGGGATTCAGGGTAATTACGTCTCCTTCCACATCTTTTATAGCAAAGTCGGTTACAGGATGACGCAAAGCGGAAACAACATCGAAAGATGATGATACCTCAGGATTCCAAGTTGACGAGACAGTGATTGTAGCGGCACCAGGTGTTTTGGTAGTCCTGAATGCGGTAGCGTTTGCCGTAGCCACCTTCGTGTCGCTTGACTTGTAAGTCAAAGCGGTGTATGTGGCATTTTCAGGCAGGATAGTTATCTCGTTTTCAATTTTCGAATTGAGCGGGGCGTCGATAGAGGCATTTGCAAATTCTACGCTTTCAATCGGAATCTCAGGTGGCAGGAGTGTGAAATGACATCTATTACTGAAAGAATAGGAAGCACCCTTGCCGGTACGCACTCTGACGTGGATGTAAAGGTCTCCAGCTTTGGTTCCGGTGTAAGTCAACTGACCGAATGTAGAAGCAGAAGAGGAGATGGATTTTACTATGTCGCTTGAATTACTGGTTGTGGTCTGAACATCATCCGTGCGTCGATACCAGGTATAATTGATGGCATCATATGATTCGGCACGCTGTACGAAAACAGGAATGAAATTGCTGTCGTCGGAAAGTGCGAAAGTCATCTCATCGGGTATGGTCGCACCAACGCTGCCTATGGTGGGCAGATAGAGCAGGTATTCCGGAACAGCCTCAGGGTCGCACGACAGAAGCAGACAGTCTTCATATTCTGTCAGCGTCCATTCGCCGGAGGCTTTGGCATCGGAACCTGCATTGTTGAATATACCGTCGCCATCGGCATCAATGCTTAAGGTCGATTCCGCATAAGAGAATGCAGGGTCTGTTGCCAGAAGTTGAAGTATGCTTTGCGCCGAGGGTAATTCCGAGTTGAAATTCAGGGTCAGCACTACGTTGTCTATTTTACGGTTATCACCGAATTTCACAATCAAAGGCAAAGAGGATGTCCCTTCCCCGATAGATCTCTCGCAACGACCGAAATCCATGCGGTTGCCGTTAAGGGAAGCCGGCATATATATGATATCACCATCCTCGCAGGGTGCGATTCCTTCACCCATTCCTCCGACCATCGCGCTTTCGAACTGAGTGAAACTCCAGCCATCTACAGAGCCGTCTACCAACGTTCTGCCGGTAAATCCGGAGCCGGAATACATCCAGTCTTGAGTAGGATTATTGGCGCACCAATAGCTCCAATAACCCTCATACCAGGCGGATAACCATTTGGGCTCATAAGTGGAAATGCCGCCAATCGATTCTGTTTCTTCGTCTATGTCCCAGCAATCATAATCATAGGCAGGATATCCGTAAGTTCCATAATCGAAAGGATGCTGAATGTAATGCGAGCCGGCAATAGCCTTGCCGATAGCTTCCTGGGCGAGGGCAGGAGCATTGTCTCCGGGAGCCTCGGTCTGACCCATGAACGAGTTGACGTGATAGTAGTCAAAGTTTATGAATTCAAACTCTTTGGCTTTGTCGAAGTTGAAAAACAGATGTTTCAGTATTTCCTGATTAAGGCTGTATCCGACACCACACAAAGTGCTGCCCATGCTGCCTGTATATTGGGTGAGCATGGATAGACGCGAGGAATTGGCACATATCGCCTTCATCATTGTTTCGCCCGACGGCTGTTCGCCATTTTCCCAACGATAGCCCCAAACGTAAGCGTCAGAGCCATAGGTGTCTCCATTGTACTGGATTACCAAGGCCGCCTTGTTGGGTCCGGTTCCGGTCCAGTTCCGGATTTTGCCAAAGTCTATCGGATGTGCGATTGCCGTTAGAAACGACAACCCGACAGCCAATGAAAGTAGCTTTGTTTTCATAAATAGGTTGTTAATTAAAAGGTTAAATTTATGGATTCGGTAATCCCGGTAATTCGATGTGCAGGTCCTGGGCGCGGCTTAGTTCGGTGGAGGTTTCTCCGAGCCAGCCGCAGTATTGGTTAACTCCGGTGTAGACCCTTATGAAATCCACTCCCGGCAGCGACACCGGATTGCCGTCGGAATCGACCGCCCGGGAAATGTCGAAAGAATTCAGGTCGGCATATTCGTTGGGATGATTGTCGACATATCCCCAGGGATAACTGTATAATACGTAATATGAACCATATCCGCTGATATCTTCAGCATTCGGTGCCAGAAGGGAACCGTTGAAACTCATGGAATCGCTCTTAACCCATTTGGGATAATATTCCTGGTTATGGAATATGTTTTTCGCCAAGAATCCACTGTTGCCGATGTTGTCAGACCAGGGGATGTAGTATATGTCGTCGAGACTGTTGTCCTCGTCTGCTGTTATCTGCCGGTTCGGGTCGGGACGCCGATATGTTATACTGTATCCGTGTCGGGTCGCGGCGGAGTGATATTCGCTGCCGGCGAGTTCATACCACTCGTCGTCGGGAATGCCGTTGCAGTTCCTATCATAGCTGACCATCACTATACCCGGTTCGGCGGACCCCCCTTTCTTTTCGGGTTGAAGCAGCTCGTAAAAACAGTTTCCCCATATCCGGAAATCATATTCGCCGGGTACGTTTATCACGGTATGGTCAAATCCGAAAGTAACGTAACCTCCGTAGCCGCCGAGGGTTATCATTATGTCGTTGGTTCCCGATATCGACTCTTCGGTTTTCTGTAGAATATCGGCATAAGTATCGCCATCCTCATATCGCGGCATCTCGTTGACGAACTGCCCCGGAGCCGGACAATATTCGTAGACCTTCGAGATATAAGGAGAATATTCCACCTCCTCGTGAAGTACGGTTATCGTAAAGTCGAAATGATACGGGGTGTTGTCATCGATAATATCGAACGTGAGATTGTAAACGCCTTCATCCTGCGCTATAAAGATATAGCGACGGTCGGTCGACACAGTCTCTCCGTTTACTTTCCAGACATACCCTTCGCCTGACAATGCCGACTCTAACGGCAGCTTCGACATACGCGGTATATAATATACCTCGTCGATTCCAAGGTTAACCATCGGAATATCGGAGTCGCAGCCTGCAAGGAGCAGGGGTAAAAAAGAAATGACAATCGTTTTTTTCATTTGTGCAGGAAAGTTATGTGCGCCGGAATATCTCCGGTCCTGACGCTCCACTTCTTGCGGCCGTCGGGAGTGAAACAGTAAAGGGTGCCCGATGAAACATAGTTCTTGGCATCGGTTACGAAAATATCGCCGGTTTCAGGGTGAACGGCTATGCCGTAAGGTATCGTTATCTCCTTCTCGGTCCCGTCGGTTATGAAGTTATGCGACACGACCTTTTTGGTGCGTATGTCAATTTTGCCGTAACTGATAGTGTTGGAGGCGGTGTAGTTGTTCCATTCCGTAGCGTAGTAATACATATAGTCTCCGAAGAAGGCCATGTTGGAGCATGCCACAGGTATGGTGTCGGTAACCACCATCTGATTGAATCCCGGTTTCTTCTGCATTACATAAAGCCGGGAGGGCCGATACTGATAATCGCCACGGGATGTTACCCAAAGCTTGTTGTATTTATCCTTTTTAAGCCGATGCAGGTTAATTCCCACCGGAATCTGCTGGACCTGTTTGAAATCGACCATCTGGATTACGGAGACGGTGTTGTCGTAATTCGGGGCACGATATCCCCCGGAGTTGGCGACATACATATAATCGTCTACAACCTCCATCTCCTCAGGCTGATACCCGACCGATACTTTACGGGTTACGGCAAGCGACAAAGTGTCGACCTCATAAACGGCTCCTTTCGTGGCGTTGGGATCGATCAGAACCGGACCTACATATGAACTTACGTATGCCTTTCCACGATGGAACCGCACATATCGGCAGTTGGGAATGTCTATCTGTCCGATCCTGATGCCGGAACGGGCGTCGAGGACCTCCACTTTATGCGAGCAGTTTACCACTACATATAATTTGCCGCCATAGATTCCAATGTCGTTGCCGACATCTCCAAGTTCCTTTATCACGTTGGGATTTTTCTCGGCGTAAAAGTTTCTTGAATACAGTCCTGTGAGATAATCGTAGAAGTCGAGAGTACATTTGTTCGACCCCATGTTGCCCTCATTTACGAGATAAAATCCCCGGATAGAGCCATCATGTTTTTCATCTCCTATTATTTCATACTCCGTTGGAACCACAAGTTCGTCTTCACGACAACTTGTGGTTACCATCAGGAGCGACAGAAAATATAAGAAAAACTGTTTGATATTCATATCTCTACGGTTACGGTGAACCTGTAATTGCGTTTAGGCATAGGGTAGTTGAGTATAACGTCGTAATCCTGACTGAACAGATTGTTGACTTCTATCAAACCTCTCAGACTTATTTTCCCTAATCTGAAATCCTTGCTTAACGACAAATCCGACGTATACCAGGGTTGGGTATAGTTATACCGGATATTCTCTTGCTGATTATATCTTTCCCCCACATATATCCATGAATAATTCAGACTCCATCCACGCCATTGCGCGTTGGCGACGGCGGCTCCTGAATGACGCGGTATGTAAGGAATCTGGTCCCTGTAATAATTGTCGGCGGGGTTGGTTACGTCTATCGCACGCTGGAATGTATATTGACCCCTGACGGTCAGATACAGATCCTTGGCCGGGTTTATCGTTATCAGACCGGTAACGTCCACACCGCGAATGTCTACAAGCCCGAGATTCAGCATAGTCCAGCGGAACTGCTGACCCTTCGGATAGGCCACAATCTTGTCTTTCACTTTATTGTAATAGACATCGGCACTCAGTCTGGCATTGGCGATAAATGAGGATGCGTTATGATCGTACAGGAGTCCGACATTATATTGCGTAACACGTTCGGGCGACAGAAGAGAATTGCCCATGTCGGCATAATAGAGGTCGTTGAAAGTCGGCATCCTGAAAGATTTCTTGTAGAATGCCCTTATTGAAAAATCCTTGTTCCGCAACGGATAGCCGTTAACAAATACAGCCGGCGAGAACACATGTTTGTCGGAAGGCGCCTGCTGGCCTACTATCCTGTCGTGTATAAAAGTGCCCAACGCGCTTGCCTGAAGTTTGATCCGGTCAAAATTCAGTGCCGTGGCCACGGAGACATATTGTGAAATACGGTCGGGTTTGACAAAGCCATATACATCGGCGTCGAGGGCGTTCCACATGAAATCATAACTTGCTGAAACTCTCCATGTGTCAAGAATCTCATATTCATTGGCCGATGAAAAATAGATTTCTTTCTGTCTGTACAGGTTGTCGATTTTTATCTGCTTGTCATCGTTATTTACGTAATGTGTACGATAAAAAGCGTATTTGATATTGTTCAGAGTTGTGAATTTCCCGAAAAAACCGGTATAACGGCCTTGCACGAACGAGTTGGTGTCCCAGATTCTCTCGCCCCTACGCCACACGTTATTTACGATAGCACCCGGGACACCTCTTTCGGAATTATAATTGTAGGCTTTGAATGTCCACGAACCTGAATTGAGGGTTCCGTATGTGTTCAATTCTATTCGTGTGGCATTGATATCTCCGTTCTGCCTGACTGCCGTGGTGTCGTATGCAAGTTCCCCGAGAGGATTGACACGTCGGTAACGGAATTTATATTTACCGCTTGAATTAACCCATTCGGCGCTCAGCGAAGCAGTTACACGGTCGCTCAGTTTGAGTTCCATCAAAGCCGAGGGATTCAATAAGTCGAACGATCCGGTTCTGACCGTGAAGCGGGCATGATAGGTTTCCCCTTCATTGAAGACGGGAGTGCGTGTCTTCATATAGATTGTTCCGGCCGAACCGAAATCTTTTGCCGGTTGCAGAATCTCGCTTTTCTGACCGTTATAGAGCGACAGCGCCTCGATATTGTCGAGGGAGAATTGTCCGAGGTCTATCTGTCCGTTCTGAGCGTTGCCGAGTTCCACGCCGTCGTACACCACGCCCGTGTGGTTTGTGCCCATAGAGCGGATGTTTACGGTCTTTATTCCCCCTACGCCACCATAGTCTTTTACCTGTACTCCGGAAAAGTAACGCAACGCATCGGCGACACTGTTGCTGTTGAGCCTGTGCAGTTCCTCTCCGGAGAGAGTCTGCACAGGTATTATGTCGCGGTTCGGCTGTCGGGCTGTAACCACGATTTCCTGCAATTGGTGTGATGCTGTGTCTTGTCGTTCTGCCGCTTCTATCAAACCCGGAAGGAAGCATGAGACAACAATAAGGATTGTTAAACGAGATGTCATTGTTGTTATACCGATTACAAAAAAAGAGTCCCGCCGAAATACCGTGAAAGGTATGTCAACGGGATATGAGGATTCTCTTAAATAATCTCAAGAAATGACATCAGGCAACCCAACGTGGTTGTGCAGAAGTCCTACCCATAATCCCGTGGGGGCGCTTTCTTAATATTGATATTGGCAGGTCTTCTGACTTATTCCGGCTATCTACGCCTTCCCGGTATCTGCTACCAGTGACATTTTTGTAGATAACTTGGCTTCAAATGTATTTTAGATTTTACATTGATTATTTGAAGCCGGAAATTACAGCAGCGGGTACTGTCGAGGAATTACACCTCGTTCCCTTTTGATGCTCCTTTCTGCCTCCTCTCTTGGATGGCGGAGCAACCAATTCGGTTGCAAAGGTATGAAAATAAAATGAGCTTGCAAATTCCTATATGTTAAATTATTTTGCAAATTCAAGGAATAATCAGGAATAATCAGGAATAATCAGAGTGAGTCCATATAGGTCGTGGTCCGGTATTGCATAATCGCGGGGATTTGGTTAACTTTGAGCATACTACATTGCTATGGAAGACTATACTCATCTGAAACGACTGTTGGCTCTTGAGGCCAATTACAGACTTCGACCTGAAATATTAGACAGGTTCCTTGCCGACGGTACTGTCGTAGCATTGGATACATACGAACCGATGATAGATGCGGGTGAGTATGATCCGGACATATATGTTGTGAAAACCGGTCTTGTAAGAGGTACATATCTTGATAGAAATACCGAGAAAACCGCAGGCTTCGCTCTTCCAGGCACATTGCTGATTTCGTTTCATTGTTTTTATGGCGGTGAACCGTCATATTACAGATTCGAGGCATGTTGCACCACGACAGTCGTGAAAATACCTAAGTCAAGTTTTGATCAACTGCTTGCGGAGTCCCATGAATTCGCTCTTTGGGTAATGAGCGCTCATCAGAACCAGCTGTATTACAACGAGTATAAGAACAGAATGCTTAGCGGCGACTCAAAGACGAAACTGATACAGCTGACGTGCAATATGACCGGCAACGCCGATTTGATAGAAGCCGGGCATGCCATGAGCAAAGATGAACTGACGCACAGGAATCTGGTGAAGACAGAGATTTACTCAAGGTGGAAAGACATCTTCAAAATGGTACCGTCTAAAGTTATAGCGTCATACCTCGGCATAACCGAGCAGCATCTCAGCAAAATCAAACGCGAAATAATCAGGATGATATAAAAGACGGGAGCTATTATAATAGCTCCCGTCTTTTATATTGCCGGACTGATCGGATTAATCGGACTCATCAGACTAATCGGACCAGCCGGACGTGTAGGGAATTTTATCGTGATTATTTTATCAGGATCTTTTGTGTTTCGTGGCCTTGCTTGCGGAGGTACAAGCCCGGGGTTGTCGGGGTGGATACCTTTACGCCTTGCAGGTTGTAGTATACGGGTCGGGCCATATGTTCAGCTGGGGTGATGTCGACACCTACATTTGTAGAGGGAAGCGTTATCACTGTCTGATAGAGATCTTCATCATCGAAACTGTAATCGTATGAGCGGTTGTCCTGATCGCCCCAGATGCAGTTGTGAATCGTAATCACACCGTCTTTGTAGTTCGAGAGGACAAGTCCCTGCTCCTCGAACGATGCCTTTATCTCATCGTATGAGCGGGATAGGGAAGCGAAATTGTCTTCTTCAAGGTTGAAAGGATAAAAGGATGTATCGTAGAAATCTCCTTCGTCAAACTCAACCTCCATCTGCAATCCGCAGTAGTTGCGCCATTTTACCAGTACGCAACCGGGGTCGGTAGTATCGACGATGACTACACCTTTGCCATAGGTATCCATATTATAGGAAGCGAAAGGTGTTTCAGGTCCGTAGGGATTTATAAAGGCGAAGAGAGCGGGATTCTTTTTGTTGCGCCAGACCTCGACTTCGTAGGGCGGAATCTCAGTCTCGATTGCCGGAGCGAACCATCCGTCTTTATATATGGCTTTGTCGGAAAGTACATCCCATTCAGACTCTTCCATAGATATCATTCTGAAAAATACGGCATCGAATGCCGTAAGAAGAATCTCACCCTCATTGTCGACAATCCCGAAAACATTGCCGTCTTCATATACCAGATCCTGCCCTGCCATATGGGTCCGGTAATCGGTATTCAGTATTACGAAATTGTCGTGGATCGGATCTTCCTGGATATTGCAGAAGCGGATACCGTTTTCAGGGTCGATGACCTGATTGGATATGGATATAAGGCCATTATCAGGGTCAAAAGAGGCCGTAACGGAGAAGTCTTCCCATATTCCGTTGATAAGAAAAGTATTTTCATCGGGGGCTGCTGAAACAGATACAGCTTTGTTTTCCAACTCCATCCAGCCGTCAGAGCAGTATTCAAGGTCGTACACACCGTTCAGATCCGAAACACTCGGGATTTCAGAATACATGCGCGGAGCATTGTATCTCGCTTTGAGAGCGGAATGAAAATCGGTTCTGTCTGCAAATGCATCGGCTTTCGATAGGTTGGCGGCATCCGCCACCACGACAGCCGCAAGTGATACGGCAAGCGGTAACAGTCGGGTATAAAGTTTCATAGGCGTATGTTTTGATAGTTGTAAAATTTTTACGCCGGGAGACCATGCTCCCGGCGTAAGTGTGAGGTTTGTTATTTGATTATTATCTTGGAGGTTGTTCCGGCGGCTCGGCGCAGGTAGATACCTGCCGGGAGCTTCGGTTCGGGATTCGATACAGTTCCCTTGGCCACGGATCTGCCGGCAATGTCGAAATATTCGGCAGGTGTGTCGGCCGACATGGGGGTAAGGGAGATTCCGGTGGTCTGGAACATAACTTCATTGCTGAGAGCAGATTCGCCACAGTCGTAAACGGCCGATACGGCGTATGTGAATTCGCCGGAAGAGACTGAAAGACGGTCAGTATAGTTGGTTCCGGTAACCGGAGTGTCGTTAAGACGTTCGCCGTTACGGTATA
Organism: uncultured bacterium; assembly: GCA_905214715.1. Classification (GTDB taxonomy): domain Bacteria; phylum Bacteroidota; class Bacteroidia; order Bacteroidales; family Muribaculaceae; genus Lepagella. Next base: position 168,153 of record CAJMMT010000002.1, on the reverse strand, counting down.
TGTTGTATCCGAGAAGGGTAAACATCGCCTCACCTCCGGCGGGAGCATATTCTATGTCGTCAATGGCTATGTAATACATATCTTCCGAGATGTATCTTACAGCTATATATTTACCTCCATCGGGAACACTGACATATACGGGAGCCCATTCTTCGGTGTCGATCTCTATTTCTCCGAGTGAAGTGAAAGATTCCGGGCTGTTGTCAGTGAATGATACAAGAATTTCAATATTTTCAGGATACCATTCACCACGGCAGCGCACATAGAAAGATATGATCTGTGCACCACCGAAAAGTTCCGGGGTGATAATCCAGTCATCATTCTTGTTCACCTCAGCTTCGTCATCTTCGGTGTAAGCCACCATTATGAATTTATCAGATCCGTTGTTGCCGTTACCTACGTTGTTACCTTCATTAGTCGAGTCGATAACGTACCATGCGGCTGGTTCGCCGGTGATACCGGGTATGTCTTCATCGGTATATGTTCCGGAAGCGAGCTTGTCGCCATCGTAGTTTACGAAAGGTGCAAGATCGGTAGTATGGTCATCGTAATTCTCAAATCCCTCAACCACATGTTTGGGTTCAAGCTTCGAGAGGTCGGGAGCATCCCAAGTAAGTTCAACTACCGATTCGGCAGAGCCGGTCGCAGTCAGATTCTCAGCCACAGGGTAGTTGGGCGAGATTACCTCGACTTTCATCTCGGGTGTGAGGTCGTCGGCCTCCACGGTATCGCCATCAGCGAGAACTCGGGCCTGGAAAGTATGGTAGGGAGCTTCGGTAACAGCTACGGTATGTGTGAACTCAACGTCAGCCGAGCTGTCGGGGGCTATGGGTTGCGAAACGTTCTGCTCATCTACCTTGACACCATCCTTGTAAAGTTCCACGGTATATGAGGAGACTTCTTTATCTCCCATATTATCGACGGAAACTTTGAGTGATATGGGGGCACCGGCGACAGGCTCATCCTGGATTGTCAGTTTGCGTGCGGCGAGGTTGATGTCGGCCGATTGGAAAATGGCTATGCGGTCGATGAAAGAATTCTGGGAAGAGGTATTAGCCATAACCAGACGATACTGAATGGTCTTGCCGAAGAACTTAGCGGGTATGTCGGCCACGGCCTTGTGCCATCCGGTTTCGGTGAAGTCTCCGGTAGATAGAGTGGCGATGGTTTCGAAATCCTCACCCGGGCAACGGACCATAACCTCGACTGGGTTGGCATGAGAGCTTGAGAACTTGAAGATATTTACCGCAAGTTTAGGGGACTGCAGACCTGCAAGATTTACTTTGGCCGAGAAGAGGGCAATCTTGTCTCCGGTCTGCGGCATGCGTGCATAAAGGTAGCCGTTGTCATTGTCAGACGAGCCTACGGAAGGATAGTCGGCATCTATCACAAGTCCGGCGACTGGATTCTGAGATCCCGAATATTCCACTACTTCAGTGCCGTGCAGATGGTCGAGTCCGGCATCGGCAAACGATTCGATGTAGGGGATTGAGTAGCTTGTGCCGACAGGTATAGTTGGCGAATTCACGCCAAGGGCTCTTCCGGCGTCGGTCATGGCAATTATGCGGTAGCAGGCGAAAGCATTGTCGTCGGGGGCGCATACTCTGTCGGTTATGCTGGTTTCAGTAAGGTTGAGCGCGAGGACTTTCTCGTCATCGCCCAGACGTGAGATGGCATATCTGACCTTGTCGGCAGGAATCGGGTTGCCGTTTTTGTCGATTGAAGGAGCGTCCCAGCTTACTTTAACCAAGCCCGGTTCGGTCTCGACCACTGTTATGTTTTCCACCTGGCCCGGCTCATTGGGGCCGATGTAGTTGGAAGCTTTGGCTATATAGCCTTGACCCGAGGTGTTGCGTGCCACAACGGTATATTCATAAATCTGGGGAGAGTCCATCAGGGTTCCCTGCTCGTTGTTGTCAATAAAGCTGTATTCGGCAGAGGGGGTGCAGCCCGTTACCGTACCGATTTTTTCGCCTTCGCGGTAAATATCGACATCCATGTTTCCGGTAAGTGTGTTTCCGGCCATATCTATACCGGGAGTGGTGAAAGAAACAGTCGCTTTCATTTCCCACTGCGGGTCTGGCGTAACGGTAACGTTAACCGGGGCACCCGGAGCGGTGAGGGGAGTGGCCTCACCGATTTTTATGTATTCGCAATAGAGGCGCCAGGAGTTGGGGTCGGAGATACCGTGGACACCGAGGAAGAAATTGCCGGAATTGTCGGGTATCATATATCCGTCGAAATCGCGTCCCTTGGTATTGGTGATTTCGGTGGGTTCTATTATAGATACCGTCATGCCGTCGGCTGTAGCCTCGGAGCCATATTTCACCTCGAAGCGCTCCGGATTAGCGTTTGATTGTGAAGACATTCTGACGGTAACGCGGTATGCGCGTCCTTTTTCAAGTTTTAAGGCAGGTGTAATCAGCCAGTCGTTCATTGGCGGAACGTTGTAATATCCGCTTGTGCCCTTGACGCAGGGGATGTACTCTCCGGGGTCGGAACCGGGCTCCATCTGCCACTTACCCTGACCGTCGAGATCAAGGATCGTGTAGTTGTCAAAGTCGTTGGCTTCGGTAAAAACATGTGAGAACGGCGGAATCAAGGCACCGTCGTCAGTAGTGCCTGAGGCTGTCCATGCCGCGGCGGCGGTAATCACAGAAGCGGACAAGGCAATGATGCTTAATAAAGATTTGCTCATGTATTGATGTATTTAGGATAGTTATGATGCAAATATAATATAGGTGAAAACAAAAGACATTAATCTAAATTAAGAAGATACCGAGTTGATTGGGCCAACTTATGCCGTCTTATGGAATTTATTGCGAATTTGTTTTTCAGAATGGTTAGAAAGCGTAAAAAAAGGAGAGCGGCCTGGGTCGCTCTCCTTGGGATTATTCAGGATCCCAAATGCCTGTGTTTTCAGGTCCCTTATTTTATGGCGATCTTTTTGCCGTTGTGAATATAGAGACCGGAGGGGAGGCTGCGGAGGTCGTTTTGCGAGGCGTTTTTCAGAACGCATGTTCCGGTTATGCTGTAAACGTCTGCGATCACGCTTTCAGCAGGGGTGAGCATTTCCATTCCCGTCGCCTGGTCTATCCAATAACGGAACTGCATCGCGGGGCAGTCTTCCCATCCGTATGAGTCGTCATCATACCCTAAGGCACCCTCGGGAACATCAAGTATGTAGTGTCCGTTTGCAGTGAATTCTTCAGGGAATGTGAGGGTGACTTTGCCATACCCTCCCTTGACCGTAAGTGTGGCCAGGATGGTTTCGGTGTCTTCGTCAATCAGGGTAACGGACTTGCCCGGGCCTGCTTCCACATAGTCAGAAGCATATCCTTGAAGTGTCATTGTAATTTCTTTCAATGACGCATAAACGCCTTGCTCGGGAACAACTGATGCATACCGGTTGCTTATCGGGGTAAATGCTTCTACGGGAGGTTGCTCGGCACCTTCTATCCAATAACGGAAATTCATTTCCGGGCAATCGTTCCATTCTCCGTACCAGTCATCCTCATATCCCAGCGCACCCTCCGGAATCTGCATTACGTAGTGTCCGGGGACTGTAAATTCTTCCGGGAGCGAAAGAATGACTTTCCCTGTGCCTGGTTTCACAGAGAATGTGGCCACCGTCTCATTTGTGGATTCGTTCAGAAGGGTGATTTTCTTGGTCCCCGCTTCAAGGTAATCGGAAGAGTAAGCCTCCATGGTAAGGGTTATCTCTTTAAGAGAACTGTATATTCCCTGTTCGGGATCCACGCTGCCATATCTGCCGCTGATGGGTTCGAATTCGTTTTTCTCGACCCAAAGGCGGAATCTCATTTCCTGTATCTCCTCGAAATTGCCCCATTCGTCTTCCCAACCGAGTGCCCCTTCCGGAACGAGAAGGATGTAATGGCCGGGTTCGGTAACGGTCTGGTCGAGAGCAACGGTTACCTTGCCTGTGCCCCCTTTTACGGTGCAATCGGTTATCAGGGCGTTTGAAGTCTCATCGATAAGCGTAACCTTTTTCGTGTATCCCATCGGCTCTATGTAATCGCTCTGGAATCCGGAGGTGAATTGTATCGTAAACCCGGATAGTTCCGTATAGATACCCTGTTGTGGCACAATGTCGCCGAATGTGTTGGTTATGGGTTCGAAAGCATTGTCCTGCGCATTCATCAGCAAAGGAGAGGAAAGCATAGCCCCTACGGCTATAATGCCGACTGCGGAATGTAGAATTCTTTTCATGTTTTTTAATTTAGAGTTACCCGGGGCAAGATACCCCGGGTAACGGTTGTGTCAGATAATTACTTTGTATGCTTTGTGGGCTACCGTAACGATATAGATGCCCTTCGGTACTTCAATCGTGCAGCTGCCGTTACCGGAATATATCTGTATCGCATCGCCAGAGAATACAGCTATTTCAGCTTCTGCAGGTGCGGTAACGAAGATTCTTCCGCTTTCAGCGGATACCGCTACGGACTCCGAATCCAGATACTTCACAGACGAAACATCGACGGTAAGAGGCTCCGAGAGCATGGACTCTCCCTTGTTGTAACGGGCTGTTACATGGTAGGTGTGAGAACCTTCCGGAACATCGTTGTCAACATATCCCGGAGTTCCGGTCTCTGAGACGAAATCTCCGTCGCGGTAAAGATTATAACCCTCCAGCTCAAGTCCGTTCATTATGGATGCGGCGGAATATGTTATGTCGTCGACCATGAAGATAAAGCTGTCGGGCGACACGCACTGTATTGCGAAATACTTGGTTCCGGCCGGAATCGTATATTCATACTTGGTCCAATTGTCGCTCGGCACCTCCGGTACCTTTGCCAGCTCGACGAACGATTCACGAGTGTTGTCGGATGTAGAGTACAGGAAGTTGAATGCTTCGGGCAGATATTGCGCGGAGTATGTCTTGGCATAGAAAGACACGGTCTGCTCCTCTCCGGTAAGCAGCGGAGAAATCAGCCAGTCATCGTTGCCACCTTTCTGAGCGGCGAGGGAGGCTATATATTTATGTCCCGAATGTGCGGCATACGATGCGTTGAGGCCGTTGGTCCGGTCGTCGATCACGACATATGCTATCCGTCCGCCGTTGCCCGCGAACTGTACTTTGGGAATTGAATATGTGGCGCTTTGGTCTCCGTCGATGAAGCTCCATTTTCCTTCGGGATTTATCGCGAAGGCATCCATATCCTCGAATCCTTCGGTTGTCTCGCCGGCATCCGATTCATCGATCCCCGGTGCGATCCATGTAAGTTCCAAAGGTGAGACAGCGGCTACGGCAAGACCTGTGGCGGCGGGATATTTGGATTCGATAACTTCTACGGTAACCCTTTCCGTGGTGTTGTCATCCTTGTCTCCGTCGGCAGCATAATTCACATGGATGTAGAATACAAGGTTGTCTTCCGAGAAGGGAGTGGTTTTGTAATCGAAGGTTACGTTCATAGTGCGTCCGGCCATAAGACGTCCGATCTTTTTCGAATCGACTTTCAGACGGTTGCAATAAAGTTCCACATCGAAATCCTCGGCATCGTTAGAGCCATTATTGTCTATGGTGGCTTCTATCTTAACGATGTCGCCGGAGGTTATTCTCTTTGGAGCGGCAACGGTGTTGGCGGTCAGATTCTCAGGCATCATGTCGATAATGCGCAGATCGTCGAACAGCATGTTGTCGAGGTTGTCGACACATACACCTGTCAGCGAAACTTCCACATTCTTGCCCGCGAACTTGCTTAAATCAGCCACAGCCTTCGTCCATCCGTTTCCGTCAGAGAGGTTGAATGCGGCCACATATTCCATATCCGAGTCGTCAGTAAGATTGCGGACCCCGATCTTGATGCCGTTGGCAGAAGATGGAACGGCGAAATATGAGAATACGAATGAAGGATTAACCGTATTGTCGAGTTTTATTTTCCCGGAGAATATACGTCCTTCGGTATTCAGCGATACGGGTTTCCAAGCCAACATGCCGCCATCGTTGTCGGCAGGGGTGGCAACTGGTTCTTCCGAAGCACCGAGCACGAGCCAGTCGCCGCCTCCGTCTGGGCCCAAAGATGGGCAAGAATACCGTTGGAGAAGCTTTCATAGAAAGGCAGGGTATAAGGAGAGCCTACAGCCGTAAGATTGGTTCTTCCGAATACAGTCTCGCTCATTCCGGCCGGACTTTCGGCATGTACGTAGAAGAGTACGAATTTCTGGCTTCCCGGATCGCCGGCTTGTGTGGTATATGATGTTCCTGACAGATATGAAGCGACTTCGTCATTGTTATAGTCGAAGATCGAATATGACAGCATATCGGGATTCTTGGCGTTCCCGTCAATGTCGGTAAGCGGTGCGTCCCAAGTGATTGTAACCTTGCCTGAGTCATCTTTCTCAATCATCCTCACATTGGTAGGAGCGGCGGGGAGGTTCATTCCCACATGGGATTTCAATTCTGTCAATTTACCTGCTCCCTGAACGTCGAACGCTTTTAGACCATAAGTATAGTAACCCTTACCGGGCACATTGTCAAGATACTCATAAGAGTTGCCGGGTTCCGGATCGGGGACTTCGTAAATAACCTCGTCGTCGCGTATGAACTGTAGTTTGGTGAGTTTGCCGACGGGGTTTCCGCTAACGTCAAGCGTCGGTGCCACAGCGGTCAAGGTAGCCATGTCGGCCCCGTTGTAGTCAGGAACCACGGTGAGTTCTGCACGGTCTGGCGAAGTGGGGTATACTCCATCTTCGATACGTATGTCTGAAACGTAAAGATAGAATGCGTCAGGATCACTTATGCCGTGTATGCCAAGATAATATGTGCCGTCTGTGTCTACAGTCATCGTGCCGGTAAGAGTCTCCCGGTCAGGTATGAGCGTCGGGGCTATAAGCTGTTTGGTCATTCCCGCCGCGGTAGGAGATTGCCCGTAATAGGCTTCTATTTTCTCCGGCCCGTATTTTTCAAAAGATTCTATAGCAACAAAGCTTACAGTATATAGCTTGCCAGCTTCCATCCGGAAGGGGGGCGATATCAGCCAGTCATCCATCGGTACGGGCGCGTGTTTCACGAACATGCCACGTTTCTGGTGACTGAACTCCCATGTATTTCCATCTCCGTTGGCATCGATGACTTTGTATTTCGTGTCAGCGTCGATTGCAGTAAAATCGTCATAGAATGGAAGTCTGAGAGCGCCGAGCGGCAAAACGTCCGACAACCCCGGTTCGCTTTCACGTCCGTCGAAAATTGCGGTTACTTCATAGCGGTAAACGGTTGTTTTCGCAGGTTCCGGAACGACATCTACAAATGTTGTTGCTGTCAAGTTTTCAGCGACGATTACCTCATCAGGGAATCTCTTTACCGTATAGGTAATCTGTGCCGGATTCACGTAGCCGGAATGCGCTCCCGCATTTACCGCATCCCAGGAAACGATGTTGTTGTCGCCGTCTCTTTCCACATGCACGTTGGCAGGTACGGCGGGATGGTCGTTACCTATCCATACGCGCAGACTCGCCTCGGGGCTTGTTCCGGCTTCATTGCTCAGGAACACTGAAACACGGTATGGTGCCGCATGATCCACCTCAAATGGAATTCTTTCATCTTTACCCCATTCGGTTTTCCCGGTCGCTACTTCAGTGCCGGTACGCTGCAGGGAATAGGACACGTCTCCGCTTGCCTCGGTTCCGTCATAAAATATTTCGGGCACATGAAATTTTACAAATCCGGAAAGCTGCCCCGGTTCGAAATCCATTTCCAGATATTGCGCCGCGAAGGGAGCCTTGTCTTCCGCGAGGCCATCCCACATGAACATACCGCGCATCTGGATGAACATGCCGAAATCTATCACCTCCGTAACGCTTGCGTCTGCCGGATTGATCGCATACAGCTTGTTCTCGGTATCCGTACATGAGGCATAATAGAATTTACCATCGCGTCTGTTCATCACACCGGAGGTAAGATAGTCCATCGGAATATCCGTTTTCCCTATCAATGTCAGCTTACCCGTAGACTTGTCGGCACGATTGAACGTACCGTCTTGAAGAAGAGCATATAGAACACCGTCCTCGTCAAATCCCATAGCCATCCATGGAGTTGAGATCGGGGCGATGCTGCCAGTACGGGTCAGATTGTCAATGTCGATGGTGCCGAGTTCAAGAGACTCTCCGTCCTCACCGGTAAGGAAGCAACCATATACTTTACCGTCAGTCGGATCTTCGGCCATGCTGTAGGAAAACGTGGCCGGAGAGGCATCCTCGTTTCTTGCCATTTCCTGCCATGTTTCCGCATTATATAGAATGTTGAAATTCACAACTTTCCCATTTTGGAACACACTATTGGCGAGGAAGTAACGCCCATGAGCCTTGACACCTCCGTAAGTGGCGTTAAGTAACGTGTAACCTGTTTTTACAGTTCCTATTTCGCCGTGTTCATTGAATACGTATATACCGGGATCGAATTCATCGGACGATACGATACTTGCCCCGATCATAAAAGGACCGTCACCGACATATTCACCTTTCGCAACAGTGCGTTTCATGATTTGTCTCATTTCTTGCCCGGATACGGCACGCGACCCTTTCTGCCTCTGAGGGGAGGCCTTTTCGAAGAGGGTCTGCCATGCACTACCTCTGTTTTTCTGTTGAGTCGCTGCTAAAGGGGCGGCTGAAACTGCAAGGAACGACCCGACAGTCAGAGTTGCGGTCAGCAGGGAACTGATGTAGAAATTTTTCATAGCGTAATATTTATAAAACTACCTTAATTGATAAAGTAGTTGGTGTGCAATGGAGTATGATGATATGTCAAGTTTGTTATTCTACAAATATAAAATTTAAAAACAAAAGATACATTAATCTAAATTAAAAAACGATGGCAGGACGTAGGAGTCATCAGTCGGCAGTCATTAGTAGTTGCAGTCTCCAATGACTGACTACCAATGACCAACGACTAATGACAAATGACAATGACAAATGACTAATGACCCTCCATAGCTCTAAGCCGGTTGTGGAGCATGGCGGTAAATTCGTGATTTTTCAGACCCCATTTTGGCGAAAGCACCGTATGTGGCGGTGCCGATGCAAGGAAACGTTCTATACAAATGTGGTGTGGTACCAGCTCAATTATCCTGCAACATAAATCAAGATATTCGTCGAGTGTGAACAGCCAGAGATCTGCGGTCCCGTTCTCTGCCATGCGCGCGAGTGGTGTGCCGCGCAATACCTGCATATGATGCAATTTCAAACTTTTTACCGGCAGACTCACCGCCCGGGAAACAGTCTCAAGCACATGGGCGGGTCTTTCGCCCGGCAGCCCGGCGATAAGGTGTAGCCCGACGTGTATGCCGGCGGTATGTAGTCTGCGGGTGGCATCGCATACACATTCCCAATCATGCCCACGGTTTATACGCTTCAAGGTGTCGTTGTGGGAAGATTCCGCGCCCAATTCAACAAATACCGGTTTTTGCTCGGCTATATGCCCGAGTATCGATATGGTTTCATCGGGAAGGCAATCGGGACGCGTACCTACGACAAGACCTACCACATCTTCGGTGTCGATGGCTTCACTATATAGGGATTCGAGAGTCCCGACAGGTGCGAAAGTATTGGTAAAGGATTGGAAGTACGCAAGATACTTCATATGAGGATATTTGCGGGCGAAGAATTGTTTTCCGGCAGAGAGTTGGGCCGATACGCCACGCTCTTTGCCCGACATGCAATAGCCAGGTGTGAAGCTCTCATTGAGGCAATAGATGCAACCGCCGCGCGATATGGTACCGTCGCGGTTGGGGCAGCTGAATCCGGCGTTTACCGATATTTTCTGTACTTTCATATCGGGGAATACTTCTCCGATATATTCATTGTAATCTTTATAGAAAGGGTTCATCGGCGTGAGGCAAGATAAGAGTCGGCAATCGCAATCGCCATCATCGCTTCAACTACCACGGTGCCTCTGACGGCAATACAAGGATCGTGTCGTCCCTTGGCGTGAATCTCGGCAGGGCGCCCCATGTCGTCTATGGTTGAAAGAGGACGGGCAATTGTCGGGGTAGGTTTGAATGCCACCCGGAACACTATAGGCATGCCATTGGATATTCCTCCCTGTATTCCACCTGAATGATTGGTGGCGCAACCCGGAATTCCGTCATTACCGGAAATGAAAACGTCGGCCTGTTCAGAGCCGGTAGAGGCGGCTGCGGCGAAACCATCGCCATATTCTACCCCCTTCACACCGTTGATGCTCATCAGGGCCATGGCTATCGCGGCATGCAGCTTATCGGCATTCGGATTTCCTATTCCGGGAGGCACTCCTGTGGCTATGCATTCGACCACGCCGCCCACGGAGTCTCCGTTGCGGCGAGTTTCCTCGATACACGCCATCAATTCGGAACCCGAGGTGCGAGTACCGCCCACATCTATAAGCGAGGCCTTGACCTCAATGCCGAGGGTATGCAGATATGAGAGGGCTACAGCACCGGCAACCACCCAGCTGACAGTATCGCGTGCCGAAGAGCGTCCTCCGCCCCTCGGGTCTCTTATGCCATAGCGGCAGTCGTATGTATAGTCGGCATGGTTCGGGCGATAGAGATGTGCCATGGCATCGTAGTCGGATGGTCTGGCATCTTTGTTTCTTATTATGAAAGCTATGGGGGAGCCGAGAGCAATTCCGTCGGGCGAGAGGCCAGAGAGAAACTCCGGACTGTCGGTCTCTTTACGTGCCGAGACAGTCGTGGAGGTACCCGGACGACGGCGTTCCAGCATATGGCGCATGAGGTCGAAATCTATCTTCAGGCCCGGAGGACATCCATCTATCACTCCACCCATAGCCGGGCCATGGCTTTCTCCGAAAGAGGTAAGGCGGAAAAGGGTACCGAATGTATTCATAGGTCGGTGGCAATATCGGCGTATGTGGCCGAGGCGGCGCGAAGCAGATCGTCGGGCGCGAGTTTGATCTGCAGTCCGCGCTGGCCGGCGCTTACATATATAAACGGAAAGTCGGTGGCCTCCTGACTAATGAAGGTCGGAAACTGTTTCTTCATCCCTATCGAGGTGCAGCCACCGCGTATGTATCCTGTAAGGGGCAGAAGTTCCTTCATGTGGACCATCTCGACTTTTTTGTTTCCTGAAACCTGGGCAGCCTTTTTGAGGTCAACCTCCCGGTTGCCGGCAACGACGCAGACGATAGGGCCGGTCTTGTCTCCTCTGAGGGTGAGGGTCTTGAAGACCTGTTCTATAGGTTCGTCGAGTTCTTCGGCGACATGTTCGGCCGCAAGGTCATCGGGATTGAAAGCGTAGGGCACCAGCTCATAGCTGATGCCCATACGGTCCAGTATCCTCGCGGCATTTGTCTTTTTATTTTTCATAGCCAGGGATATGATAGGGTAGCGCGATATGCCGCTTATTTATCCATAGTAACGAGCAGTTCCTCGTTGGAACGGGTCATCTCCATGCGCTTCTTGATGAATTCCATGGCTTCGAGCGAATTCATGTCGGCCAGATAATTGCGCAGAATCCACATGCGGTTGAGCGTCTCTTCGGAAAGGAGAAGGTCGTCGCGGCGTGTGGAAGAGGAGATTATGTCGACAGCGGGGAATATGCGTTTGTTACTGAGTTTGCGGTCAAGCTGCAGTTCCATGTTGCCGGTGCCCTTGAACTCTTCGAATATCACTTCATCCATTTTTGAGGATGTTTCGGTAAGGGCAGTGGCGATAATTGTCAGCGAACCGCCGTTCTCTATGTTTCGGGCCGCTCCGAAGAAACGTTTGGGTCGCTGAAGCGCGTTGGCGTCGACACCACCGGAAAGCACCTTGCCCGATGCCGGCGATACTGTGTTGTAGGCACGTGCCAGACGTGTAATCGAGTCAAGCATAATAACCACATCATGACCGCTCTCAACAAGACGTTTGGCCTTTTCAAGCACAATTCCGGCAATTTTCACGTGGCGTTCCGCAGGTTCGTCGAAGGTCGATGCTATTACCTCGGCGTTCACGCTGCGAGCCATATCGGTAACCTCTTCCGGACGCTCGTCGATAAGGAGCATTATAATATAGGTGTCGGGATGGTTTTCGGCAATGGCGTTGGCAATATCTTTCAGTAGAATTGTCTTACCGGTTTTCGGTGGAGCCACGATAAGGGCGCGCTGACCTTTGCCTATGGGGGCGAACATGTCGACCACTCTGGTAGATATATTACAGCTCTTTCCGGAAGTGAGGTTGAACTTTTCGTCGGGGAAGAGAGGAACGAGGTGTTCGAACGGAACGCGGTCGCGCACTACGATCGGCGGAAGACCGTTGATCGAGTTTACCTTCAGCAACGGATAGTATTTCTCACCCTCGTAAGGGGGACGTATGTCGCCGGTAACGACGTCGCCAGTCTTGAGTCCGTATTCCTTGATTTGATTTTGCGCTACATAAACATCGTCGGGTGATGCGAGATAGTTGTAATCGGACGAACGCAGATAGCCGAATCCTTCGGGCTGCACTTCAAGCACGCCGCTTACGGTCAGAATCGCATCGAGATTGAACACCGGAGTCTGGCGTTGCTGCTGTTGCATCATCTGGCGCTGCTGCATGCGCTGGCGACGGGTCAGTTTATGATTTCCGTTTTCAATTGCGGCGATAGCCTGCTGCATCTGCTGCTGTTTCACTTTTTTGGGAATCTGTGAGTTAGCAGTAGGCTCGGCAATGGTTATAGGTGCGCTCGCGGTAGCTTTCTGCACCATTTCCATCTCGTGTTTCTCTTGCTCTATCTCGCGTTGGGTGCGAGGCATGAATGTCTTTCCCTTTATATTCCCGAAGAAAGAGTCGAGCCCCGGTTTGTCTTTTCTGGGTTCGAAACGGCGTTGTTTCAGTGCGGGCAATTGATTCTGCTGAAGCGGTTCTTCCTGCAACGGCTCGGGTTGTGCGGGTGATGCGGAAGTGTTTACAGGGGAATTATTGGAAAGGTCTTCGAGTTTCAGCTGTTCGGGGGCCTGCGGGGCTGTCGGTTCCGGTACGTTCGTGACTGCGACGGGATTTTTCTTCGGGCGACCGCGCTTTTTAGGCTGGGGAACAACCGGATTATCGCTGGCCGCTACTTGTTCCAAATCCGATTTAATGGCCGCCGGATTGGTTTCGGGACTTACGTTATCGGTAGAAGCCTGTTCCTCTTTTTGAGCGCGTCTGCCACGAGTGGCTTTAGGAGCTTCGGCAACTGTTACGTTGTCCTGTACTGCCGACTCGGGATTGTCTAAAGGAAGAACAGGCTGGGCCTGCGCTTTAGGTTTGCGGCCTCGTTTTTTAGGCTGCGGAGCTTCGGGTGCCTCGGTTGAAATATCGGCTGCAGTGTCGGTCGTCTGTTTTGCAGCACGCTGTTTACGAGGTTTGGGTTCGCGTTTGATGCGTGAGGTGTGTTCTTTTGCTGTTGCTATCGCCTGGTTGTCGAGGATATGGTATACGGCTTCCTCGACAGTGGCGGAAGAGCTTTTTTTCATTCCCATGGATTCTGCGAGATCCTTGAGCGTCTGCTCGTCCATGGCATATAATTCATCGATACTGTACATAAGATACCAATTGATGGTGAATGTTTCCCGAGACTCCGGATGAGCAGAAAGAATATCGAAAGAAGGAATCAAGCAATCCAAAGATTCTGCGCCGGGCACTGTTCTGCCGGGAAACCAGGCAAGATCAATTGCCTTTAACGAAAAGAAGGGGGTTGTATTTAACTGTTCTTATACGAAAACACCTATATGTATAATAATGTTTTCACATCAATATCGTACTCGAAGGTTATAGAACTCCGGTATTGATATTGGAAGTACAGTCGGGGGGAGGTTTTAGATTTTGCACTGCAAAGCTAATAAAATAATTTGGTTCCGGCAACTGTCGGTACATAGAAAAGGAGCCTGCGCGATCGCGCAGACTCCTTTTGCAGGCTCCTTAAAGCCTGTTTATGGAGATATCGGGATTATTTTACACCGAGATCTTTAAGAACAGTATCGATGTGCGCTTCGGCTTTCTTTACGATGGCTTCGTATTCAGCCTTGGAGGGCATATCTTCGCGTACTTCGACATAGAATTTGATTTTGGGTTCGGTGCCGGAGGGACGGATAGATACTTTATCGCCTGTTTCGGTGAAGAACTGGAGAACATTGGAGGTTGTGGGGAAGTTGAGCTTTGTGATTTCGCCTGAAACAAGGTCTTTGCAGTTGAGATCCGCATAATCCTTGACTTTCATAACCTTTCCACCGGCTATCGCCACAGGTGGATTCTCACGGAAATTCTTCATCATGGCTACGATTTCATCGGCTCCCGACTTGCCGGGGCGTACGACGCTGACACCGCGTTCGCGTGAGAAACCATACTCATCATATACCTCTACGAGGAGTTCGTAGAGGTTCATACCCTTGTCGGCAGCCCAAGCCGCGATTTCGCACATAAGGGAAATAGCCGATACGGAGTCTTTATCGCGAACGAAAGTCTCGGCCAGGAAACCATAGCTTTCCTCTCCGCCGCCAAGATAGCGTAGACGACCCTCTTCGTTGCGCATTACGTCGGCAATCCATTTGAAGCCGGTGTAGCAGTCAAAGCATGTAACGTTGTTTTTCTCGGCTATGCGTTTGATGGCTTCAGTGGTTACGATTGTCTTCACGCAGTATTCCTTTCCGGTCATCTTGCCGAGCTCGACGTTGCGTGTGATAAGATAGTAGATAAAAATCATACATATCTGGTTGCCGTTAACAAGCTGGTAATTACCTTGCTTGTCTCTTACGACGAGGCCCACACGGTCGGCATCGGGATCGGAGGCGAGTACGAGATCGGCACCTACTTCTTTTGCCTTGGCTATACCCATTGCCATTGCCTCGGGATTTTCAGGGTTGGGAGAAGCCACGGTCGGGAAGTCTCCGGATTGTACGTCCTGTTCAGGCACATGTATTACATTCTCGAATCCCCAAAGCTTAAGGGAATCGAACATAAGGCGTGAGCCTGTGCCATGAATCGGAGTGTAGACAATCTTCATGTCTTTGTGGCGCTTTATGGCATCGGGCGACAGGGAGAGGCCATGTATCTGCTTCAGGAATTCATCATCGATATCACGGCCGACAATCTGAATGAGATTTTTGTCGGGAGTGCGCTTGATCTGGTCTACGGAAGTTATGGCGTTGACATATGCGATAGTCTCTACATCGTGAGGTGCGATCATCTGTGCGCCGTCGCTCCAATAAGCCTTGTAGCCGTTATATTCCTTGGGGTTGTGGCTTGCAGTGACCATCACTCCGCTCTGGCATCCGAGATGGCGTATCGCGAAGCTTACCTCGGGAGTGGGGCAGCAGGAATCGAAAAGGTAAACCTTTATGCCGTTGGCCGAGAAAATATCGGCGGCGAGTTCTGCAAAGCGACGCGAGTTGTTGCGCACATCGTGGCCTACGACGACGCTAATCTGCGGTTCGGACTTGAAGCAGTCCTTAAGATAGTTTGCAAGTCCCTGGGTGGCCATACCTACGGTATAGTCGTTCATACGGTTTGTACCCGGACCCATAATTCCGCGCAGACCGCCTGTGCCGAATTCGAGATCTTTGTAAAAAGCCTCGATAAGCGGAGTTTTATCTTCGGCGTCGAGCATAGCCTTGACGGCAGAGCGGGTTTCTTCATCGTATTGCGGACCGAGCCATACCTGAGCGCGATCCTTGCAGGTTTGCAACAATGCTTCGTTATTCATATAAAATAATGTAATTGAAATTCTGGTTATGGGAAAGGCATGAACAAACGGGATGAGTCAAACGCACTCCCCGTTGCCTTTCCTAACAGGCAAATATACTCAAAAACCATAAAAAATAAAAATCCCCGATAAAAAAACGTCTTCAGCGTGTCTATGGTTGCTATAGGTAGCTGAAGTTTGACTTTATTTCACTATTTTTGCATGAAGGTTCGCCGCATACATGTCCGGGTATCACCACCCGGGTCAATATTGCGCGGTGTATCGGGATAAGGTGGTAGGGAGAATCATGAAATGAATCACCTAAACAGACTCTAAGAAGAGGTATGATACTTTCGATGACAGGTTTCGGACGCGGTGTAGCGCAGTCGGAACTCATGAAGATTACAGTAGAGGTCAAATCGCTAAATTCTAAGCAGCTTGATCTGATGATGCGTGTTCCCTCGGCGATGCGGGAACTGGAGGCTCCGTTGCGCAATCTTATGGCGCGTGATCTGGAGCGAGGGAAAGTTGAACTGTCGCTTACTGCCGAAGAGATAGGTCCCGAGTCTGCGTCGGTCGTAGACAGCGAGGTGATGTGCCGGTATCGTCAGGAAATATTGCAGGCTTCGGAAAAGCTCGGCATCGCGCCTCCGAATGATTGGTGGTCGTTGCTTCTCCGTATGCCTGAAGCAGTGAAAAGCAGTCATCGCGAGCTTACCGAAGCGGATATCGATCTTTGTTATGGAGCCGTAGGCGAAGCCATAGGCGCGCTTACTTCTTTCAGAATCGCGGAGGGAAAGAAACTTTATTCTTTCTTCGTGGAGAAAATCAAGGAGATCGGCGACCTACTGGAAGAGATCGAGCCTATGGAGCAGGAGAGGGTGCCGAAAATCAGGCTGCGTCTTGAAGAACATCTCGCCCGCCTCGATACCATAGAGTATGACCGCGGCCGTCTGGAGCAAGAGATGATTCTGTATATAGAGAAACTTGACGTAACCGAAGAGAAAACAAGGCTTCGCAGTCATCTGAGTTATTTCCTGGATACATTGGGAGCGCCCGATGGCGACAGATTGCCTTCGGGACAGGGAAAGAAACTTGGATTCATAGCCCAGGAAATGGGACGGGAGATAAACACCCTCGGGTCCAAGTCCAATCATGCGGGTATGCAGCAGACAGTAGTCCGCATGAAAGATGTTTTGGAGCAAATAAAGGAACAGGTGCTTAACGTACTGTGATATTATGGAAGAGAAGTGCAGCGACGGAAAAATAATCATATTGTCGGCCCCCTCGGGATGCGGAAAATCTACAGTAATCAAGGCTCTGCTCGAACGCCCGGGACTTAGGCTCGGTTTTTCAATATCGGCCACATCGCGGGCACCGCGTGGGGAAGAACGCAATGGGGTGGAGTATTATTTCCTGACTCCGGACGAGTTTGCTGAAAAGGTACGGCAAGGCGAGTTTGCCGAATGGGAAGAGGTATACCCCGGATGCTGTTACGGCACGTTGCTTTCCGAGATAGAGCGGATAACCAAGACCGAAGGCAAAAACATGATAATGGATATAGATGTGAAGGGTGGAGTGAATCTGAAACATAAATTCGGAGACCGGGCTGTATCCATCTTCCTGTTGCCGCCATCTCGTGAGGAGCTTGAGCGCCGTTTGCGCTCTCGGGCCACGGATTCGGAGGAGCAGATAGTGAAACGTCTGGCAAAGGCTGATTTCGAACTCGGATTCGCACCCAAGTTCGATTATGAAGTGGTGAACGACAACCTTGAAAAGGCTTTGGAAGAGGTCGCCGCGATAATAATGGATTCAAACCGGTAAGAGCTTACCGTGCGGAGACTATGGGCAAAGGGAAAAAAATAGCCGTTTTCGGAGGCACTTTCGATCCTGTGCATATAGGACATTGCATGGTTGCGTCATCAGTGATAAGGGAGGGGGTGGCCGATGAAGTGTGGATTATGGTCTCACCGCAGAATCCTTTGAAAAGAGAGAACCGCCTCTCTCCTGAGGAAGACCGGTTGGCTATGGTGCGTGCTGCCTGCAATGATACCGCAGGATTGGTGGCCTCAGATTTTGAATTCGGATTGCCCCGGCCTTCCTATACGGCGGCCACTCTCCGGGCGCTTAAGAAGCGGTGGCCAGAGAATGAATATCGTCTGCTGACGGGTAGCGACAATTGGCTGCTGTTTGGACGATGGAGAGACCCGGAGGTAATTCTGTCGCAGTTCGGCCTGATAATCTATCCACGGCCCGATATGCCGATACCCGACGGTTTCCGGCCATTGGAAGAAATGCCTCCGGATTGGGAAGAGAGGGTGGAGATGCTTCATGACATTCCTATGGCATTGATATCGTCGACATATATAAGGGAATCTGTGGCGAGAGGCGAGAGTATCCGTTTTCTTGTGCCCGAGACAGTAGAACGCTATATTTCGGAACACAGACTATATTCAGGGGTAGATTGATCGGAACAATCTGATTGATCGGAGAGACCGGCCATGTAGACATCCAGACAAATATTCTCTAAGAATTGGAAGATATATGAATCTTTTTTTCAGTAAAAAACAGAAAGGGATAGCGGAACAGCCGGGTCAGGAGCTGCTTGATGCCGTCGTGCGACGTGATGAACGCAATCGTCGGTATATAAAGTGGCTATGGACCATATTCCTAAGTTTAGGCGGAGTGATAGCCCTGTTCCTGTTGCTGATATACAACGGGGTAATAGGTTATATGCCGCCTATCGAAGAACTCGAGGATCCGCACGATAAACTTGCCTCGGTGGTATATGCCTCAGACGGTACCACGGAATTAGGGCGTTATTTTTGGGGTGCGGGCAATCGTGTCTATACCGACTACGATGCCGTTTCTCCGTATGTCATAGATGCCCTCATAGCGACCGAGGATGTTAGATTCGAGTCCCATTCAGGAATCGACTTCATGGCTTTGGGACGCACTGCTGTAAAGACCGTTCTGTTGGGCGACAAATCTTCCGGTGGAGCCTCAACCATAACCCAGCAGTTGGCCAAACAGCTTTATTCGCGGCCGAGTTCCAACATTTTACGGCGAGCTATGCAGAAGCCTATCGAGTGGATGATCGCCATAAAACTGGAGCGCTTCTATACTAAAGACGAGATAATAAACATGTATCTGAACCGTTTTGATTTCCTTAACAATGCCGTAGGAATCAAGACGGCAGCTAATGTATATTTCGGCAAGGAGCCCGGAGATCTGAAATGCGAGGAGGCTGCGATGCTGATAGGAATGCTCAAGAACCCGAGTTATTTCAATCCTCTGCGTCATGAAGAGCGCACGCGCAACCGCCGTAATGTTGTTCTTGACCAGATGGCCAAGGCGGGCAAGATTACCTATGAGGAAGCCGATTCCCTGAAGCAGCTTCCTTTGGGTCTTTCATACCACAGGGTAGACCATCGGGAGGGAGGCGCTCCTTACCTTCGCGAGGAGATACGCCACCTGATGACTGCCAAGCGTCCCAAACGTCCGAGCCGGAGCGACTATGGATCCTTGTCGGCTTATCATATAGCACTCGGCAACTATAATACCGACTCCACACAATGGGAAGAAAACCCGCTGTATGGCTGGATAGAGAAGAATCCCAAGCCGGACGGATCTCTGTATAATCTGTATACCGACGGCCTGCGCATATATTCCACAATAGATGTCAAGATGCAGGAATTTGCCGAAGAGGCGGTATGGGACTATTTAGGGGGCACACTTCAGCCGGCTTTTTTCAGTGAGAAAAAGGGATCGAGTCTCGGACCATATACTACCAATTCCCAGGAACTTTCGGCATCCGGTGTAAGGCGTCTTATAAAGAACGCGATGAAACAGACCGAGCGTTGGCGCGTGATGAAACTTGCCGGACATAGTGAAGATGAGATAGAGGCCAGTTTCCATCAGCCCTACGACATGGAGATATTCGCGTATGTAAAAAATACGAAGAGCGGAGGCTCCAAGGTGATACCGGGTACGAAGAGCGTACGCATGTCTCCGCTTGACTCACTCCTATATATGAAGAGTATATTGCGCACGGGCATGATGAGCATGGACCCGAAGACCGGCAATGTGAAGGCATACGTAGGGGGGCCTGACTTCACCTATTTCCAATATGACATGGTGTCGCGAGGGAAACGCCAGATCGGATCGACGGCCAAGCCTTTCCTTTATACCCTGGCTATGGAACAGGATTTCACACCCTGCTCGCAATTCCTGAATACACAGCCAACGTTCGGCAATTGGTCTCCACGTAACAGCGGATCGTCCCGCGTAGGCGAGATGGTAGATTTACGTTGGGCTCTAACCAACTCGAACAACTGGATATCGGCGCGCCTTACCAACGAACTTAAGCCTGTAAATCTGGCCAACAAGATGAGAATGTTCGGTATAACCGGATGGATAGAACCCACGCTTCCATTATGTCTCGGCACGGTAGACGTTCCAATACGGGAAATGGTAGGTGCCTTCTCGGCATTCTCCAATAAAGGGATCAGGGTAGACCCTGTATTTGTAACCAGGATAGAAGACAATCAGGGCAATGTATTGTATAACGTCGCACCTCACCGTACAGAAGTTACATCGGAAGATGCATATTACAAGATATTGTCGATATTGCTCAACGTCGTAGACAGCGGTACTGCGGCCTCATTGCGTTCCCGCTATGGAATTTCGGCGCAGATGGGAGGTAAGACCGGAACAACCAACTCAAATTCCGATACCTGGTTCATAGGTTTTACTCCCGATCTGGTAACCGGTGTGTGGGTAGGCGGCGAAGAACGTTATATCCACTTCAACTCGATGGCACTCGGCCAGGGAGCCCGTGCCGCGCTTCCCATTTACGGTATCTACATGCAGAAAGTATATGCTGACAGAAAACTGCCATATCGCCAGGATACCCGCTTCGAGTTTCCGGAAGGATTCTCTCCCTGCGCCGGTGAGAGTTATGCCACTCCGGCTGTCGATGAAAGTGTTAGCGAGACAGTAGAAGGAGTATTCGATTGATCTTATGTAGCAGCTGTGTCTGCTTTGTCAAATAAAAAATGACACCTTCGGGTGTCATTTTTATTTTATACTCTATGATATTATGTGTTTGAGAAGTCAACGGGGAATGAATGACGAGAGGTTCCGACCTACGAAATTTTTCAGATATTCCACGAGTTCCGGCGCATCGGTTATCTTTATGTGAGGCGCCAGTCCGAGATAGAAGCGGGCCAGCCCCTCCACAGACCTCAGTTCGGCATTGTAATACCACAGATTGTCGTCGCCACGACAAGGTGAAATGTCGTTTTTTGTTAGAGGAAATTCTTCTACAAGCAGGTTTTTCGCCATCAAGTCGAGTTCAAGCGATACCTGTATAGGTTTCGGCCCGGTAGCATGGAACGCATCTACATCGAAATCTATGTGTGAAGAGGGAAAACGCCAGGGCTCGTCGGTAATCTCCACATGCCCTATGCGCGACAGACTGAACACCTTGCTCTCATGAGCGTCGCAGTCGAATCCGAGCATAATGCCATGCTGAGGAAGTACTTTATAAGGTTCCACGAGTCTGTCGGCTACAGTGCCGCAGCCGATAGATGCGTATCCCTTTAATATCGCTCTTTTCCTTTTGAACTCGGCGTGCTGCAATTGCAGGATAATTGCCACCCGGTTATTGTCGGCTGTAAGTTTCTTCATGGCCATTTCCCGTCGTACCTTGTCGGGCATCTCGCGGCTTTCGCGGTCTACTCTCAGATATGCGACATTGTCGAGTTCCACGACACGGTAGGGATGCGGCTCGACACGTATGACGGCGACACGGTCGTCGTATGCCGAATCGATATGTATATATGTCATCACATCAAGGCCGAAGGCATGGATCAGAGGATCCTGTATATGGTATCTCGCGTATGCATCGAAGGTCTGACAGGAGAGGAATCTGAAATCGGCGTCCAGTCCTGTAACATATCCGAAATCGTCCACTCCGATATATAATGTGCCTCCAACCATCGAGTTTAAAAAGGCGCAAACAGCCCGGAACACATTCTGCGTCTGCAGGTGCTGATTGGGCTGCATGTCGTTGTCCGGAGGAAAAACGATAGAGGTCTTGAACTCGACAGTCTGGCCTTCGCTTCCGAGGTATATGCGGCTCTCGGCTTCGAGCTCAGCTTTTTCTTCGGTCTCGATGGATAGCGATCGGATTATCTCGCGCTTAATCACGCTGTCGGCCGAAGGGGTGAGTGTACCCCGGATTGAGTTGGAAGCCTGTACCATACGGGCTAACTTCGATGCAAGCGGCATGTTGTCGGCATTATCCGTAATATATTTTGCGAGTTTCGGTGAGTAGTCGGCGTTTCCATATTCCCGCAGAATATCTACAATCGCCATACGCAGACGAACCGGCTCGGAATCGGCAAATCTGGAGTCAGGATCGAGAGTGATGTCTCCGAGTGATTCATCGGCTGCGAATCTTACCAGTGCCCTGAGATATGACATTGTAAATGAGAGATAAGATTGAGTAAGATCATCGCCGAGGAAAACGGCCATAGCCATGGCGTTTGCAAGGAAACGGAAACGTTCGGCAGGGCTGAAAAGGGTCCATTGGTGCAGATAGAAGAATCGTCCGGTAAGTTTCAGGAGGGTCGGATTAAGACTGCCGGGCGTAATTCCGGAGGAGTTTTCCGTTGATACCGGAGGGGTGCTTTCCGAGAATTCCTTAACGCAATCGGAGCGTACCTCGTGGTCGATAAATTCCATTTCAGGCTCTTCGTTGTCTACGATATGAGCGTTTATCCTTCCATAAAACTCGCCATAGCAATACATGTCGACCTGTAATCTGGCAATGTCGCCTCTGCGGTAATTGGGATCGGCCGGAGTAACAATCCATACCCCGCGATCGTTCAGCCAGTTGAAATATCGTTCTGTGGTCTGTTGCAGCTTTGCGTAGAAAGGTTCGTCGGTGCCGTATTGCGAGCGGGTGTCTTCCACCTGGAATCTGATAAACTCTTTTTCGAAGGAGAACAGTCCTTTGACCGGATCGATAACCGTTACCGGCAGACGGTCGCCGGCGGCGAGATATTTGTAGAAGCAATTTGTATAATAGAAAGCCAGGGTAGGTTTCTCAAAAACTATGCGTCCTTGCAGTCGTTCGTAAGCCGGGTCGTCGGTTTCTACAAATAATGTACCTTCCGGTTCAGGAAGCGTTCCTGTTATCCTGACCGAAGTCTTGTCGCCGGCTTCGAATTTTAGTTTCCGTTTTACGGAAGATTGTTTCAGCGGTCTTCGTTGCATGGCATTGAAGTCCGATAGGAATTCTGCCATAGCAACAATGTTGTCGGCATCGCTGAGTTTTAGTTTGTCGGCGGACATTGTTGCCAGACATGAGCGGCATCCGGTATCGAGACTACGGCCGAGAGTAGCCGATTGTTCAAAATTTGCCGATTCTCCGGTGGCCGTCAGCATCAGTCCTTCGGCGTTGAGCCAGGCGCGTCCGTTGCCTTCAAGCATTCTGGAGTGAGATATCACCTCTCCGAAACGGGAATAGTTTATAATATGGTAAATGAATATTTCAGGTTGAAAATCTACAATCTTCTGAAGCGTGAATCCCGGTGATATAATCGATTTATGTATCATTGCTTTTGTAGCAAGATCGACAAGTCCGGAAGATGATTTTGGATGCAGCATGTCGAGTTCGAGCAACAATGCGATAAAAATTTCAATATGGTCAGGAATGTCGTCTGTAGTCCTGTTTCCCGGGTTTATGTCGATTGCGGTATGGAGGGCGAGACTCAATAATCTTATATTGAATACAATCCGGTCATGAGCGGGCGTTTCCTGATAAACCGGAGCATCCGATATTTCATGAAGCATATCTTTTACCCTTGCATTCAGGAGTGAAACCGTGGTATTATAGAAAGAATCGCGTGTGCCGTCTCCTCTTGATTTAATGATGTAGGATAGCAATTGGTCGAAATTGTCATCGATATATTCCTTTTTCAGATTCAACCAAAGGGGGATAGCGTCAGGTTGTTTTTTGAACATAATCATATAAATTTACAAGCATGTTGCAAAAATATAAAAATTTAATTGAGATTGTCTGAATATTATGACTGTGAATAGAAATAATTAGTTAACTTTACGAAATCAAAACTGGCTTGAGGAGTGTCGGCTTCGGCATTTGTACGAACAGTATGCCAATGACGGCTATTCCGGAGAGCGAGGATTACGGCTAACAAGTATCGTCGTGATCACTACATGAACTTAATCTAACCAAATCAATACTATCGACACTATGGAAAAAGTGCTGAAAATTAGAGATTTGACTCTGCGCGATGGGCAGCAGTCGCTTTTTGCCACACGAATGAAGCAGGAGAATATAGACAAACTGCTTCCCTTGTACCGCGATGCCCGCTTCTATATAATGGAAGTATGGGGTGGTGCGGTTCCTGACTCAGTAATGCGTTACCTGGGAGAAAGCCCGTGGGACCGTCTTCGTGCCTGCTCCAAGGCAATGAAGGGTATCTCGTTGCTTTCGGCACTTTCCCGTGGCCGTAACCTTTTCGGGTACGTCCCTTATCCCGACTATGTGCTTGAAGGTTTCTATAAAGAGGCTATCAAGAATGGTCTTAACGTTATGCGTATTTTCGACGCTCTTAACGACATAGACAATATCAAGGAGTCCATACGCATGATCAACGAGCTGGGCGGTATCCCCGATGCAGCGGTCTGCTATACAGTAGACCCGAAGGAGGAACCCAAAGCTCCCGCCAAGAAGAAAGGTTTCTTCTCCCGTCTCTTCGGGGGCGCCGATTCCGAACCGGCAGCTGCTGAAAAGATCTTTACCGATGACTATTTCGTGAATAAAGCCCGCGAGATGGAGCGTATAGGCGCTCAGATGGTAACTCTGAAAGATATGGCAGGTCTTGTAAATCCTTCCCGTATCTTCTCGCTTATGCCTAAGCTGAAACAAGCCCTGAAGGTGCCGGTTGACTTCCATACCCACTGTACGCCCGGTTATGGTCTTGCAGCGGTATTGACAGCCATTATCAAGGGTGTGGATATAGTCGATACCAACATATGGTGGTTCGGAGGCGGTTCTGCCGCACCCGCTATCGAGCTGGTATGGATATTCTGTCAGAAACTCGGCATCAAACTTGACGTAAACATGGATGCGGTAGCCAAGATACGTGCCGAACTGAAAAATGCCCGCAAGGCATTGGCCGATTTTGACCTGAACAAGGACAAATGGCCCAATGACTTCGATGAGTATTATGCAAAAATGCCGAAGGATATCGATGCCGAGTTCGACCGCGCTATCAAGGCAGCCGGCGAAGACAACGAGGTTGAACTTTTGGATGCCTGCCACAAGATCGAGGCTTATTTCGGTTTCCCGAAACCGAACGAGCTCGTCAAGAATGCGGAGGTGCCGGGCGGTATGTACTCCAACATGGTCGCAAACCTGCGCCAGCTCAAAGCCGAGGATGTTCTTGACGAAGCTATGGCTCTGATCCCGAAGGTACGTCGCGATGCAGGTCTGGTTCCTCTGGTAACTCCTACCAGCCAGATCGTAGGTTCTCAGGCCGTGGCCGTGGCTCTTGACCGTCGTAAAGGAGCACCTGATTACTCTAACAAGAACAATCAGTTCATAGCTCTTGTGAAGGGCGAATATGGCAAGACTCCGGTACCCGTTGATCCGGCATTCCGTGCTAAGATTACAGGTTCGCCCGAAGAGCGTCCTTATGATGTAAGCAACTTCCGCGAACCGGCTAATCCTGAACTGCCTGAGTTCGGTGGTGTGAAACTGGCCCAGAACGATGAAGAGTTCCTGCTTCTCGAGCTTCTTCCCGCCGTTGCCACCGGCTTCCTGAAGAACCGCCGCAAGGCAGAGTTCGAGGCCAAGGGGGCAAAAGAGGAAGCCGCAGCTCCGAAGGCTGTCCCGGCCAAGGAAGAACCGAAAGGCCCGGCTATCACCGGTCCGGTACTGAAAGCTCCGATGGGAGGTACCATCATGGAAATTCTCGTTAAACCCGGAGATCAGGTAAAGGCAGGCCAGAATGTCATCGTTTACGAAGCCATGAAGATGGAAAACGACCTGGCTTCTGACATCGCAGGTACCGTAAAGCGTATTCTCGTAAACGAGAACGATGTTATAGGTACCGACCAGCCCCTCATTGAATTCGAGTAACAATACTCTTATAGACCCAAAAACCGCAGGAGTCTTCAAGACACCTGCGGTTTTTTATGTCGGATATTATAATCGGGATTATTATAACCGTTTTTAACAGAAACAGGTGCCCCACCCGGGCACCTGTTTTGGGGGATATGTATCCCGGATGCTTGAGAAGATTACTTCTTCGTGCGGTTGCCGTAACGGCTGCGGAACTTGTCCACGCGACCGGCGGTATCGACCAGCTTCTGCTTGCCGGTGAAGAAGGGGTGGGAAGAAGAGGTGATTTCAAGCTTCACCAGGGGATATTCCTTGCCATCTACTTCGATGGTCTCACGCGATGCTACGGTAGAGCGGGTGATAAAGATTTCGTCGTTAGACATATCTTTGAAAACCACCTCGCGGTAGTTGGAAGGATGGATGTCTTTTTTCATCTTAATTTTCTGCAGTTAAATTAATTTGACTAATGTAAAAAGTTGTTGGCAGGTCGCGATCCCGCCAAATGGCCTACAAAGTTACAACAAATTTCGGAAATGACAAAATCAGATGGTTGTCGGTCGGAATTCGTCGATTATCTCGAGGACATCGGATCCGTAGCGCGTGCAGAATGATTTCCCTACGTAGGGTATTGCCAGCAGCTCGTCGGTCGTGGTCGGCAACGCGTCAGATATCAAGGCAAGCATGCGGTTATGGGCGATGGTGAAGGCCGGGATTCCCAAAGACTTGCTGACAGCGTTGCGCCATTCGGCGAGCGCGTCGTAGATTCCCGGGTTCAGCAGATCGTCGTATGTAATGCCTTCACATATTCTGCGCGGGGCTTTGGTACGAGAAGAGCGAGAACAGGTCGCCTGACCTTCTTTTTTAGATATTCCGGTCGGAGACTTGGATATTCCGGTCGATGGTTGCCTTAGGTCTGAAAGGACTACCTCGCTCCGTAGTTTATGATATAAGGCAGGGGAGAAATCCTCATTCCCAAGGGCTGAGAAAATGTATAGCGCTTCTTTTAGTGCGTCGCTCAATTCTTTTCTCTTTTCCGACAGCTTTTTTGACAATGCTTTCGACGTGTGGGTAACAGGTGTGTCGGCAATCAGTCCGGTGAGTGGTGAAAGTTGCTTGCTGAAATAAGCCGATGCCTCGCGGACACGCTTGGCGACAGCCCTGCATGCATCCTGTCCGGGGTCGGCGGTAGCCAACGACCGATATTGTAATGCGAAACGTGAAGCCACTGCCGAAAGAGGAGCCAGTATCTCTTCTGCAAAACGATTGTGCCGGTCGGCGATTCCGGGTTGTGTTTTGCAGAACGCCTCCGCTACCACGCGGTAATACTCACTGTGAGCGTCATTCAAGGCTGACAGTGCGAATAGGTTGTCGAGACACTCAAGTGCATAATTGAAAGTAAGATACTTAAGTTCGTCATTGGAAAGCGGATTGGCGGCGCATGTATTGAGAAAATCGTTTACCCGTCCGTCGGAAATCACCGCATTGTATCCGATGGGAGAGTCGAGCACGAGTCCATCAAGTGTGCGACAGCGCGAAAGTGCCACGTAGGCATGGCCGTGGGCAAAGGAGCGCGACACGTCGATAACAGCATTGTCGAAAGTAAGTCCCTGGCTTTTATGAACGGTAACCGCCCATGCCAGTCTGAGAGGAATCTGCGAGAAAGAACCTTCGCGCACCTCTTTTATCTCGCCGCTGTCGGCCTCAACCTCATACCGGTTGTTCAACCATTCTTCGGCGGTTACATCTATGGGAAACTCCGATTCCGGCACCTTCACATATACATGCTCGTCTGACAGGTCTACAACGCGGCCCATCATTCCGTTGTAATACTTCTTCTCGCCTGAAGGGTCGTTCTTGATAAACATCACCTGGGCTCCCTGTTTCAGGACCAGACGGTCGTCGGCCGGGAAAGATGTTTCGGGAAATTTTCCTTTTACCGACGCGCTGTAGGTAAAGGATGGAGAGTCCAGCAGCCCGAGCTGGTGCGAATTTATATCCCTTGCCGTGGCGTTGTGGGTAGTGAGCCTTATGTAGTCAGTTCCTTCGGGAGGTACGAAACCGGGAATGTATCTGGAATTGAGAGCACGGAGGGTACTCTCTTTGGGTGCTCCCGTGCGTATGTCGTTCAGTAGCGACAGAAAGGCGGTATCGGTCTGCCGGTACACCATGTCAAGCTCCACGCATTTCATCGGTACGGCCGACAGGGCGGTAGAATCGAAAAAATAGGGAGAATTGTAGAAAGGCCTGAGCATTTCGGCTTCGTCATCTTTCACTACCGGAGGCAGCTGTTGCAGGTCGCCGATAAGCAGCATCTGTACACCTCCGAAAGGAAGTGGCGAACGGCGTATGCGTTTCAGAGCATCGTCTACGGCATCGAGCAGGTCGGATCGTACCATACTTATCTCATCTATGACAACAAGGTCGAGACTCCTGATCAGAGCCACCTTGGATTTACCTATGCGGTAACGGGCGGAGTCGGCGCGTCTGGCACCCGGAATGAAAGGACCGAACGGCAGCTGAAAAAAGGAATGGATCGTAACGCCGCCGGCGTTAATGGCAGCTATACCGGTAGGAGCGAGTACTACGAGACGTTTACGTGAGTTCTCGACGAGCGACCGCAGGAAAGTGGTTTTGCCGGTTCCGGCTTTACCGGTAAGGTATAGGGAACAACCTGTGTTTTCAATAAGTTCCCATGCCAGTTTTAGTTTCGGATTGTCTGAAATAGTATTGTATTCCACTTGATATTAGCAGAGGTGTATAATTGGATGCTGATTATAGGCAAAGATAGGGAAGATTTTTGTAATTTTGCAAAATGTTTCCGACAAGATGGCGAAAACACTCTCTTAATCTCGATAACAGGAAGCCCTATAATATAATCAAATATACAGATAAGTTAATACAGTAATAACTCTCTTCGTAAAAGAATTCTAAGGTTTATGGATTGGTTTATAGAACTGCTCTCTCCCGGAAACACGTCGCTCGCGGCCTCGATTCTGTTATACGCCTTCGTGATTTTCGCCGGCATATATCTTGGCAAGGTCAAGATAATGGGTGTTTCTCTGGGCGTTACCTTTGTGCTTTTCGTAGGTATCCTGCTCGGACATCTGGGGTATGAGGTAAACGGCGACACACTGCATTTCCTAAGGGAGTTCGGACTCATACTATTTATTTTCTCGATAGGTATGCAGGTCGGCCCCGGTTTCTTCTCCTCTTTCAAGGAGGGAGGAATACGCATGAATATGCTGGCTATGATCGGAATAGGACTTAACGTAGCCATAACGATCGCTATCTACTATCTGCAAGGTGGTGCGTCGGGCGATACCTCGATAGCGCAGCTGGTAGGCATAATGAGCGGAGCTGTTACCAATACCCCCGGTCTTGGCGCGGCTCAGCAGACTGTGTTGCAGGTCGATCCTCAGTCTTATGATATTTCGCAGCAGATGTCTATGGGATATGCGGCCGCATATCCTCTCGGAGTAATCGGTATTATAATCACCATGCTGATAATAAGGAAGTTCTTTGGTGTGGACGTAGATCAGGAGATAAGAGAAATAGAAGAGGAAAAAACAGACTCTCAGCTTGCTCCGCATCTTGTGACGTTCAGGATAACCAACGAACTTATGGCCGGACTTACCATATCGAAGATACATACGGTCATATCGTGCAACTTTGTAATATCGCGAATCGAGAAGCCTGATGGAACCATTGTGATTCCCAATTCGCAGTCGACATTGGAAATCAACGATCTTGTGCTTGTGGTGTGCTCGGTACAGGACGAGGAGGTTTTCCACCGTTTCCTCGGTCCGGCGGTAGATAAGCAGTGGGAAATGGCCCAGGGTCCTGTGGTTTCGCGCCGTATAGTGGTAACCAAGACCGAATACAACGGAGTGAAACTTGGGTCCATGCGTCTGCGTATGGGTTATAAATTGAATGTAACACGCATAAACCGCGCCGGGATGGATCTTTTGGCAACTCCGAGCCTTCGCCTGCAGATGGGAGACCGTCTTACAGTTGTGGGTAAGGAGGCAGACATAAACCGCCTGGCTGAAAAACTCGGCAACTCCATGCGCCGTCTTAACGAACCCAACCTGATAACCATGTTCATAGGTATCTTCCTCGGAATAATAGTAGGCAGCATACCTTTGCAGTTCCCGGGTATGTCGGTGCCGATGAAACTCGGTCTCGCCGGTGGTCCGTTGGTAGTGGCCATCCTGATATCGGCATACGGTACCAAATTCCATCTGGTTACCTATACCAGTTCGGCGGCCAACCTATTGCTTCGCGAGATAGGTATCTGCCTCTTCCTCGCCTCTGTAGGTATAGCGGCAGGAAAAGATTTCGCAGCCACCGTCTTCAACGTACGCGGCGCCATCTGGGTCGGTTATGGTTTTATAATAACAGTGTTCCCGCTGATAATAGTCGGAATATTGGCACGTTGGAAATATAAGATGAACTATCTGACCATAATGGGTATGATGAGCGGCAACTATACCGACCCACCGGCACTTGCCTATGCCAATAAAGTGGCTAATAATGACTCGCCGGCCGTGGCCTATTCTACGGTTTATCCTCTCACTATGTTCATGCGCGTCATCATGGCCCAGATAGTGATACTTTGCTTTATGTAAAGAAACAATGAAAATACCTCTCGCTCTGAAAATATCTATGTTTGCGGCGCCCCTGATAGCAGCGGGCGCCGCGGACGCATTGTCGCAGTCTGTGCCCAAGGCGATGAAAACCCCGGGCGGTCAGTCAAAGAACGATACGTTACCCAAGCCCAAGCCGAGTGCATGGACACTGACCACACCGTTAGGATTTCACGAAGAGTCCACCATCGACACTCTACAGTACAACTATCAGCGCCAGACAATACCGTCTATGGTCTCGGATGCGTATGCCTGCACCTCCAACATGGGTGGCGAGGGTATAAACCTTATATATTTCGAACGTCCTTCTCGTGGCGATTTCTTTTTTGCCGACGCGCTCTCACCCTGGGTGCCATCCATAAGAAAACAGAAATTTTACAACGTCTATACCCCCATGACGTTGGTAAGCTATAATTATGGCGGCGGTTCCGATACGCATCAGGATCGTGTGAAAGGAGAGTTCGCCGGGAACGTGAACCGCAATATCGGCATAGGAGCCTTTGCCGACTATATCCATTCCAAGGGTTGCTATGCCAATCTCGCGGTAAAGAATTTTTCGTTCGGCGGCACAGTCTATTATACCGGCAGCCGTTACGAGATGCAAGCCATGTATCAGCAGTACAATTCGCTGAACCGTGAGAACGGAGGCATAACGGACCCTGGTTACATAATAGACCCGGCCGCACTTCAGGGTGGAGTGAGCAAGATAGAAACCACAAGCATACCTGTGAGACTTTCCAATGCCTTTAACCGTCTTACAGGCGCGCGGCTTTTCACTACCCATGCCTATAAGTTGGGATATTGGCATGATGTGGAAGTGAACGACACCCTCGTCAGGCCGGAATTCGTGGCCCATACCAAGATCCTGTATTCATTCGAATATACACACGACCGCCACGCTTTCCGCGATTTCTCGGCCACCGAGACTCAGGATTTCTGGGGGCATTCCTATCTTAATCCGGAATATACTTCGGATGTCACCACCCTCGACACTTATACCAACACCATAGGTGTCTCGATGATAGAGGGATTTCAGAAGTGGGCCAAGTTCGGAATAGGAGCTTACGCCAGCGTTGATCACCGCCGTTATTCGCTTCCTTCGGCCACCGACCCGCAATATGCCTGGCCGGCCGGAGCTGACGGATTGACCCCGCTTCCGGCCGACATACAGAATATACCGCGACATGACGAGACCATATTATGGGTAGGAGGACGATTGGAGAAGACCCGAGGTTCGATATTGAGATATGATGCCGACGCGCGGTTCGGCCTTTCGGGCGACTATGCCGGCGATATGGATATAAAAGGTGGAATCACAACCCGTATACCTCTCTGGCGCGACACGTTGAGCGTTTCGGCACGAGGTCATTTCAAGAATGCGACTCCTTCCTGGCTGTTACAGCATTATGTATCGAACCACTTCGCATGGAGCAATAATTTTTCGCGCACCAATTCTTTCAGGGTCGGGGGTACCGTAAGCTATCCTAAAAGCGGCACGACCATCAGCGCCGGTTTCGAGAATATACGCAACCTGATTTATTTCAACGACAAGTCGTTGCCCGCTCAGGCGGGAAGTCCGGTGAGCCTTTTCACCGCGTCGATAGACCAGCGTCTGAATCTGGGCATACTGCATTGGGACAACAGAATAACATATCAGGAGACATCCGACTCGCGTGTGTTGCCGTTGCCCAAGCTGTCGGTCTACTCCAACCTATATCTGCAGTTTACCGCCTTTCGGGTGTTGCATCTGCAGATAGGCGCCGATTGCGATTACTATACCCAGTATTGCGGTTTGGCCTATCAGCCTGCCTTGATGACTTTCCACACCCAGCAGCACACCAACCTCGGCGACTACGCATTCTGTAACGCCTATATCAACGCGAAGCTTTACCAGGCGCGATTCTATGTGATGGTATCTCACGTAAACCAGGGCTGGTTCGGTAACAATTATTTTTCGCTGCCCGGTTATCCGGCCAATCCACGCAGAATAATGCTGGGGCTGTCGGTTGATTTCGCTAATTGAGGTTTTTAGGGGCTGTAGGGTCATTAAGGTCTTTAGGGACCAATGACAAGTGTCTAATGACTAATGACTGATGACTAATGACTGATGACTAATGACTGATGACTGATATTCCATGAGCTTAAGACGTTTTCAGGCCAAGGGGAACAAGCAGATAGCGCTTTATGTGTTGTTGCTGATACTTGTGTTTATTATGGCAGGGCTGTTGCGTAACTGCAGGGGGCCGCACACTCTTCCCCCTGTGGAACGAGGGTTCTCGGAAGGAGATACCCTTGACGTGGCTGTAGTTTACGGCCCCGGGAGTTATGCGCTGAGCGGCGACACACTCACCGGAGCCAACTATCGGTTACTGACCTATATGAGGGATTCCTTGGGATGGCCGTTGCGTTTGTGGCCCGTGGTGTCTGCCGCGGAGACCTTGCCTGCTCTGGAGTCCGGTCAATATGACATATTGGCTTCGCTTCCTTCCGACAATAATCTTAAGACGCGGGTTTTGACCACCGATGAGGTGTGGCTCGACAAATTGGTGTTGGTTCAGCGTCCGCCAAAGGGTGATGAGAAGCCGGTAACGTCAGCACTTGATCTTGCCGGCGACACGGTGCATGTGGAAAAAGGGTCGGCGGCCGAACGCAGACTGCATAATCTGATGCGTGAGATTGGAGATACCATTTATATTGCGGCCGAAGAAAATACCGGTGAAGAATACCTGGCGATGCGTACGGCTACGGGGCAGTACCGTTATTCGGTTATAAACGAGATAACTGCACGCATGTTGAAAAACGGCCGCTATCCCGATTTGAATATAGAGACGCCCGTAGCGTTCACCCAGTTTCAGGTATGGGCGGTCAGAAGAAACGATACCGAGCTTTTGAAGAGGCTTAATGCTGTCATTAGTCGTTAGTCATTAGTCATTAGTCATTAGTCATTGGTCAATAGTCGGTAGTCATTAGTAATTGGAGACTGTACCGACTAATGACAAATGACTAATTATTGTCCGCTTACGATGCGGCTGTCCGATTTCGGACAGCCGCATCGTTTTGTATATATCTTGTTATCAGTGATATGCTGTTTTGGCATGGTCGTTGTAACTCTTTTGGCAGCGGTGGTAATTGGCCGTTTGCGAACAGAAATATAATTTGATAGAAAAGATACGAGATGGATATTGAAATACCTGCATCTGAAAGAAAGAAGACACTCTATAAACGCATCGCCATTTGGGTCGGCTGTTCGTTGGTAGCGCTCGCGGCAATCGCGGTGGTGTGGTGGTTGGCCATACCGAGTGTGAAGCGGTCTGACCTTATCATCAGTCGGGCCGAGCGAGGAGATGTGGAGAGTTCGGTGAGCGTAACCGGTCATGTAGTGCCGGCTACGGAGGTGATTGTCTCGTCGCCTGTGGCATCGAGTATTGTGGAAGTTTATTGTCGCGAAGGCGACAGTGTGATGGCCGGCACACCGTTGCTGCGCCTCGACCTTCAGAGTACCGAGGTGAAATACCAGCAGATAAGTGACGAGTTAGCCATGAAACGGAACGAGATAGAGCAGTCGCGGCTGAACAGCCATACGAAGCTGACTGATCTGGAGATGCGCATCAAGACCCGGCAGATGGCCGCAGACCAGTTGAAGGCCCAGGTGGAGAATGAAAAGAGACTCGACAGCGTAGGGAGCGGTACCGGGGAACGGATACGTCAGGCGGAATTGGCATACCGCACGGCTTGCATGGAGATAGAGCAGATGCGCAGACAGCTTGCCAACGAACGCCGGGTAGAAGCTGCTGCGGCCCGTAGCAAACAGCTTGAAGGTGATATTTGTCTCCGCAACCTTCAGGAGGCGGCTCGCACGCTCGATGACGCGAAGCTTTGCGCGCCAATTTCCGGTATAGTAACATTCATCAACCAGTCGATCGGGGGAAGTGTCGGTGCCGGTGAGAAAGTGGCATTGGTATCTGACCTGAGCCGATTCAAAGTGGCGGCCGAGGTTGGGGAAAGCCAGAGCGACAAAGTGAATGTCGGAGCTCCGGTAAGACTGCGCATAGGGAAAAAAGATTACAATGGTCATGTGAGCAATCTTAATGCCAAATCCAATTCCGGTGTGGTGCCCTTCACGATAGTGCTTGAGGAACCGGATGCCGGACTTCGTTCCGGACTTACGGCCCGAGGCAATGTGGTCTATGACCTCAAAGAGAATGTTGTCAGAATCCCTTACGGCTCCTATTATGCCGGTCCCGGTCCCTATCGTATGTTCGTGGTAAAAGATGGAGACACGCTTGAAAGGCGCGATGTGATGTTGGGGGACGTCTCGGCCGAATGGGTAGAGGTAAAGTCGGGGATAGAGCCGGGGGAAGAGGTAGTCATATCAGGCGACAGCAATATAAAGACGAAACAAAAAATAAAATTAAGATAACAGGAGATATATGGAGATAATAAAAATTGAGGAACTGCGGAAATGTTACCGTACGTCGGAAATCGAGACCATAGCTCTCGACAATGTGAATATCAATGTGGAGAAAGGGGAGTTCGTGAGTGTGATGGGGCCTTCCGGATGCGGCAAATCGACATTGCTCAACATAATAGGGCTGCTTGACAAACCTACTTCGGGAAGGGTTATGCTCGAAGGTGAAAATGTGGAAGGCCGCAGCGACTCGTGGATGTCGGAATTTCGTAACCGCCATATAGGATTTGTGTTCCAGAGCTTCCATCTGATACCATCGTTGAATGTGATGGATAACGTGGCTCTTCCTTTGGGTTACCGTCGGCATGAAAACGGTAAGGTGGCTAAAGAAAGGGTTAAGGAAGTGCTTGAAGAACTTGGGATGGGACACAGGTTGCGCCATATGCCGGCCCAGCTGTCGGGCGGTCAGTGTCAGCGTGTGGCCATAGCCCGCGCCATAGTGGGTAATCCCGACATAATACTTGCCGACGAGCCGACAGGTAATCTTGACTCGAAGATGGGTGGCGAGGTTATGGAGCTTCTTCTCAAACTTAACCGTGAAGAGGGCAAGACGATAATGATGGTAACCCACAACGAAGCGCAGGCTTTGCTAACCGACAGAATAATAAGGTTCTTCGATGGCAGACAGGTTGAGTAATCTTTACGTTGTGAGTTGTAAGTTGTGAGTTGTAAGTTTTTAGTCATTGTTTGTTTTTATGAGACTTTTCAAACAGGTTTTATACGATATAGGGGAGCAGCCGTTGGTCAGCTGGATAGGGGTCGGAGGAACCGCCTTAGCTATTTTTCTTGTGATGGTTGTCTATATGCTGAACGGCATAACCGGCGTGGAGGCGGCTCCGGAGTTGAACCGTTCGCGTATGTATTATGGAGCCGGATTCCATGTGTCACATGATAAAGGTGATGCATCCTCATCGCTCAGTTATGAATATGCCCGGGAGATTTACGCGAATCTTCCCGGGATAGAGAATGTAAGCTACACCACTTCCTGGAATAACCCGAAAGATTTCCAGTATGGCAATAAAGAGGCGGTGTCAGCCAGGGTGATGGGGACGGACAATAAATTCTGGGAGATATATGATTTTGAATTCTCCGAGGGACAGGGATTCGATAAATCCGACTTCGAGTCGGGACTTCGCAAGGTTGTCATCACCCGTGCGCTTGCCGATCGTTTCTTCAGCAAGGGAGAAGAGGTTGTGGGTAAGACCGTCATGCTTGACATGGTGCCATATACCATTGCAGGCGTAGTAGACAATGTGAATCCTCTGCTTGAGCAGACTTACGCGCAGGTGTTTTATCCCTTTACCGCAACTGGTGCTGATAAAAGTAATAAGGGGGATATGCCGTTTTTCGGAGCAATAAAGGCGCATCTGCTTTCCAAACCGGATGTGGATGAAAACAAACTGCGTGCCGAGGTGGAACACCGTTACAAAGTGATAAACACGAGGCTGAAAAAAGATAAGATGGAAGCGATCTATCATATGCAGCCATATTCGGCCAGAATCATGGCCGAGGGAGACTTCGGTACCAACACAACTCCCGATATCGGTGGCACACGCACACGCGACATCATAGTCTATCTGATGCTGTTGCTACTGCCGGCCATCAATCTGAGCACCATGACCAGGAGCCGTATGCGCCGCCGTATAAGCGAAATAGGGCTGAGAAGGGCTTTCGGAGCACGCAAAATAGACATAATAGGCCAGATGTTGGCCGAGAATATGGTGGTAACGCTCGCCGGAGGAATCATCGGTCTTATATTGAGTCTTGTGTTTGCGGCTACGGCAAGCCAGTATTTCGCAATAATGGTATCTCAATGGGACATGGACACCATACAGATGTCGACAGCACCGACCTTAAGCATGTTGTTCAACTGGACGACATTCCTTTTCGCCATTCTGTTCTGTCTGATACTTAACCTGATGAGCGCGGGTATCCCGGCGTGGATAGCCTCGCGCGAGAACCCTGCGCTGGCATTGAGCAGTCGTGGCAAATAAAGAGAGGAGGAAAGATGAAAAGAAATTTATTGAAACAGATAAGGAACGAGTGGAAAGAAAACATCTGGCTATGTATCGAGATGGTGATAGTCAGTGTTGTGGTATGGGGCATATTGGTATCGATGATAGCGTCGGTATACGGTATTTTCACTCCGCGCGGCTTCAAGTATGACGATGTTTATGTGGCCAATATTAAATATGTACCGCGCGACAGCCCTCAGTTCATAGAGCCGACCGATACTTCGACCGCGGGCCAATACCGTTTTTATGCCGATGACGTGCGTCTGCTTTTGGCACGACTGCGTGAAAAACCATATATAGAGGCTGTGGCATTAGGCTGCAACGGCATGCCCTACAACTTCAGTTTCTATGGTACGACATGTATTGAGGAAGGATCTACCGACAGTATCCAGTATCATGCCAACCGTCGTTCGGTCAGTCCGGACATGGCCTTGATACTCCGGTATGAATCTCTCGACGGCAAAAGCCATAATGATATGCGTGATGCCCTGGCGAGAGGCGAGGTGATAATTTCGGCAAACGAATATTATGAAAACGAAGGCCGCGACCCGCGCGATCTTGTAGGAAAAATGGTGGTGCAGTATGGCTATGACGGCACTTCTTCCTTAAGGGTAGGCGGTGGCTTGATACAACCGGTAAAACGTTCGGATTACGAACCTTCCTCGTCTGGTACAATATTGATGCCGATAGATGAAAGCAACGACAACGATGTGATAGGCAACCTGCAGCAAATCGCCATTAAGGTAAAACCGGGAATGGGAGGTAAACTGGAAGAAGAGTTCCGGAATGACCCCTCGCTCTCGCGACAGCGTAATCTTCTTGTACGCGACCTGAGACCTCTTTCGAGAGACCGCAGTATCGTACAGTGGACATCGAACGTGAGGTTGCGTCAATATGGAATGTCGATATTTTTCCTTCTCTTCATAGTGTTTCTCGGGCAGTTGGGTACACTCCGTTATCGCGTAGAGCAGCGGGTAGGGGAGATTGCCATAAGGAAAGTGGCCGGAGCGACTTCGTCCGATATTTTCCGCCGTTTCATAGGGGAATCCATGATTCTTGTGTGTATTTCATCCTTGGTGGCCTGGATAATAGAGGTTATAGTGGTCAAGACAGATCTGCTTAACATAGTTTCGGACGACGGATGGACCGGCATCATGCTGGTAATATACTGCGCATTGGCGGTATTGTTACTGTTGATAATCTCGGTCATCACCGGGGTCTGGATTCCGGCAAGGCAAGCGATGAAGATAGAGCCGGCAATAGCTCTTAAGAATGAATGATGAGACAGTTTTTTCAATTTTTGAAGCAAGCGGTCGCCGTGGTAGCGGCGGCCGCATATATTCCGATGGTATCGGCGGAAAGCAACGTGCCCCGGACTTTGACTCTGGACGAGGCCATAACCATAGCCCGCACCAACAGCGTGGATGCTGCAGTGGCCCTCGATGAGCTCAAGAGCGCCTATTGGGAATAC
This sequence comes from uncultured bacterium, assembly GCA_905214715.1. Lineage (GTDB taxonomy): Bacteria > Bacteroidota > Bacteroidia > Bacteroidales > Muribaculaceae > Lepagella. The sequence continues at coordinate 129,764 of CAJMMT010000002.1, read as the reverse complement.
CGTACCTATCGGGCCGATCTGCTTCCGGAGCTGTCGTTTCGTGGCACCGTACCCTCCTATCGCAAGCAGTATGGAACCTATATGAATTCCGACGGTTCCTACACATTCGTTCCCAACGATTACATACAGATGAACGGCGAGCTGGGGGTGAAGCAGAACATATGGTTCACCGGCGGTACATTGTCTCTTATAACTTCGCTTGATTTTCTGCGTCAGCTGAGCGGCACGCAGTATAACCGTTTCATGTCGGTTCCGGTGGCTCTCACTCTTGAGCAGCCGTTGTTCGGAACCAACCATACGAAGTGGAACCGCAAAATAGAGCCGGTGAGGTATAAGGAGGCGAAGGCCGCGTTCATGAGTGCCACGGAGAATGTGGCGATATCGGTGATAAATCTCTATTTCTCTCTGCTAATGGCACGCGAGAATCTGCATATAGCTATGCAGAATCAGGAGAATGCCGTCAAATTATATGAGGTAGCGGTCGAGAAGAGAAGCATGGGGCAGATAAGCAAGAACGACCTTCTGCAGATGGAACTGAATCTGCTTGAGGCGCGGTCGTACAAAACCGACTGCGAGAGCGGCTGGCGCAACGCCATGTTCCAGTTGGTGGCCTTCCTGGACCTTCCTGAAGACACCGTAATCGAGCCGGTGGTGCCCACCGAGATACCGGATGCGGAGATAGGTTACCGCGAGGCGTATGACAAAGCTCTCGCCAACAACAGTTTCGCTCAAAACCAGCTCAGACGGCAGCTTGAGGCCCAATATGCCATAGCAAAGGCGAAGGGGGATATGCGTCAGATAAACCTGTTCGCCCAGATTGGATTTACCGGAACATCCCACAATGTGGCCCGCTCTTACAGCGGACTCAGAGACAATCAGGTTGTGGAAATAGGGTTCGAGATACCATTGGTGGACTGGGGCAAGAGACGAGGACGCGTAAAGGTAGCGGAAAGCAACAGCAAAGTTACCGAGAGTAAACTGCGTCAGGAAGCCATGACCTTTTCTCAAGACCTTTTCATGCTCGTGGAACGTTACAGCAACCAACGGCAGCAACTGCAGATTTCCGCCAAGTCCGACACCATAGCTGCAAAGCGATACGACACCAATGTGCAGACTTATCTTATAGGACAGCTGTCGACACTTGACCTTAACGACTCGCAGGTGAAAAAAGATGAGGCCAGACGCGGATATGTGAACGAACTGTTCAAATACTGGCTTTATTATTACCAGATCAGGAGTCTCACGTTGTGGGATTTCGCGACCGACCAGGGTATAGAGGCGGATATCGATGCAATATGTAAATAGGAGTCATTTTGATAAAAATCACTATATTTGTGTATGATTCTGATTGTAGATGACGACCGCACGGTGCGGCTGACCATAGGACTGGTATTGAAGAAAGCCGGCTACGAGGTGGAGTACGCTTCGAATCCCGACGAAGCGTTACCGTTCTTCAGGGCCGGCACGCCATCGGCTGTTATAATGGACATGAACTACACCCGTACCACGGATGGGAGCGAGGGTCTGCACCTGTTGCGTCAGGCAAAGATATTCATGCCTGAAGTGCCGGTGATACTCATAACCGCCTGGGGCAGCATAGATCTTGCGGTAGCGGGAATGCGAGCCGGAGCGTTCGACTTCATAACCAAACCCTGGGACAACCGCATGTTGCTGCAGAGCGTCAGGACCGCGCTTGAACTGAGTGGCGATGACCGCGACACCGTCCGCGACGACAGTTTTGACCGCAGCGGAATAATAGGAAACAGCCCAGGGTTGAAAGATGTGTTGCGCAAGGCGGCCAAGGTGGCCGATACCGATGCCCCGGTATTGATATTGGGAGAGAACGGCACCGGCAAAGAGCTGATAGCGCAAGCTATACATCGCAACAGTCGCCGTAATCATAACCCGTTTGTGATGGTAAATTTGGGTGGAGTACCCGAATCATTGTTCGAAAGCGAGATGTTCGGCCACGTCAAAGGGGCTTTCACCGGAGCCGTGGCAGACCGGAAAGGACGTTTCGAAATGGCTGATAAAGGTACTATATTTCTCGATGAAATCGGGGAAATGACTTCAGCCTCGCAAGTAAAGTTGCTGAGGGTATTGCAACAGCATACATTTGAAGCTCTTGGAGACAGCCGTCCCAGGAAAGTCGATATAAGAATAGTCTGCGCTACAAACGCTGACTTAGGCAAAATGGTGCGGGAAGGCAGTTTTCGCGAGGACCTCTTTTACCGTATAAATCTTGTAACGCTCCATCTGCCCCCTCTGCGCGAGAGAAGAGAGGATATAGCTCCTTTAGCCAGACATTTTCTTGAAGAGGCCGCCGGGCATCATCGTCTCAGAGCGGAGCTTACTCCCGCTGCACTCAGGCGACTGGAGGGTTATTCCTTTCCCGGAAATATCAGACAGCTGAAAAATATGGTGGAGCGGGCACTCATAGTATCCGGCGGTGGAACCATAGGCGCCGAACAGTTCAGCGAAGCGGAAGGGTTGGCAGAGAATGACTTCTCCGCCGGAAGCCATGACGATGCGAAGATTCCTGCCGGTATGACACTGGCTGACCTTGAAAAGAAAGCGATCGAAGAGGCGATAGAACGTTGTGGCGGCAATCTGAGTCAGGCCGCCGCAATGTTAGGTATAACCCGTCAGACCTTGTATCGACGTATGGAAAAATATAATCATAAATTAATTCGCTCGTTGAAGGATTTATGACCTGGAAAATATGGCTTATAGTGGCGATGGCTGCGATTGTATTGACAGCCGTCGTCTGGTTGTATATCGCCGTGGTGAAGCCGGCGAATACAGCACGTATGGGTATGGAACTGCTTTCGGCACAGGATACCAACAGCAGGTTGCGCAAAACAGGAAATCCATATGCCGATCGTGTCGCCGGTCTCTTCAACACCCTGATGGAGAGACTTCACGAGCAGATGATACATAATCGTGAGCAAGACCGGTTGCTTTCCCAATTGCTTTCGGTATCTCCGACCGGTGTCGCCATGATGGATCTTGACGGACGTATATCCGAGGTAAATCCGACATTCAGGCATCTTTTGGGATTACGAAGCGAGAATCCGATAGGGAAACGCCTTGATGAACTTCCCGGAGAACTTGCGGCGGCACTGGTCGCAGCTCCCAAAGGGGAGAGTACTATCCGTATGACCGAAACCGAGATATACCGCTGCCACCGGTTGTCGTTTCTTGACCGGGGGTTCAATCGTCCGTTCATACTGCTCGACAATATGACGGAAGAGGTAAAAAGGATAGAGCAGGGTGCCTATGCCAAGGTTATACGTGTGGTAGCCCACGAGGTGAACAATTCGCTTGGCGGGGTAGGATCTTTACTTGAGACTCTCCATAGCATACATGCCGAAGATCCCGCATTGAGCGAGGTGATAGAAAGCGGTCTCGAACGCTGTAGATCACTTGGACTGTTCGTAAATTCGTATGCCGATGTAGTGCGGTTGCCCGATCCATTCAAAGAGACGGTAGACCTTAATGAAGAAATGAGGCGGTTACACACTTTTCTGCAGAGTATAGCCGGAAATCGCGCAGGTGTCGAACTGTCGCTCGCTGACACTCGTCTTGCAGTAAAGATAGATAAGGTACAGATGGAGAGAGTGCTGGTAAACATAGTGAAAAACGCGGCGGAGTCAATGCCCGATGGCAGGGAAGGGCGGATAACGATAATTACAGCGCGCGAGAAAGGCGTTACAAGACTATCGATAGAGAACAACGGGCTACCCATAGGGAAAGATAACGCCATGTCGCTGTTCACTCCCTTCTATACCACTAAACCGGGAGGGAAAGGAATAGGACTCACTCTTGTTTCTGAAATATTGCGCCGGCATGGATGCGCTTATTCGTTGAGAAGCGACGATGAGGGTAAAACCACCTTCAGAATAGAGTTCAGGTAACTAAATGGAACCATCCGTGCAGGTATATGATAAAGAGTGAGGTATTGGCAAAGAAAATGTCCTGATTTTTTTAATACCGGATGAGGTAAGGTAAAAGATTTATTTCTATTTTTGCAAACAAGACAACGCCTGACCGACAATGTACCGCAAATCCTCCGGAAACGTATGTCCGGGAAGGGGTCGCCGTTAATAAAAACACATTAAGTTGCCGTTAAAAAAGCACATTAAAGGACTTTAAATCTGAATATCATGTATAACGATTTCAAGAAACACCTTACCAAGGAACTCCGGGATATAAAGGAGGCCGGTCTGTACAAGAACGAACGTATAATCACCACTCCGCAGAGTTCGGCCATAGGTGTCGAGAACACTCCCGGAGAAGTGCTGAACTTCTGTGCCAACAATTATCTGGGTCTCGCCGACAATAGCCGGCTGATAGATGCCGCTGCCAAAGCCATGAAAGAGCGTGGCTACGGTATGTCGTCGGTGCGTTTTATCTGCGGTACCCAGGATCTGCACAAAGAACTTGAAAAAGCGATATCCGACTACTTCAAGACTGAAGACACCATACTTTACGCCGCCTGCTTCGATGCCAACGGCGGACTTTTCGAGCCACTCTTCACCGAAGAAGACGCCATAGTCTCGGACTCGTTGAACCATGCCTCGATAATCGACGGCGTGCGCCTCTGCAAGGCACGCCGCTATCGTTATGCCAACGCCGATATGGCCGATCTCGAGGCCAAGCTGAAAGAGGCTAAGGACGGAGGTGCCCGTCATATCATCATCGCTACTGACGGCGTATTCTCGATGGACGGAAACGTCGCGCCGATGGACAAGATATGTGAACTCGCGGATAAATATGGCGCGCTGGTAATGGTCGACGAATCGCATTCGGCCGGTGTGGTAGGCCCGACAGGTCATGGCGTGGCCGAACAATTCGACTGCTATGGCAAGATCGACATCTTTACAGGTACTTTGGGCAAGGCGTTCGGCGGAGCCATGGGTGGGTTCACTACCGGCCCGAAAGAGGTTATCGACATGTTGCGTCAGCGTTCCCGTCCTTACCTCTTCTCCAACTCGGTAGCGCCTTCGATCGTAGGAGCCAGCCTTGAGATGTTCAAGATGCTGAAAGAGAACGACGACCTGCATACCAAACTTATGGAAAACGTGGCATATTTCCGCGACCGTATGCTCGATGCCGGATTTGATATCAAGCCCACCCAGAGCGCTATCTGCGCCGTGATGCTTTACGATGCGAAGCTCTCTCAGGAATTCGCTGCCGAGATGCAGAAAGAGGGTATATATGTTACCGGTTTCTATTATCCGGTGGTACCCAAAGGTCAGGCGCGTATACGCGTTCAACTTTCGGCGGCCCATGATCGTGAGCAGCTGGACCGCGCCATAGCCGCTTTCATAAAGGTAGGTAAGAAACTCGGCGTGCTCAAGGGATAAAAACATGCAATCCACACTCAGGCGACTCATGAAACACTTCATGGGGTTGCCTGAGACCCGAACCATATATCTGAAATGAAAAACATACTTATCATAGGCGCCACAGGCCAGATAGGGTCTGAACTGACAATGCGCCTTCGCCACGAATATCCCGGAGGGAATGTAGTGGCCGGTTACATACCCGGGGCCGAACCGAAAGGAGAACTGCTTGAAAGCGGACCGGCCGAGATTGTAGACATTACCGATCCGCAGCAGATAGCCTCGGCGGTAGAGAAATACAAGGTAGATACCATTTACAATTTAGCGGCATTGCTCAGCGCCGTTGCCGAGGCCAAGCCCCAGCTTGCCTGGAAAATCGGTGTCGGTGGCCTTTACAACGCCCTTGAGGTTTCTCGCGAGAAAGGTTGCGCGCTGTTCACCCCAAGTTCCATAGGTAGTTTCGGCGAAGACACTCCTCACGTGCGCACACCTCAGGATACAATACAACGCCCCAAGACCATCTACGGTGTAACCAAAGTAACGGGCGAGATGCTTTCAGACTACTACGCACGTCGTTTCGGCGTTGATACCCGGTCTGTGCGTTTCCCGGGCCTTATCTCTTATGTCGCCCCTCCGGGCGGCGGTACCACCGACTATGCCGTGGACATCTATTATTCCGCCGTCAAGGGAGAGACTTTCAAATGTCCGCTGAAGCCCGGTACATATATGGACATGATGTATATGCCGGACGCGCTTCGCGCCGCCATAGAGATAATGGAGGCTGACCCTACAAGGCTGAAACACCGCAACTCGTTCAACATCGCTTCGATGAGTTTCGAACCGGAGCAATTGTATGCCAAGATCAAAGAGTATATTCCGGAGTTCAAGATGGAGTACGAACTCGACTCGTTGCGCCAGGCTATAGCCGACTCGTGGCCCGACAGTCTCGACGACACCTGCGCCCGTGAAGAATGGGACTGGAAGCCGGAGTACGACCTTGACAAGATGACACGCGACATGATAAAGAATCTGCGCGTAAAATTCGGTATTCCCGAGACATGCATCAACAATCTGTAGATTATATAGAACACAAGGCCAAGGTTACCGCCCTCTCTGAAAAAGAGGGGACGGTAACTGTGGCTGTAGAGCATGGTGACGAGTGCGGCGGTTGTCCTGCCGCGAGATTGTGCGGCATCGCGGATGCCGGTAAAGACCTGCTTACCATAAAGGATCCTCGTCCAGGTCGGTTTCAGATTGGGGAAAGAGTGAGAATACGTGGTCGCGAATCGTTACACCGTCGTGCCATAATGGTTTGCACGGTGATACCATGTGTATTGCTGATAGCGGTCATGACAGCGGTCTATGTCGCCACTATGTCGCAGGGGCGGGCCGCGTTGTGGGGAATAGGGACAATGATACTGTTCTTTCTGATGCTTTATATGGGGCGTAACAAAATAGCCCACGAATTTACTTTTACCATAGAGAGATTATGATACTGAACGCGATAGTCGTCCTTGGTATAATAGGCTTACTGGCGGCTGTCTTGCTTTATCTGGCTTCGACACGGTTCAAGGTCGAAGAAGACCCGCGTATAGCAGAGATAGAGTCGTTGTTGCCGGGAGCGAATTGCGGTGGATGCGGCCTGACCGGATGCCATGCTTTTGCCGTAGCCGTACAGAAAGCCACGACGCTCGAAGGCCTTAACTGCGTTGTAGCCGGCAGTCAGGGGATGGAACTTATAGCGAAAGCGGTAGGTCTCGACCCTGAGCGCGGAGTGAAGCGTATCGCTGTAGTCAAGTGCAACAGCGATTGCGACAGGAAAACTACTAACCATTACGACGGTGTGGCGAACTGTGCAATAGAGAACGCGCTATATCAGGGAGAGACCGAATGCGTTTTCGGATGCCTGGGAGGAGGCGACTGTGTAAGAAGCTGCATGTTTGGCGCCATAACTATCCCGGAAGGAGAGCATCAACCGAAGGTGGACCCCGATAAATGTACCGCATGCGGTCTTTGCGTAAAGAGTTGTCCACGGGGGGTAATCGAACTCCGGGCCATTCCCGACGGAGTACGGCCCGTAACAGTGGCCTGCAACAACCGTAACCGTGGCGCGCTTGCGATGAAAGACTGCGACGTCAGTTGCATTGGGTGTGGCAAATGTAGCCGTACCTGTAGCCATGGCGCTATAACGGTAACCGATTTTCTGGCCCATATCGATCCTGAAAAGTGTACTGGATGCGGAGAGTGTATCGAAAGCTGTCCGCGCCATTCCATTGTGGAATTGTCTTGACTATCCTGGTATGAAAAGATTCAAAAGAGGAGGAATTCATCCGGATTCCAACAAGCTTACCGCAGATGTCCCTATACTTGAAATGCCGGTTCCGGAGGGTGTATGCCGGATTATGTTGTCGCAGCACATAGGCAAGCCGGCACGGTGTATAGTGAAGGCCGGAGAACATGTGGTGGCCGGCCAGATGGTAGGAGAACCCGACGGCTTTGTGAGTTCTCCCGTCCATACTCCGGTATCGGGAAAAGTGAAAGGAATTGAACGGATAAGGAATGCCCAGGGATTATGGCGCGATGCGGTGGTCATAATTCCGGATTCAAATGAAGACTTCGATTCCGGTTTGAGACATGAACCCGGAACCGAATGGGGTGGTAAGGCTCCGGGAAACGTAGGGCAGGACTTCGAGCGTTACCTTCAGCTTGAGGCTGATGAGATAATAAGGCGAGTGAATCATGCCGGAATAGTAGGACTTGGGGGAGCCACGTTCCCGACACGTGTGAAACTTAGCATTCCGGATGGACGCGAAGCTCAAACCGTGGTGATAAACGGAGCGGAGTGCGAACCATATCTGACATGCGACGATGCGCTGATGCGTAGTGAACCGGCAAAGATAGTTGGTGGCGTCAGGCTTATAATGGCCGCCACGGGTGCCGTGAAAGGTGTGATAGGAATAGAATCTAACAAGCCGGAGGCCATAGCCGCGCTTCGCGAGGCCGTGAAGCGGCAGCGTGCCGAAATAGAGGTGGCTACCATGCGCACTCGCTATCCGCAAGGAAGTGAGAAACAACTGATAGAGGCACTTACGGGAAGAAGGGTGCCACCGGGAGGATTGCCTATAGATGTCGGTGTGGTTGTCGACAACGTAGCCACCGCAAAAGCTGTTTACGATGCGGTTGTGGAGAAACAGCCACTCACATGGAGAGTGGTTACCGTTACCGGGCCGTCGGTTAAATCGGGCGGCAACTTTCTGGTGCCTCTCGGTACCCCTATACGAGACATCATAGATTATGCAGGAGGACTGCCTGAGGACACCGGAAAGGTCATAGCCGGGGGGCCCATGATGGGAAAGGCTGTCAGCAACCTTGACGCACCGTCGGAGAAAGGGTTGGGAGGCATAACCATCTTGCCGGAAAGCGAGAGCTATCGCCCGCGGGAGGAGAACTGTATAAGATGCGCCCGATGTGTAGAGGCCTGTCCTATGGGTCTCGAACCATATCTTCTGGTTACCATGGCCCGATCGGGCATGAAGGAGGAGCTGGCCAGACATGGTGTGAGAAACTGTCTGGAGTGCGGATGCTGCTCATATATATGCCCTTCGGGACGCCCCCTTGTGGATTTCCTGAAACTGGCGAAATCAATGAAATAAAGGCAGGGGTATAAGCCCCTTGAAGATAAAGGGATGGAAAAGAAACTCACTATATCTCTATCTCCGCATATCCATTCGGGAATGCGTGTAGACAACATAATGTGGAATGTTGTGCTGGCTCTTATGCCTGCCTTCGCAGTGGCTGTGTGGACTTTCGGTATGCCTGCCCTCCGGGTGATATTGCTGTCGCTTGCCTCATGCGTAGGTACCGAATGGGTCATAGATCGCTGCATGCTCAAATGCAGATCTACGATCGGGAACGGTTCCGCAGTTATAACCGGTTTACTGTTAGGATTTAATCTTCCGAGTACACTACCCTGGTGGATGGTGTTGATCGGTGGTGTGGTAGCAATAGGAATAGGCAAGATGTCGTTTGGCGGACTGGGATGTAACATATGGAATCCGGCCCTGGTAGGCCGAGTGTTTCTTCTGCTCTCGTTTCCGGCGGCCATGACCACCTGGCCTGTGGATACCGGCAGCGGTATAGATGGAGTAACCGGCGCCACTATGCTGACCTATATCAACAACGGCGACACGGAAATGCTGAGCGGAGCCAATCTTATGGACATGGCCATAGGCCATATGAACGGCTCGTTGGGAGAAACCGGAGCCATAGCCATTATCCTTGGCGGCGTGTGGTTGTTAGCGCGCGGAATAATATCGTGGCACATTCCGGTATCGATGCTCGGAGGCGCCGCTCTTCTGTCATGGGTTCTCGGTGGCGACCCGCTCCTTGACCTCCTTGCCGGAGGCATGATGCTCGGCGCTGTGTTTATGGCCACCGACTATGTTACCTCGCCAATGACACGTTGGGGCCAGTTGCTGTATGGGTTCCTGATAGGGTGCATAACCATAATCATAAGAAGGTTCGGGGCATATCCCGAGGGAGTGTCGTTTGCAATCCTTCTTATGAATAGTTTCACACCGCTGATAAACCGCTATATGAGACCCCGTATATTTGGAGAAAGGAGGAGAGCGCGATGAAAAAACTTGCCGACACTTTACCTAATATGATAGTCAGTCTGGGTTTGGCCACGATACTCTCAGGAGGCATATTGGGTGTGATGTATGAATTGACCAAAGAGCCGATAGCCAAGCAGGAGCTGAACCAGCAGCTTGAGGCTATACGGGAGGTGGCTCCTCCGTTTGACAATAATCCCAGGGATGAGGCGATGACACTGACGGTAAATGACGTGGTATGTACAGTATTTCCAGCCCGAGAGAAAGGGGAGCTTGCAGGTGCGGCTGTGGAAGCTACCACCATGGAAGGTTTTGCCGGCGAGGTAACACTTATGGTAGGGTTCGACCGCGATGGAAATGTAACTGAATACCGCGTGCTTAAACATAGCGAGACGCCAGGACTTGGGTCGAAGATGCAGGAATGGTTCCGCGACCCTAAGGGAGCCCGCAGCATAATCGGGAAGAACCCCGGGAAAACGAAGTTCCGCGTAACGAAAGAGGCCGGCGGCGAGATCGACGCCATAACCGGTGCCACTATTTCATCACGTGCGTTTCTTGGAGCTGTAAGAAGCGCATATGAGGCCTATCGCGGCATTGAAAGCAAAGAGGGGGCATCGGCTGCACGGAAACAGTAAAAGTTGTAGAGATGAAAAGATATCTTAAGATAATATATAACGGCATACTGCCTCAGAATCCCGTATTGGTCTTGTTGTTGGGTATGTGTGCCACGCTTGGCACCACGACCACGGCTATGAACGGCCTTATGATGGGTCTTGCCACAGCGGCGGTACTGATATGCAGCAATACGGCCATATCATCGCTGAAATGGTTTGTACCCGATAAAGTGAGGATACCGGTCTATATAGTGGTCATAGCATCGTTTGTAACGGTTCTGCAACTGGTAGTTACGGCATGGTTGCCGGATCTCAACGCATCGTTGGGAATCTTCATCCCGTTGATAGTGGTGAACTGCATACTGCTTGGCCGGGCCGAAGGATTCGCCGGTAAAAACGGAGTTTTGGCTTCAATGTGCGACGGACTCGGTTGCGGAATAGGTTTCGTTCTGGCCCTTACCACTCTCGGTGGTGTGAGAGAACTGTTGGGTACCGGTTCTCTGTTCGGGGGCATACTGTTTCCGGAAGACTACGGAATGTTGATATTCGTTCTCGCTCCAGGAGCGTTCATAGCGCTCGGCTATCTGATAGCGCTGGTAAGGGTACTGACACATAAATAAACTAAATGTGCTGAAATAAAGTAGATATGCTGACTTATCTGTCGATAATAATAACCGCGATATTCATTAACAATATCGTTTTCGCCCAGTTTTTAGGAATATGCCCTTTTATAGGTGTGTCGAAACGCACATCGTCGGCCTTGGGCATGGGTGCGGCTGTAACATTCGTGATAACCTTGGCCACCACTGTTGCATGGCTGTTGCAACATTATGTGCTTGACCCGCTTGGTCTGCAGTTTTTGCAGACAATAGTATTCATACTTGTAATAGCCTTTCTGGTACAGTTGCTCGAGATTGTGATAAAGAAGATCGCGCCTCCTCTTTATGAGTCGCTTGGCGTTTATCTGCCTCTCATAACTACCAACTGTGCTGTTCTCGGTGTGGCTATTCTCGTGATACAAAAAGGATTCAATCTGCTTGAGGGTGTGGTTTACGGATTCTCTACCGCCGTAGGATTTACATTGGCATTGTGGATATTCGCCGGCATAAGGGAACAGCTTGAACTTACCGCCACACCTAAAACTCTCAGGGGAGTGCCGTTGGCTCTTATCTGCGCCGGCATACTTGCCATGGCCTTCATGGGCTTCAGCGGAATAAAAATAGGATAACGCTGATTTGAGTTCAGTTTGGATTTATCGGGATTAATCTGTGGAATCAGATTAATCCCGATTTATATGTTAAAAAAGGGTCCGGAATTGGCAGATACAAAAAATGAATGTAAATTTGCATCATTAAGATAACTCTTCAAACGCCTGATGCTTGTATCATATCACTATTATAACTATCGTATGTATATAATATAATATGTAGGTTAAGACAGGATATCTGTCGTTTAAAGAGAATTGAACCTGCACTTACAATTAACAATCACAAATAAACATTCATGAAAAAGATTTTCTATTTTCTGCCTGTAGTCGCATTGGCGTTGCTCGGTGCGTGCGGCGGCAGCGACTCAGAACCCACTCCCAACGGAGGTGAAAACGAGAACGGCGGTAGTCAGACTAACGTCGAGGCTGATAAGCAGCATATCTCGGAAGTCGCTAAAAATGTAAGCAGCCTTTTCAAACCTGAGGATCAGAAAGAGCTGGTAGACCTTGGTATCGATTTCAGCGATCTGTATGCTGACCTCGATATACCTGCCGAATGGGAGTCTCTGTACAATGATGCTCCGGCCCAAAGCAAAGATAAGTCCCTGCTTCCCGGCAACTTCTTGAAATTTCTGGTGCGTGGAGTTCGCCACGGCAACAGCTCCGCTCTTACACGTGCCGCTAACAACTATGTCTACAACTATAAACTGAGCCAGATATCCGGTATTTACGAACCGAGTCTCGCTTCCGGCCGTTGGGTTAAGCGTCAGAACTCCAATTCGCTTATATTCCGTTTCAATGATTCGAAGGGAGCAAGCTGCGAGTTGAATGTTACCGGCAACGGCGAAGAGAATAAGTTCTCGGAAGAATACGATGGCGATACATACAATGTATTTATCCCCGGTACAGTAACCGTAAGACTCACCCGCGGCTCGAATGAATTGGCAAAAGGTGTAGTGAAATCGACACTCAACAATAACAATGTCAATATTAACACCGATATCACGGTGATGAATTTGCATGTGCAGTCTATAGCTGGAGTAACCAACAGCCAGATGAACGCCAACGTACAGTTCACAGTATCGGGCAAGCAGGTTCTGGAAGCTACAGCCACAGCGAACGGTAACAACCTCAATAACCCTGACGTGTGGGATGAAGACCACATGGAGCGGGTTTTCAGTACCGGACGCGCCAATGGCAACATCCTGAACAACCAGCTCGGTGTGAATGCAGATCTTACATTCAGTGAATCGTATTTTAACGGTTGGGATGAAGAATGGGGCCATTGGGACAATATCGACAAAGCCACCGCTCTTGCAAGAGTCACTCTCGCTGCCAATAAAGTTAACAGCGCCGGTTCGATCAATCTGGTATACAACGGCAGCAACCGTGCAAAGATTATGGCAATGCCCGTGCTCTTAGAGGAGGGCTACAACAACCAGTATTGGGAATACTATCTTGAACCCTGCCTGAAGTTCAACGACGGCACAACCTATTCTCTGGATGATTTCGAGGATGTGTTCAGCAGTGCCTTCGATGTATTCGACCAGCTTGCCGACACCTACGAAAAGGCATTCAACATCAAATAAATATAGTTGATAGAGAATTCTAAATATCAAAAAATAGTCCCGTCGCGCGGAAATTGGAAAACATTCTGCGCGATGGGTTTTCTTTTGTTCTGTTTCGCCTCGGCCAACGGCGGGGGAACAGAGGAGGAGGAACGTGTATCCGAATATAAGAGGGAAGTGATTGCTCAGGATACAACTTCTATAATAGAGCGGGAGCTGGAAGAATTCGAGGTGAGAGCTCCGGGAAGGAGCGCGTCGGGTAGAAAGGTAGATAAGAGTCAGATTTCGGCCGACAGGCTGCAGGTTGCGGCGAGGGTGCTCGGCGAGGCGGATGTGATGGTGGCCCTCCGGCAAGAGAGCGGAGTGCAGACAGCGGGCGACTACGGCAGCGGTCTTTCGTTCGAGGGTGCCGATCCATATCATTCCGTTTATCGTGTAGATGGCGCACCTGTGTTTTTCCCTTATAGGTTCGGCGGTATATTTTCTACATTCAATACTTCGCAATACGACAAGATTACGTTATGGCGTGCCGGTTATCCGCCAACGGCACCCATGCGGCTCGGCACGGCGATAGACCTTGAAAGTCATGACTCCACAGGGGAAGAGACATATCTTATGGCCAATCTCGGCATCATATCATCGTCGGCGAGTATAAGACAGAAGATAGGGGAGAAAGTCGGTTTTACATTATCAGGCAGGATATCGTATATGAACCTGCTGTATCATAAATTTCTGCAAGCCGACTCATATAGACTGCGATATGATTTCGCAGACGTAAACATGTCGCTTTTCTGGCATCCTGACCGACAGTCGAGGTTGCTGGTCTCTCTTTTCTACAACTCCGATGAGCTGAAGATGGATGAGTCAACGTTTGACCTCGACATGAAACTGAGATGGCACAATGAGACCGCTTCCATCAAATATGAGCGGGAAGGGGATACGACAGATATAGATGCCACAGCTTACGCGAGCGGATTCGGAAGCCGGCTCGGTGTATCTATTCCCGGGATGGATATGAGCATGCCGGCCTCGATATCATCGGTCGGAGGAAATGTGGCGGTGGGAATAAAGGGAAACTTGAATTGGCTGTCCGGTGGAAAGTTGTTTGCCGGAGGGGAGTTTTACAAAGTGAAACCACAATGGCCGGAGGGTACAGGTATGGGATTTGTCGTATCAGGAGCGCGACCTGTAGATGATGTGTATGAGATAAGAGGCGGGGGAGAAGTCTATTTCCTTATACCCGGAGGTGTGAGGGCGGAGGTTGGGCTTACCTTTAATTATTATATAGGTAAGGATGGTTACGACCGGTTTTCGTTTTTGCCCCGGGTTACATTCAAACGTAAAATAGGGATAGGGGAAATGACATTGGGAGGCCGCGTATCGGCGCAGCCATTGCATCAGGTCGGTTTCTCGGAAATAGGGATGGCTTCCAATTACTGGATGGCCGCTTCCGGCGAATTACCGGTGGAACGGGGATGGAAAGCGGTGGCCGGTTGGGAGATGCCGCTTCCGTGGTGGGGACTGCAGCTTGTGACCGATGCCTATTTCTCTGAAGTAAGCAACCAGCCCGTATATACATCCGGCGTTCTGAGTGTGCTTGATCCCGGATACGCGCCTGCCGACCGTTTGCGGTTGTCGGAAGGTTGGAATGCAGGCGTGTCGGCGGAACTGCGTAAGGAATTCGGCAATGTGAACGGCAAGTTGGGAGTGTCATATTCCATATCGCGCCGCCACTTCGGCGACAGCCACGAATGGTGGTACGGCAACTATGACGGTGGTCTGAAAATGTCGGCTTCGGTTAACTGGATACCGGGGCGGCATTGGGTGCTCGGAGCCACGTTCAACTACGCGTCGGGCAGGGTCTACACTCCCGTGAGAGGGATATATCTTCTTTCCGCCAACATAGCTTCGGAGTTCGGCAAACGGAATTCAGCCCGTCTGCCGTCATATCAGCGTCTCGACCTGTCGGCCACCTACATATTGCCGATAAGGAACAGCCGTTGCCGGCATCTTATAAATATCTCGCTTCTTAACGCCTATGGCCACAAGAATATAGAGATGCAGTATTACCGTATAAATCCGAAGGACAGCAGGTTCGGGCTGAAACAGATATTCTCGCTATACCGGTTTATGCCGTCCATATCATATACCTTCGAGTTGAAATGAGGAATCTGACATGTAAATATATGATTGCCTCGGTAGCTATGGCAGCTTTATCCCTTCTTCCGCTTCTGACTGTTTCCTGCAGTGAAGATGAGGAGCCTCTTGCGCCGCAGTTAGTAGTGGAAGGGCAGATAGAGAGCGGGTCGTTCGCTACGGTTTTGTTCACATGGTCTCTCACACCCGACGAGAACAGCGAGATCGGCGACAAAATAATACCCTGGGGCAAGATAACGATAAGCGACGGCACCCGCGAAGAGATACTCAGGGGTGGCAAGGCATCGGGGTGGTTGCCCCCATACCGTTATTACGGCAACGAGATAAGAGGAGAGTCAGGGAAAGAGTATCATATCCGTGCCGAGTATAAAGGACATGTGGCGACATCTACTGTAAGGATGCCAGAGCGCACACCCATAGACAGCATAACGGTAACTCCGATAGAGGGTGTCGATTCATTGCGTTCTGTCGTCATGCACTTTACCGCTCCGTCCGATTGTCCGGCATATTATTATCTCGGGATCAGGGAGATGGGATCGAAGGAGCAGCCATTGCCATGTTTCATGGGTATAGTGAGTACCGACAGTCCCGGCTCCCATATACGTGTAGGTGTCTTCAATGCGAAGAAATATAACGAGAAGCATTTCGTATCTAATCTCAGGCGCGGGCATGATTACGAAATAAGCCTCAACAGGATTACCGAGCGGGTGTTTCGTTTTCGTCAGACGTATAACGAGATGCTTGTGTTCAGCCATAATCCTTTTCTTAGCACCGCACAGACGTTACCCACCAATATCGACGGCGGTCTTGGAATATGGAGCGCGCAGGGAACGGCGAGATATGAACTCAGGCTTAGGTGAGTTTTTGCCTGTTCCTTCTCCCTTTCTCGGGTGAAAAGTTAAAAAAAGATGCGGAAAAATTTGGAGGGAAAGGAAAAGAGTTGTAATTTTGCAGTGCTTTTCGGCAGAACCTTGTGCGAAGCCTTTAATGAAGGTTCTGTTTGGGAAGCGACATGGTGGATGTAGCTCAGTTGGTTAGAGCGACGGATTGTGGTTCCGTAGGTCGTGGGTTCGAGCCCCATCTTCCACCCTCCCCCTTCCCCCCGAGAGACCGTGGGTGCTTCGGCACCCCGGTCTCTCACTTTATAGCCGTACTTGCATCGGTAATTTATCGGCATCCGGAACATTGGGTGCGAATGTAGTGTTAATTTGGTATGAAGATTCTGCGAAATCTGGTGCTGTTCGCTTTTCCGGCACTTGCAGCCGTAGCCTTTGCGTGGGACGTTGACGAAAAATACAACGGTCCTGAATATTTCACGACAGATCTCGGATGGCATGCCGATATCCTGCCCGGGTATGAAGCCCGTTATGTGAACCAAGGGGAAGCATTCGACGGTCCCTGCCGTTCCACTATAATCAGAATGCGCGCTGACTCGACCTCAAGGAAAGGTTATCTGTATGTGCACGGATTCAATGACTATTTCTTTCAAGGGGAAATGGGGCGCCGGTTTATTGATTCAGGTTATCATTTCTATGCCGTTGACCTTAGACGCTACGGCCGCTCCCGACAGCCGTGGCAATATCCGTTCAACATACGCAGCCAGAAGGAATATTTCGCCGATATAGATTCGGCCATTGCCCAGATGAGACGCGACGGGATAACCGACATAACGCTGAGCGGACATTCTACCGGAGGACTTACCGTTGCTCTGTTCGCCTCGGTCAAGGGGAAAGAATGCGGCGTGCATAGAGTGGTTACCGACTCTCCGTTCTTAGCGTGGAATTTCAGTCCTTTCTATAGGAAAGTGCTGATACCCGGGGTGAGTTTTCTTGGTGGAATATTCAAGAACGGCAAGGTAAAACAGGCGCATTGCGACGGATATGCCTATTCTCTGCTTAAACAGTATGATGGCGAATGGGAGTATGATACGGACTGGAAGATGATATACTCGCCTCCTGTAACATATTCATGGATACGCTCCATACAGCAGGCCCAGAAAGAGGTTGTGAAGAAAAGCGGCGATATAGCCGTGCCGCTGCTCGTCATGCACTCATCGCGCAAGGTGGAAGGGTGCGGTTGGGACAGCTCTTTCATGTATGGCGACGCTGTTCTCGATCCGGTCATGATACAGGCTCAGGGTGAGAAAATAAAGAAGAAGTCAAAACATCCGGTGGTGATCTGCACTATAGACAGCGGACTGCATGATCTGATACTCAGTCTGAAACCTCACCGTGATGCGGCATACGACACTATATTCGGTTTTATCAGAAAATACTGACCCTCTATGGAAATCCAGACGATGGCGGCCTCGGCCGCCGACATTATGAATATATCGGAGAGAAGGGAATTCCTGACTCTCTATTACGAGCTTGGCGACAAGACAGAATCCAGTTTCGGAAAGGATGAACGGAAGAGGTTCCGGGCCATGCTTTCGAAAAATCTGAAAAGCGGACTTGACGCACACGACGACAAGGGGCTTTGCAAGGCATTGCAGACCCTGAGAACAGCGGTGCTTTTTGCCGATCAGATTGACGCGGACCACAACATATTGCTGGCCATAGGTCTTTATCCTCTTTATGCCGATGGAGCTTTCGGACTTGAAGAGGTGGCGCAAGAGTGGGGAGATGATGTCTCCTCTTTGCTAAAAGGGATGCAGGCGGTGAGCCGTTTCAGTTCACGTAACGCGGCCATAGATCAGGATAATTTCCGCGGGCTTATGCTTTCACTTGCCGACGACATACGCGTAATCATAATCATGATAGTGCGGAATCTGGTGCTGATGCGCTCCATAAACCTGCACCCTGATCAGGAATGGGTGAGGAATGTGGCTTTCGAGGCGAATTGCCTGTATGCCCAGCTGGCCCACAGGCTCGGACTCTACAAGATAAAAGGAGAGCTTGAAGATCTCTCGCTTAAATATACCAACCGCGAGATATACACCCAGATAGCCAGAAAACTGAATGAGACCAAACGTTCGAGGGATGCCTATATAGCGTCGTTCATAGAACCTGTGAAGGCCAGACTCGAAGGTGCCGGTCTGAAGTTCGACGTTAAAGGACGTACGAAAAGCATATCGTCGATATGGGCCAAGATGCGCAAGCAGAAGGTGGATCTTGACAGAATCTACGATCTTTTCGCCATCAGGGTAATACTCGATTCCGCTCCGGAAAAAGAGAAAAGCGACTGCTGGCTCGCCTACTCGATACTCGCCGACATGTATACCCCCAATCCGGCGCGTATGCGCGACTGGATCTCGATACCCAAGAGCAACGGCTACGAGAGTCTTCACGCCACCGTTATGGGGCCCGGGTCGAAGTGGGTGGAGGTGCAGTTCCGTACCCGCCGCATGGACCTTGTGGCCGAAAAGGGACTTGCGGCCCACTGGCGGTATAAAGGTGGTAAAGGGGATTCCACAGACCAGTGGATGAACAATATACGCGATATTCTCGAAACAGCTGAATCGGGACCGATGCAGCTGATGAAAGATATGCGCATGGATATATATACCCGCGAGGTATTCGCATTCACTCCGAAAGGGGATCTTTTCCGTCTTCCGGCGGGGGCCACGGTGCTCGATTTCGCTTTCCTCATTCACTCCAATGTCGGGGCCCATTGCTCGGGAGCGATTGTCAACGGCGCCCACCGTAAGATAAATTACAAGATACAGTCGGGCGACACGGTAGAGATTGTAACTTCGGCTTCCCAGAGTCCCAAGCCCGACTGGCTCAATATAGTTGTCTCGACCAAGAGCCGCAACAAGATAAAGCAGAAACTTAACGAAGAGAAACTGCAGAAAGCCGAATTGGGCAAGGAGCAGCTGGCACGGCGTGCCAAGAACCGCAAGATCGAGATAGACGAGGCGCAGCTCATGAAGCTGATAAAGAAGTCAGGCTATAAATTCGCCAACGATTTCTATGCCGATATGGCCGAGGGGCGCCTCGATGTGGGGAGGGTGCTCGGTCAATATATGGCTTTCGTGGCCCCCGAGAAGGAGAATGAAAAAGTGTCGGCCGAAGAATTTGTGGTGCATGAAAATACTGACCGCCCCTCGGACGACGTTCTTGTAATAGGGGAAAAAGCCATAAACGGTCTTTCCTACCGGTTCGCGAAATGCTGCAATCCCGTGTATGGCGACGACGTGTTCGGCTTTATATCGGCCGACGGTGTGGTGAAGATACACAAAAGCAGCTGCCCCAACGCGCCTAACATAAAAGATAGATATCCTTACAGACTTATAAGGGTGAACTGGAGCGGAAAGGGAGGAGGTATGCTCCCGGCCACTCTGCGGATAGTGGGCACTGACGATATAGGAATCGTGGCCACGATAACATCCATAATATCGAAAGAGAGCGGTGTGCAGCTCAGGAATCTTTCGGTAAATTCCAACGATGGTCTGTTTCAGGGATTCCTTACGCTCGGCGTGAGCGATCAGCAGGCTCTTTCCGCCGTGATAAAGAAGATAAAGACTGTGAAGGGAATAAAGGATATAACCAGATAAAGAAGTTTAAATCACTTCAATGAATAAACTCATATCTATAGCCGGAACAGCCTTGGCGCTTGCTGCAGTTCTCGGCTCGTGCGCCGACAAGTCGGCCAAGGAACGTGTGGCCGAGCAACGCAGACAGTGGGAGGCATCGCTGACCGACAGTGTGGCGTCGGTGCGTAGACAGACAGATTCGGTGAAGAGCCGCCTTGAGAGTCTGAGGTCGGAGACCGACCGTCTGTTAGGTGAATTCCGTTGCATTGACAATCCGCGCGAAGTTGAAAAATATTACCTTCCGTCGGTGAAGGGGTACAGCTATCCCTTGACTTCCACCGGTCTCGGGGCGAGGCTTATGGCCAATGAACAGCTTGAACTCGTAGCTGTGCTTTCAGGACCAAGGTTTACCGGAATCGCCATAAGCGGTGGCGACATGAAATTACGCACTCATGATGTAGTTCCCGACCAGGCGTTGAACTATCGCAGCGGCAACATCACTACCGTCGCTTTCTCGGGTCGCGATATCGACTCGATAGCTTCCTCTCTGGCGACAATGGAGGGTAAGGTAACGGTAACATATTTCGATGGCGGCCGCCAGGTAGGTGAAACGACTTTGTCGGAACCCCAGGCCAAGGCATTGCTTCTTGCCGGGCAACTGGCCCATACAAGACGCGAAACGCTACTTTCGGAAAAGCGGCTGCTGCTTCTCGGCCGCAAGCTTTCGATGCTTGAAAGCCGCGAGGTGCAGAAGAATGGCGAAGATTGATACTCATATTTCGGGCGGCACTTGTATTAATACCCTGACACCGCCCTCTACAAACCAAAATAAAGATACAAACCATGGATTTGACTACTCAAGACCGGGAATTGCTGTCCCGGAAAGGTATCAGTGAAGAGAAACTTGCGGAAGAACTTACCATGCTCGCCGACGGATTCCCCTATCTGCGTATAGAGGCTCCGGCTACTCCCGGTCACGGTATAACGGTGGTTACTCCGGAACTCGAACAGCAGAGTGTGGAGATGTGGGAGAAATATCTGGCATCCGGCGCAAGAGTGCTGAAGATGGTTCCGGCTTCGGGTGCCGCATCGAGAATGTTCAAGAACTTATATGAGTTCCTTAACGGCAAGAATTCCAAACCGGAGACCGACTTCATGAGGGAGTTCTTTACCGACATAGAGCGATTCGCTTTCTTTCCCCGTCTGAATTTCGCTACCATACAGCTGTTTGGGAAGAGCGTCGACACACTTGTGAAAGAGGGTCGATATAAGGATGTGGTTGAGGCATTGTTGCTTCCTTCCGGCATGAACTACGGCAAGTTGCCCAAAGCGTTGCTTCAGTTCCATAAGGTTCCGGGCACATCGCGCACCTCGATCGAGGAGCATCTGGCCGAGGGGGCCCAGTATGCAAAGGGTGCCGACGGCAAGGTACGTCTGCACTTCACCGTGTCGGAAGACCATGTGCCTCTGGTAAAAGTGAAACTTGAAGAGAAGAAAGGAATACTGGAGCATGAGTATGGCGCCGAATACGACATAACGCTCAGCGTCCAGAAACCATCGACCGATACTGTAGCCGCGAATCTCGACGGCACTCCCTACAGGGAAAACGGTGAGCTTTTCTTCCGTCCCGGCGGACACGGTGCTTTGATAGAGAACCTCAATGATCTGGATGCCGATGTCATATTCATAAAGAATATAGACAATGTCGTGCCCGATTCGCAGCGTCAGGTTACATTGACCTTCAAGAAGGTTATAGGTGGAGTGCTGGTAGGCGTTAAGGAGATGATAAGCCGTTATTGCCATCTTATAAAGAAGGGAAAACCTACCGACGATCAGATAGAGGAGATGTTGCGGTTCCTGCGCCACACCCTTTGCGTTACCGGCGACAAGGCCGACGGGATGGATCGCGACGGGAAGCTGGAGTATCTCTATTCCAAGTTCAACCGTCCGGTGCGCGTGTGCGGTATGGTGAAGAACGAGGGGGAGCCTGGTGGCGGTCCTTTCCTTGCCGAGAATCCAGACGGTACGGTTTCACCTCAGATACTTGAGTCGTCGCAGATAGATCCCGCCGATGCCGATGCGATGAGGATGCTTAAGGAATCGACCCATTTCAATCCGGTAGACCTTGTTGTGAGCACCAAGAACTGGGAAGGGAAGAAATTCAATCTTCCGGAGTATGTCGACAAGGCTACGGGCTTTATCTCGATAAAAAGCCGTGAGGGTGTGGAGATAAAGGCCCTTGAACTTCCAGGCCTTTGGAACGGAGCCATGAGCGATTGGAACACCGTGCTGGTGGAGGTGCCGGTAGCGACCTTCAATCCGGTGAAGACCGTAGTCGATCTTCTGCGTCCGGCCCACCAGTCGTAATAGAAACGATAAGCGCATTCAAAGCGAATCGTATATGATATTCCCCGACCCCGCAGTGTTTCGGCACACGGGTCGGGGATTTTTTTAACGAAATAGCCCGTTGTTAAGAATTTTTAATTATATTTGCAAAAGTTTTAGAACACTTGTCGCTGAAAATTGATTTAAACTCAGTGTTCAAACAAGAAGTATTGTTATTGACGATATTGCTAACTTAATATAAATGAGACAGTTACCCCCCCCCGTATGCAAAGGCGTTAATTGATGACCGCAATAACGGTCGTCAAGTCTGCCGCGATTGCGTTTGGTGTGTGTCAGTCTTTATTCTATTACTTATTGCCACTTCATCCGGTATCATGGAAATGGTATCGGTCGATTCTCAACCCGATTTCAGATGCATGCCATGCGGCTATGAAGTGGCCCGTGAAAATCTCCTTTCAAGTCTAAGCATAAGGTCAGAATCCCAGCCGTATTGTGTTCCCGCGCACGGGAATACGATACTATCCTGTGTATATACATGATGGGTATGTGAACAGGTAATGTTCAGACTGCCCCGGCAAAGTTATGATAACCGGGATTCCCGGCATCGAGTGTTGTAGACGGTTATATATACAATCGCAAGTTTAACTATTACAAATATCTATGATTTCTAAATTACGTTTTTATGCATCCGGCCTGATACTTTCGGCATGCGCCGTCAGTATGTCGGCCCAGTATGCGGAAAGTGTGGAGGCTCCCACGACAAAGGGTTTCTATATCGGAGTCAGCGGAGGCGCAAACTGGAGCAGCCTGCGCTTCTCCGATCTCGACAAGGCTCTTTATCCCGACAATAACAACAATTTTTCGGGTGTGTTCTCATTCTTCTGCCAGTATAACTTCGGTAAGGATGGCATGTTCGGCGTGCGTCCGGAATTCGCGTTCCTTACAAGAGGCGGAAGATTGAATAACATCGGCAAGGGTCTGGAAAGCTTTTATGAGGAATACTATTATCATGAACCGGATGATGAGGTATGGCTCGATGATTTCGTCTACCGTCTTAAAGCCACATACTTCGACATCCGCGTGCCTCTGATCTATACTCTCGGTAAGGACTCATGGAAAGTGCGTCCCTATGTATATGTGGCCCCGATATTGAGTTTCGCCCAAGGAGGGTATGTGGATGCCCGGATGGAATACAACGACCATCAATATGAGGGCGTGCGTTATGATCTGTCGAAATCCAATTACAAATCCCTGATGTTCGCCGGCGCAATAGGATTGGGCGCCAACTACTATTTCAACATATCCGGGTCCCGTTTCTTTTTAGGATTGGAGGCCAATTATCAGCATGGATTCACCGACACCTATTCCGACAAGGAAAAGGATGGCAAGGTACCGGTTGTAACGCAGCTGCTGCCCGACCGTTCGACCAAGGCTGAGGGAACCAGAATGCTTTCATCGTGGGAACTCAAGGCGACACTCGGCATACCCTTGTCGGTTTTCTCTTCGAAGAAGCCCCATGAAGTATTCGCGGAACCGGAACCGGAGCCGGTCATCGAACCTGTAGTGGTAGAGGAAAAGAAAGAGGTGGAGACAGGATATGAACTGAAACCCTGCTATTCGCTTGAGGAGGTGCTTGGAATGCTCGACAATGGAATGCCGATCGAAGGGAAACGCATCTGTTCTATTGAAGATGTGCAGTTCGACCTGAACAAGTCGGTGATCAAACCCCGCTCGTTCAAATATCTTGACAAACTGGCGGATTTGCTGAAACGCTCCGGAGCCAAGGTGAAGGTAATGGGCCACACTGACAATACCGGCACAGTCGAGCGCAACGCCGAGCTTTCCCGCGAGCGTGCTAACGCGGTTGTGGAGTACCTTAAACGTCAGGGAGTGCCGTCAAACAGGATAACGAGCGCCAGTTATGGTTCCAGCCGTCCCTGCGCCACCAACGACACGGAAGCGGGACGCAGACTGAACCGTCGTGTAGAATTTGATATAGAATAATACTCTTGATTATTATGATTAAAAGAAACTTAAAGGTAATGGCCGTAACAATGTCGGCCGCCTGTCTTCTATCCTTGACATCATGCCTTGAGGATGGCTCTGAAACGATTCAGCTCCCGGGCGAGGTATTCCGTTATTTCGGCAATACCGACATTCCTGACGACAGCATGGCCGGAGAAACTCCCGGGGTGTCGGAGGATGATATGACGACCACGATCGCCAATATATCGGCAATTCCGGTAGATGAGAACGGTGTAGTGGTTATGAATGTCGACCTGACGGGTATCATGGACCCGGTCAGCAAAGAGTGGATAAAACTTTATGGCACGGGAGAACCCAACCAGAACGTATGGCTTGATGTGGACGGCCAGCCGAAAGGTGTTAAAGTCTACAATAACGGAGACGCGGAAGGCTCCGACCGCGCCCGCCTTGTAGATCTTGTCTTTCTTGTTGACAATTCCGGTTCGATGAGCGACGAAGCTGACGCCATAGCTCGCGATATTATTGCATGGTCCACCAAACTCCAGAATTCCGGGTTGGATATAAAATTCGGCTGTGTAGGTTATGGACATAACGTAGGATCTAATAATTATTCATATCTTGAGAATAATTATGGTGTCAGCGGAGCATTGAATATTTCGGATGCAAGTACACTGAGTCAGTACTTTAGTCGTTCGTCGGGTACAAGTAGAACAGTCGGTTATTATGGTCCTGATGCATCCAATTTGCAAAGACTTAGCCAATTAAGTCAATATAGTAAAGCCGGTGGAGAGTGTGGGATACAAGCTTTGAGATTTGCAGATGAGAATTTTTCCTTCAGAAAAAACGCTAATAGAATATATGTGAATTTCACAGATGATGCAAATTATCATGGTACATCCGAAGGTTTAAAAGTGAACTATCTTAAAACCTCCTGGAGTGCTCAACAGGGTACTGTACACACCGTATTTAGTGGAAATAAGGAGTCAGTCAGCGGAAAACGGTATGGAGACGCACCTTGGCTGATGTCGGATTATACAGGAGGTACCACTATATTCGCTCCCGGAAATTTCAGCGGAGTTACTTTGAACTCGCTTCCTGTTACCGGTGCCATGCAGAACAGCTATATACTGCGCTTCACCAACATAGAGGATAAGCTTGACGGCAAGTCCCATAACGTCAGGATAACGGTTCTTACCCCCAACAAGAGCGTGGCGGCAGTGCGTAACTTTACTGTAAGATTCTATCGCCCGTAGTTTTAAAAAAGATATCCCGACAGTTGATTAGATTGAATAGGGTATATAAGTTAAAGGTTTGGAGATTACCTTAATTTGATTTAGTCAACTGTCAGGATGATACAAATACTTTCTAACATCAAAAAACTAAAGCATTTGAATTTATGAAAAAAGCAATTCTTTTTGCATCGTTGGCTTTCGCTTGCTCTCTTACGGCAGCGGCCGATGACTACAACCGTGTAGGTCTTTCCTACAGCGTGAACCGTTATTCCTACAACAACGAGTATGGAAAAGACTTCAAGGGAAAGAACTTCAACCTCTACGGCGGTTCCATAGACTACATCCACGGCTTCAACATCAAGGGAAGCAACTTCATCGAGGCCGGACTTAACTTCAACATGGGTTTCGCCGAGACAAAATATGTCGAGGAGGAAGATTACTATTACAACATGACTGAGAGCCTGAAGCGTCAGGGAATGTATCTGCAGATACCCATCAACTACGCATACCGCTATCAGGCCAACGAGAAGTTCGCATTCACTCCCTACATCGGTATCAACTTCAAGTTCAACTTCGTTCAGAAGAAACGCAAGAACTTCGACCTTACTCTTACTGCTGAGGGTCAGGAATTTAAACGTGAGTTCCCCGAGCAATACAACGACATGATGAAAAACTTAGAGGATGATTCCGAGTGGATCAATCTTCTGAAAGATAATCTCAAAGAAGGAAAAGTCCCCGAGAAACATCAGATAAGCACCGAAGATCCAACCTCGGATCCGGACAATTACAAATGGAATGCTTTCCAGATGGGTTGGCAGATCGGTGCCGTAGCCACCTACGACAGATTCTATGTGGGCGTACAGTATGGTACTGACTTCATCCCCGCCTACAGCAAGGAGTTCAAGTTCACCGACTCCAAGAGCAACTACAAACTCAAAGTCAATTCCTCTACCGTTAAGGTATCCATAGGTTATGAATTCTAAGAAAATGGTGAAATTTCAAAAGTATCTGATGTTGATGCTTATCGCTACATTAAGTTTGGTGACTGTTTCATGTGGCGATAAGGATGACGACGATGAACCCGCACCTGCACAGAACACAATCGTAGGCCAGTGGATTCAGAAGAATATCGATGGCGAGGGAGCGGATTATGTAATCTGTTTCGAAAACAACGGCACGGGCTGGATGAAATGGAGTGATGAATCCTATCGGGATGACTTTACTTATTCAGTCCAGGGCAACAAGCTGTCGATGTCTGAAGATGGCTATAACTGGACATGCACCTTCGAGTTCAGTGGGAGTACTCTCGTAGTCCATGGTAATCTCTGGGGTGAGGAAGACGACATAAGTCTTTTCAACCTTAAACGAATGAATTAACCTTATCTCATACGACTGTCCGCCAAGCTTTGGATTACATTCCAGGGGTTTGGCGGACAGTGATATTTCCAAATATTTTATATGAAGAAAAATTTACTTGTGTTATTGTCTGTTTTAGTGGCTTTACCTGCCTTCTCGCAGGTTGAGTTTGAACAGGATAATTTGATATTCACACTTTATCAGCCCGAGGGTGAATCCCCATATGCGGTGGTGACGGGTTATAACAAACGCATTTCCGAATATATGGATTTCATCGTCCCATCAAAAGTAAACAAGGGTAGTGTTGATTATACCGTTACCGCTATAGGCCCGAATGCATTCAAACGCTGCAATCGCCTTAGAACGATAGATATTTCGGATTCAGTGACATCAATTGGGAATCATGCTTTTGAAGATTGCCACAATCTTATATCGATGGATATCCCTACTTCTGTAACATCAATAGGAGATTATGCATTCTATTTTTGTTCCGATCTTGAATCAGTTGATATCCCTAATTCTGTAACATCTATCGGGGAATGTGCATTTACAGGTTGTTGGTCTCTTGTATCCATAGATTTACCTGATTCCTTGACATCAATTGAGGATTCAGCATTCTCTTGTTGTTCAGCACTTGTATCAATAGATATTCCAGATTCTGTAACATCAATAGGAGATTCTGTATTTGGAAGTTGTGAGTCTTTGGTATCCATATATATACCTGATTCTGTGATCTCAATTGGAGAAGCTGCTTTCCAAGGTTGTACTTCTCTTGTTTCTGTGGATTTACCAGATTCTATGACATCGATAGAGCGAAATGTGTTCAATGGTAATACATCTCTTGTTTCAGTCGATATACCTAATACGGTAACATCAATAGGGTCAGGCTCGTTCAATTCATGTTCATCTCTTGTTTCCATCACTATTCCTAATTCTGTCATATCAATCGGAGAATTTGCGTTTGAGTCCTGTACAGCTCTTGAGTCTATAGATCTACCAGATTCTGTGACATCAATCGGACGAGGTGCGTTCAATGACTGTACCTCTCTTGTAGATTTGGCTATTCCCATTTCTTCCATATCAATTGAGTCTTATGCGTTTGAGTATTGTACATCACTTGTGTCTGTATATATTCCTGATTCTGTTATATCTATCGGTTCGTGTGCCTTCATCGGTTGTACAAAAATTAATGAGGTTAATTATAATACTATAGAGCCGATAGAGGCTGTCAAACCGATATTTTCGGAGGAGGTATATGAAAACGCAACACTGAATGTGGCCGTCGGAGGTCTTGCGAAGGCTAAAACGACTTCGCCGTGGATGTATTTCAAGAATATCCGGGAAATCGAGTTCAGCGGCGTGGATAGTCCGGTGGCAGATTCCTGTTCGGATGCGCCGGTCGAGATTTACAATATGAACGGTTTATATGTCGGCGACGACGAGAAGCGGCTCGCACCGGGTATGTTCATAGTGCGCCAGGGCGACGATGTCCGGAAAATATCGGTGAAGTAATCATTCCGATTCCTGAAAGATGACAAATGAGGCAGTCCATTCCTATTGGAGCGGGCTGCCTTTTTTCTATTATTGATGGTCCCTCGGAGACGGGCCATCTCCTATTAAGGCGGATTTGGTAGTTTTGTATCGGAATCTTTTTTGTCCGTTAACGTTTTTTGGTTTATATTTGTATCTGTTTTAGCGATATCTGTTGCTGAATAATGTCAATAAAAATCGGTATTGACGTGGTCTCAATTGGTATTGATATAATTAATTTGGCATAAATGAGGCGATTATCTCTCCTTTACGTACCCCTAAGATATTTGCTGATTGATGGTCGCATTAGCGGTCGTCATGTTTGTTGTCATTGCGTTTCAGGGATATCAGTATTGATGCCATTGTTTAGAGATTGCCTAAAATTTAGACAAGCTCTTAATTCTATTGCATCCGGTATGATATATGTGATATCGGCCGGTTGTCATATTGATATCAGATGTGGATCATGCGAGGTTGGAGCCGCCGGTAATAATCCTATTTCAAGTTTAATCATATGAGAAATAGATGTGAATCATGCCATCTTCGCATCATGACGAGGCATTATAGTTCCGCGCTATTGTCTGTAAATTTAAAAACCTTATGGGGACGGTTGGGGTGCGATAAAATTATGGAAATAAAACGAATTATAATCAATATGTCGCTGATGTTCCTGTTCATCCCGATTGCACAGGCACAAGAAATCAAGACAGATTCAATTAGCGGCTACATCGGGGCTGCCGACAAGAAGACAGATTCATCGCGAGTTGCTGCAATCGGCACAGAGGCAAGTGATGAGGATGCTCAAAAACGTATGAATGAGGTATGGAAACGTTATTCCGGATATCTGAATCTGTCATATGCCCTTCAATCGTTAAAAAGCGACCATGTTGATATTAAAAGTGATTTGGCCTTTGCCATGACAATCGGGAAAACATATTCCTTACATAAAAAACCAATTGCCGGAATAATGAAATTCGGGTTGGATTGGAGTTATATTGATATAAGTTTCGCCAAGTATCCAGACTTTATGACGTCGGGTAACACTCCGACACTACCTGAAATTGGATTGGTGAATTTAGGCATTATGCAGATTGAAGCAGGTATGGGTGTCGGCCCCTCCCTGACGTTCAATCCTGCGGAACAATTGAAGATGTGCCTATATTTCCATGTAACGCCGTCATATTCAATGATGATGCAAAATCATGAGCTATATCATCACTATGCTACATTTTTCAGTGTCGGTCTTTCCATCTCTTACAAAGTTATATCGATTGGAGTTGAAAACCGTTGGTGCGGCGCAACGAATTATGGTGAGGTCGCAATGCGCAGATTGAATGATATCTACGATGTGAATGGTAATTTTCAGGATCCTTTTGAAAGTTTTGGAGTGAAAATGAAAACAACCGCTCTACGCTTATATGCAGGATTCCGTTTTTGAGTGTGTCGGGGAAAACTTAACAATAATAACAATTACAATATGAAGCAAATTTTTTTAATCAGGCGTTTGTACGTGTGTTTTTGTCTTATGGCGCTTTTGTTGTGTTCATGCGACAAGGAAGAAGACTTCGAGGAAATTTATGGTAGTGGCTGCCCATTGGCGGAAAATATCGTACCTTTACCAGGATATCAGTATGAGTATAATGAAAAAGGACTTGTGACGAAAGTCTCACGTATTGATAAACGTCAAGATGAAAATGGTATTACAAAGACGCAACTTGTACCGGTAGCTGCAGTTTCATATCCCCAAAGCGACCGGGCTGTGATGGTGTGCACTGGTCCTCTGGGGACAGCTACCTACACATTTGCTTTCGGAGAAAATCATTTTGCCAACAGGGTCATAGAGACTGATGTCGAGGGAGAGAGCGGCATGATAAAATACCAATATGACAATGATGGTCATGTAACTTGTATTGATGTTTGGGGTGAGGACTTTTTGGAAATGGAATGGACCGATGGAAATCTGACCAAATTAAAACAAGATGATGGTGATGCCACGGCTGTACTCACTTATGGCAATATGACGGACTTTGCAACTTACGGTATGTCTCCGTTTCTACTTGATGTTCCGCTCGGCTCAATGTATTCTTTGGAATGGTGGTATAATGATTTGAAGTATGCGCTATATATCGGATTTTTAGGGCGGCCATGTCGTAATCTTCCTGAAACTATAGTAACTGTTGATAGAGAGAATATGGAACCGGAACGACATCGTTTCGTGTATTTCGCGGACACAGGTCTCTGGCAGTTAGAGTAGAATAAGAGAGCGCTTGAATTGCTTGCGTCATGTATTGTTCACAGTACGTCAAGGCGGCTATGTCCGGAAAATATCTGTGAAGTAATCATCCCGATTCCTGAAATATGACAAATGAGGCAGTCCATTCCCTGTGGAGCGGACTGCCTTTTTCTATTAATGATGGTCCCTCGGAGACGGGCCGTCTCCTCTTAAGAACGGTTTTGTATGGTAAGGTGAGTTTTGAATTCAAGCGATTGTCGCAGACTGTTTTTTCGCGCTCCCGGAGGCTTCACATATGGAATGTTTACAATACGACAAAACAGCGTCAAGAGAAAACTTTTCACAATCCAAATCGGGCTATGCGTTCTTCGCTCTCGACCGGACTTTCCTTGACTGTTCCGATAATAAGTTCTATATCGTATTCGTCTATCTTACCCAAGTAATTCCACTCCTTAAATTTTTTAAGATATGCTATTTTCAATCGGACACAATCTACAAAAGAATCATATCTGAGAAATGGGTACTTTGCCTGCTTTATGGGCATATGGTACATTTTCAGATGCGCTGGAAGGTTTCTGTTGATTTGGGAATTTATAATAACACCTCCGTATACAGTACCATCTGTATCGAAGCCAAGCACTATGAAATATTTGTCTCGTGAAGAATCGCCTGTTTTCGGCTTTATTCCATTGACCTCGGTCATGTTCATTTCATAGACATCACCGATCCGGACGGTGCGGAATGCCAATCGCGAAAGCTCTTCCCCGTTCAGGGCATCGGAGATCTTCATTGTTTTAATGTTGCTTCGATTTGCATTTGCTCTTCTATATACTCAAGCATCGCGTCATCTGCATTCAGAACTTTTGCCATAGAGATTGGCGAAATAACATTTGTTCCATTTGCACGACGATTGGCTTCATCCCATGCCATATCATGAGACTTACGCATAAGTTGACCGAAGGTCAATGATTTGTTCTCTTCGATTGACTGGTCTAATGCTTCAATTTCGGATTTGGAGAGAACCTTCATATCCGCCGGTCTTTTTGCAAGAAGAATATTAGGAGCATCCTCTCCGGCAAACTGAACAACCTCGGACAATTTTTTAGAAAGAGTAATGCGTGGATGGATGAGCTCCTTGACCGCATCATATAGTTGAGTGGGAACAGGACCATACTTCAAGGCACAGAAATCATCAGGCACAATGCTACTGCCCCATTTGGCAAGATGCTTCATCTCGGCGAAATAGAGAATTTTGAAAGCATGATAGAAATCAACAC
This sequence comes from uncultured bacterium, assembly GCA_905214715.1. GTDB lineage: Bacteria > Bacteroidota > Bacteroidia > Bacteroidales > Muribaculaceae > Lepagella. The sequence continues at coordinate 97,820 of CAJMMT010000002.1, read as the reverse complement.
CACCGGTACTGTCAAGTACATACAGAACCAATTCTGTAAGTTTCTTTCTATTGTAATCTGTCATTGGCTTGAATTTTTATTCTTTTCTAACGTATAAACCTAACTTGTAGTTTGATTCAAATTACAAATATACATATTCCCCAACAATTGTAAAACCCAATTGTAATCTTTTTGCCTTGTTGGTCACGGCTCTTCCATTTAAATCCGGTATAAGTATGTTTTTGACTGATAGGGAATGATGTCCTCCACGGATTATTTGGTGAAAAGAATGGCTCGCGAAACAGCGTAGCCGTAACGCAGCCGGATTCCGCGTTCAATCACACCTATCCGTGCGCGAAGCGATCGGCGTGCCGCTTATTCAACAGGATACCTAATTGGGTTAAAGCAACGGAATCCGCGCCAATCCGTCTCCATCCGCGTTGCGAGCGCCTCAGGCGCGGCGAAAAAATCCGTGTTGCGGACATCATTCCTATCAAAACGGATTTGAAGTGGAAAGTATGCAAGTAATTTTATAGACATCACCGATCCGGACGGTGCGGAATGCCAATCGTGAAAGCTCTTCCCCGTTCAGGGCATCGGAGATCTTCATTGTTTTATTGATGACCCCTCGGAGATGGGCCGTCTCCTCTATGTGATGGTGTGGAATCAGGATGTTATTTTATTAACGATACCCGGTCGGCTATTTCGTATTCTATCTTTTTTATCCAGTGTTCCGGTACACCGGCCTCAACGGCATATTTGCGGTATTCGGTCACTGTTTCTATCGAACGATCAATAATAGTACAGGCTCTTTTTATATTGAACTGTTTTGCGACTGACAGCAAATCGTCTCTGGTTATTCCTTGATTTGTACCGTTGACAGACATGCTGTGGCGATTTATGTAGTACGGTGCCGAAGTGTCAACAGTAAAAGTGAAGTCGTAAGCAGGTGAAATATGCCATTCTCCCGATTGCGTCATCAGAAAACTGAAGTTCTTATTATGATCGTCTACATTTGCTGCAAGGATATTCAAGACCATCTGTCGGAATAACATCTGTATTTCTTCAGGTGGTATTCCGATTCGTTGCGCCGTTGTAAACAAATCTTCATAAGAAGATGACAGGGGAGACATGGCGGCCAATGTCTGGACATGTAATTTTTCAGTACCGCGGCGATCGAATCTTTCAGTCAGGAAATGGGATTCTTTTCCGCATGAAAGTAGACGGCATGGCATCATTTTCAATCCGGCAGCGGAGGCCATCAGAAAATAACTGTATTCAATCATTGCAGATGGCATGTCTCCATGCTCATCAAACTTTATGATCATAGGGGTAAATCCCGGTACGGGCGTGGCGACCTGTCCCGAATAGCACTCTTGAGTCTCGGTATTCAGGTTTATGACAGCTTTCGGCCTACGGCCTCCTGCCGATGTACCCACTTTAAAAAGAGACTCTATGGCAAGAGAAGGACTAAGCGTAGTGTGGAAACTTTTAGCATCGTCCATCACTTTCTGTGCAAGGATAGAGAGTCGCTCAATCTGTACTTTAAATGGGGTCTCCAGTCCTTCCGATGTGGGAGGTACAAATTCCAGTGCTCCCATTCCTCGCCGTCCGATGTAAGCCAATATGTCAAGAGCCGATATATCTTTTCTCTTGATACCATTTATTTTTGCCCATTCGTTAAATACTGTATTGCCCCAATGATCAGGCATTGAATCGGCGATAAAAGAAGGTAAGCCTTTAAATATCTTGTCGTCATCAGGATATATGGGTAACCCTTGTCTGGCTGCCACGCCTGAAACCGATGCTCTTAGAGGTGCGATATCAAGTCCGCTTTTTACGAAATCAGGATTAAAATAAAAGCATATCTGCTCCTTGTATCCCGTTTTGGACAAAACGAGGGTACCGGCCTTCCTATCCCAAAGGATTACATCAAGTGATTGTATCATTTATTTTCTCCTTACACGTTTGGGAATCAGTTTATTTATTTCACGTAGCGCCATAGGGGGTACAGGTAGTTCCGGCAAAATTTCCATCACTCGGTTTTCCATGCCGATGCATCGAAGAAGCGATATGAAATTGTTTAGGGTAAGATTGAGGTTTTTACCTTGCTCGAAGTGGCTTATAGTTGTATAGCTTACACCGGATTTATGAGCAAGTTCCCTCTGGCTCATCCGCGTAGCGAGACGGTACTCTTTTATTCGCTTTGAGAGAATATCAAGGATTTCGTCATTAGAAATATAATCCGGTCTATTCATAGATTACTTTATAGCTATTTAATTGTAAATATAATAATAAATATCTATATAGTAAACTATATTATCCAAATTAAAACTGCTGTTTCAAGTTATAGTGGGCTTTAGAGGGCTTATCCTTTTATTCTATTCCGGAAATAATCGATAGAATGCTCTTTAGAAAATGTCTCTCAACATTTGTTGGATTACTGATACATCTACTGTGGAATAGTCTGCCTTGTCATAGATATCTATCAGAAAGACAGTTCCCTCTTTCTCAGCAGCAAGAACGGTATATGTGATAACCCTCGCTCCACCCGACTTTCCACGGCCTTTGGATGTTATCGCCATTCGGATTTTGCGTATACCCGGGCTTAGTTCATCTCCCTGAAATGGATTCCGCTGCAATGATTTTGATAATTCAAGAATATCCTGTTTCAATGATCTGTGTCTTTTTGAAAGAGTCTTGAAGGCTTTTTCAAAAACAGGTGTCGGTATTACATCAAAGTTCATTGAGCATGTCTTGAATAGTTCTGCGAGGCAGTTTGCCTTCCTGAATCATTTTTACTTGCTTCAATCCTTTACATATGCGTGTAGTCAGCGTGTCTTCTTCTGTTACCGGAGTTATTTTGAACATGCCGACGCGCGAGGAAAGTAAAATCGATTCCCCGTTTAAAGCTTTTGTCAGAATATTAGTCTGATTGGCTCTGAAGTCTCTTGCGCTTACAATCTCCATAATTAAATAAGTGTTCAAATTTAACCGATAGTAAGTGTTTTGAAATCTTTTATGCTTTCTGCGTTTTCTTTTTGGCCGCTTACGGATTGTCGCTCAGTCGGATATTTCTATATCCTCCTTCACTCCGCACCGTAATCGCCTCAAAAACAAACTCGCATAAAACATAAATTAAATTTGAACACTTACTTATATTATCTTTTAGTATTTACAAATATAACAAATGGTATCCGATTTGGTACACGAGTTTGTTATAATTAACATTTGTGAGTATGGTTATATTAAAAGGTTCGAGTAAGCGGTCGGGTGATTTTCCGGTGTATACGCCATTATGTTGTTGGCTTTATTTAGCGGATGAGGCAGACTGGGTGCGGATAAGCCGTTGAGTCAGATTTACAAATAGTAAAGGCCGCACCCTGAGGCGCGGCCTTATATGGTTTGGTAATCTTTTCAGATTAGAAAGTCCAACCGAGACGGAGAGCGGGCTCAACGTATGTGGCGAGCTCGAAGCTGGTAGACTTGCTGCCCTTTACAGACTCGGCGCTGTCGTCCCAAACATAGTTTTCATCGGGGGTGGTAGAGTATTTGCCATCAACTACGTAGCCACCTTTGGTGTACTGACCGGGGAAGTTCTTGAAGCCGACTTTGAGGCCGAGCTCAGCACCTACGAAAAGGCCACGGTATACATAGAAGTCAATACCGGTGAAGACGTTAACGTCAAACTGGTTGTAAGAGCTTGCGTTATAGACCTTGCTCTCGTGAAGAACATCGATCATTTTGTTTTCGGTCTTGCTCCACTGCTGGTAAACCTGATTCTTGCTGTCGCAAGTAGACTTCAGAGAAAAGCCGAGTCCTGCACCGGCATAGAGGTCAACGCGACCGGACTGCAGGAAGTGGCGTTCGTAACCGAGGCTGATAGCGAAGTTGCCTACGCGGTTCTTTGTCCACGCGTCAGCAGCTACACCTTCTGCATCAGGGTCGGGAGTGGTTTTGTCGGTGGTTACGCCGAAGCCAAGACCTACACGGAGAGCGTCAGCGTTAGAGAAGAAGTAACGGCCCTGGAGCTTCATGCCGTCGAGCTTGAAAGTATCGAAGTCGTTAGCGAAGGGGTTGAACTGAACCTCAACGGCGAAGTCGCCTGATTCGGGCAGGTTAACGTTTTCCTGTGCGTTAACGCCAAAAGCTGCGCCTGCGAGCAGGGCTGCTGCAAAAATCATCTTTTTCATTTTCGTGATTTTTAGTTAAAGGTTTGGTTATTTTGTGAATAGTATTTGTCGTAAATGTGTCGTAAATAGCTTGTATGTAGCGAACTATAGCGAACTGAATTATTTACAAGAATGCTTTTTTCAAGTCAAGCGAAGAATGCACATTCCTCGTTTGATGGTGCAAAGATATACATATTTTTTGAAATGTAAAACTTTTTAACAAATTACTTCGTATCCATAGTGAATTCAAGTCGGTTTTTTCTGTAGTCTGCAGATAGAAAAAAGACCCGGCGAACACCGGGTCTTATAAAGTGAAAAATATGTATCCTTCAGGTTATTGTCAGTCCAGTTTGTGGATAACGAGACCGGAACGGAGTTTAGGTTCGAACCAGGTGGTCTTCGGAGGCATGATATTGCCTGTGTCGGCGATATTGATCAGCTGATCCATGGTTACGGGATAGAGGGCGAGGGCCATCTTCATCTCGCCACTGTCTACACGGCGTTTCAGTTCCCCGAGGCCGCGTATGCCGCCGACGAAGTCGATACGCTTGTCGGAACGAAGATCGGTGATGCCGAGTATGTCGCGCAGAATCAGGTCGGAAGAAACCGTTACGTCAAGTACGCCAATCGGGTCCTGATCGTTGTATGTGCCAGGTTTCGCTGTCAGGGAGTACCAGTGCCCTCCGAGGTAGAGCGAGAAGTTGTGGAGGCCCGAGGGTGAGTAGATTTCGGTACCCATATCCTTCACTTCGAAATTCTCGCGCAGGCGGTCGAGGAACTGCTCTTCAGTGAGACCGTTGAGGTCGCGCACCACGCGGTTGTAGTCGATAATCTTCAGGTGTGAAGCCGGGAATGCCACCGCGAGGAAGTAGTTGTACTCCTCATCTCCTTTGTGATTCGGATTGTTCCTGGCCTTCTCTGCGCCTACCAGAGCCGCGGCGGCGCTGCGGTGGTGGCCGTCGGCGATATAGAGGTTAGGTATATTGGCGAACTCTTCGGTAATCGCATTGATGGTGGCGGCATCTTCGATGAGCCAGAGGGTATGGCCGAATCCGTCGGGAGCTACGAAGTCGTACTCAGGCTTCCCTGCCGTTACATCGCGTATTATCTTTTCGAGTTTCTCATTGTCGGGGAAAGCGAAGAATACCGGTTCGATGTTGGCGTTGTTGACGCGCACATGTTTCATGCGGTCTTCCTCCTTGTCGCGGCGCGTCAGCTCGTGCTTTTTGATACGGCCTTCCATATAGTCGTCTACCCAGGCTGCGACCACGAAGCCGTATTGTGTGCGGCCATCCATTGTCTGGGCATATATATAGTACTTTTCGGTATCGTCCTGTACAAGCCATCCTTTCTGCTGGAACATCTTGAAGTTCTCCACAGCCTTTTCGTATACTTTGGGATCGTGCTCGTCGGTTCCGGGTTCGAAATCGATTTCAGGCTTGATGATATGGTACAGTGATTTTTCGTTGCCTTCGGCCTCTTTGCGGGCCTCTTCGGAGTTGAGAACGTCGTAAGGACGTGAAACAACCTGTTCTACAAGATCTTTCGGAGGGCGAACGCCACGGAAAGGTTTTACTTTTGCCATAGTTAATCAGATATTAAACAGACTTTAAGGTTATCCGGGCAATTTGCCCGCATTGTTTTTATGATTTTTGGTTCTGGCTGCGTTCCTTTTCTCCTTTCGGAGGCAGGAAGAGCAGTACCCGAAAAGGGTAGCCGAAAAATAGGTGGCCTTGAAGGCCGGATATTTCATGGTTATGAGCAGGCGGGAAAGTTCGGCATGGGTCGCCTCCTTTATTTTGCCGCAACCGGCGCACACGAGGTGAAGGTGGTTTGAGGTCTGACACTCGTAAAGAGCCTGGTCGGCTTCCAGAAGATGGCGTCTTACGATGCCGGCTTGGCATAGAAGTTCCACTGTATTGTAGACAGTGCCCCGGCTCACGTGGTATCCCGAACGCTCCATGGCCTCGAGAAGGTCGTGGATGGCGAAATGGGATTTCATCAGCAGCGCCTCGCGAAGAATCGCGAATCGCTCGGGAGTTTTCCTCAACCCCTTGTTTCGCAGAAAAGATGTAAGCCTGACCTCGGCTTCGGAGTACGCCGATTCATTCTGATGCTTTCCCTTTTCTGAAACGCTGGTGTTGCTCATGGCGCAAATATAAGCCTATCCTTTCATTTTGCCAAATTTGAGCCAGATTATTTCAGAAATCCGGCTTCCTTTAAGTGTTCGAGCATGGATTCCGATATGGGTTCATTTACCGAACGGGGATAGCGCACCTCAGCGAAAACCTGCGCTAAGTTGGCTTTGCCGTTCTCTGCGGCGAATCCGGCATTGGCCGGGAATTCCTCTTTTGATTTATATATGTCGAGAATCTGACGGTCGGTAAGTTCCGGGTATCGGTCATTGAAAAGCAGGGCATCGACATCGAGACGTTCGCATTGGGGAGGGGTAGAGGCCGGCCATCCGAGGGCGAGTGAAGCCACGGGGAACACCAGTTCGGGAAGCGACAGCAGTTCTGCCGTCTTCCGGGAATTATAGCTCACTGTACCGAGCCAGCAGCACCCCAGACCCGCCATTTCGGCTACAGTCGTGATCTGCTGGGCCAGAATTACGGCATCGGTCATGGCCGTCTCGAAAGAAAGGAGGTTTCCGTAAGCCGCGTCGGCATCGCGCAGACGGCACCATCGTGTAAAACGGTTGAAGTCCGCGCAGACGGTCAGTATTACATTCGCGCCCGTCGCGGCGGGTTGGTTGAAATGGGTGGCGTTGATTTCATAGCGCAACTTGCCGTCGCGTGTCACGATTACGGAATACAATTGCATGTCGCCACATGTAGGGGCACGCATGGCCGCTTCCATTATAGAACGTATCTGGGAGTCGGTTACGGGCCGGTCGCTGAAAGAGCGCACCGTGCGCCGCGATGCGAAATAGGGGTTTATGTCAAGTTTTTCCATTAGGGACGGTAATCGGTGTTTTTCGGCCATAAAAATAATCAAAATAATTCAATTGGAAAACTTTTTATGTAGATAAAATTTGTATTATGCTGTTTTGTAAGTAGTTGATAAATTTTATGGAAAACTTTACAGTATGTTGCAATGAAAAATGTTTGTCAGTTATGAAAATTATTACGACCTTTGAAGACTGTAAGGCGGCCCTGGAAAAACCTTGTTGCCTGTCTTGCTACGGAACACTCTCTTTTTCAAAATTAAATGGGAAACTCTTACAAACTTCCATCGGAAGGTTCTCCGACATTCAGTTACGACGAGGCTTACGAAGCCTCGTTGAAATACTTCAAGGGCGACGAGCTGGCAGCCCGTGTTTGGGCCACAAAATATGCCTTGAAGGATTCATTCGGCAATCTCTATGAGCAGTCGCCCGACGACATGCACCATCGTATAGCCCACGAGATATCGCGCATCGAGGCCAAATATCCCAACCCGATGAGCCATGAGGAGGTATATGATTTGCTGAAAGATTTCAAATATATAGTGCCTCAGGGTAGCCCTATGGCAGGGATAGGCAACAACTTCCAGGTTGGATCGCTCAGCAACTGCTTCGTGATAGGTCTCGACGGCCATCCCGACTCCTATGGAGGTATAATAAAGATAGATGAAGAGCAGGTGCAGCTCATGAAGCGTCGCGGCGGTGTCGGTCATGATCTGAGCCATATCCGTCCTAAGGGAAGCCCTGTGAAAAACTCGGCGTTGACCTCTACGGGACTGGTGCCGTTCATGGAGCGTTATAGCAATTCCACCCGCGAGGTGGCCCAGGATGGACGCCGCGGAGCGTTGATGCTGACAGTGAGCATAAAGCATCCCGATTCCGAACGTTTCATAGACGCGAAGATGGAGGAGGGTAAGGTAACGGGTGCCAACGTGTCGGTAAGGATAGACGACGCTTTCATGCAGGCGGCTGTGGATGGCACCCCATATATCCAGACTTATCCCGTAAATGTTCCAGAAGGGGAGGCTCCGGTTGTAACCAACGAAGTGGACGCTTCCAAGATATGGAACAAGATAGTGCACAACGCATGGAAGAGCGCCGAACCGGGTGTGCTGTTCTGGGACACGGTTAGAAGGGAGAGTGTCCCGGATTGCTATGCCGACCTCGGGTTCGAGACCATCTCGACCAATCCCTGTGGCGAGATACCGCTTTGCCCTTACGACAGCTGTCGTCTGGTGGCCATAAACCTCTACAGCTATGTGAAAAATCCATTTACGCCCGAGGCTGAGTTCGATTTCGATCTCTTCCGCAAACACGTGGGTAAGGCCCAGCGCGTGATGGATGACATCATAGATCTGGAGATGGAGAAGATAGAGACCATAATAAATAAGATAAAGTCTGACCCCGAGACTGACGAAGTAAAGGGTACGGAGTTGCATCTTTGGGAGAAGATACGGGACAAGACTCTCAAGGGCCGTCGTACAGGTTGCGGCACTACAGGCGAGGGCGACATGCTGGCGGCCCTCGGGTTGCGTTACGGTACGCCGGAAGCAACCGCTTTCTCTACGGAGGTACACAAACAGCTGGCATTGGCATATTACAGCGCATCGGTCGATATGGCATCAGAGCGCGGTGCTTTCGAGGTGTACGATACCGAAAGAGAGAAGAACAATCCCTTCATACAGCGTTTGAAAGAGGCGGATCCTGCGCTTTACGAGAAGATGGCGCGTCATGGACGCCGCAACATCGCCTGCCTGACCATAGCTCCTACCGGAACGACCTCTATAATGACCCAGACCACGAGCGGTATAGAGCCTGTGTTCCTGCCCGTCTACAAACGTCGCCGCAAGGTGAATCCCACTGACGAGAATGTCCATGTGGATTTCGTAGATGAAGTCGGAGACGCTTTTGAGGAATTCATAGTCTATCACCATAAATTCCTCGAGTGGATGAAAAGCCAGGGAATAGAGGCGAAGAAGAACATGAGCGCAGTGGAACTTGACCGCCTTATAGAACGTTCCCCCTACTACAAAGCTACCTCCAACGATGTTGACTGGCTTGAAAAGGTCAGGATGCAGGGAGAGGTGCAGAAATGGGTGGATCATTCCATATCGGTTACGATAAACCTGCCTTCCGACGTGTCGGAAGAACTTGTAGGCCGTCTGTATGTGGAGGCATGGAAGTCCGGTTGCAAAGGATGCACCGTTTATCGCGATGGCTCGCGCAACAATGTTCTCGAAGCCGTCAAGAACGAGAAGAAGGAGAAAGAGGGGGTTCCGGCTCTGATGCAGGCTCCTGACCATCTGGCCAAACGTCCTATAGAACTTGAGGCCGATGTGGTGCGTTTCCAGAACAACAAAGAGAAATGGATAGCCTTCGTTGGTCTGGTAGAGGGGAGACCATATGAAATTTTCACAGGCCTTGCCGACGATGAGGATGGCATATTCTGTCCCAAGTCCGTTGACCATGGCAAGATAATAAAGGCCACCGATTCGGAAGGGCGTAAACGTTACGACTTCCAGTTCATAAACAAACGCGGCTATAAGACCACAATCGAAGGGCTGAGTGAGAAATTCAATCCTGAGTTCTGGAATTATGCCAAACTGATATCGGGAGTATTGCGCTACGGTATGCCCATAGATCAGGTCCTTAAGCTCGTAGGCGGACTTGAACTGGACTCGACCAACATAAACACCTGGAAGAACGGGGTGGAGCGTGCGTTGAAGAAATACATACCCAACGGAACGAACGCATCGGGCGAGAAGTGTCCTCACTGCGGAGCCGAGGCTCTGGTATATCAGGAAGGGTGTCTGATCTGCAAGAACTGCGGCACATCGCGTTGCGGCTGATTTAAAGCTTCAAAAATAGGATTACAATAAAAAACTTCCGGCGTAAACATTTGTAAATGCCGGAAGTTTTGTATATTTGTTAGCCAACTCTTTGAAGTCATTCCGAGGGGATTCCAAAGTCATCCCGAGGATACTACGCTATGTTACATAAGGCTAAATAAATTCAAAACCATCTATACCAATGAAATTAAAATTTCATATCAACTATCATACCGAGTGGGGGCAGTCTCTGTACATATATGGCTCGATACCTCAGCTCGGAGGGAATGATCCTCATCTCGCCGTAGAGATGGAGATGATAGGTCAGGACCTGTGGGGGCTGGATCTCGACCTGCCGGAAAGCACTCCCGATTTCGAGTATCGTTTCGTGGTCAAGGCTCCGGAAAAAGAATGGCGTTTCGAATGGGGTAAACCCCACATGTTCCGCAAAGGTCCCGGCGTTTCGCTCTATAATATCTTTGATTCATGGATTGGAGTTCCGGCCGAGAAACCTTATTACAGTACGGCTTTCGTAGATGGCATATTATCGCGCAAGCATAAGGATATGCCTCTGTTTACATGTCCGGGAAGCATAAATTTCCGCATAGAGGCCCCGATGGTAGCCCCCGACGAGGTGCTTGCCGTATCGGGAGAAGGTGCCGCTCTGGGAAATTGGGATCCTGCCAAGGCTATCCGAATGAATGACGCCTGTTATCCGCTGTGGGAATGCAATGTGCCTCTGCAGGGGGTTCACATGCCGTTTGAATACAAATTCCTGATTATAAATAAGGAGACAGGTGAGGTGCGCGCATGGGAAGAGATCAACAACAGACTATTCAACATAGCGCCCCAGTCGCCCGGCGAGGTTATAACAGTCGACGGTCTGAGATTCGCCAACCCGCGCCATCACTGGCGTGGAGCCGGCACCGCCATACCCGTGTTCTCGATACGTACCGAAGAGGATTTCGGTGTAGGTGATTTCGAGGATATCAAGAAGATGGTGGACTGGTGTCACGCCACAGGTCAGAACATGTTGCAGGTGCTTCCGATCAATGACACGACGAAGACCGGCACCTGGGTAGACTCATATCCCTACAGCGCCAACTCGACTTTCGCTCTTCATCCGATGTATCTGCGTCTTGAAAAGGCCGGAGAGCCTGTATCTGAAGAGCGCCGTGCATATTATGAGAAAGAGCGTAGAGAATTGAACGCCCTTGACCAGATAGACTATGAGGCGGTCAACGCCGTGAAGCAGGAGTACATGCGCGAGTTGTATGCCCGCGACGGAGCCAAGACCGAAAAGAGCGCGGAGTATAAGAAATTCATGGAGCGCAACCAATCGTGGCTTGAGCCTTATGCCGTGTGGTGTACGCTGCGAGATGAATATTCCACTCCTGACAACAGCCTTTGGGGCGAGATGGGTGTCTATGACAGCGCGAAAGTGCTCAAATATGCCAAAGCTCACAAGGAAGAGGTGCGCTATCACTACTTCCTGCAGTACCATCTCGACAAGCAGTTGCGCGAAGTTCGCGATTATGCCCATGCCAACGGCGTGGTCCTTAAAGGCGACATTCCTATCGGCATAGGTCGTTTCAGCGTAGACGCATGGCTGCATACCCGTCTTTTCAACATGAACAGTCAGGCCGGCGCTCCGCCGGATGACTTCTCGGTATTGGGTCAGAACTGGGGTTTCCCCACCTATAATTGGGAGGAAATGGCGAAAGACGGATTCGCCTGGTGGAAGGCCCGTTTCCGTAAGATGGCCGAATATTTCGATGCATACCGCATAGACCATATACTCGGCTTCTTCCGCATATGGCAGATTCCGATGGATGCGCTCCACGGACTGTTGGGTTATTTCAATCCGGCCATGCCTTACTCTCCCGAGGAGCTGCGCAACAGCTACGACTTCTGGATCGACGTAGACCTGCAGACCAATCCCCTGATACTCGAATGGATGCTGACCGACTTCTTCGGTGAGTATACCGATGAAGTCAAAGGTATGTTCCTCGAGCACATATCAAACGGACGTTATCGTTTGAAGGAATTCATCAACACCCAGCGTAAGGTAGCCGATTATTTCGCCGGTCAGGAAAAGAACGAGAAGAACCAGCGCATAGAGAACGCCCTGCTCGGTCTGATAGACGATGTCCTCTTTATAGAAGATCCTGTGCAGAAAGGTCATTACCATCCCCGTATCTCGGCGCAGTACACTTACCAGTTCCGTAATCTTACCGACTATGAGAAATGGTGTTTCAACCGTCTGTATAACGACTTCTTCTATCATCGTCACAACGACTTCTGGTATGGCAAAGCCATGTGGAAACTGCCGCCGTTGCTCGACTCGAACGGTATGCTTACATGCGGTGAAGACCTTGGCATGATACCCGATTGTGTGCCGGAGGTAATGCACAGGCTGCAGATACTGTCGCTCGAGATTCAGAGAATGCCTAAAGATCCCACTACGGAATTCGGCGACACATGGCATTATCCATATCAGAGCGTATGTACCACCTCGACCCACGACATGCCAGGAATACGCGCATGGTGGGAGAGCGACCCGGCGCAGAGCCAGCGTTATTTCAACCATGTGCTGCATGAGCATGGAGCCGCTCCATACTTCGCCGAACCGTGGGTATGCACCCGCATAGTCGATCTTCAGTTGAAGTCCCCTTCCATGCTTTGTGTATTGCCACTGCAAGACTGGCTGAGCACCGATGGAGGACTGCGTCGTGAAAACCCCGCCGACGAGCAGATAAACGAGCCGGCCAATCCGACCCACTATTGGCGTTACCGCATGCATCTTACAATGGAGAAACTGTTGGAATGCAATGAATTTAACGGTAACATCGCAAATCTTATAAAAGGCTCCGGTCGCTGACCGCGAGATATGCCATAATACAGAATCAGCCCTTTCCGTGCAGTTGCGTAAGGGGCTGATTCCGTTTTTTTGATGAACAGTCTGAGAGCGCGTCAACCGAACAGTTGTTCCAATCGCCGATTGTCAAGAATCATAAATACAGTTTTGCCGTCGGGGGTATAGGCAGGGTCGGGAAGAGAAAACAGTTCGGCCACGAGATTTTCCATTTCCCCTTGTGTCAGTCTTCTGCCGCGTGTGATTGCCGAGGCTCGGGCCATAAGGGCCGTAGTGCGTTCCAGCATGCTTAAGCCGGGGGTTACATCCTTTCCGTATCCGGCGGAATCTTCTATCAGGGAATCGAGCATACGCAGAATGACATCTTTCGGCCCGGCGACTCCCGCCTCCCGTGGAGGAGCTCCTACGATACTGCATATTTCATTGTCGGGACCTGAGGTCTCTATGATATAGCCAAGTGAGGCAAGCTCTTGGCGTACACCCGACAACGCGGCTCTCTGACCGGCGTCGAGGGTTACACTTTCAGGGAAAAGTACCCGTTGCGACACCTGTTCACCGCGGCCGGCCCTTGCCATATAGCGCGAAAACAGAATAAGGGTATGGGCGCGGTGCTGGTCTATGACAAGAAGGCCTTCGCGTGTGGTGGAGACGATATATTTCAGTCCTACCTGCATGCATATCGTCCCGGCGGCAGCGGCGGTGTCGTCCTGAGTCTGTGAAAACATGTCGGGAGCGGTATCTGTCCCAAGGGATGGATCGGGATTGGCCTGAGGTCTGGCATCGGCGCGGGCGGCATCCATGAAATCGGCATACAGCGATTCCCAGTTTCCTACCGAGGTATGGCGGAGGTACCCGTTCTCATGGTGGTTTCCTGCAGTTTGTGAAGATTCGGCAGGTCGGTTACGGAGAGTTGGAAATCCGTCCCATCCGGAAGTGTCGCTGTAGGCGGATGCGAAAGGGTTGTACCCCTGTTCGAAAGTGTGGTCAGGTTCCGCAGGCTTTTCTCCTTGGGGGAGCGGTGATACCGGCACCACATCATGATCGAAATCGATAGAGGGTACGGCTGAAAACATGCCCAGTGCAGATTTGACAGCCGTGGAAAGAATCTTCCATATCTCCTGTTCGAATTCAAATTTGATTTCGTTTTTGGTAGGATGGATGTTTACATCGATCGATGCGGGATCAACCTCGAATCTGATGAAATAGCATGGCTGTGTATCAGGGGCTATGAGAGGCTCGAAGCAGTTCAGTATGGCTTTATGGAAATATGGATGCCTCATGTTGCGCCCGTTCACTATAAGGTATTGCAGTGCATTGCGACGGCGCGCGAATTCCGGTCGTGAAATGAAGCCTGATATTTTTACGATCTGGGTGTCAATTTCCACCGGGACAAGCTGCGAGTTGAGGTTGTTTTTCCATAGGTCGCCTATACGTTGCCTGAAAGTTCCGGCCAGAAGGTCTATGGAGCGTGATCCGGTGTCTATCTTCATACGTACGTTGTTGTTCACCAACGCCAGACGTTCAAATTCACGCATGATATTGGTGAGCTCCACACTATCGCTTTTCAGGAATTTGCGGCGAGCCGGAACGTTGTAAAACAGGTTGCGCACGGCAATAGAGGTACCCTGCTCGCATACGTCAGGTTCCGATTGCACGTCAGTACCTGAGATCGTGAGGCGTGTACCCATGGAAGAATCTCGGGTGCGGGTGCGAAGCTCGATCTGTGATATAGCGCATATCGACGGGAGAGCCTCGCCTCGGAATCCCATCGAACGTAATGTGAAGAGATCGTCGGCTTTCTGTATTTTGGATGTGGCATGGCGTTCAAACGCCATGCGCGCATCAGTCTCGGACATGCCCCTGCCGTTGTCGATTACCTGGATAAGGGTACGTCCGGCATCCTTTATATATATTTCTATTTCGGTGGCTCCGGCATCTACCGAGTTTTCTACCAGTTCCTTTATGACCGAAGCCGGACGCTGGATAACTTCGCCTGCCGCAATCTGATTGGCAACCGAATCGGGAAGCAGATGTATAATGTCGCTCATATGCTATTGATCCTGGCTGAAATACTCTTCAAGTTCGGGTGAGACCTCGCCGAGGTCATCGTCCCATACGATCCTGTCTCCAATCAGAATCCCTTTCGGACGGATTGCCGAAAGCCACAGTCTGCCCTCGTAGCCTTCAAGAACCTTCTGGCGAGGTTTTACCAGAAAGATGGGGGTAACGTTTCCGGTAACTTCAGGCCACATCTTTATGCGGTCTATGTCGCCCTTTTTCATGTCGAGCGTGAGATAAGACGACACGGCAAGCACAAGGCGGTTGTAAGTAGAGTCTTCTTCGGCAGGGAGGAAAAGAGTCTGTACGTTTCCGGCCACGTCAAGATGTTTCAAGGTCTGGTCTTCAAAGAAGGCCTTCATCTTTTTTCCTGCAAGCTGGTTGTAGAAATATTCGGCCGAATCGACCTGTTCTGTCATGAGTCCGCTTTTGGGAAGTATGGCCCAGTCTGCGGTAGAGTCGTTGAAGTGCATCCATATCTCGCCCGGATTGCGGCGGTCTCCGCCGCTTACCTGACGTTCGCCGCTCCATACGATCGGCTTGCGGAACATCCGCAGCATCGAGTCGGTTTCAAGAAACACCATGGAGTCGGCCACTCCCTGTATATCTTTGTTGAAGAATCTTGCCCGATGATAGGCTTTGGCCATGTGAAACTCCTTGGGAATCATCAGAGCGGAATCGAGCGCGAGCGAGTCGGACGCGCTCATGGCCGGTACTTTCCTTATATTCTCTTCGAAGACCTCGAATTCAGGATTCGGAGCGGTGAACGAGGCTGCGAGACTTTTCAGGGAGTCTGGCCATACACGCTCGGTGAAAATATAGGTCTTTATGGTGTCGGCTCGCAGGTATATCGTGTCGGGACGCGAATACTCTTTCAGAAGGGGGTATCCGGTGCTGAGAGCTTCACGGGTCGAGTCGTTATACAGACCGAAAAGGCCGGTAAGGCGCATCTTGTGGGCGGTATCGGTAAGCACTACCGGCACACCACGCAACCCCTCGAAGGTATATGCACGCGAAACACGGTTGCGTTTGTCATAAACGATAGAGTCGCCCTCGATGGTGGTAACGTTGCCCGATGAATCGGTATGGGCTATGAGGGAACGGGAAAACAGCTCAAGATTGTCGGTGTTGGTGTCATACCATCCTTTGGCCGTGTGTATGGTATCGTTGCGGCCGTAGATGCGGGTAGGGGAGTCGATACGGGCCAGTCCGGTCGAGGTATTGTAGTAAAGGGTGTCGGAAAGCAGGCGGTAACCATCTCTGCGATTCAACAGCTCCACGTCATAGAAGAAATCGGCATCGTGGGTGGCGGTGGAATATCGGCCGTAGACCGACGAGAGTGTGTTCTGCTCGTCCTCAAGCACACCACCGCAGTCATAGCTTCCGATCTCGCTGTTCAGGTCGTAGAACAGAGTGTCGGTGGTAAGAGTACCCTGAGGATCTTTCAGTTTTACCTGCGACTGCGAAGGTCCGCGGAACAGGGATGCCAGACGAATGTCTCCGTCGTAATACAGTTTGTCGGCATATACGAAAAGGGTGTCGCCCTGAACCATCTTCACATGTCCGAAAGCATCCATTGAATTGCGTTGCGGATAATAGTAGGCGGAATCGCAATACATCCACATGTTTCCGTGGCGGAAAACCACGGATCCCTTTACAATCTGTCGTGATACGGTATCCAGTCCGATTTTGAAAAGAGAATCGGCTTTTTCAAGAAACACGCGGTCGCTGCGGTAGCGGTTCGCCGACGGTACCGTAGGCTTGAAAGGCTTGGTGGGAGCCGGACGGCTGAAGGGATCTTTCTGACCGGCAGCGGCAGGATTCTGAGCCCATGCCTGCCTTACCAGACTGGCAAACGCTACAAGGAGGATAGCCGCCAATGCGACGGCTACCCTCCGTGGGTCATGTCCCGTTCCCGCGGACTTTCCGGCGTGCGGGTTATTTTCCTTTATTTCACCCATCCTTCATATTTGAACTCGCACTCTCCCCATCCCGGTGCGATTTTAACGTAAGTGTCTTTGATTTTCTTTTCCACCCACTCTTTAAGAGCCATCTCTTTCATGTGGGCCTCATACATCTGCTTTATCAGGTTGTAGTCTTCCTGAAGAGTCGCCTTGTGTCCGGGAACACGGTTGGTGAGACGCACGATGGCCGCCACATCCATATTTTTCTTAGGATCTTTCATCACGAAAGCTTCCGAAATGTCGCCTGGCTGCATGTGTTCTACGCGGCGTGCGATTTCCTGGGGCAGATCCTGCATCTCGAAGTGTGATGAGCCGGTTTGCTGGTTGACCATTATTCCCTTGTTGTTTCTGGAATCCTTGTCTTGGGAAACATAGCGAGCGGCCTCGTCGAAAGGAATCTTGCCGGCTTCTATCTCCTTGCGCAGAGAGTCGAGGTGTGTGGTGGCCTCGGCAAGATCACTCTGGCTCACCTTCGGACGGAGCAATATGTGGCGTACGTTTACCTGATCGCCACGCTTGCCTATGAGCTGTATGATATGATATCCATATTCGGTTTCCACTATGCGCGACACTTTCTTGGGGTCGGAGAGGTTGAAGGCGGCGTTGGCGAATTCCGGTACCCAGTCAGCGCGACCATGATAACCTAATTCTCCACCTTGCATAGCCGATCCGTCTTCGCTGTTCAGAATAGCGAGGGTGGCGAAGTCGGCATCACCGCGGTTCACACGGTCGGCATAGTCGCGCAAGCGGGCTTTCACGTCGTCGATTTCCTGTTTGGGCACCACAGGGTTAAGCTGTATGATCTGGGTCTCGACCTGGAGGGGCACATAGGGGATGGAATCTTCCGGCAGCGATGTGAAGTATTTGCGCACATCGTTTGGGGTAGGCTTCAGGTCCTTGGTAAGGGAATGCTGTACCTGCTCTATGATGTAATTGGAACGCATCACCTCCGTAAGCTGTTCGCGCAAGGCAGGGATGGGCTTGTGGAAATACTCTTCCACTTTTTCCTTGGAGCCGAGGTTGGCTATGAAATAGTCAATGCGTCGTTCCACTCCGGCCTTTACCTGACTCTCGGGGGCTTCTACGGTATCGAGCTTCGCTTGATGCAGATATAGCTTCTGTACCGCCAGCTGCTCTGGAATCAGACAATAGGGGTCGCCTGCGATGGGAGTGCCCTCGGAACGCATCTGAGCATACATCTCCTCTACGTCAGAGCGGTATATAGGTTGGTCGCCGACTGTCCAAACCACCTCGTCGATGACATTTTTTGGTGGCTGGGCTATGGCTCCGGCTAAAACGCCGGCCATCAGAATAGCGTGGAATATGCGTTTCTTATTCATTGCAGTTGGGGTGTGGATATTGTTCTATTGCTTTGTGGCCTTTTCAGACCGGTGGTTAGCTATCGAAAGTCGGCCATCTTTGACAGCCTTATCCTTCAGGGCTCTCAGCAATCCTCTGCGGTAAGCCTCAAGACGGGATTCCTGAAGAATGTCGCGAATCTGAATTTCCGCGAATTCGTATGGCATAGGCGATTCCGACGGCAGATAACTGTATATGTGCAGGATGTAGACAAATCCGGCAACTTCTGTTTCGAAAAATGTATTCGAGGATAAAAAACGGTCGGCGTCTCCGAACCTGTATGGTATCTCGGAGGCTATTATGTCGAATTCAACCCAAGTGTCTCCGAAATACTCGTAAGTGAAATCGGCAGAACCGCTCTCTTCCTCTATTTTGAGTATGTCGCTGTTGGAAGCCGAACGGCTCCATTGGCGCAGTCTGGCCAGGGAAGATGAACCTGAGGGAATCTTCAGATAAAGCCCTTTTGCCAGAGGATGTTCGCAAATAAGCTCGCTTCTGTGGGCATCGTAGTAAGCCCGGATACTGTCGGTTTTTACCGGAGGCTCATGTAACCGTCGCATTCGTCTGCGGTAGGCCTCCATTCTCAACTTACGTCGATAGTCCTGTACCATGCGTTCTATTCGCTGTTCCTCGGCAGGGTCCGGAGAAAGGTAAGTCTCGAACAGCCGGTCTTCTATCCATCCTTCGGTTATGGCGTTGGCAAGCGCCGTGCTGTCTTCTACGGTCAACCCGGAAGGAAGCAGTTTCTCAATGTCCGAGATGGTAAGGAGTGAGTCGTCCATGCGTGCGGCTACGTTCAGGTCCGGATGTGTTTCCGGGTGCCTCCGGCATCCGGAGGCACCCGTGATAACTGTCAGGACCGCGAAAGTGGCGGTCGCTATGGCCCATATAGGCTTCACTTCACTTTCTTGAGCGTCTTTTCATTTACCGTAACCGGATATTTGAGTTTCATCTCTTCTATCCAGTCCTGTTCAAGCTGGTTCTGATAATCGCTGATTACAAGTCCGCGCACATCGCTGATTTCCTCAGGAGCGGTGAGAACCACCGGTTCGTAAAGGAAATATGTCGTGAAAGCAGCCGAAGCAGGTTTGACCTCGGGGGCTCCGAACATCAGATTGTCGACCATTGCGTTGGCACCTTTTTCTACAAGCACACGCTCGATATTGGCTTTTTTGCCGAACTCCTTGCGGGCTGTGGAAACTATGGTGTCGCCGCCAAGCTGCGACAGACGACGGCGCACTTCGCCGGCTATGGAATCGTTGGCCGCCTGAACCAGTATGCCTTTCACATGGGGAGTAGACCAGGTATAGTTGCCGCGGTTGGCTTCAAAGAATTTCTGCAGACCTTCGGTATCTTTCGAGGCGCGATCCCATACCTTACGCACGCTTACTTCATAGAGCAGAGAGCCGTCGCGATATTCATGCAGAAGATTGCGGTAATCCGGTTCGTTGGCCTCAAGCCAGTCTTCTTCGGCATCTACCAGTTTCTTATATATGAAGTAGTCGATATAGTTCTGCATCATATCGGCGGCGCGGTCGTGGTCGGCTATGTCGGTGTGGCGGTAAGAAGTAAGGAAGTCTCCTACGTTGAACTGTTTCTTGCCGATGGCGTAGAAAGGGGCTGACGCCATGGTTTCGGCTTCGGCGTAGAACAGGGAGTCTATGCCGTTTGCGGCGGCCTTTTCCTTAAGAGCGGTAGCCGCCGGAAGGAGTTTGGCTTTGTGCTTGCGACCGAGACGGTCTACCATCTGCCGGCGCACCATCATGTGGCGTTCGTCCTGCGGATTTGTGAAGCGTTGCAGCAATTCGGTTTTCAAGGCATCGCGACTTTCCGGTTCTTTGGAATCGATACGCTTTATTATATGCCATCCGAACTGGGAGCGTACAGGCTCGCTTATTTCGCCGTTGCGCAGAGCGAAAGCCGCCGAGTCGAAGGGCGCCACCATCATGCCGGCCCCGAACCAGGGGAGCATGCCGCCGTTGCGGGCCGAACCCTTGTCATCAGACTGGCTCATGGCTATGGACTCGAACTGCTGAGGGTGTGATTTCAGCACTGTAGCTATTGAATCAATCCACGCCTTGGCCTCATCTTCCTGAGCGCGGGTCGAACCCTGAGGCACGAGTTTGAGTATATGGCTGGCCAGAACGGTACCGCGTGCCGGACGTTTTTTGCCTCCTTTTATAATGTGGAACCCTACAGGACTTTCCACAACCTCGGCTATCTCACCCTCGGGGGTGTTGAACACGGCCTCCTCGAAGCGGTAGGGAAAACGGTTCACGGTTATGAAGCCCATGTTGCCTCCTTTGTCTTTCGACATACGGTCCTGCGACCATTTCGCCGCAGCTTCGCCGTAATCTGCGCCGGCTATTATGGCCTGACGCAGGGAGTCGGCTTTGGCGCGTACTTTGGCCGAAGAACCGCCCTGAGGTTTCAGCAACATTATATGGATGGCCTCGGCCTCTTTTGCCGAGCGGTTGTATGAATCGTCTATAAGTTTGTTGAGATATACTGAGTCTGCCAAGTAGGGGTTCGCGAGCTCGCGCCGGTAGGTCTCCATTTCTTTGCGGAAAGCGGCGGTGGTGTCGATTCCTTCGGCGAGGGCATCGGCTACTTTGAGCTTGTATATCTTGAACATCTCCACATAGTCGGCCAAAGGCTGGGCCTCTATCTGCTGCTGTGAATTCTTGTGGTAAAGATATTCGAATTCCGATTTAGGAACGTCAAGACCATTGACGGTCATCAGCACCGGATCCTTGGCCGCCCAGGCCAAAGCTGCGGCCCCGACGAGGCCTGCGGTCAAAAGAGTATTCTTCATTTCAGAGATTGATTTATCTTTTTACTTAACGCCGACGATGCTTCTTTATTATGTATCCAAACATACTCTTGCGCACTAACTTTACATCCGGTGTCAGCGGCAGAGATTGTAAAGGTAGAATACAAGTACCGCGAAGATAGCTCCGATAATTGGACCTGCTATCGGGACCCAGGCATATTTCCACTGGCTGCTCCCTTTCCCTTTTATATGCAGAAGATGATGGGCAAGGCGCGGCCCAAGGTCTCTTGCCGGGTTTATGGCGTATCCGGTTGTGCCCCCAAGAGCCATTCCGATTACGATTACAAGAAATGCCACGGGGAGTGCCCCTATGGAACCGAGGCCCACCTCGGAAGTGTTTCCTCTTTCGGCAAGGAAGAGAATCACGAGGATCAGCACAAACGTACCGATGGTTTCCGATAGGAAATTGCGCTTGACGTTCTTTATTGCCGGTATGGTCGCGAACACACCCAGTTTGGTATCTTCCCCGTCGGTGGCATCGAAATGATCCTTATAGAAATAATAGACAGTAACGGCTCCGAGGAATGCTCCGATAAACTGCGATATCATATATGGTATCACCATGCCCCAGTCGAATTTGCCGGCAAGGGTGAGCCCCAGCGTAACAGCAGGGTTCAGATGGGCTCCGGTATATGGCCCGGCGATAAACACACCGCACATTACGGCAAGGCCCCATGCGATTGTTACTACAATCCATCCGCCGCCAAATCCTTTCGACCCTTTGAGAGTGGTGCATGCCACGACTCCACATCCGAGCAGAATCATGACGTATGTGCCGAGAAACTCGAAGAAACATTGGAGGAAGATGGGAATTTCAATAGCTTCCATAATCGGTCTTATTTAGATAGACAACGTTCGACGGCATTCTTCCACCCGTTCAGTTTTGAAGCCACATATTCCGGGGAAGCCGACGGTTTGAAGTCATGTTCGATTTTCCATTGCGATTTTATCTCTTCTATATCTTTCCAGAACCCGACGGCCAGTCCGGCCAGATAAGCGGCTCCGAGAGCCGTTGTCTCGGTAACCTTGGGTCTCTGGACTTCGGTGTCGAGAATGTCGCTCTGAAACTGCATGAGCAGATTATTGCGCGAGGCGCCTCCGTCTACTTTCAGTTCCGTTATGTTGAGACCCGAATCGAGTTCCATGGCCTTCACGATGTCGTATACCTGAAACGCTATGCCTTCAAGAGCCGCACGTGCTATATGGGCCACTGTGGTGCCTCGTGATATTCCGCATATCAGCCCGCGTGCGTATTGATCCCAGTAAGGGGCGCCCAATCCGGTGAGGGCAGGTACGAAATAAACACCTTCGGTGTCGGGGACCGAAGATGCGAGGGCTTCCACCTCTGATGATGAAGTGATACATTTCAGACCGTCGCGCAGCCATTGTACAACAGAGCCGCCAACGAATATCGACCCCTCGAGGGCGTATGTGACCTTGTCTCCGATTTTCCATGCTATTGTGGATATCAACCGGTTTTCCGACAGTATCGGTCTGTCGCCTGAATTCATGAGAAGGAAGCAGCCGGTTCCGTAAGTGTTCTTCACCGAACCGGGGCGTACGCACATCTGCCCGAACAGAGCGGCCTGCTGGTCGCCGGCGACACCCGCTATGGGAACTTCATGGGCGAAAATAGTCGTTGTGGTGTAACCCATAACACCGCTGCTGGCCTTGACTTCCGGTAGCATCGACTCCGGAATATCGAATAGTTTCAGAAGATCCTTGTCCCATTCGAGGGTATGTATGTTGAAGAGCATGGTTCGCGAGGCGTTGGTTACATCGGTAACGTGTACCTTATTGCGTGTAAGGCAAGAGATGAGCCATGAATCGACGGTGCCGAACCGTAGCTTCCCCTCTTCGGCTTTCTTCCTCGCCCCTTCTACATGGTCAAGAATCCATTTGATTTTGGTGGCGCTGAAATAGGCATCTATTATCAGACCTGTTTTTTTGCGGATCATGTCGCCATACCCGGCCTCGCGCAGAGAATCGCAGTATTCGGATGTGCGTCTGTCCTGCCAGACAATGGCGTTGTATATCGGTTCACCGGTTTCGGCATCCCAGACAATGGTTGTCTCGCGCTGGTTTGTGATTCCGATGGCGGCAATGTCGAGTCCGTTGATTCCGATCTGCGATATCGCTTCCGCGATCACCGAAGCCTGGGAACCCCAGATCTGATGAGGATCGTGCTCTACCCATCCCGGATGGGGAAATATCTGTGGAAATTCATGTTGAGCCACCGAACAGATATCTCCTTCATGGTTGAATACGATGGCGCGGCTGCTTGTTGTGCCCTGATCGAGCGAGAGAATGTATTTCATGGTATTGAAAATTTATTATTCAAACTTTATATCTACGTTATTGAGACGCATGGTTGCGTTAACGTCTATTGCTTCGGCAAGAACCGATATAGGATTCAGGACCGGAATTCCGGTAGACATCTCTATCTGCCATTTGCAGGTCTCGCAGTCGCATGCCACAAAATCGCAACACGATTCAAGTATCTGCTCGAAAAGGGGCTCTCCTATAGCCTGGGAATAATCGTAGTATTCTTTTTTGAATCCGTAAGTACCAGCAATGCCGCAGCAATGCGAATCGAGATCGATGAAGTCTACTCCCGGAATCATTCTGAGCAAAGAGGTGGAGAATATGGTCCACCCGAGTTTCTCCATGTGGCATGGCACATGGTATGCTATTCTTTTTTTATAATCTTTACGGAAGGCGATTCTTGCTTTGCCTTCATCGAGAAGCCTGAAGATAAGGAGAGTGGCGAGCAGGATATGTTCGCGTACATCTGAATTTTCAAGATGGAGAAGGTGAGGATATTCGTCGCGTAAAGTGAAACAGCAGGTAGAGGAGGTGGCCACGACCTCGTCGCCACGCTCCACCGCCTCCCTTATGGCCCTCAGATTGTTCTTGCCGTCGCGTGTGGCTTCGTCGATACATCTGTTAGCAATCTTGGCCACTCCGCAACATTTCTCCCTGTCGAGAAGTCTTACACCGTAACCGAGAGCGTTGAGAACCTTTATCAGGTCCTTGCCGAGCTGAGGGTAGTTGTAGTTCACATAGCAGCCGTGGAAATAGGAGACGTGTTTGGGGAACTCTTCCTGCCGTTCGGCAGCCTCTTTGCGGTACCATGTCTCGAAACGTTCGCCGGCATACTTGGGGAAGGTGCGGTGGTCATCTATTTTGAGCACCTTGTCCATCAGATACTTTACAGGTTTGAGACCGAGGGAGAAATTCACTACGGGTGCGAGACGGGTAGCGAAATTGCCCATGAAATCGGTATTGGCGAGAAGAGTATCGCGCAGAGAGGGTTTCTTATCTGCATATTTTATACGTGCCGCCTGAATGATATCACCTATTTTCACGTTGTTGGGACATGCAACCTCGCAGCGCTTGCAGTTGAGGCAGTATTTAAGTGCCTCGTCGTAGAAGTAGGGCCGTTTCAGACGATAGCGCTCGCCATCGGGTCCTGCTTGCTTCGGACCGGGATAGTCGGGATTGACAGCCGTAACCGGACAATAGACCGTGCAAATGGTGCATTTTATACACGACTCGAAATTATTGTCGCTTATATTCTGTTCTTGAAGTGTCATCATAGTATTCTGAATTGCATAGTATCCTGAATTACATAGTATTCTGAATTACATAGTATTCTGAATTACATAGTATTCTGAATTACATAGTATTCTGAATTATGGGAGTGTGAATTGAGGAACGGCGTTCCGTTTATCTTCCTATAATCTTGTCGGCGGCGTGGAAGGCCGTGGCAAGGGTGATTCCCGCGCCCGATCCTTCTTTCAGAGCGTTGAAACCGTTCAGAAGTGCTCCCGTGGCATAGAGATTGTCCACAGTCTTGCCCTTGCGCGACGGCCGGAATTCCGAGTCTGTCAGCACTCCGTAAGACATATATGGTTGGGAAGAGTAGAAATCTTTATTGTACCAGTCGGTACGGCTTTTCCCGGCCTGTATGTCGAGACCGAAGACGGGTTCATATATTCTGTGGAGGTCGGCTATAAGTCCAAGACCGAAGAAACTTCCCGTACAGATTGCGAAATTCTCAGCCTCGAGAGGTATGTTCCCGAAATTTTCAGTATAAATCTTTTCAAGACGGTTGCCCGAGAAATCGCCTCTGGTCGCGGTATCTCCGGCCATGAAGTTGCCGCCATATTTTATAAACAGATTCTTGAGCGAGAGCTGGCATCTCACGCCTGGCACCGATGCTGGAGCAGTGGCTATGAAATATACCGGACGGTCTACGGCGTTGCGCAGACGTTTTACCGGCTCATCGCTGAATATGCCGAGCACCGCGGGCATGATTACCATATCGGTGCCGACCGAAACTCTGTTGATTTCCTTAGCGAGATCGTCAACTGCGTCGTCGCGCAGGAACCTCGACATGTTGGTGGCCCTCATCTCGGTAGTGCTCTTCCGCAGTATGTCGAGTTGCGGAATGTTGATGTCGGCGCATATGCACTCGTTGCCTAACTTGGATAAGCCTAAAGTCAGGAATCTTGGATAAAAGTCCAGATAGCTGTATATATTCACGATGGCTATTGTCTTGCCCGATAGATCCTCCGGCCGTTCGAACGAAAGATAATCGTCAAGAGTAAGCCATGCCGGCTTTACGATTCCGAGGGGAGTCATGCGGTAGTGGTTGCGTTTAAGCGTGCCGCTTGCCGATATGCCGGCCTCGCCGAGTAGAGGTGCCGTACGCTCAAGAAGCTTGGCGGTCCGTTCGATCCCTATTTTTTTGTAAGGGTGATTCTCCGGCAATCTCGCTGCTCTGTCGAGAGGGACGTCGATCACCGGCCGGCTGTTTTCATTACACAGGAACTCGAAAGACCCGGACCAGAAATGTAATGCGCTTTGCCCGGTGGAAATTATGGCTGTCTTGCGTCCGCTTTTCGCTGACTCTATTCCGCAGACCAGGCCGCTGAGGCCTCCTCCTATTATGATGGTGTCGAATTTCATGGTTCAAAAAATTACACGGTTTTATTGTGCCGGGAAGTTACGTTCAGGCTCGTGGTCGAGTCCGAGCACGCCCTGATATAGCCATGAGGTAAACTGAACCTCGCATAATGTCTCGCCCCAGCAGACGGGGAACATACCGTGCCAGCGCTCGTTCATGAACGCAGCCAGATCGTCAAGACTACGTTGCGCGCATTTCTCATGCCGCTCCAACAGTCCGGCTCCGCGGCAGGCGCAGAGGCTGCCCTGACAGGTCCCCATCCCAAGACGTGTACGTCGGCGGAGGTTTATGAGGTTGTGTACGTGCAGCTCATCGATGGCATAATTGGCTTCCGCTACGCTCACCTGCTCACATTCGCATACAAGGGCGTCGTCTGCATCCGATTTGGACTCAATCCTCCCGGTCCAGCTTCCATGTCTCCCTTCGGCTGCTTTCTGCTCGGTGCTCAGTTCTATTATATGTTGCCGGCGTTGTTCATCTTTCGCATCGGGTTCCGACCCCGGAAGCGGTTTTTCGGCGGTCTCGCATTTGCGCTCCACCCCGAGTTTCTTACATACTAAATCGGTGGCTTCTTCAGCCATAAGTCGGTAGGTCATCAGTTTGCCACCGGTAATGGTGATGAATCCCTCCACACCGTCGCGTTTGGCATGGTCGAGACAAACTATGCCGCGACTTATGCTTCTGCCAGTCGGGTCGTGGTCGGCGGCTACGAGTGGTCTTACTCCGGCGTAGGCGCGCAATATCCTGGTCTGGGCAAGTCTGGGCGACAGTTTTATGCCCTCGCTGAGAAGCAGATCTACCTCGTCCGGGGTTACTTCCATCTTGTCGATCTCGCTGAAGGGTATTCTGGTAGAGGTGGTGCCTATTACGCAGATGGTGTCGCCGGGTACCAGGATATCGGCATCGGCCGGTTTGCGACATCGGTTTATTACCATGTTGTTCACCCTGTGGCCGAAAATGAGCAGTGCGCCTTTGGCCGGATACATGTTGACCTTGATGCCGGCCAGTTCCGCTACATGGTGGCCCCATATTCCGCAGGCGTTTACCGTAACCTTGCCGTAGATCGTTGTTACCTCGCCGTTCAGATGGCTTCTCAGTCTTACGCCGATTATGCGGTCTTGTTCCTTTTCAAATCCCACTACCTCGTGGTAGGTGATTATATCGGCGCCATGTAGTCTTGCGTCAAGTATATTGGCGGTGGTTAGTCTGAACGGGTCTATCGCGCCGTCGGGTACTTTCACGGCTCCGATGATATCGGGATTGACGGAGGGCTCCATTCGCAAGGCTTCTTTCGGGTCGAGCACGTCTGCCCTGATACCGGCCTTGGCGCAGTCTGAAACAAAAGCGTTCTGATAATCGAGACTGTCTTCGGGAAGTGTTACAAAAAGGCCTCCCGTATCCTCTACGCAATGGCGCGCTATGCGACGTAAAATGATATTTTCCTTTATACATTCGGCAGCCGATTCGGGGTCTGTATGCGCATATCTGGCTCCGCTGTGAAGCAGACCGTGGTTTCTTCCGGTGGCACCTGCGGTGAAATCGAGACGTTCCACAAGAACTGTCTTGAGTCCGCGCATAGCGCAGTCACGGGCCGTGCCGGCTCCGGTGGCCCCTCCACCTATGATTATGACATCGTATTCCTTTGCAGCTGTGTCTTTCATGTTTTAAGATGATTATCATTGCCGGCGAAAGCAATGTAGGTGTGGAAAATTTGATTGCATAAATTTGATATTTAAACACCTGTCGACTCTACAAGGTTTATGTCTTGGCTACAATACATAAGTTTTTAAGTTCTTATAAAACGGGCAGCCGCCATCCGTGTCTGTTAACGCGGTTGGCGGCTGCCCGTTTTAATTTTTGCGGGAAGTATCAGTTGCCCATTTCCGATATGAAGCGTACGCGGGCGAGTCTTATCTCCTCTTCCGAGAAGTCGGAGCCTAATTGCCGGTATGCTTCCTCTATGTCGTCTTCTTCGGTCTGACGGAAATATTCCGTCAACTCGTCGATTGAATCTTTATCGAGCAATTCCTCGATATAATAGTCTATATTGATATGGGTTCCGGCCTCGACAATCGATTCAAGTTCTGTAAGCAGGTCGTCCATCTCTATCCCTTTGCTGTCTGCCAGCACGTCAAGGTCTATTTTGCGGTCTATGCCCTGGATAAGGAATAGATTCAGACGGCTTTGACCGTTGGCGATGGTTCTTACCCTTATGTCTGTAGGCCGCAGAATATTATAGTCCTCCACATATTGTCTTATCACCTTCAGGAACTCGGAGCCGTAGCGAGCGGCCTTGCCGTTGCCTACACCCGGTATATTGAGCATTTCCTCGTTGGTGATTGGATACATCGTGGTCATGGCCTCGAGAGAGGGGTCTGTGAAAATAACATATGGGGGCACATTGTTCTTGCGAGCTATCTGGCGTCGCAAAGCCGAGAGAATGCTGTACAGGCGTTCGTCGGCCGCCCCTCCTCCCTGCGCTTCGGTAGGCTCGGGAGAATCGTCAGTGAATTCACGGTCGGCTACAATCTCGAACTTGTCCGCCTTTTTCATGAATGCCCGTCCTTTGTCGGTTATTCTCAGAGCACCGTAAGATTCCATGTCTTTCGCGAAATATCCGGCGAGCATGCCTTGGCGCACTATGGTCATAAGGTCTTTCTCGCGGGCCTCCGAACGGCATCCGAATGTTTCAAGTTCAGTGTGTCCGTTTCTGAGAATTTCCGGAGTCCGATAGCCAAGCATAACATGAACCAGGTAGGAGGTGTTTGCGAAATCTCCCAGCAAGTCGGCCGTCTCAAGGGCATCGGCCAACTCTTCGGTAGCGTTTATCCTTTCCGGGGGATTCAGACAGTTGTCGCAGGCTCCGCAATGTTCTTCCTGGCATTCCTCGCCGAAATAATGCAGAAGTACCTTACGGCGACATGCGGCGGTTTCGGCGTAGGCGGCGGTTTCGGCCAGCAGCTGTCTGCCAATCTCTTGTTCCGTAGCCGTCTTGGACTGCAGCAGCTTGTCGAGTTTCTGTATGTCGCGGTTGCTGTAATAGCAGAGGCAATGACCGCGGTTGCCGTCGCGGCCGGCACGTCCGGTTTCCTGATAATATCCTTCCAAAGACTTCGGTATGTCGTAATGTATTACGTATCGTACATCGGGCTTGTCTATGCCCATGCCGAAAGCGATGGTAGCCACAATGACATCAACCTCCTCGTTGAGGAAGGCATCCTGATGTGCGGCACGTGTGACAGGGTCGAGGCCGGCATGATAGGGTAAAGCCCGGATATCGTTGACCTTTAGAATCTCACTGAACTCGTCTACTTTCTTGCGGGAAAGACAATATACTATGCCGGACTTGCCGGGATTGCTTTTTATGTATTTTATTATGTCGCGGTCTATATTCTTGTTCTTGGGCCGTACTTCATAAAAGAGATTGGCGCGGTTGAAAGAAGACTTGAACACCTTGGCGTCGATCATACTGAGCGATTTCTGAATATCGTGTTGCACTTTCGGGGTGGCGGTTGCCGTAAGCGCTATCAGCGGACGCGCGCCAATCTCGTTGATAAGCGAGCGAATTTTGCGGTATTCCGGTCTGAAGTCATGTCCCCATTCCGAGATGCAGTGGGCTTCGTCGACAGCGTAAAAAGAGATGCCGACTTTTCTCAGGAACAGAATGTTTTCTGTCTTTGCCAGTGATTCGGGTGCCACATAAAGCAGTTTTGTATGTCCGGCAAGTACATCTTCTTTAACCTGATTGATAGAACTCCTGGAAAGCGATGAGTTTAGGAAATGGGCGCTTCGGTCATCTCCGGTATGTCCGCGCAGGGCATCGACCTGATTTTTCATCAGGGCGATTAGGGGCGATATGACAATGGCAGTGCCTTTACTCATAAGAGCCGGAAGCTGGTAGCATAGAGATTTGCCTCCTCCTGTGGGCATCAACACGAATACATCGTGACCGTCAAGCAAAGCCGATATAACTTCGCCCTGCTGACCTTTGAAGGTGTCAAACCCGAAATATGCCTTTAAGGCACTGTTTATTTCCTGTCGGTTAGCCATGCGATAAGAAGAGATGTTGGTTAGTTGGGGTCAAAACGCTCAGATAAGGAATGTTTCAAGGACCTTGATTGGTAAACGTTCGTAATCAAAGTTAATATCTATTTTATTAAATTCCAAAAAAAATATTCCCCAAAAGCATGTGAAATTATGCTTCCGGGGAATTTTTATTGCTATTGTGCCCCGTTATGCGCATTTTTGTGGCATAAGGGGATTGCGGTGCGTTTCCGGTTACTCTTTCGAATGAGCTTTGTCGAAATGCGCCGCTTCCAGGCGATCGATAATATATTGCCCTGTAACCGTGAAGTTCTTCCGGTCTGAAGATGGTATCTCGAACATGGCATCCACCATAACGGTTTCGACTATGGAGCGGAGTCCGCGTGCGCCAAGTTTGTATTCTATCGCCTTGTCAACTATAGTGTCGAGAGCGTCGTCGGTGAACTCAAGTTCCACACCATCCATTGCCAGCAACTTCTTGTATTGGCGAGTGATGGCATTCTTAGGCTCGGTAAGTATCCGGCGCAACGCTTCTCGGTCCAACGGGTCAAGTGCTGTAAGCACCGGCAAGCGGCCTATTATTTCAGGGATAAGACCGAATGATTTCAGGTCTTGCGGCATGACATAGCGCATGAGATTCTGACGCTGTTCCTTACGCTGGGCGGAATTCTGACCGTAGCCCACGATATGAGTGTTCATACGGGCTGCGATCTTCCGTTCTATACCATCGAAGGCACCGCCGCATATAAAGAGGATATTGCGAGTGTCTACGGCAATCATCTTCTGTTCGGGGTGCTTGCGGCCACCGTTCGGTGGCACGAGAACCGTGGAACCCTCCAACAGCTTAAGCAGTCCCTGCTGCACTCCCTCGCCGCTTACATCGCGTGTAATGGAGGGATTGTCGCTCTTGCGGGCTATTTTGTCGATTTCATCAATGAAGACTATGCCCCGTTCGGCCCGTTCTACATCGTAGTCGCAATTTTGCAGCAGTCGGGTAAGAAGCGATTCTATATCCTCGCCCACATATCCAGCTTCGGTAAGCACCGTAGCGTCGACTATGGCGAATGGGACATCGAGCAGGCGTGCTATGGTTTTTGCGAGAAGCGTCTTGCCGGTTCCGGTAGGGCCGACCATTATGATATTGCTCTTTTCGATCTCGACATCATCGTCCGGTTCCGGGAGTAGGGACCGGTCGGCTTTCTCTGTTCCTTTCCCTTTGGCATCCTCTTGGCCCATACGGGCTTTGCGCGCGTCTAACTGCTGAATACGTTTGTAGTGGTTGTAAACCGCTACCGAAAGATATTTCTTGGCTTCATCCTGGCCTATGATATATTGGTCAAGATATTCTTTTATACTACGGGGAGTAGGGATTTCTTTCAAATCTTTGGCTGCGACGTGCTCCTGGGGATTGTTGCGCAGCACCTCCTCGCGCACTGAGTTTATGAAGCCCATGCAGTCAGTGCAGAGATGCAGTCCCGGGAGAACCTCGGCCACCGGTGCCTGGCGTGTGCCTGTAGAGCCGCAGAGCATACAGTTTACACCTGTCTCTTTTTTCTTTGCCATATTCTGTTGTCATGTGGGTCTTCCGCGATCTTTCTTTCAAACCAGACCGCGGAACGAAACCTGTAGCAGATGAAATGAGATTATTTCTTTCTGGTGTTTACCAGAATCCGGTCGATCATGCCATATTCCTTGGCCTCGTTGGCTATCATCCAATAGTCACGGTCCGAATCGGCCTCTACTTTCTCGAAAGGCTGGCCGGAATGGTCGGAGATTATCCGGTATAATTCTTCTTTCAGTTTCAGAATTTCACGGGCGGTGATCTCTATGTCGGAAGCCTGTCCCTGAATACCGCCCATCGGCTGGTGGATCATTACGCGGGAATGGGGAAGCGCATAACGTTTCCCTTTCTCGCCGGCCACGAGCAATACGGCCGCCATAGAAGCAGCCATGCCGGTGCAGATTGTAGAGACATCGGAATTCACATACTGCATGGTGTCGTAAATACCGAGCCCGGCATATACTGATCCTCCCGGCGAGTTTATATAAAGCGAGATATCTTTGTCGGGGTCTACCGAGTCAAGGTAAAGAAGCTGGGCCTGGATTATATTTGCGCTCTGGTCTGACACCTGCGTACCGAGAAAAATTATGCGGTCCATCATCAGACGCGAGAACACGTCCATCTGGGTTACGTTCAGTTGGCGCTCTTCAAGAATATAGGGATTCATATAGTCAGAGGTCGGAGTGAAGACAGAAGCTTCTTTGCCGCTTGCCTTGATATATGAATCGAGTGTGTTGGAACTCATGCCGAGGTGGTTCACGGCATAGTTTCTGAAATCTTTGTTAATATCCATTAAATATTGTTGCTTGCGTGTTTTATATTGTGCCGGCCCGGTCTTCTGGACTATGCCTGCAGACCGGGCCGGAAATTTATTTGTAAAGGCTCTTTCTGTACGTTTATTTGAAGAGTTCGTTGAATTCTTCTACGGTTACATCTTTCTCGTCTATCGTTACAGATGCGCGGATACCGTTGAAGAGCTTGGTGTCGAGAGCCTGGTTGGCAATCTGCTGCTGTGCTTTCTTGTCTTTCAGGATTTCGTGAGCGAAGTTGTCAACGGTCTGTTCGTCGGGATTGAACATACCGTATTGTGCGAATTGGCTACGGGCAACCTGACGCGCCAGATTGAGCATATCCTCCTGGTCAATCTTTATTTCAAGCTTTTCTGCCACAGCCTCCCGTATCAGCTCCCATATCAGTTCGGGGCGCATCTTGAGGTAAGACTCATCTATGTTTTCCTGAGTCATATCGCTGTTCTCGCTCTTGATAAGGAACTCCTTGAGTACCTCATCGGGGAGCTTGACATCGCCGACAGCCTTAACGAGACTATCTTTGGCATCGATGGTGAAGCGGAAATCAGAGTCGCGGCTCAGTTGGGCTGCGATCATCTGCTTAAGGGCATCGAGATATTCCTCATGGTTATGCACCTTGTCTTTACCGAACACGTTGTCGTAGTATTCCTGATTCTCCTCAGCCTGTTTCAGCGAGATTATGTCGGTAACCTTGAAGCGGAAGTCTCCGGTGTGGTCGGTGGCCTCTTCTTTAGGCAGGTGAAGCATCGAACCCATCTCGACGGCATTGTTGCCGGAAGCTTTCGAGGGATTGAACACAATTTCCTCTTCTTTCTTCTTGCCAAGGAATAGAGCCTTTTGGTCGGCATCTACGAAATGTTCTGGAGAGAGGATGCCGTTCTCTACGAACACTCCGCCTTCCTTGATAGCGCCGTTTTCGTCAAGTTCATTTATTACACCGCGTACTACGGCAGTCTCGTTGATTTCCTCACCCTCGACCTGCGAGCCGAAGCGACGGCGCAACTGCTCGTCCTGACGCTGAATCATATCGTCAGATACCTTGATATTGTAATAGGGCATGTGGGTTTCCTTGTCGAGATGCAGATCAAGTTCAGGTGCCAATCCTACCTTGAATTTCAAGGTATAGTCGGTACCGTGGATGTCGATGCTGTTGTCTTTTTCTGGCACAGGATTGCCGAGCACATGGAGTTTGTTCTCCTTTATATAATCAAAAAGAGAGTCGCCTACGAGTTTGTTGATAACGTCGTATTTCACGGCATCACCATATTTTTTCTTTATAATGGCGATGGGGGTCTTGCCGGGACGGAAACCCGGTTCGGGACGGTTCTTTGCGACTGTCTTGAGTTCTTTTTCTACCTTTTCGGAATAGTCTTTTTCTTCGATGGTTACGGTTATGATTCCGTTTACATCGTCGATTTTGGCAAATTCTACGTTCATTTTTATAATGTGGTTTCTATATGTTTTTTCGAGACGCTTTCTGAACTCTCCGCATTCATGCCGATATATCGGCTGTACGGTCTATCTCGGTTATAACAAATATCGGGCCAAAAAAGCCGTATGATACCCGAAACTGACTTTGGCGTGTAATTGAAAAACTGAACACACCTGAAGAAGAGTTCTCTCTGCAAAGGTGCAAAGATAGTAAAATATTCAGGATTCGGCAAGTCTGCCACCTGCCGAATCCTTCATTATCCCGGTTATTCACCGAATCGCGATGTCATCGCATGAAACATTCGAAGACTTTTACCGTATCTTCAAAGTCTTTAAGCGAGGCGGTTTCGGCTGCCGAGTGCATAGCCCATATGGCGCAACCCATATCGACTCCCCTGAGATCTATCTGCGAGGTGAGTATGTTGCCGAGCGTGGACCCTCCGGCCACATCGCCGTGGTTTACGAAATACTGGCATTCTACACCGGCTTTCTCGCATAGGGCACGGAATATGGCGGCTCCCACCGAATCGGTCATGTATTTGCAATTCGCGTTTATTTTCACCACCGGACCGCCTCCGACCTGTGGGTGGTTGGTGGGATCGTATTTCTCATTGTAGTTGGGGTGCCATGCGTGTGCATTGTCGGCCGATATCATAAATGAGTTCTCGACAGCGCGGGCGAAGCTTTCGGCCGGAGTCCCTTCGGTCTCTGCTATGCGTTTCATAAGGTTAGTCAAAACGGGAGACGCGGCACCCTGTTTGGTTCCTGACCCGGTTTCTTCATTGTCGAATAGCGCCATCACGCAGGTGTGCATGGGTGCGTTTTCGTCCCGGGCAATGGAGAGCATGGTCTGTAAAGACGCGAAAGCCATCGAAAGATCATCGATACGTCCGCTTTGGAAAAGGTCGCCGCAAACCGACACCACGCGCGGTTCCTCTACCGGGTATAGTGCCAATTCCCAATCAAGGATATCTTCGGCGTCGATGCCGAGTTTGTCGGCCAGGAGGGAACGGATTATGCCGCCGCGTTTCCTGTAGGCTTCGATCTCTTCGTTTGAGAAGCGTCCCAACACGGGTTTCATGTCTTTCTGTACCGAGAGAGGATTCCCGTCATTGACCTGACGGTTGAAGTGTATGGCGAGATGAGGAATCGTACATACGGGCTTGCGGAAATCAACCAGTCTGGTTTCCGGTCTGAGCGGATTGTCAGTGCGGAGCATCACCCTTCCGGCCATCGACAGAGGACGGTCGAACCAGGTGTACATTATCGCGCCGCCGTATTTCTCCACGTTGAGCGATACTGTGCCCCCGTCGTTGTAGATTTCGGCGTTGGGTTTAAGTTTGAAGCACGGGGAATCGCTGTGAGACGAAATAATACGGAATCCATGTTCCGACACAGCTCCGCGTCCGAGGATAAAAGGGAAGACGGCTGTATCGTTTTTAACCATATAATATGCGCCTCCCGGACGCAGATCCCATCTGTCGGCTGCCGACAGACGCCGGAACCCGGCTTTGTCAAGTTCGTCGGTAACGGTTTTGACAGCGAAGAAATTACAGGGTGACTCTCCGAGCCATTTCATCATTAGCTCACTGTTGTTCATGGTATTTTTTGTTCGGTTGGTTATTATTTAATCTGTATATTTGCCTTGCAGAAAATCTCCGGTTCAGGAAAACCGTATATGATTCAGAGGGCGAAGCACATTGCAGAGAGTCTGGCTCCAATAGGAAGTGAAATTCTCCCGGCATTCCAGATATGCCCCTTCAAGTTCCGATCCTTCGGAATCCTTTACAATCGATATGAAATTGAACAGAGGCTGGAAAATATCGGCAAGACATTCCGAAACAGATGCCGCTATGGGGGTGTCGCTGTATTTCATATCCTCCTCGAACGTTTCGAGGAACACATCGTCAGGACCGAGAACCATCTCTACATGGCGCCGTATGCTTTCGTAGAAATCTTCATCTACATATGAACCGTAATAGCGTTCTTCCTCTTCTTCGAGAGCAAGCAGAGAATCCGGGTCGGGAGCCCCTTCGGCAGCCGGTTTTTCGGGGCATTGCTCGTTTTGGGGAGCGAAGTCGGAAAACTCCCAGTATATTCGTGGCAACAAGTCGGTCATAGCCTGAACGAATTCAAGCCTTTTCATTTCGTTGGTTTGCTGCAGTGTGGTGCAATAATCGTTGGCCAATGCCGTGATGCGCAGCAGGCGCGTGCGTGTTTCGTTACTCATGTCGCAAATATAATGAAAAGACGTTAGCTGAGACAGTGGAATGCTCAGGATTTTTTCTTGACAGAGAATCCGAATTTGCCGATTACAGGTCCCAGTGAATGGTAGAAACCGTGGGAATATGCCATAAGACCGGCCTTTTCGAGCGAGAAAACGCCTGTTTCCGGATCAAGATAACGGCGGTCTGCCCTGACGTTTATGACCTCGGCCAGGAACATGGAATGCGATCCGAGCGCGGTTATGGACTTTACCTTGCATTCGATGCTGAGAGGTGATTCCTCTATTGTCGGCGATGACACTTTTTCGCCCGGTATCGGTGTTAATCTGGTTTCTTTCCATTTGTCATATTCCGCACCCGAACGGACTCCTGCCCAGTCAGTGGCACGTGCCATTTCTGCCGTGGTGAGATTTATGGTGAACTCCATGTTGCGTTCTATTATCGGATAAGAATGCCGTTCGGGACGTATAGATATGTAGCACATGGCAGGGTTCGTACATACCGTGCCTGTCCAAGCTACGGTAATCATATTCCATTCCTCGGGCGTAGCACCGCATGTTACTAGCACCGCCGGCAGAGGATATATCATAGTCCCCGGTTTCCAGGATTCCTTTTCTGCTTTCATAGTTTTATTAGTCATTAGTCATTAGTCGTTGGTCGTTATTGTCATCGGTTGTCGTATCTATTGTAGTCGTTAACGACTGATGATTCCGACGACAGACGTCCTTATCCGTTATCCCGTATCAGCTCCATACGCCATGCGACTTCGGCACTTTCCGGAACAAGACAACGCGCGCCTCTTCTCACTCCGGCTACCCATACAGGTTCGCCGTCTGGCGAGAGCAGAACCGGCGTGGCTTCTTTCTCACGTCTTGTAAGACGCATATCTTTCATGAGCTTGCTGATTAGAGCGCTCCCGGTGCCGGTGCCGCGGTGAAGACGGTCTCCTTTACCGGCACGTCTCAATTTCATCTTCTCGAGAGGAAACGGAAACCATGCCACATCCGGATTGCGGTTGCTTTTCATTGCCTCCTTGACTTCGTGAGTAAGGATAACCTTTTCCTCTTTTATTTTAAAAAGAGGAACGGGATAAGGGGGTAGTATCTCAAGATGGTCCCGTTCGAGAGATAAGCGCTTGCCATTGCCTAACAGCCACCATTGCCCGGATATCGAATTGCGGTGTTGCGCCGAGATGGTGCGCCATACCTCGGCCGCAATCTCAGGTGAACCTCCATGCTCCTTAATATAATAAAAAATCGCGGTCTCCGGTTCAGGATAAGTCGAGAGTTCCGAAAGTGAAAGGGTACCATCCGCGCTTTTGGGCATGCTGTCATCAATGAATTTCGCTTCCCGCCGCAACAATTCGGCACTACGCGCTATGGAGCGTCGGGCCGAAGGCCAACGGCTTTCAAGAAGAGGAAGTACCTCAAGACGCAGGAAATTGCGACGGAAGTCGGTATGTCTGTTGGTGGAATCCGTAACATACTCCTGATCTATTGCCGCGAGATAATCCAGAATCTGAGCGCGGGAGAATTGCAATAGCGGACGGAATACTGTTCCGTTGTCGGGTATCATTCCTTTTAGCCCGTTTATTCCGCTTCCTCTCATTAGATTTAGCAGCAGCGTTTCGGCATTGTCGTCAAGGTGATGAGCTACCGCGACCCGATCCCACCCCTCGTCTCTTATTAATGCCCGGAAGAAATCATAACGCAAGTCGCGACATGCAACCTCAAGCGAAACCCCACGTTGCGATGCCGTGGTGAGTGTGTCGAACCTCACGGTCTGTAACTCTATGCCAAGTCGTCGGCACAGGTTGCGACAGAAGACTTCGTCGCGTTCACTCTCATTGCCGCGGAGCGAAAAATTGCAGTGTACGGCTTTCAGGCGCAGCGAACCGTCGCGATATGCCGCCGATGATGACAGCAGCCGCAGAAGAGCCACGCTGTCGGCTCCGCCGCTCAGGCCTACGAGCAGTTTCCCGAATCGGTATCCGGTCATGAGGCTTTCGAACCTGAGTAAAAAATCCGCTCCATCGTTATCGGCGGCGATAAATCTTTCTTTTGGCATTATTTTTGTGTATATTTGCAAAACCAAAGAGGTCTGTGAAACGTTAAGTTTAAAGAGACCTCGAGAAAGGGCTCTCGTTTTGGTGCG
Source organism: uncultured bacterium (assembly GCA_905214715.1). Lineage (GTDB taxonomy): Bacteria > Bacteroidota > Bacteroidia > Bacteroidales > Muribaculaceae > Lepagella. The sequence continues at coordinate 59,612 of CAJMMT010000002.1, read as the reverse complement.
CCTTCCCGGAAAGGGATGCTTATGCAGCCTTTATGGAATGGCTGTATATTCCGGCGAGAGAATATCTGAGAATAAAACTCAAGAATTTATACTAAATACAAAGTTAACAAAATTTATGGCAAAAGAATGGATTTGCACCGTGTGCGGTTATGTAGCCGAAGGTGAAGAAGCTCCCGAGAAGTGCCCACAGTGTGGCGCTCCCAAGTCGAAATTCCGTGAACTTGACGAAAAAGAGTTGCTTCAGTTCGTCACCGAACACGAGATCGGAGCCGCAAAGGATGCAGATGAAGAGATGAAGAAAGACCTGAACAACCACTTCCTGGGCGAATGCACCGAGGTAGGTATGTATTTGGCAATGTCTCGTCAGGCAGACCGCGAAGGCTATCCCGAGATTGCGGAGGCTTTCAAGCGTTACGGTCTTGAGGAAGCTGAACACGCAGCCAAGTTTGCCGAACTTCTCGGCGACATGGTATGGGATACCAAGACAAACCTTGAAAAGCGTATGCATGCTGAAGCCGGCGCCAATGCCGACAAGATGCGCATAGCCAGAAACGCTAAGGCTGCCAATCACGATGCCATACACGACACCGTACATGAGATGGCTAAAGATGAAGCACGCCACGGCCGTGGTTTCTATGCCCTTTACCAGCGTTATTTCGGCAACAAGAAATAATAAGGTTGAGCAGAGTAAGGAGTGGACTTTGGTCTTCACCAAGTTGAAAGATAATAAAAATATCCGGTCTCTCTCGAGACCGGATATTTTTTTATATGATTCCTATTTTGTGGGGCGGATTCAAAATGTTATTTTTGCATATAGGTCGTGACATTATACGGCCGACCCGGGAAGGGATGCCTTAAATCTATCATGCCATGCAGGACACAAGACGAAAGGGAGGGATAAATTATGTGAAAATATTGGGCCACGCGGGAGCTTTGCTGACTGTTATAGCGTGGGGCTCGTCGTTTGTTTTCACCAAAGTGCTGATGGAAGATGGCGGTTTCTCGCCCGTGGAGACTTACGTTTACCGTTTTGCCATGGCTTATCTTTTTCTGTTGCCGTTCACCATGAAAAAGATATTTGCCCGCAACTTGAAAGATGAGGTTCAGCTGGCATTGTGCGGCATATGTTCCGGAACCCTATATTTCATACTTGAGAATTATGCCCTCACACTCACTACAACAGCCAATGTATCGTTGCTCTCCGGCATCTCTCCGCTGTTTACGGCCATGCTGCTTGCCATAGTGTTTCATACAGGGCTGAAGAGAGGTGTGATTTGGGGATCGCTTATAGCCATAGCGGGTGTTACGTTGGTAATCCTTGCCGCACCTCTGGCCATGGGGCAGGGGCTTAAGATTAATCCGGCCGGCGATATACTCGCTTTGACAGCCGCCGTGTCGTGGGCTATATATGGTGTCGCGGCCAAGAGGCTCATACCATTGTATTCCACGTTGTTCATAACTCGTAAAATGTTCTTTTACGGAGTTGTTACGGCATTGCCTCTTTTGTTAGTGGGGCACGAGCCGTTGCACTTGGGGCTGCTGTTCGATTTTTCGCATCCGCAGTATCTGCTTAATATGTTGTTTCTTGTGCTTATATGCTCGTTGATGGCATATGTGTTCTGGAACGAGTCTATGAAAGCGATAGGAGCCGTGGCTACGAATAATTATATTTATGCGCAGCCCATAGTTACTATGATACTCGGAGCGTTATGGCTTCATGAACATATTTACCTGCTTGGGGTTGTAGGATGTCTGCTCATAGTTGGGGGGCTCGCATTGGCGGATAAACTGAAATGATTGCCGTCAGCCGTCAGAACGACACGCTAAGAAGGACGGCTGAATTATATCAAAGTATAGAATATGATAGAGTTGCAATACGATCCGGTGCTTATGCCGGCCATAGATGAATCATTGGGAAGCGATTTCTGGCAGTTTGGGCCGGTAGGAAAATCTCTGATATCCATGGTTCAGGGTCCGGTTAAGTTCTCAGAGACCGTCTCTATCTTCATGTCGCGTGGCAAATGTCGGTTCACGCTTTCGTTACGTTCATATGAGATTGAGGGGGGGGCCATCATATTCGTACGTAAAGGCGACATATTGCAGGTAGAAGAGATCAGCGATGATCTGACGGCCTCCTGCATGCTTTTTTCTCCAGGTTGTGTCGAGCGTCTATTCCACATTATCACTGACCGTTCGCCGGGTTCTCCTGTGGCCCGCTGTCCTGTTCAGTTCATACCCGCTGAAAAAATCGCGGAATTCGAGGACTTCTACGAGCGAATGAGGCGGATTTCATCGGATCATGACAACCCTCAGCGTCTTGAGGCGATTCTATTTTTCGCATCTTCCTTCTATTTCCAAGTAGGATACTCGCTTATATCGGCGAATGCCGACGAAGAGATAAACGTATCGAGCCGTACGGTAGAGGTGTTCCTCAGGCTTGTGCAGTTATATTTCCGAACCGAACGTTTCCTTGACTTTTATTCATCAAAGATGAAGATAACGTCGAAGCATCTGTCCCGAACAATAAAGAAGCAGACAGGTCTTACTGCGGCGGAATGGATAGACCGCTTCGTCGTGCTCGAAGCCAAGGTACTTCTCCGGTCTTCAAACCTGAATATACAGGAGATATCAGATTATCTGAACTTCCCGTCGCAGTCCTTTTTCAGCAAATACTTCAAGAAAGCGGTAGGGGAGTCTCCATCCGATTTCAGAGGTCGCTGGGGTTTATGAAAAATCTCAGTGCCCGCGTGTCGGGGGCGCATGGGGAGTTTTACCGATAAAACCGATAAAATCGGATCGGATAGGCATTTTTATAGTTGTCGTTTGTGGGTAAATCGGTTTTAATCCTTAAATTTGCAAATAGGAATGAAGTGTCGCGGAGATGGTAATCATATCAATCCGGCGTCAGGATATAACAAAACCTCTAAAACAGCGTTGTAAAAAAAGATTCCACCTGTTAATAAATATGGACAATCCTCAATATCAACCACAGGCGGCGGGGATGCCCCAGCCTGAAGAAAGCGGCGAACAGATCTCATTGAAAGAGATTTTTATGGCCGGACTAAGGAAATGGAAGTGGATAGTGGCATCAGTGCTGATTTGCCTTTTGTTAGGCTTCCTTTACCTTGCGCGTACGCCTAAGAGCTATACAGCCTCTGCGGCCGTAGAAATCAAGAACGACGAGAACTCATCGTCTATGAATTCGGCATTGTCGGCTTTTTCCGACATGGGTCTTGGAAGTGCTAACGCCAATCTATACAATGAAATGGCATATTTCCAGTCGCCTGATCTCATGGAATCGGTGGTGGAAGCGCTTGGCCTCGATGTCGCATATTACATGCGGGACGGTTTGAAAAGCGTATCTCCTTATGGGAATGAAGACCCGATAAAAGTAACGTTCCATAATCTTCCCGAGGGTGAGGGAGGTTCTTTCAGAGTACTGATTGATAATGATGGGATGATTACTCTCAATAAGTTCCGTATCAAGAAAGAGAAACTTCCTTACGAAAGTCCCAAGGTAAAGATGGGCGCTAAGGTCAAGACTCCTCTCGGTGTGGTTTCTGTAGACCCCGGTCCTGCATTCGACCCGGAAGAGAATTACAAGATATTTGTCGTAAAGCAGCCTATACCGGTGGCTGCGGCAAGTTGGTCCAAGCGTCTTAAGGTTGCCGAGCAGAACAAGGATGGCACGGTAATAGATATATCTATCAGTGATCAGTCGCCGGCACGTGCCAAAGACGTTCTCTCAGCCCTTATCAAAGCTTATAACGACAACTGGATTCTTGACAAAAATCAGATAGCTGTTTCTACCAGCAGTTTCATCAACGAGCGTTTGGGTGTGATTGAGGATGAACTCGGCAACGTCGACAGTGACATATCAAGCTATAAGAGTACTCACATGGTTCCCGACGTAGCGGCTACCGCTGCTATGTATCTCACGGAAAACCAGGAGATAAATAAAAAACTGCTCGAAATCAACAACCAGTTGCAGATGGCCCGTTTCCTGAAAGACCATCTGATGCGGGATGTGACCAACACGAGCACACTTCCGGTGAATCTCGGTATAGAGAGCCAGAGCGTGGAACGTCAGCTTACAACGTACAACGATCTTGTTCTGCAGCGCAATTCCCTGGCTCAGAATTCCGGCGAGACAAACCCTTTGGTACAGGATATTGATTCGCGTCTGAAAAATCTACGTGCTTCGTTGGCATCGTCGCTTGATAATGAGATACATTCTCTTTCAACCGATATGCGTAATGTGCAGAACCAGCAGGGTAATGTAAACAACCAGATCCAAGCCAATCCCGGACAGGCCAAATATCTGCTTACGGTAGAACGCCAGCAGAAAGTAAAAGAATCGCTTTACCTATATCTGTTGCAGAAACGGGAGGAGAACGAACTTACTCAGGCTTTCACTGCATACAATACCCGTATCATCACCCGTCCGGCAGTAGATTCCAATGCCACTTCCCCCCGCAGTACAATGATTCTCGGAGTAGCATTCCTCTTCGGTTTGCTTCTGCCTTTCGGCATTGTGTATCTGCAGGAAACAAGCAATACCAAGGTTCGTGGTCGTGAAGATCTTGCCAATATCTCCATACCGTTCCTCGGTGAGATTCCCGAATATCGCCCTTCACGTGGTGAAGACAAGAAGACTCTGCTTGTGGTAAAGCCCGGCGATCGCAATATGATCAATGAGGCTTTCCGCATAGTGCGTACCAACCTCAGTTTCCTGGGTCAGAACCCGACTAACGTCGTAATGGTTTCAAGCTTCAATCCCGGTTCGGGTAAGACATTCACCACCATGAATCTTGCGCTTAGCCTTGCTATCAGAGGTGTGCGCACTCTGGTTATAGACGGAGACATGCGCCGCGGCTCCGCTTCAGAATATGTGGGCAATCCCCGCGAAGGTCTTTCGTCATACCTGAGTGGAAAGGAGCCTGACTTAGACAAGCTGATCAAGCCATGTGGGAATTCAGGCAATCTGTTCGTTCTTCCGGCAGGCAGTATCCCTCCCAACCCTACCGAATTGCTTGAAAACGGTCGTTTCGGTGAAGCTATGGATCAGTTGCGTGAGGAATTCACCTACATCTTTGTGGATTGCCCGCCGATGGGTGTCATAGCCGACCCGCGTATAATAGAAGCGGTTTCAGACCGTTGCATCTTTGTAGTGCGCGTCGGATTGTTTGAACGCTCAATGGTTCCGGAGCTTGAGAAAATTTACAAAGAGAAGACCTACAAGAATCTTTCGCTTATTCTCAACGGTAGCAGTTCCACTGAAGGCCGTTACGGATATAATTATGGGTACGCGTCTGCAAGTAAGAACTATTACACTACAGACTAAGCAATCTCATACTGATTTGTCAGCCCTGGAGCGCATGGCGCATCCGGGGCTGATTTTTTCAAAACATAGATTATGAAACAGTTTTTAAGAGACTGGACTCTTGTATTGGCTATCATAGCCGGAATAGCCGGTTATTTCATATATGTAAATATCCCGTGGCTTGATGATACTCATGAATTTGCGCGCAAGGCTATATCGGTAACGCAGCCGGCACTCATTTTCGCTATGCTGTTTCTTTCATTCTGCAGGGTAAACCCATCGAGTCTCAAGCCATGTAGATGGCAAGGCTGGCTATTGCTTTTACAAGGAGGGTTCTTTACGATAATAGCTGTTACGCTTTCGTTGATGCCCGACGGCCCTGCGCATGTTATTCTCGAGGGGGCTGCGTTATGCCTGATATGCCCTACAGCTACAGCAGCGGCAGTGGTAACGCGTAAACTTGGCGGCGACATGGCCCATATAACGTCATATACCATATTGGTAAATCTTATGGTGTCGTTGATTGTGCCGGCTATGGTTCCGTTGGTTCATCCGCATGCTGACCTTGATTTTATATCTGCGTTTCTGCTGATATTGGGAAAGGTGTTTCCATTGCTCCTTTTACCGCTGATATGTGCGTTTATAGTACAGAAGTTCCTTCCGCGGTTACGGAAGGAACTTATAAAGAATGTGGATCTGCCATTCTATATGTGGGCCGTTGCGTTGACCCTGGCATTGACAGCCACCACCAGAAGTGTGGTCCATTCTACGGTAAGTCTCGACACTCAGATCGGACTTGTTGTGGTATCTCTTATATGCTGTGCGTTCCAGTTCTGGGCCGGAAAGAAGATTGGCACACATTACGGCGACACCATAACTGCCGGACAGGCCCTGGGCCAAAAAAACACGGTATTCGTGATATGGCTCGGCTATACCTTTTTCACGCCTGTAACGGCAGTAGTGGGTGGTTTCTATAGCATCTGGCACAATCTATACAACACGTGGCAGTTGAGAAAACACGGCTGACCGCTCAATAGGTCTGCAGGCTGGAGAAGGAACAGTTGCGGTATTCCGTTTCTCCGGCGTAGGGTATTTTCAGATCGGCGTTCCTGAAATCCTGTATGGTCAGTTCCATACCTTCGCTCTTTATGGCGTGTAGCATATTTGCCGGCACCTGTATCTCACACAGATTGAATGCCGATGAGTCTGCCACCACACGTGTGTCATCGGCCACATTGTATGGTTCTACCCGAAGCTTCAGTGTATCGTTGTTTTCTGTGATACGGGTATATGGTGCCCACGCTTTACTGAGCATGATTCTCGGGGTCTTCAGCGTATCTACGGCAGTGACCGTAACGTCCAGTCCGCGGACGGTATTGTCGGAATTGTATACATTGATGTTGTTGTCGAGGTCAAGCGCAAGTGTCATGAACATTCCTGTGGTTATTAGAGTGGTCTTGCCATCGCCTTTGACTGTTATCAATTTAAGTTCCATGCGTTTCATAGCTATGGAGGGGAAGAAAAACGCCCCGAGAGCAATCAGCACGCCGAGTGCGATTATGATATATGATGATTTTTTCATTTGATTAATTGTTTAGAAACTCCTGATATTTGGCTTTCAGTTCGTCGGGCGTGATGCCAAGCAGGCGCAACTGGCCGAAAAGTGTTCCAAGTTGATTGTCGAGCACGTCATTCTGGCGCAATGTCTTTACTTTGTCAGGCGCATCGTTATCAAGGAAGAAGCCGATACCGCGTTTCTGGTAAATTATTCCCAGTTGCGAAAGATAGTCATATGTACGCACGAGGGTGTTAGGGTTAACCTGAACTGCGGCGGCATACTCCCTGACCGATGGCAGACGGTCTCCAGGCCTTAGGTCGCCGGCCAGAATGTCATCGCAAATTTTGTCTGCGATCTGAAGATATATCGCTTTACTGTTTTCTTTGAAATACATAATGTGTCATAAAAAAGACGCTTGCAGGCTTACCAGCGGTTTGTGACTTCCGTCTGTTTCATGCGGTAATAGCTGAGCCAATAAAGGAATAATATAGGTATCAAAAATACGAGAACTTTTATGGCGATTGTCTGTGGGGTAGTATCATACTCGAATACTCTCAGTTGCGTCGGTGCGGAACCGTAGAATACTTTGGTGCCGAGATATCCGAGAATACCTGTAATCATAGAGATGCCCCAAAGCACACATCCGGTTATGAGGAAAGAATTGCGGGGAATGTAGATGCTCCCGACTACGAAAACAGACTGGAACAGGAAAATAAAGCCCCACCATACAATCAGGTATTTCATCGTGTCGGCATTGAGTGGCTCTTCTCCTATAGCGAACAAAGTCGATAGCGGAACAGGATGCGCATATTCTCCGAAAGGTGTAAAGAGCTTCAAAGCCGCCACGCGCAGCCAGTCTATTACCACTCCATACAAAGAAACGATAACGAAAGAACCGACAATGTATATTATGAAATATGCGCAAAATTGTTCTATCTGCTTGACCGGGATGGTAAGTGTCTGTAATCTGCTACGGTCTGAACCATAGGCCACATAGAATATGGAGCCAGCGACACATGACACTATAAACATGGCCGCTATGAACACATTGCATATTCCTTGCCATTGTATGTCTTTGCCGTCGAGAGTCGCGTTTATATAGCGATATTGTGAAGTTAAAGAGTCGAAGAGCACCACAGCCAGATATGCACCGAAAATCAGACCTATGGCGAACAGCAGTTTAGTGCCATGAACGGCGAGGTGCTGCCGGATGTAAAGAATCATCCGATGAATGCTGAATCTATTATTGTCCATCGTTATCGAGTATTTCGTTTAGTTTGTGTGGATTCTGGAGAGCGTATCCGAACAGGAGTTCGAGATTAATTTCTGTTTCAGAGCCGGATTCATTGGGAATCATTATATCAAAACCGCCGGGGGAGGGAATTGAAGCGAGTGCTCCGTCTGCTTCTGTTCTGTTGATATTGTTCAGGAAAGCGAGTTTTGACTGTATTTCGGCTGTAGATCGCGAGAATATTAGAGATTGCAGGTTCATGACCATCACATGGTCGAGAATTTGATCGAGATCACGCACTTGATGGGTGGAGATGATCATCATTCGATCATCAGTCATAAGGGAAGCGCAAAGCTGACGGAAAGCCATTTTCCCCGGTATGTCAAGGCCGTTTGTGGGTTCATCAAGCAGAAGTATTTCTGTCTGGCATGCGAAAGCGAAACTGATGATTATTTTCTTACGTTGGCCCATTGACAGGCTTTTAAGGTTGCGCGTACGCTCGATGTCAAAGCCGAACGTCTCAAGGCAGCGGTTCATGACTCCGTTATCGAATTTCGGATAGAAAGGAGCGTTGACCGCTATATATTTTTTCAGTGAGATTTTGGGTAAGTCCATCTCTTCCGGCACAATAAAGAAAGAAGCCATTGTGGACGGGAGTCTCAGGCGTGAGTCCGTATCATTTATAAGCACACGTCCTTGACCGGGGATAAGGGCACCGGCGATAAGGTAGAGCAAGGTGGACTTTCCGGCCCCGTTGGGGCCGAGAAGTCCGTAGATCTTGCCCGGTTCAAGTTCGGCCGTCATGCCGGAGATAACGGGAGGACGGCGCGAACTGTAGCGGAAACTAAGATTCTGAATTGAAATCATAATAACAATACTAATACTATAATACTAAAAAATTATTGTCTGTTTGATAGAGCACTTACACGCCTTACACCATTGCATAAGAGTAGTGAAATAGTGTATTAGTGTAATAGTACACCGCAAAAGTAATACCGAATCTTAGAAAAAACAAATTTTACGGGAATTTTTTTTATTTTTTTTGGCGAGGGCTATGAGAACTATGAGTATTATGAGAACTATGAGAACTATGAGAACTATGAGAACTATGAGAACTATGAGAGCTATGAGAACTATGAGTACTATGAGAGCTGTGAGGATTATGAATAATACGGATGATAGGAACAATATGGGCCAACGCCCCGAAGAGGGCGTTCAGAGAATAGCCGTGGGGTAAGCGAAGCGCACCCTACGGATAGAGAGATAAAAAATCCCGATTCCAACACGCCAACGGCGTGTTGGAATCGGGGGAAATATTGTATTTTCAATCTTTTAGGAAGTTAAATTCAAACGACTCTCTCAGTCGGTTAGTTTACGGTAGCGGATGCGGTGGGGCGTGGCATCGGCACCGTCGCGCTTGCGACGGAACTCTTCGTAATCGGAATATGACCCTTCGTAGAAAGTTACCTTGCTGTCGCCTTCGAATGCCAGTATGTGGGTGGCTATACGGTCAAGGAACCAGCGGTCGTGGCTGATAACCACAGCGCAACCTGCAAAATTCTCAAGACCTTCCTCAAGGGCACGCAGCGTGTTGACATCTATATCATTGGTAGGCTCGTCGAGCAGAAGCACGTTGCCCTCCTCTTTCAATGCCATTGCCAAGTGCAGGCGATTGCGTTCCCCACCTGAAAGCACTCCGATTTTCTTCTCCTGATCGGCACCTGTGAAGTTGAATTTAGACAGGTAGGCGCGGGCGTTCATATCACGGCCTCCGAGACGGAACGAATCCACACCCTGCGATATAACCTCATAAACCGTTTTTTCGGGCGACAGGTCTTTGTGATTCTGGTCCACATAGGCAAGTTTCACGGTCTCTCCAACCTCGAAACTTCCTTTGTCGACCTTTTCCAATCCCATGATGAGTTTGAAGAGGGTGGTCTTGCCGGCACCATTGGGACCGATAACGCCTACAATGCCATTAGGGGGAAGCATGAAATCGAGCCCCGAGAACAGCATCTTATCACCGAAACTCTTTTCGAGTTCATGACCGAGAATCACCTTGTTGCCAAGGCGAGGGCCGTTTGGAATGTAAATCTCGAGCTTCTCCTCGCGTGCTTTCTGGTCTTCGTTAAGCAGACGGTCGTAGCTTGACAGACGCGCCTTGCTCTTTGCCTGACGCGCTTTCGGGGCCATACGCACCCATTCCAGCTCACGTTCCAGTGTTTTGCGACGTTTCGACGCCTGTTTCTCTTCCTGGGCCAGACGTTTGGTTTTCTGGTCGAGCCATGAGGAATAATTCCCCTTCCAGGGTATTCCCTCGCCACGGTCCAGTTCCAGAATCCATCCGGCCACATGGTCGAGGAAGTAACGGTCGTGTGTAACAGCGATGACGGTGCCGGGATATTGTTGCAGATGCTGTTCGAGCCAGTCGATCGATTCCGCGTCGAGATGGTTGGTAGGCTCGTCGAGCAGAAGAATATCCGGTTGCTGCAGCAACAGACGGCAGAGAGCCACGCGTCGGCGTTCGCCGCCCGAGAGAGTCGAGATCTTCTGGTCGTCTGGCGGACAACGCAGAGCGTCCATGGCCCGTTCAAGTTTATTGTCTATGTTCCAGGCATCGCAGGCGTCGAGTTTGTCTTGAAGCTCGGCTTGACGGTTCATGAGAGCCTCCATCTTGTCAGGGTTCTCAAGGACATCCGGGTCGCAAAAAGCCTCGTTGAGACGGTCGAACTCCTGCAAAAGGTCCATAACCGGCTGCACACCCTCGCGCACAACCTCTATGACCGTCTTGTCGGGGTCAAGTTTGGGATCCTGTTCCAGATAGCCCACCGAGTAACCGGGCGAGAACACAACGTTGCCCTGGTAAGACTTATCGAGGCCCGCTATGATTTTGAGCAGGGTAGACTTACCGGAACCGTTGAGACCTATTATGCCGATTTTGGCTCCATAGAAGAAAGAGAGATAAATGTTTTTCAGTATCTGTCGTTGCGGGGGAATCACTTTGCTGACACCCACCATAGAGAAAATAATTTTCTTGTCGTCTGCCATAACGGTATTATTTGACGGCTTTGGTGCGGTAGGAGCAACCTACCTTACCTTTCTGGATATTGTTGAGTTTGGATTTGATAAGCTGTTTGCGAATGGGGGCGATATGGTCGGTGAAGACCTCGCCTTCGAGATGGTCGCATTCATGCTGTATTATGCGGCTTAGGAATCCGGTGAATTCCTGCTCATGTTCCTCGAAATTCCGGTCGAGCCAGTTCAAGCGCACATGTTCATATCGTTTTACATTCTCGTTGACACCGGGAAGCGATAGGCATCCTTCGGGACGGCTCACGGGGTCAACGTCCTCGATAACGTCAAGTTCAGGGTTTATAAGAACAAGTTTGGAGTCCTTGCATTCCGGGAAATCCTCGGCAAGGGGAGAGCCGTCTATAACTACGACGCGTATCGGTAGGCCGATCTGCGGGGCGGCGAGTCCCACGCCATCGCTGTTATACATGGTTTCAAACATATTGTCGATAAGCTTATCCAGCTCCGGGTAATCCGGTTCGATGTCGTCGGCCACCTGGCGCAACACCGGCTGGCCGTAAAGATAAACAGGTAAAATCATTCTAAAGCGTATATATCTGCAAAGTTAGCGAAAACCGCCGGATAACCTCTAATTCCATTCGATATTTGTGTGGTTTGGCTGTATCCCATTCATTAGTTTTGCCGTGTTCTGTTATTTGACTGTTTTGAAGAATCTGCTTTACACCAGCCAATGGTACTATGGATATTTTTTGCCTGACAATCGGTGTTCGACTCAATAGAAACGTGTGCCAAGTCGAGAAAAAGTTTATGGACAAAACTTTTCTTGGTATAGCCGGGAGTCGAGGAAGCCGGTCAGGATAAGGGTGGCGGCCATTTCGTCGGCGAGTTCCTTATCCCTGCGGCGCATCTTGGGCACTCCGCCGGCTATCATCTCGCGGTGGGCTATGGTCGAGGTGAAACGCTCGTCAAAGCGGACTACCGGCATATCCGGTAGCTCTTTCTCCATCTGCCTTAGAAACGGCGCTATATAGCGTGCGCTCTCGGAAGGTTCGCCGTTAAGCTGTCTGGGTAATCCTACCACCACCAACCCCACATCCTCACGTGAAAAGTAATCTTTCAGGAACGCCATAAGGTCGCAGGTACGTACGGTCGGCAGACCGTTGGCCGATATCCTGAGGGTGTCGGTAACGGCTATGCCGCAGCGTTTGCGACCATAATCGATTGCTAAAATTCTGCTCATTCTTTCAATATCCACCCCTTCCGTGTCGTTAAAATTATATCGCGGGCAACCTGAAGATGCCTGCATCCCGATACTCTTATGAACGCAAAGCTACTAAAAAATATAACTCGTACGGTTGCCAGAAAGGGATTTGCCATGATCGTTACCGCAGGAGCCGCGCTTTTCTGTGTGCAACCTGCTTTTGGAGCGGATCCTAATCCTCTCGACGAGCTGACAAACATGACCTTTATCGAAATGGTAAACTCAGTGGAGTTAGGCAAGCAGTCGGAACTGATACAGAAATTCCAGAAACGCGAAGCCCAGTCGAAATTGATGAACGGCAAATACAATCCCAAGGGAGAATGTACCGTGGAGACCTTCCGTAACCGCGAGGTGCTTCTGCTCACCATACCGGCTCATCTGCTCTTCGCTCCGAATTCCACGGAACTCAAACAAGGAGCGGCCGAATATCTGCAGCCGATAAGACGCTATCTGAAAGACCCGGACATGTATAGGGTGATGCTGGTGATGCATACCGACAATACCGGGTCGGAGGAGTATCGCGACCGACTGACGTTGCAACGCGTAGATGCCGTTTACGACTGGTTCGAGAACTCAGGTTCCGATACCCGCTATCTGTTCCCATTCGCCATGGGCGACGAGCTGCCACTTGACGAGAACACCTCTATGGAGAACCGCGACCGCAACCGCCGTCTGGAAATATATCTCGTGCCAGGCACAAAAATGCTTGAACAGGCCAAGAAGGGACGTATAGCCTTCTGACCTCAGTCCATCCGATCGCGATAGTCGGCGTAAGTGAACTCCCTCAACAATACCGGCGCTCCTTCCGATGGCTGGAACCAGATGGAAGGATGCTGTATGCCGTTGAACATGTTGGTTTTAACAGTGGTATAATGATTCATGTCCTTTAAAGTAAGACGGCACCCCGCCTCCAAAGGTTCGGCGAAACGCCAGTCGCCTACGAAATCGCCGCTCAGGCATGAATTCCCTCCAAGTCTATAAGCCAGGCCCTTGTCAGAATCATCGGGGAGGGCCTCTTCTATAGCCGGTTTATAAGGCATTTCGAGGCAGTCCGGCATGTGGCAGGCAAACGAAGCGTCTATGATACCTGTGCGTATGCCCCCGTCTTCCACTACGTCGAGAACCTCTGTAATCAGGTCTCCTGTCTGCCATGTGAACGCCGATCCGGGTTCCATTATTATTTCCAGATGCGGATAGTCGGCCTTCAGACCTTTGAGAAGAGAGATAAGCAGCTCCACATTATAATCCTTGCGGGTTATCAGATGGCCGCCACCCATGTTGAGCCATTTCAGCCGGGGCATCAGATGGCCATAGTGAGTGCGGAAACTCTCGAGCACTTTCTCCAAATCGCTGCTGTCGCTTTCGCATAACGCATGGAAATGAAGACCTTCGAGTCCGTCGGGCAACGGTCCTTTCATAGTCTCGGGTCCCTCGCCGAAACGGGAGCCTACCACACACGGGTTGTATATGTCGGTTTCGATCACGGAGCATTTCGGATTTACCCTTAGTCCCGGAGAAACCTGACGGTCCGGGTGAGCTGCGTTCCATTCCCTGATGCGCGGCATGAACTTATGGAACTGGGCCAGCGAATTGAAAGTTATATGGCTGCATCCGGCTAAGAACTTAGGGAAAGTCTCTTCGGTATATACGGGGCAGTATGCATGAACATCGCCCTGCAGATAGTCGAGCGACAGCTGCATCTCGTTGAGAGAGCTGGCCGTGGAAGCCTTGAAGTAACGGGCTATCACAGGAAAAGTCTTCCACAGGGCATTGGCCTTGAAGGCCATTATCAGCTTCACTCCCGTGGCGTCGGCGACACCTTTCAGCTTTTCGAGGTTGCGCACCATACGCTCTTCATATACGATGTAGAAGGGTGTGGGTATCTGCGATATATCGGTTATATTGTCGGTCATTGCTCTTCAATTTTGAATTTCGCGAATTTTAGAATCATTTTTTTTTCTCCCACCTGGTCGAAAGTAACCTTTATTCCATCTTCTCCTGAAATCTTACCTACGGCCGAGATTGTGCCTTTCCCGAAGCGGGAATGTATTATCCTCATACCCTCGCTCAGTTCCGACGGAGCATGGTAACCCATCTCTCCGGCGGCCACCGGCATTGAGGGTGCCGGTGCGGAAACTCCTTCGCCGAGACGGCGCAACCGCTGTCCTCCCTCGGAACGTACGGAAGAGCCGGGCGACAAGGGATTGGCTCGGTTAAGCCATCCGCCGGAAGTGGATTTCCCCACCGTGTTTCTGCCCTGAACTGACGAATAGGAGCCGTAACGTTCCTTTCTTATGTAGTTGTCAGTAGGGTTGAAGGCCGATGCACGGCTATTATTCGGCATTACGTTGCTTGATTGCACCGTAAGATACTTGGGGTTCATATCCTGCAGGAAACGCGACGGACGCGGGGCCACCGTCTGGCCGTTGCGAATGCGGTTGCCTGTATAAGTGATGGTGCATGTCTTCTTGGCCCTTGTTATGGCCACATATAGCAATCTGCGTTCTTCTTCGACCTGCGACACCGAATTCATGGACATTGCCGACGGAAACAGCTCTTCCTCAACGCCGACTATATAGATATGGTTGAATTCAAGCCCTTTGGCGGCGTGAACCGTCATCAGTGTAACCTTCGGAGTGTCGGCATCATCGTCATTGTCCTGGTCTGTGGCGAGCGAAACCTCCGAAAGGAAGGCCAGCATGTCGGCATTGCCTTCACCGCTTTCCATCTTTTGCTCGCTGAAATCTTTCAGACCTGCAAGCAGTTCGGCGAGGTTCTCCTGTTTCGATACAATCTCGGGTGTGGTCTCATGCAGCAGAGATGAAAGGATACCCGTACGGTTGTATATGAGTTGTCCTAATTCGTAAGCTGAGGAACCTTTGCCGTTGTCGGCGATAAACTCGTCTATGATCTCGCGGAAAGCGTCAAGTTTGCGCAATGTGCCGGCGTTGACTGCCAGATTGAACTGCGTGGGGTTTGATATAACCTGCCACATGGAGGCACCCGAGGCTATGGCCGCGGCCTGAATCTTCTTCATGGTAGTCTCGCCGATTCCTCGCGCAGGGTAGTTGATAATGCGGCGGAGAGCCTCGTCATCGTCAGGGTTGATGGCCATCCGGAAATAGCAGATGGCATCCTTTATCTCCTTGCGTTGATAGAAAGACTGGCCCCCGTATATGCGGTATGCGATATTGCGGCGGCGCAGCGACTCTTCTATCACGCGGCTCTGGGCATTGGTGCGGTAGAGAACGGCATAATCGGCAAGTGAATCATGATTTGTGAGCCGCGATTGTGCGATAAGATTGGCCACCATAAAAGCCTCGTCGAGATCCGTATATGTATATATGACCTTCACTTTCTCGCCCTCCTCGTTTTCGCTGAACACGTTCTTGGGCATCTGGCGTGTATTCTTGGCTATCAACGAGCCGGCGGCGTTTATTATATTTTGCGTGGAGCGGTAATTCCGTTCAAGTTTGAATATGCGTAAATCGGGATACCTTTTCTCAAGGTTCAGGATGTTGGCGATGTTGGCGCCACGGAAAGAGTAGATGCTTTGCGCATCGTCGCCAACTACACATAGATTACGGTGGTATCCGGTAAGCTGCGACACGATAAGACTCTGGGCAAAGTTGGTGTCCTGATATTCGTCGACAAGCACGTATTGAAAGAACTCCTGATAGTGCCGGCACACGGCAGGGTAGTCTCTGAGCAACAGATTCATGTTGAACAGTATGTCGTCAAAATCCATCGCGTCCGCAACCCGGCAGCGTTCCTGATATATCTGATATATGCGTCCTGTCATAGGCCGGCGTGCCGCCCTGTCGGCCTCGTAGTTGTCTTTATCGCGCAGGTATTGCCCGGGAGATATCAGGGCATTCTTGGCGTTGGATATTGCCGAAGCTATTACGGCAGGTTTATATATTTTCTCATCAAGCCCGAGATCTTTGACTATATTTTTTATCAGAGAGCGGGAATCGGCCGTGTCGTAGATGGTAAATCCCGGTTTGTAACCTGTCTCTTCCGGATGGCGGCGCAATATTCTGAGGAAGATGGAGTGGAAGGTACCCATCCATAGTCTGGATGCTACCGATGTGCCGACCATAGCCTCCACACGTTCCTTCATCTCCCGCGCCGCCTTGTTGGTGAATGTCAGCGCCATTATGCGGCCGGGATTGTAGCCGTGGCGCAGAAGATCCACTATTTTATAGGTCAACACCCGTGTTTTACCGGAGCCGGCCCCGGCAATCACCAGCGCCGGGCCGTCCTTGTATGTTACCGCGGCTCTCTGCTGTTCGTTCAGCAGGTCGAGGTATGAGTAGTCTATGTTGTCTTCTTCTGATATAATGGGTGTTGACATGGGTCGTTGATTAATGGTGTGTGTCGAACAAATGGTTGCTCCCGATTGTCTTTATTGTTCTGATCCGAGTAGTGATACGTAAGAAGGCACCTGCGGTATGAAGTTGTAGGTTCCGGTACGGTAATCTATGGCACAACAGTAGTGGCGAAGTCCGTTGGACACTACAAGAAAGCGGGCTTTCAGAATCATGTTATAACGCACAATCTGATCGAAAGTATCCTGACATATCTCTACATCAGGGGCCTTGTATTCCACAATCATCAGCGGCGCTCCGTCGCGGGGACTGTAAACGAGCGTGTCGCAACGCTTAGACATGCCGTTAAGCTCTACTTTCACCTCATTGGCCATAAGCGTCCGTGGGTATCCGAGGTTATCGCTCAGGAATGCGGTAAAATGCTGGCGTACGAATTCTTCCGGCGTAAGAGCTACATACTTGTGGCGCAGAGGGTCATAGACCTTTACTATCCCATCCTCCACACAGGTCTGCAGCTTAACCGGAGGCAAATTTAATGAACTGCTCGAAGGTTTAGACATCTGATCGGGTCAAAAACAGGAAACGGAGGGATTACTACCTCCAATGGAACACACGGGAGGGCAAATTTACGCATTTTTTTTGTATTTTTGTGAGTGGGAACGTGCTGTGAACGAAATATCACTGAGCCTCACTCCCGAAGGCGGCTCCATGAGCCGTAAGGCCTTTCAATAAAGAAACAACAATGACCGAAAATAACAGTAACGGCGTAAAAGCCGACTTCAGACGCAAACCGGAATGGCTTAAAATCAAATTGCCGCGTGGTTTCAAGACAAGTCAGGTAGTTGGATTACTCAATGAGCATCATCTCCATACGATATGCACATCAGGCATGTGTCCTAATCGTGCGGAATGCTGGGGCGCCGGCACGGCTACTTTCATGATAGGTGGAAACGTCTGCACGAGGGCATGTAAATTCTGCAACGTGGCCACCGGTAAACCATCTCCCCTTGACAAGAAAGAGATAACCGATATAGTGAAGAGTATACGCGAGCTGAAGCTTAAACATGTGGTGCTGACGTCGGTAGACCGCGATGACTTGCCCGATCTCGGTGCCGGTCATTGGGCGGAGTTGATACGTGCCATTAAAAAGGATTGCCCCGGTGTTACAATGGAGGTGCTGATACCTGATTTCCAGGGTAGGCTCGACCTTGTGGACATGGTGATAGATGCCGGTCCGGAAGTGGTGAGCCACAATATGGAGACAGTGCGCCGTCTCACTCCCGAAGTCAGAAGCGTGGCGACTTACGATACATCACTGAAAGTGATAGCACGCATAGCTGAAAGGGGAGTGCGCTCGAAATCCGGCATAATGCTCGGTCTCGGCGAGACTCCGGCTGAAATAGCGGAAACGCTCGATGATTTGAGAAACGTAGGGTGTGAGGTGGTTACGATAGGACAATATCTTCAACCGTCGGCAAGACATTATCCCGTGCAGGAATACATAACTCCTGAAACTTTCGAGGAATACCGTAAGTTCGGAATCGCAAAGGGATTCCGGCATGTAGAGTCGGCACCGATGGTGCGTTCAAGCTATCACGCCGAAAAACACGTTCACTGACTATGCCGTTTTTGCAGATAAAAGATCTGGGTCTGCGTGGCTATGCCGGAGTCTGGAAAGCCCAGAAAGAGATCCAGCAGGCTATGGTAGAGGCAAAGCGTGCCGGTAAGCCTGTGGCTGAGGAACAGTTATGGCTTGTAGAGCACACCGATGTTATAACTCTCGGTCGGCATGCCGAGCGGAGTAATCTGTTGTTTGCGCGCGATGAACTCGCGCGAAGAGGTGTTGAGGTCTACGACATAGAGCGCGGAGGAGATGTTACCTATCATGGCCCCGGACAGCTTGTGGCATATCCGTTGATTGATCTTGAGGCGCATCATCTCGGGGTAAAGAGTTATGTAGACCTTCTTGAGGAAAGCGTGATACGCACGATAGCCCATTGGGGTATCGAAGGAGAAAGAGTGGAAGGTGCGACCGGAGTGTGGATTGGGAAGGGGACACCGGCCGAGAGAAAGATTTGCGCCATAGGAGTGAAATGTACACGGTTTGTAACCATGCATGGTCTGGCTCTTAATGTAAATACAGATCTGAGTCGGTTCAATCTTATCAATCCTTGCGGTTTCACAGATAAAGGTGTAACGTCTGTGGCTGTTGAGACGGGAAAAAACATACCGATGCCTGAGATTAAACAACGGTTTTCAGCTGAGTTCCGGAAATTGCTGGAGTATAGCCGGTAATCGTCAGGGGGAGATTGGAGTTATGGGAGTAATTGGAGTAATTTGAATTATTGGAAACAGATACGACCAATGACTAATGACCAATGACCAATGACTAAAAAAAGGATGCTCCCGAACGGAAGCATCCTTTTTTATGTGAAAATGGTATTTATCAGATGATACCCTGAGCGAGCATAGCGTCGGCGACTTTGAGGAAGCCGGCGATGTTGGCGCCCTTCATGTAGTTGATGTATCCGTCGGGCTGTGTGCCATGTTCTACGCAAGCGCAGTGGATGGAGTTCATCATTTCGTGCAGTTTGGCATCTACTTCAGCGGCGCTCCACTGGAGGTGTTCTGCGTCCTGGCTCATTTCGAGACCGGAAACGCCTACGCCACCTGCGTTGACAGCCTTACCGGGGCAGTAGATGGTCTTGTTGGCGATGAATGCGTCGATAGCTTCGGGAGTGCAACCCATGTTGGATACTTCAGCGCAGAGCTGAACGCCGTTTGCGATCAGAGCCTTTGCGTCAGCCTCGCCGAGTTCGTTCTGAGTGGCGCAGGGCATGGCGATATCGACTTTCTGCTCCCAAGGTTTGCGGCCGGGGAAGAAAGTTGAGCCGGGGAACTTGTCGGCATAAGGAGCGACAACGTCGTTGCCGCTTGCGCGGAGTTCCAGCATATATTCGATCTTTTCAGCGTCAAGACCGGCGGGATCGTAGATGTATCCGTCAGGACCGGAGATAGTAACAACTTTCGCACCGAGTTCGGTAGCCTTTGTAGCGGCACCCCATGCTACGTTACCGAAGCCGGAGATAGCTACAGTCTTACCCTTGAGATCCTCGTTCCAGTTTTTCTTAAGAACGTTCTGAACGAAGTAAACGGCACCGAAACCGGTAGCTTCAGGACGCAGACGGCTGCCGCCGAAAGAGAGTCCCTTGCCGGTGAAAGTACCAGTGTTCTCACGGGCGAGCTTCTTGTACATACCGTACATATAGCCAACTTCGCGGCCGCCTACGCCTATATCGCCTGCGGGTACGTCGCGGTCGGGACCGAGGTTACGCCACAGCTCCATAACGAAAGCCTGGCAGAAACGCATGATTTCAGCGTCGCTTTTGCCACGGGGCGAGAAGTCGGAACCGCCTTTGCCGCCACCCATGGGAAGGGTTGTGAGGGCGTTTTTGAAGGTCTGCTCGAAACCGAGGAACTTAAGTATAGAGAGGTTGACAGATGCGTGGAAACGGATGCCGCCTTTGTACGGGCCGATAGCATTGTTGAACTGAACGCGATAGCCTATGTTGTTCTGGACTTCGCCATTGTCATCTACCCATGTTACACGGAAAGTGAAGATGCGGTCGGGCTCTACCATGCGCTCGATGATGCGGGCCTTCTCATATTCGGGGTGCTGGTTGTAAACGTCTTCTACTGACAGAAGTACTTCTTTTACAGCCTGGAGAAATTCCTTCTCACCGGGGTGCTTGGCCTCCAGATTGGCCATGATTTCGTTAATGTTCATTGGTCGTTTTAGATTTATGGTTAAACGTGTTTTGTTTGGTATTATGAGATGATAGTCGCGACTTCCCGCGACAGAGGTTCTACGTATGCCTTCCCTTATACATTATATTATATATAGGTGGAGCCTTTCGTTTCTCTCCATTGCAAAAATAGTATCTTTCACCATATCGGCAAAAGATTTAAAGATATTTTTCAACATGTTTTCAAATAATTTTCATGAAACACCCGGTTGCGCTTATTCCGACACGGCAAAAAGTAAGCGGAACCCGCCGTAATGGGGGCTCCGCTTGTATTTCAGCGAATCAGTTTGTCGGAACTTCCTTATTTATCGGTGAAGATTACGATACGGTTCCAGTCGTTGCTTTCGTAAGGCTGTACGGAAGATCCGTCATAGCGTACGGTGTAGCGGTCGGCTGAGATTCCGTAGTTCTTGGTAAGGCTGGCTGCAACCGCTTCGGCGCGTTTCTGGGAAAGTGCCATGTTGTAGTCGGCGGTACCGGTATCCTTATCGGCGTAACCTACGATTGTAATCTTGGCATCGGGATTAGCCTTGAGCCATTGTGCCATGTTGTAGACATTCACTTCTTCCTCGGGCGAGATCACCGCAGAGTTGATTTTGAAGCGTACGGTAGAGAGGAGAGGAGTTTCGGGGCAATCCTTAACCACTTCCTTGGGTGCCGTTGCGGCTGCTGCCTCGGCTGCTGCGAGAGCCTGATTGGCCATGAGCAGCTCCTCACGCAGATTGTTGACCTGTCCGTTGAGCGATGCTATTTCGGCTGCGGTAGCGCATTCGTTGTATTCACCCCACTTGCGTCCACCTATATTGATGTTGAATCCGCCCAGTGCCGATACGTTCGCCTCGATAGGCTTGCCATATGCGCATCCGTTCCAGTTGTCGCCGTAGAATGCTGCACGTGCTTCAGCGAAGAAGTCGATATATTTGCAGAGACGGAAGCGGAACTGTATACCTGCCGACACTGGAAGGGTCCAGGAAGACTTCTTGATGTTCTCGCTGTCTTCAACAAAAATGTTGGAACCGGCGGCGGTATGTCCGTTGCCACCGCGAATCTTCCAGTTGTAATCGCCGCCAAGACCCACGAACGGAATGACGCTTACAGGACGGTCGGGGTTAACACCGCCGATACTGTTGCACATATCCCACATAAGCTCGAAGTTCAGGTTGACATGTCTTGACTTTGTCCATCCATTACGGTTCCATTCGCTGGGATTGTCCCAATGCAGACATCCGCCAAGTGCGTTCAGTCTCAGACCGAGATAAGGAGTGATCCAGCGACCTACACCTACATTATATTCTACGGTCATTTTTTTCCGGTCTACATTGTGTAGCGAAGACGGTACACGTACACCATGTTCTACGAAGGGCTGATTAACTCCGGCTCCGAGCTGGATGAACCAGTTGTCGCGCCAAGATGAATAATAACGGGTAGTGTTGTCGCAAGTGAACTCAGTTACGGTCACTGCATCCTCGGAAACGACTGCTTCCTGAGCAATGGCGGGTATGAATGAAGTACCGCCAAACACTGCCAACATGCAAAAGAGTTTAGATGTTTTCATAATTCTATGAATTTTGGTTTTATAATCCGGTTGAATCGTAAACAGGAGAATCGATAGAAAAATAGTGGAATCATTCTCTTCTCCCTTGAGGGTTTTCCCCTTGTCCCGTTTTCACCTATTCAAACAAGCCCATGTTAAAAAAAGTTTGGTTAAAAAGTTCGAAATTTTTAGCAAGAGGATAAAAAACGCATTTGTAGTGTCGGTTTTGAGCTATAAGGGACGCCACGCGTTTTTCCGTAAATTGCCGCCGGTATATGTTGCGAATCGTCAGGCGACAGAGGTTGCGCAGATAAAGCGAAAGGGCCTGAATTTTGCTGTTTGGTTATATTTAAGTAAATTCGCAGGGTGAAGAGGAAGCGAGCGTTCAGAATTACCCTTGTCGATGAGGGGAGTTTGGAGCGGCGTGCCAGTTGGTGTGCCTCTCCATTACGTCTTATTCTTACGTTGGCGGGTATCGCGTTTCTTCTCATGGCGATTGGTGGTGCCCTTGTATTTCTTACGCCTATGCGAAGGTTCGTTCCGGAGTATATGCCTCGTGAGCAGAGAGCCGCGGCCGAGATGGCTTACCTGCGTATAGACTCGCTGCGTGAGGCAATAAGGGTAGAGCGTGAATATATGGCATCGTTTATTACGGCTCTTGACACCCGTCGGCAGCCGCAGGCAAGGCCCGATACTTCGGAGACAGTTTTAGATGAAGCTTTGACAGTCGCCGCAGACTCGCTTGTGATGCCCACTGAACAGGAGGCGCGTTTTACTTTGGCCATGCAGCGTCGCGAAGGGTTCAATCTTGCCGTGCTGGCTCCGTTGGCTGCTGAAGGTATGGTATTCTGCTTCCCGGCTACATCAGGCGTTTATGGGCAGCTTGGTCGCGATGGAGTGACCCAATCGGTGATTCTCGCACGTGGAGCATGCGTGAGAGCTGTGGCCGATGGAACTGTGGTAGGAGTGACCCGGTCGGTGAGAGAACGCGGATACGTGGTGTGGATTCAACACGACAACGGCTTTATGAGCCGGTATTCCCGACTTGGATCGCCGCTTGTGGATCAGGGAAGTCATGTGGATGCCGGCGAGGCGATAGCTATCCAGGCATCGGGGAAGGGGATACGCGGCGATAAGGTAGACATACAGCTGTGGCACGACGGAGAGTGTCTGCCACCGCGCAGATATCTGCCTGACAATAGTTTCTGAAGTGAAGAGAGCTGCAAAGCCGCCGGATGATTCCCGGCGGAGATAAAGGAAATAGATAGTGAAGTGAATACAACAAGACATATAACGCTGCTTGGCAGTACAGGCAGCATAGGAACGCAGACGCTCGATATCGTGGGTCTGCACCCTGAACGTTTCAAAATAGAGGCGTTGACTGCGGGACGTAACTGGAAATTGCTGGCCGAGCAGGCACGCAGGTTCACACCCCGCTTTGTGGCAATAGCCGATGAAACTTATCTCGGCGATCTTCGCAAGGCTCTCTCGGGGCTGCCCATTAGGGTTGAGGCTGGGAAAGCAGCAATAGCGGAAGCGGCCGCTTTGTCGGAAACAGACATGGTGCTGACTGCATTAGTGGGTTACAGCGGGCTTGTGCCCACACTCGCGGCTATCGATGCCGGGAAAAAAATAGCGCTTGCAAACAAAGAGACACTTGTGGCCGGTGGCGAACTTGTAGCGCGCCGTCTCGGAGGGTCTGCATCATCGATTCTTCCTGTCGACAGCGAACACTCGGCAATATTCCAGTGCCTCAGAGGGGAAGACCGTCCGAAAGTCAGGAAATTGATATTGACTGCCAGTGGAGGGCCGTTCAGAACTTTCACCGCAGAACAGCTTGAGAAGGTAACGCCTGCAGATGCCCTGAAACATCCTAACTGGAACATGGGAGCCAAGGTTACAATAGATTCGGCCTCGATGATGAACAAGGGATTCGAGATGATCGAGGCGCGGTGGCTGTTTGACTGTAAGCCTGAGGAGATAGAGATTGCCGTGCATCCCCAGTCCATAGTCCACTCGATGGTGGAGTTCGAGGATGGTGCGGTAAAGGCTCAGCTCGGAGTGCCCGACATGCATCTGCCTATTGCGTATGCCCTCGCATATCCCGACCGTATTGATTGCGGCAGGCCGGCTCTCTCTCTTGCTCAATATGCCAATCTTACTTTCGAGACCCCCGACATGGAACGCTTCCCGATGTTACGTCTGGCTTACGAGGCTGTGGCCGAAGGAGGAACACTCCCTTGCATCATGAATGCGGCCAACGAGATAGCCGTGGCCTCTTTCCTGAATGGTAAACTACGGTTCGTGGATATGCCGAGGCTGGTGGAAGAGACTATGCAAGGTGTGGCCATCGATAGAGAAGTGGAAGTGGAGACTCTTGCCGCAGCCGATGCGGCGGCACGCGTCTTCGCAACCGAACTTACGGACAAATACATAAATTCATAGCCGGTGGCTCAGGTGAAAAATATTATTAAACATTTGACAAAATAAGATGACAGTCTTCCTGATAAAAGCGGCCCAGCTTATACTGGCGCTTGCAATACTGATTATAATTCATGAATTCGGCCATTTCCTTTTCGCGCGTCTTTTTGGCGTGAAGGTCGAGAAATTTTATATATTCTTTGACCCTTGGACGGAACTGTTCAAGTGGAAACCCAAGAAATATATAGGTGGCCTCGGCAAACAAAAAGAACTGAGCGGAGGTAAGCCCAGGAGCAAATTCTGGGGTGATACGGAATATGGCATCGGTTGGATTCCTCTTGGCGGTTATTGCAAGATATCGGGCATGATAGATGAATCGATGGACACCGAGCAGATGAAACAGCCGGCGCGTCCCGATGAGTTCCGTGTCAAGCCGGCATGGCAGAGACTGCTTATCATGGTGGCCGGTGTGCTGTTCAACTTTTTGCTTGCCATACTTATATATGCCGGTATAGTCTATGCCACGGGTGAGAAATACGTGCCTGTATCCGAGGCAAAGATGGGTATGGTATATTCCGGAGAGGCCCGGAAGGCTGGATTCCGCAACGGCGACATTCCTCTTGAGGCCGACGGTGTGAAACTTTACCAGCCCGGTGAAGCTTTTACGCGGATAGCTCAGGCAAAGGAGGTGAAAGTACTTAGAGAGGGTGATACCGTGGCATTGCGTATGCCTGATGATTTCCTTTTCCGACTGGATGAGGAAGCCAAAAGCGACACCGCTTCCATAATGCTGATGACTTACCGCATACCCACGTTGATAACACAGGTGGCACCGGGGCAGGGAGCACATAAAGGCGGCATGAAAGAAGGCGACCGTGTGCTGGCAATAGATTCAGTGGCGGCCGAGAGTCTCGACCGGTTCTTTGCCATTTTACCGTCGAAGGCCTCCAAAGAGGTGGCGGTGACGGTAGCGAGAAAGGGGCGAGCCGGCACAGATACGCTTACGCTTAAAGTGCCATTGAGCGAGAACGCCAAGATGGGTGTAGGTCTTGAAATAGACCCGTCCAAATTCTTCAAGGCCGATGAGAAACATTATTCTCTGTTTGCCGCCATACCCCGGGGAGTGCAGATGGGTACCGAACGACTGTCTACCTATGCCTCTTCCATGAAGATGGTCTTTACCAAAGAAGGTGCAAAGAGTATAGGCGGTTTCGGCTCTATAGGAGCCATATTCCCTGAAAAATGGGATTGGACAGCATTCTGGAACATCGCCGCTTTCCTTTCGGTAGCGTTGGCATTCATGAATATATTGCCTATACCGGCACTGGATGGCGGACATATACTGTTCCTTCTATATGAAGTGATAACGCGCCGAAAACCGAGCGAGAAATTCATGGAATATGCCCAGATGACAGGCATGATACTCTTGATACTGTTGTTGCTTTACGCCAACGGCATGGATATAGTGAGATTCTTTATGAAGTAAAAGGCGGCACTAAGGATTGACAAAATGAAGCATATAATATTGAAGAAGGGGAAGGAAGAGTCGATATTGCGTCATCACCCCTGGGTTTTTTCAGGTGCCATAGCACGAATGCCGGAAGGCATCGAAGAGGGCGACCTATGTGTTGTGGAAGGTCATGACGGAACTATCTTGGGAACCGGTCATTTCCAGATAGGTTCAATAGCCGTCAGGATATTGGAGTTCGGCACAGACAGTATGCCGGCAGATTTCTATTACCGCCGTCTTGAAAACGCTTTCCGGCTGCGCCGTACTCTCGGCCTGATACGGGAAGATAACAATTGCTTCCGTCTGGTGCATGGCGAAGGTGATTTCCTGCCGGGACTTGTAGTCGATGTTTATGGTCATACGGCCGTTATGCAGGCCCATTCCCCTGGTATGCATTTCGCTCGCCATAAAGTGGCCGAGGCCTTGACGCGCATTCCCGAGGCACGAATACGTAATGTATATTACAAATCGGAGACAACTCTTCCATATAAGGCGCAACTGGACCCTGAGAATGAATACCTGATAGGTTCCTATGATGGGAACATCGCTCTCGAGAACGGACTTCAGTTCAATATAGACTGGTTGCGCGGTCAGAAAACAGGTTTTTTTGTAGACCAGCGAGAGAATCGTATGCTTCTTGAAAAATATGCCCGTGGCCGCAAGGTGTTGAACATGTTTTGCTATACTGGCGGTTTTTCGGTATACGCTATGCGCGGGGCGGCCGATAGCGTTGATTCCGTCGATTCTTCGGCCAAGGCTGCCGCTCTGACCGATGCCAACATGGAACTTAATTTCCCCGGCGATACCCGACATCACACATATGCCGAGGACGCTTTCAAGTTCCTGGCCGATATGGAGCCTGACACGTACGATCTTATAGTGCTCGATCCTCCGGCATTCGCCAAGCATCGCAGCGCGCTGAAAAACGGGTTGCTCGGGTACCGCCGTCTGAATGCCAAGGCGTTCGAAAAGATAAAACCGGGCGGCCTGCTGTTTACTTTCAGTTGCTCGCAGGTAGTTACCCGCGAACAGTTCCGTCTGGCTGTGTTTACAGCGGCGGCGCAGTCAGGCCGCAAGGTACGCATACTTCATCAGCTTACCCAGCCGGCAGACCATCCTATAGATATTTCCCATCCCGAGGGGGAATATCTTAAAGGACTTGTGCTGCAGGTAGATTAAATTGCAGACAGAAACAGAATTAATCAGAAACAGAACTAACCTGAAACAATATGAACCTGAAGACTATGATTTGCACAGGGATCGCGACCGGAATATTGACCGCCGCACCCCTCCGGGCAGCCGAAGACAAGAACTTCGACTATCATGTAGACCGTTTCGCCGATATCGAGGTATTACGCTACGAAGTACCCGGATTCAAGGACCTTTCCCTGAACCAGAAGAAAATGATCTATTATCTAAGTCAGGCGGCTCAGTCAGGCCGCGACATTATCTGGGATCAGAACGGTCGTTATAACCTGCAGTTGCGTCGCCTTCTCGAGAAGGTCTATACCGGATATAAAGGCAATCGGGAAGACCCGGAATTCAAGGCTTTCGAGACTTATATGAAGAGAGTGTGGTTTGGCAATGGTCCCCACCATCACTATTCCAACGATAAGTTCGAACCCGGTTTCTCCCGTCAGTGGTTTGAACAGCAACTCGCCGGTGTATGCCAGAAATGTCGCGAGAAGATAGGATGCGCCGGAAATGAAGAAACTCTTCTGAAGCTGATTTTCGATCCTACTTTCATGCCAAAGAAAGTGTCGCAAGACAGTTCCGGCGATGTGGTGCTCGGTTCGTCGACAAACCTTTACGACGGCAACGTGTCGCAGAGCGAAGTCGAGGCATACTTCAACGCCAAGAAAGATCTCTCTGATCCTACGCCCATATCATATGGTCTCAACTCCAGAATGGCTAAGGAGGACGGCAAGGTAGTGGAGCAGGTATATAAGCTTAACGGCCTTTACGGCCCGGCTATCGCCCGGATCATCTACTGGCTCGATATGGCCAAAGGTGTGGCGGAGAACGATGCTCAGAAGGCTATCATAACTTCGCTGATAGATTTCTATATCACAGGCGACCTGAAACTATTCGACGAATATTCCATACTTTGGGCCGAAGATACAAAGAGTGATGTGGATTTCGTGAACGGTTTCATCGAATCTTACGGCGACCCGTTAGGTATGACGGGTTCTTATGAGTCTTATGTGAATTTCAAGAACAGGGAGTCGTCGGAACGTACCGAGACCATTTCTGCCAACGCGCAGTGGTTTGAGAACAACTCTCCGATCGACGACCGTTTCCGCAAGGATGCGGTAAAAGGAGTTTCCGCAAAGGTTATCAACGCCGTGCAGCTTGCCGGCGACGCATATCCTGCCTGCGCAATCGGAATCAACCTCCCCAATGCCAACTGGATCAGAGCCCAGCATGGTTCTAAGTCAGTAACGTTGGAGAACATAACCGAGGCTTATGCCATGGCTTCTATCGGCAACGGATTCAACGAGGAGTTCGTAATAGACAAGAAAACCTCTGACCATCTTGACAAATATCTGTATATTACTGATATGCTTCATACCGACCTGCATGAATGCCTTGGTCATGGTTCCGGCAAACTGCTTCCGGGTGTAGATCAGGATGCTTTGAAAGAGCATGGTTCCACTCTCGAAGAGGCTCGCGCCGACTTGTTCGCGCTTTATTATCTGGCCGACCCGAAACTTATCGAACTTGGAATTCTCGATAATCCCGAGGCTTATAAGGCCGAGTATTATAAATATATGATGAACGGTCTTATGACCCAGCTCAACCGTATAGAACTCGGTAAGGATGTGGAGGAGGCGCATATGCGCAACCGTCAGCTTATAGCCGCATGGGTGCTGGAGAAAGGCAAGAAAGACAAAGTTGTGGAACTGATCAAGAAAGGTGGTAAGACTTATGTCAAGATAAACGACTATAAGAAGATGCGCACTCTGCTGGGTCAGCTGCTTGCCGAGATACAGCGTATCAAATCCGAGGGCGACTATGAGGCCGGACGTAAGATGGTTGAGAAATATGCTGTCAAGATTGATCCGAAGCTGCATAAGGAGGTTCTTGATCGTTATTCCAAACTCGATATTCCCCCTTATCGAGGATTTGTTAACCCGGTGTTGGTGCCTGTACTTGATGACAAAGGCGAGATTATCGACATCCGTCTCGATTACACCGAGGGTTATCCGGAACAGATGCTTCGTCTCAGCCGCGATTTCTCTACTCTGTAATAGGATGTGATAATGACACTGCAGGATATAAAGAAATATTTCTTCACTTATCGCGACGGGCTTACGGCCGATGTCTTGCGTCGCGGTGGTGTGCCGTGCAAGATGATATTCGGGTTACAGATTCCTCAGATTGCAGCGTTGGCTCGTGAAATATCGGATATGCCTGCGGCTGAGAAAGATAGTCTCGGGCGTATTCTTTGGAATGACCGTAGTGTGCGTGAGTCTCGGTTGCTGGCCTGTTATCTTCTGAATCCTGAAAGTGTGATGATGGAAGAGGCATTGCATATGGCGGCAGATGTGCAATCTCAGGAAGAGGCCGATATTCTCGTATTCCGGCTTTTAAGGCATCTTCCATATGCATCGGAATTGCTTGACCGGTTAGACTCAGAATCGCCGGTGGCGCGTGCTTTGGCCCGTATGATTTGTTAAACCGAATACTACAAATATAACAAAATTTAATATTCAAATTAGAACACCGGATGGATGTCTGGTGTTCTTCTTATAAAATAAACTGTGTAGTTATGAAAAAACTTATTGCTTTTTTTACTCTTGCTCTTATGATGGCATTGCCAATGGCGGCAAGAGATGAATATGCGCACGACTCCTCGGTGCTTCCTGAAGCCGCGAAAACCGTTATAAAGAATAATTTCAAGTCTGGTGTCTCCTTGGTAAAAATCGATAAGGATTTTGGTCGGGTATCGGAATATGAAGTTGTATTGAAAGATGGCACTGAAATTACTTTCGACTCGAAAGGAAACTGGAAAGATGTCGAGACCAATATCGACAAGTCGGTGCCTGTTAATTTTATCCCTGCCGGAGTGCGGAAATATGTTTCGAAGGCCCAGTCGGGAGCACGTATCGTAGGTATCGACAAGGATCGTAACGGATATACCGTGGAGTTATCGAATGGTGTCGAGATGAAATTTGACAAGAACGGTAATTTCAAGAGGTATGACGACTGATGAAATTCAACCGGAATTCAGGTACTTATATCAGAATATTGAAGATTGCATCTATAACCGGAAGTATTGAATGTATTAAAGTTGAGATTCAAGTATTGTATAACTGAAATTCAGAAGAAACCCTGCGAAGCGATTCGCAGGGTTTCTTTTGTTAAGTAATTGTTTATAGTAAGCGCAGATAGTATAAGCGCATTTTTGAATATCTCATTGGTCCTGCCGGGTACGCATCCCGGGTGCCTTCGGAGATGGCACCCCTCCTCATTCGGCGGTACGAGTGACGGTAAAAAGCACAAATACTAACCGCGCTTATTATAACACGACTCTCTTGTAATGACAGAAGAATCATTTTGATGCGGTGTGAGGAGGATTCTCGATCAGGTCTATATGTTTGAGACTTAGGCGTGCTTCGAGATATCGGGTTAGTTTCGTCTTCGAGGCTTGCGGCAGAGGCCGGATCACTTCGAGCAAAGCTACATTCACTGTATCAAGCCGGTTGTCGGAGACATTGGCAAACACGCAACGCGAGATGGCTATTCCGCGTATTTGCGGGAAAAGCACCTTGATTTCGGGGGCTATCCTCACGCTTACCGAGTCTGCGTCCGACCTGAACGCCAGCACAGACCTCAACGAGTCGATGGTTTCCTGTTGGCGTGTCAGCGAAGCCTGCGCAAGCTGATAGATATCCTTGACCGAAGATATTCCGGTCTCCAAATCCGGAGCGGTAGGCTGTGAATACCCCTGAATAATGTTCAGAGCAGTCCCCTTTAAACCGTAGGCGCCAAGTTGCGACGACAT
This sequence comes from uncultured bacterium, assembly GCA_905214715.1. Lineage (GTDB taxonomy): Bacteria > Bacteroidota > Bacteroidia > Bacteroidales > Muribaculaceae > Lepagella. The sequence goes on along the minus strand of CAJMMT010000002.1, from coordinate 28,596 downwards.
TGCCATCTGTAACGAATCCTGTGGAAGTACCTTCCCTATGAGAGTGACGTTGAGATGTCGCTCCCGGTCAGCGATATAGGCCTTGTAACTTAATACCTGTGTCCCTGGAAAATTGAATTCGGCGTTTACGAATTCCGATGCCTGCATCTCGAATTTGGTCTGCCGCAGCATAGTATAAGTAAGGTATATGCTGGGGAGCATAGTCAGAATAGATAGCAGATAGACCGTGCGGCGCACCTTTTTCCCACGTTTGGCGTTGACGAAAGCAACCGGGTTGTATCCCATTATCTTGACACCGATAAATGTGGCCAGCGCAATATAGATGGAATTGATTATGAACAAGTAGGTCGCGCCGATAAAATAATTCATCTGCCAGGTGGCCAGACCGTAGCCGGCGGTGCATAGGGGAGGCATGAGTGCCGTGGCTATGGCTACGCCGGGTATGACGTTTCCCTTACTGCGGCTTCCGATGCCGATGATTCCGGCGCCTCCGCCTACAAATCCTATCAGTACATCATAGATTGTAGGAGAAGTCCGGGCGAGCAGTTCGCTGTGTCCCTCGCTGACGGGAGAAATAAGGAAATAGACCGCGGAGGCAAGTATACTGATCAGCGCGGCCACACTAAGGTTGCGCAATCCTCGCTTGATGAGGCCAAAATCGTAGATGCCTACACCCAGACCGATTCCGATTATAGGACCCATCAGCGGCGATATAAGCATAGCTCCGATGATGACGGCCGTAGAATTGGTATTGAGTCCCAGCGAGGCTATAAGTATAGCCAATATAAGAATAAAGCTGTTGGTGCCGCGAAACGAGACTCCCTCGCGGATAGCGGCTTCCGCTTCCGGTTGCGGAATCAGATATGGCGTAAGGGTGAAATAGCCGACAACCTTTTTGAGAAGTCTATTGAAAAAGTTAGACATAGGCGCATGGAAGTGAGTAGATACTTAATTATAACGTGCGATGGACAGCATTGGTTGATAATACTAAGAGCCTGTTTAATAAAAAATGTCAACACTCGGGCCGCAGCTTTGAGATGATTTTCTTTCTTTGAGCGATTGAGCATAGCGGGCTATGCGATTGAGCCAAAGGGAGAAAAGCGCTCAAAGATGCGGGACTGAAGCTAATATTCTTTTCAGATCATTTCAAATTGTTTAACCGGTATGCCTCCCGATAGAAAATAAGTTACCTTTCCATGGCCGCTTTTTGGCTACTTCGCTTTATCTCTTCGGTCTCATAGCCCGCTATGCTCCCTCAGATATAAAACGAATTAGCTCAAAAATCGTCCACCCGAGTGTTGACATTTTTTATTAAACAGGCTCTTAATTCCGATAAAATGTTTTGAACACTTACTTATAAAAATTCTTATATTTGTAATCGACAAAAGAATTTTGTAGAGCTATGCGGGTATTGACGCTTGATACGGGAATGTTCATCGAGAGTTGCAGCGAATTACGGCGTAAATTCGATGCGGCCTACGGCTCCCCCGACCTTATCGTGGGGATTGCAACCGGCGGTGAGTTCGTGGCCCGTAGGTTTGCCCTGCCGTTCGAGCCGATAGAGATAGTCCGCCGGCAGCGTAGAGGCACGGGAGCCAAAAATGGATTGGGACGAGGCTTATTGTCCCGATTGCCGATATTTTTAGCCGATACGCTTCGAATAGCAGAGTCCAAAATCTATCATTTGAAATGGAAACTGCATGGGTGCAAACCTCTGCAGCCTTGTTTCATGAAACTTAATCCGGAACTGGTAGGCAGGTTGTCGGAAATGCGACGCGGAAGTGTCATAGCCCTTGTCGATGATGCGGCTGACAGCGGTGAGACACTGCTGACAGTAAAAGAAGCTCTTAAGGCGGCGGCTCCGGACCTTAAAATAATAAGCTGTGTTCTTACCGTAACCCGTGAAGAGGCTTCGTGTGCTGTTGACATCGCTCTTTGGAAGGACGGCACTCTGATAAGATTCCCGTGGTCGGCGGACTTCAGGGAGTAAACGAATAAATCTGACCCGGCTAAGTAAGTGTTCAAATTTAATTTATGTTTTATGCGAGTTTATTTTTGAGGCGATTACGGTGCGGAGGGAAAGAGAATATAGACATATCCGACTGAGCGACAATCCGTAAGCGGTCAAAAAGAAATCGTATAAAGCATAAAAGATTCCAAAACACTTATTATCGGTTAAATTTGAATACTTACTTATGAAAACGACGATAGTATGCGACCTTGACGGCACGCTTGTAAATACCAATACTTTCAATCACTTCACACTTTTTCTTATGCGGCATCCCTCCATGACGTTGCCTGTGATATGGATTACCTTGAGACGCAAGTTGCGACTGATATCCCATAGCCGTGCCAAACAGGATCTGTTGCATCTGTCAGCCCGGAAACTTCAGACTGAAGAATACCGCATATTCGCCGAAAGCGTAACCAAACGTTACGTGCGTCGTAGCGTGCTTGACCTTGTGAACGGTGAAAAGAAGGAGGGGAAACTTGTACTTCTCGCTACTGCCGCTCCACAGGTTTATGCTGATGCCATGTGTGAACTGACCGGTATGGACGGTTGTGTGGCAACACCGACCGGTGGGGAAGAAAACAGGAATGAGGAGAAGGTCAGGAGGGTAAAGGAATGGCTCTTAGCCAATGATTCCACGCTCGGAGCCGTCATAACCGACCACTGGGACGACCTCCCTCTGATGAGATTCGCGGCTTCCGTAAAATGTCCTATATGGTTGGTTAAGCCTTCCGACGATACCTTGATGCGTACGCGGCATCTTGATCCGCAGGTATTGTAATAATACCCGGGTTTATATTCTTTATAAACCTACCCGGATTATCATATCTAACCAAATCAGCTTCGGTGGCGTTATAATCAAAACACACTCTTACTTTTGCCACTGGACTATGTCTGACAGAGTAAATAAAATAGTAAAGAAATGTTTTGACTATATTCTGCCGATAGCGATATCGGCGGCACTTGTGGTATGGTTGTTGCATAAGGTGAAATTCAGCCGTATAGAGGAGGTTATTCGCGAGGGAGTCGAGTTCCGATGGATTCTCCTTATGGTGCTGGTGCTCATAATCAGCCATGTCATAAGAGGCATAAGGTGGGGTATTCAGTTGCGTGGAGCCGGAGTGCCCCGGCTATCTGTGATGACCGAAAGCGTGTCGATATTCGGGGCGTATGCCCTTAATATGGTATTCTCATATCTTGGCGAGGCCTGGAGATGCCTGTACATATCCCGACTTACAGGAGCTAAGATAACGACCGTGGTAGGTACCGATCTCGGCGACAGGGCTTCAGACGCTATTGTGGTGATACTGTTGGTGATATTGGCTTTGTTTGTAGCGACTCCGGCGATGGACAGTTTTCTTGACCATTACCGTATAGCTCAGACTATAGATATAGCTTTAAAATCCAAAGAACTATGGATATGGGCGGCCGCTATCTTTTTTGCCATTGTGGTTGTCTGCTGGGTATTCCGTAATTCCGCGCCGTTCGCACGGATAAAAAACGGATTCCTGAGAATCTGGAAAGGTTTTGCCGTAATGTTCCATATGAAGGGAATGGGATGGTACCTTGTACTTACGGCCGGTATATGGATTTGCTATTTCCTTGAGACATATATATGTTTCCAGGCTTTCCCGTTCACACGTCAGCTCGTATCCGCTCCGGGTCTTGCATGGGGATTGATACCCGGTCTGGTTGTGTTTGTGTTCGGGTCATGTTCCATTGCCATTCCCTCAAGCGGTGGTCTGGGCCCTTGGAATATAGCCGTTATGTTCGCACTTTCTTTATATGGCATACCGCAAGACGAGGGCGCTGCCTATTCGCTTGTGGTATGGAGTTTCCAAGCCGGAGCACTGGTACTTCTGGGCCTTTTCTCGGCCATATACATAGGAATGCAGAAACGACTACGCGACAATTCCGACAAGCCGCAGCAAAGGCCCTGCGAGAATGGCCGTCAGAATGCCGTTCAGGATTAATCCTACGGTAGCGTATGCCCCATATTTGTCGCCCAATTCGGATACACGGTTCGTGCCCATCACATGCGCGGCCGTTCCCATGCTCAGCGAACGGGCTACCGGGCTGCCGATATGGCCAAGTTCAAGCACTCTGAGACCGAGAATCGCTCCTAACAGTCCTACAAGAACCACAATAGCCGCTGTAAGCGAAGGTATGCCTCCAAGTTTCGAGGAAATTTCCACTGCTATTGGAGTGCTTACCGATTTCGGTGCCAGCGAGATTATAACGTCGCGCGATGCCCCGCATGCTTTTGCAAGCAATACCGCCGACAATATGCCGGCAACGCAACCTGCCACTTGCGACATCAACACGGGAATCCACTGTCGGCGTATGGCTTTGAGCTGAGAATATAGCGGTACACCCAAAGCCACTATGGCTGGTTTTAGCCAGAATTCTATCATGCGTCCGCTTCGGGAATACTCTTCGTAGGTATGGCCTGTAAGTTTCAGAATTCCGATTATTACCAGTATGGTTATAAGAATCGGGTTTACCCAAACTTTGCCACTCCAAGTTTGCAGTTTCTTTGCTCCGTAGAAAACTATGAAGGTTACAGCTATGTAGATTGAGGTAAGTTCCATATAATCAATTGTCAATAGTCAATTGCCATTATTGCTGTTATGGTTGTTATGGCTGTGGTGTCGGCGATGGGTGTATTGATGCACATATCCCGTAACAACCAGCACAATTATAGTGCTGCCGACCGTAGCGACGGTTATAGGCAGCCATTCGGCGGCTATGATGTCGAAATAAAGCATAAGGGCGACTCCCGGCGGCACGAAGAAAAATCCCATGTTGGATATCAGGAAGTCTGATATCCCTTTTACCGACGAGACCTTCACAGCGCCCATCTGAAGCAGCGTGGCGAGAATCACAAGACCGAGAATCGAACCCGGTACAGGCATAGACAGCCCCCAGGCCAGAAACTCTCCCGCTGCAAGACACCCGAAAATAATACTGCATTGCTTCACCATCGAGGCCGGAGTCTTTCCATTGCCATCCTTTTGGTTATCGGATTGCGCCGTTACGACGGTTTCGGATTGTCCGATTTCTTTTTTACCAGCGAACTTAAACATTTTTCTTATCTCAATAATATTGCGCAAAAATACAAAAAATATGGTTATTAATTCGTATATTCGCAATTGCGCAGACAGATTTGAAACTTTAACATCATGTTTGCGGTTCTACTTTTACAGAGGGGCAGGGGAGAAGCAACTTGTTTTGCCGTAACGATACGTGCGGAACATAATCAGAATTTATGACCATGAAAGATAACGAAAGAATCATTCCCGCATCAGAGCTGATAATAAATCAGGATGGCTCTGCTTTCCACATTCATCTGCGCCCCGAACAGGTATACGATAATATCATATTGGTAGGAGATCCCGGTCGCGTAGATATGGTTGCTTCATATTTCGATGAAAAGGATTATGACGTGCAGTCGCGTGAGTTCCATGCCATAGGCGGTACCTACAGAGGCAAGAAAATTATGTGTATATCTCACGGTATAGGTCCCGATAACATAGAGATCGTTGTTACCGAACTCGATGCTCTTGCCAATGTGGATTTCAATACAAGGAAGGTGAAAGCGGTACATCGCACTCTTAACATGGTGCGCATAGGAACAAGCGGCTCATTGCAGGAAGACCTGCATATGGGAGATTTCGTGATTGCTGCCAAAGGTACCGGTTTCGATGGCATTCTCAATTTCTATGCAGACCGCGATAAGGTTTGTGATCTGGAATTCGAACGCGAGTTCTGCGAGCATACGAGATGGAATAAAACATGGGCCGCTCCTTACACTGTAGATGCTGACATTGAATTGGTGGAACGCATAGGACGCGATGACATGCGCCGTGGTTTCACTATAGCGGCTGTCGGATTCTACGCTCCACAGGGGCGTATGGTGAGGCTTAAACTCGCCGATCCGGATCTGAATGCAAAGATAGAAAGTTTCCGTTACAAGGGTCTGCCGATAACTAACTTCGAGATGGAATCGGCTTGCCTGCAAGGCATGGCGAAACTGCTCGGCCATAAGGCGATGACGGTATGCTGTATTATCGCCGAACGACGCGAGACCAAAGCCAATGTCGATTATAAGCCAAGTGTCCGCAAACTTGTGGAAACCGTTCTGGAACGTTTCTGAAAACTTATCCTATCTCTCCGCATCCGATTTTACTGTCTCCAGCAGCCGGTCGAAAGTCAGCTCTTTGGCTATCACTCGGTTGTCTGGAGACAGTAGGTATATGGTGGGGGAGATGCGGAGCACATATATTTCATCGGCATCTATTTCTCCTTCAGGAGAGCGCCCTATGATCCATTCCCTCGGCCATGTGTCAGCATCCGATTGCCAATGTATAGGATCGGCTCCGTATGCGTCGATTGCTATAATCTGCAGCTCTCCTGTAGCCACAAGGCGCGTTATGGTGCCGTCCATAGCCATACGTTTTGCTGTTTCGTGACAGTCTCGGCAATCTGTGTCGTAGAAGAACAGCACACAGCGCGTACCGGTTTCCCGTATATCTGACAACAGACGTTCGTTTCCATTTCTGTCTACGAAGCGGAAGTCGGTGGCCGTATGTCCTTTACGGTTTTTCATGATTTGTCCGTAGGAGAAATCGGCTCGCGAGCGTACGCTTTCATCTACGAGAGAATCGTTGCGCAGGCAGTCGGCAAACGCAAGGTAAGATTCGGCATTGAGATATGGTGAGGCCGGATTGTAGAGGTACGTCTCGGCCAACTCAGCAATCTGTTCGGCGCATCCGGGCCGTTTGTGGCTATGCTTCAGTAAAAGTCTGACTCCTTCGGACGATGATATCGAATCCGCCACTGCCATTACGGAGAAAAAGTTTGACAGATTCTGTTCAAGGAATAGCGAGTCGCGTTCAAGTGCAGGATCGTTCCAGTCCATCGCATCCCAGAAATGCGTCATAAGGTAGGTCATTTTCTGCTGTCGCGTTTCAAGCGAGTCAGGAATGGCCGGGAGTGGAAGTTCGCGCTGGGCGGAGAGCCGGAACGGGAATACAACCGCAATAGTCAGTATGATAAAAATGATGTTCCTTTTCATTGCGTGGAGTCAATAAGTTACATAACGGTTTCCAGGAAGGCGCGTTACAAGTCCGTCGAATTCCATCTCTCCCAATAGAGCCGACAGTCTGGCTACCGGCATATGTAGACGTGTGCAAAGGTCATCGAGCTGCATAGGTTCGCGGGACATGGAGATTATTTCATATATCTTTTTTTCTTCTCCTTCCGGTTCGGGAAACAACAGCGGCAATACCGGAAGTTGGTGGGCCGGCGCAAGGTCGAGACCAATATGGTGGGCTACGTCAGCGGGCGATGTTACCAATTGCGCTTTTTGCTGGGCTATGAGAAGATTGCACCCTCCGCTTTCCTCGTCAGATATACGTCCAGGCACGGCCATGAGCGTACGGTTGATGGAGAAGGCGATGTTGGCTGTCGACATTGCGCCTCCTTTTACCGCACTTTCCGCTACCAGCACGGCGTCGCCAAGGCCGGCCACTATGCGGTTGCGTTCCAGAAACCTTGGTCTGTAGGGACGTTCGCCCCAAATATATTCTGTGAGCAGGCAGCCCCCATGCTCGCGTATTGCGCGTGCCAAGTCACGATGCTGAGCCGGATATATTGTGCCGAATCCATGGGCGAGCACACCTACCGTGGGAGTCCCCGCCTCAAGGGCCGAAGCGTGCGCTGCGGCATCTATGCCGAAAGCCAGTCCGCTGATTATCGTAAGCCGTGGAACCATCGGCGACAATTCCTTTACTGTACGACGCACAAACGTATCGCCATATGCGGTGCAGCGGCGTGTGCCGACTATTGAAAGAAATGAGCCGTCGTTAAGGTCGCAGTCTCCGTAGCGGAACAATACCGTAGGATAGTCGGGGGTCTCAAGCAGCCGTCGGGGATAATTCCTATCCCAGGGAGTAAGAATGTCGATGGCATGACGCGAAGCTCTTTCGTATTCCGATAAGGCGATGCGCAATGCGCTGTTTATTTCCGTGTCTGAGACCGCGCGACATCCTGTTGCCGCGAGCGCACGGTTCAAAGCCTGCGGTTCGGAGACAAGCCGTATGGTGTCTTCTTCACATTCGCGCAGACGGTCGAGTGCCTCGCGCGGGAGCCTTTTAAGAAAACCGAGAGCCATTCGGCTTGTTGTCAGAGCCCTCTCATCGTTCTGTGTCATGGCGTCATTTGGTCAGGTATGGAGCGAAAATGGCGGCGAGTTCATCGCCCCGCGAAATCTTGCCATCTTTAAGTACCGCTATGGTAACCACACCCGAAGCAATCATATCGCCGTTGGGCCTGAATATGTCTTGATTGAATACAAAACGGGCTCCGCGCCTCTCCATGTTGAGAGCCGATATAAATTGTTCGGTGCCACGCAAGGGCGTGTGGTATTCTATCTCGATTTTGCGCACGACGGCATCTATGCCTCGGTTGTGCATCTCAATAAATGACAGTCCGGCGTCGCAGCAGAACTTATGACGTGTGTGCTCCATGTAATGCAGATAGTTGGCATTGTTGACTATCTGCTCACAGTCGAGCTCATAGTCGCGCACTTCCATCTCCATCATGAAACAGTAATCTTTCTTTTTATCTTTTATGAGTCTCATATTCTGAATAGTCGGGAACGAAAAGCCATTGTTCGTCGTCTCCATCTGTTACTTTCAACCACTCGCCCCCTTTGTCGGCGATAGACTCTGTTATGCGCGACGAGTCGATAAGCACGGTGCGTTTCGTTGTCCAATATATCTCCTTGTCGTTCCCGCTCCCGGTTTTAACTTTGTTATCCTCTTCCCTTTCCCCTTCTTCCTTTATATTTGAAACCGGACTTTCCGGCACCATTATTCTTATAATGATTCCTTCCGGGCCTTTCCTGATATGATGGTATGTAAGGTTGAGGCAGTTCACATCATTCAGTCCGTAGATGAAGAAGAGCATGGCTGCTATCATAGGCAGCACCAGCAGAAGGATCATAATACCCACGATGGCCCATCTCATATCTAACACCAGACCCGCTGCAAGTCCGACTACCGCAGCTATTGTGATGCCCCCTACGGTGGCGAGTGCCTTTGGCGTACGGGAGAGCATGAAGATCATCCATTTTGCGGTGCCCACGCGCATCGGGGCAATGACTTCAACGTTTGTTGCGGTGGTTTCGCCGATAGGTCGCATACGATTCCAGATTCTGTGGCACAAGCGTCTGAATATAGCCTGTACCCTCCGCGTTGTAAAGTGCCCGCAGATCTATATACCTGTCGCCATTGTCATGGCGGCGTGGAAAAACTTCGTCGCGTCGTTGTTTGGCACGGTCGCTGAGTTCAGCGTGTCCGTCGGGCCCGAGTCCCCTCAAACGGTTGTCAACCCCATCGGGACGGCATTCAACCGGGTATATTTCCGAGCATGGGGGATATCCGAGGCCTGTCCACATCACATATCCCTGCCCAGGATTGGAAAGATCGGAGTCCTCAGGCAAGCCCTCTATGACCACTACAGCCGAAGACTTGTAGCGCGGAATGAAATCCTGATCTATCGCCCAACGGCATGAAGAGTTCTGCAACATGTCGTATCCGAACATGTCGTGGTAGAACGAGCGGGATACCGTCTCGGTGAGAAACTCGGGCGAAACTTTACGGTCTTCTATTACCGGTGCGAGCAGATGCAGGGCGTTGGCCTCGCGGATATAGCCGAATCCTTCGGCCGGACGGCCTGAGTGGCTGTAATTTGTGCGTATTATGGCGGCGGCAGGCTGGTCGGCGAGGTTATGGCGCACATAAGAGTGATTGTTCGTTTCAAAAAAGGCACCGTTTCCCGAGGCATCGAAGACACCGAAATTGGCTTCCACGCCGAGAGGGCGCGGGAGCGTGTCGAGCAGACGGGCAAAGTCTTCGATGTTGGCGCAATGGCGCAGGGCCATTGTCATTATGATGCCTTCGCGATCCATCTCCTTTTCCGGTACGTCGTCATCCTTTATGTTGTATGATGCGGTGTTCATTATGGCGAGCCCTGCGGTATTGAATCCGGCCCATGCCTCGGCGCAATCGCGGTCGGCCGCGTTGAACAGGCCTACATATGCGAATGTTCCATCTTCGGCCGGTATATATTCGACTTTATTGTCTACCGCCGATGTGTCGCGGTGCTTCCACAGCAAAGGGCGCCCATCTCGTGTTACCGAGGCACCGAAGAGCCCTGATGTGCAGGCATATGCGTCTACAGATGTTGACAATAAAGAGATAAGGCTACATGCGACAGCTATCTTTAGAGATTTTGCAGGCATATTGTAAAATAAATATAGGTAATCAGTATTTCTGATCGCGCTTTACTTAGGTAGGTGGTCAAATTATATTATCGGTTTAATTTGAACACCTGCTTATGTGTTAAGTTAGTATAAAATGCGCTCCGGCGGTCAACCTATCACTTATTGAATGCGTTTCAATTATACAAAATGCAAAAGCATCAAGGTTCCGGATAGACTATATGTTTGACTTTCGGAGTCGCCAATCTCCGCAGACTGTCGGGAACATCCCGCTGTGAAAACGTCGGAAAAGATGATTCAAAACCGGATCTCGTTTTTGACAGCTTCAAAATGGAGTCTGGCAGTTGACGGACGGATTGGAAACAAAGATAGTCAATTATAGAGAGATATGAAACAGGATCGGCAAGAAACCTTGAAAACAGGGTCAATCGCTTTGCACACAAGCGCGATGCACCTTGTATGAGATGAAGGCCGACTGTAAAGAGACAAGCAATAAGAGAAAAAGTGTTCAGAGTTTCGTGAGAAAAGTTGAATGCGGTTTTAAGTTTAGTTAGATATAGTTTATAGTGGAATCGTGGGAGAGAGCCGCAGTGGAAGCGGCTCTCTCTTTGTATTTCAGCATCTTGGCTTGAATATCACGCCGTTAGAACGAGAATTGACGGTCGTGAGCATAGCACTTATATGCACCTCCGTGCACCATTTTGCACATATTAGCACCATGAGAACTGTTCGCATTTCTGTTCGCATTCTGTGCGCATGGGTCAAAGCTTGTTGAAAAGGTCCATGGCATTCGCCTTTGCCGCGTCCGTGATGGCTATGTAGGGTTTCATCGTGTCATAGGGTTTTTGCATGGAAGACACTCCTGTGATCCGACATTATTTCGTATATTTGCAGCCGTTTAACAACTTCATGATATGAAACTCAGTAATCTTGTATTTGAGACTTCCAAAAATATACCCTCCGATGCTGTGGTTGTAAGTCATATTCTGCTGCTGCGCGCCGGTTTTATCAAAAGAGTTTCCAACGGAATATATACACTCGGGATGCCGGCCCAGAGAATGGCATCGAAGATTGAGAAAATAATCCGCGAGGAAATGGACAAGCTTGATGGGCAAGAAGTGAAATTTCCGGTGGTGATGCCAAAGGAAATATGGGAAATGTCAGGACGGTATTACAGCATAGGTGCTGAAATGGCACGCTTCAAGGATAGGGCAAAGCATGATATGGTTCTTGGCATGACCCATGAAGAGGCTGCTGTTCATTTTGCTATGAACACGGTAACAAGCTATCAGAAATTCCCGTTCATGATTTACCAGATTCAGACCAAGTTCAGGGATGAACCCAGATCTCGCGGCGGATTGATCCGTGTCCGGGAGTTCACTATGAAGGATGCCTATTCCTTTCATATGACCAATGAGGATCTGGAACGGTATTATCAACTCCAGTTCGAGGCATATAACAATATTTTCCGCCGGATAGGTATGAAGAATTTTATTTCCGTCAAATCGGATAGCGGAATGATGGGCGGTAAAATAGCTCATGAGTTTATGGCTGTAACTCCTGATGGAGAGGATGAACTGGTGATTTGCAGCAATTGTGATTACCGGGCCAACGAAGAAGTGGCGGAATGTCGGCTTGATAGCGTGGGCGAGAGTAATTCCACTCAAGAGTGTGAGGAAGTATACACTGCGGAATTCAAAACGATAGATGAAGTGTCGAAGCATCTCGGTGTCAAGGATACCGATATAATCAAGGCCGTGGCTTATGCCGACAAAGCTACCGATGAACCAATATTGGTGTTCATACGTGGCGATCTGGAAGTGAACGAGACCAAACTCAGCAAAGTCGTGCAGCGTGAGGTGGTGCCCTTGGACTCCCGTTCTCACCCGCAATTGAATTTCGGTAACATAGGGCCATCGGCAGACCTCCCTGTCAAGACCATAATATATGACCGTAGCATCGAGGAACGCACTGGTATGGTGGTCGGAGCAAATAAAGCCGAGTATCATCGTGTCCATTTCAATGTAGGCAGAGACATAGCGGTCGATACATTCCATGATGTGGCTAAAGTGAAAGCCGGTCATAAATGCCCGAAATGCGGTAGTCCGCTGACTATCCAACGGGGAATAGAAATCGGCAACATTTTCCAGCTCGGGACGAAATACACCAAATCAATGGGGATGACTGTCATTAACGAAGCCGGCGAATCTATCAATCCCATTATGGGGTGTTACGGAATCGGGGTAGGCAGAGCGATTGCATCGATAATTCAGAACAGTCATGATGAAAACGGAATGATTCTTCCTGTTTCGGTAGCTCCTTGGACAGTTCATATCTGTCCTATCCGCATGGACAACGAAAGCGTAAGAGAGACAGCGTTTGAAATCTATGACGGACTCGTCAAAAAAGGCATCGATACGCTTATAGACGACCGCAACATGAGCGCAGGTGTCAAATTCGCCGATGCCGACTTGTTCGGTATGCCTATAAGGCTGGTTGTAAGTCCGAAACTTATTGAGAAGGACGAGATCGAGCTGAAAATCAGAGAGACCTCGGAAGTCATCAACATTCAGCGAGATGAACTCTTCAACGAGCTGGATAAAATAATCGAACGACTAAGCGCCCAATACCGGTAAATTACCGGATAAAAGTATAATTAGTATAGTATCACAATACGATGCTAATACTTCGGAACCTACAAAGGCCGCGATTCAATCGCGGCCTTTGTTGTGGTCTTAGTTGGTGTGATGTAAAAGCTCTCACCTATGCCAATGTCGATTATTCAAACAAATTGCTGAAGTTTGAGCAAAGCAAGACCAAAGCCCATAGCGCAGCCAGCGGAGTAGTCATTCCCCTCAATGACGGACTTCTGCACCTTATCGGTCAACCCAAGGATGGCAACCGAAATCAAATCATCTTCCCATTGCCGTCGCATACCATGTGCCTGAAAGCCTTGCGCCACTGGGTGGCTCGCGCCGGCATCCAGAAACACATCACCTGGCACTGCGCCCGTCATAGCTGCGGAACGAACCTCTTGAGCAACGGAGCCAACATCAAGACTGTAGCCAGTATCCTCGGTCATAGCGGCCTCTCCCACACCGAGAAATACACCCGCGCCGTCGATTCCCTCAAACAAGCAGCCATCGACTCCATGCCGCCATTAAATATATAACACCTTAAATACAAACCGATATGTCAATCAAAGTTTACGTCCTCACAGACCCCATTCTTATCGACTTCGCTCAGAACGGCGACATCGAAGGTTTCAAAGAATACCTCGACTCCGATGATACCATTTACTTCAACGAACCGGAAACATTCGACACAGAGGCTGAAGCCTTCGCATATTGTGCAGGCATCGGCTACGGCAAAGATGAACGCGCCCCGGTCGAACGTTATCCACTTCGTTCCTCTGAACCAGCGGATCTCCAATTTATTGATTCTATCTATAATTACTCAAAGCACCAAGAGACAGGAGGGTGTTAATACTAATCGATGTATACATGGCGGATTCTCATTGTGTTATGAGCCCATTTGAACTGGTCATGAACATTTTTATGAAGGGTAAAATGAGATTTTGTGAAGTTTTGTGAAGTCAACGTCCCATTTGTCATAATTAATTCATAATTTTGTAAATTGGAATAAGAGTAATCATTTGGATTATATTTAAAGGTTACAGACAATTCTACTAGACTTTTAATGTTTGCCTCGCAATATAATAAAAACGCAATAAGCCAATAATCATTATGATACCAAGCTTTGAAGCATTCATGTATCCGGTCCTCTTTCTCCTCAAGGACGGCACACCTCTTAAGAGAGATGAGCTGCGGAACAGATGTGCCCTTTATATGAATTTCTCCAAAGATGAATTGGAAGAACGTATAAAGAGCAATAAGAAATATAAAATAGTCGACCGTCTTCAGTGGGCTACATATTACCTTTTAAAAGCTGGTTATCTCCACCGGCCAAGTCCTGCAACCGATCAAATTACTCAAAAAGGTTTGGATCTTCTTACTTCTGGTGTTTCTGTTATTGACAGAAAAGTTCTCCGTGCAAACAGTCCAGAGTTCTGTGAGTTTGAACGAATAACCAGAGAGTCAAGTAAAGTCCGCGAAAAGGCCAAGAAAAAAGCGGTTGCTAAAATTGGAACGGTTGCACTTGAAACTCCTAAAAGACGTGGCCGCAAACCCCATAATAATGAAGGCAGTTTGTTCTCAATTGCAGAAGCGCCAAAAGTAATAGCTGTCTCTAAAAAATCTGAAAGCACTGCAAACTTCTCCCAAGACAGGACGGAATATGAAATGGCCATAGATGGCATCTCTTCAAAATGTAACGAATTAAAGGATGGTGTCATTTCCGAATTGAATGATATTATCAATGACTTTGAAAAGCCTCTTTTTAGGAAACTTATCCTCAACTTATTCCCTAAAATGGGATATGCAACGAATTTTGAGGATAAGGAACTGCCTATAAAACTATCGCACCCAATTTCTCTATCTGGGTGTATCTCTGTAGATGAGCTTGGTCTGCAAAAGACATTTTTAGTTGCACTGAACAGAGTTAATGAACCGGTTTCTCAGATTGACATCCAATCAATGATTGGCTTTTTAAGTGAAAATAATATAGAAAACAGCATATATATCTGCACATCAGGATTTACTGATGAAGCAAAATATTACGCTGATAAAAGTAAATTGAATCTCATCTTACTTGATGGTGAAGCAATTGCCAATATAATGATGAAATTCAATATAGGTGTTAAAACTCGTTACTCCGTCAATATTAAGGATGTCGACGAAGAATATCTTTTTACTCGATTAGCTGAAAATTCGTTATGAGCGACAATCTTTTTGAAGCAAGAGAAAAACTCAAGCGTCCCGAGGAGTTAATCGGAGTTGATATTTTTGCCGGTGCCGGCGGATTAAGCGCCGGTGCCGAACTGGCTGGCGTTTTTGTAAAATATGCTATTGAAATTTGGCCCAGTGCAGCTGCTACTTTCAGGCGTAACCATCCTCATGCAACAGTAATCAATAGGTCAATAACAGATATAGATCCTAATGCAGAGATTGATTGCAATAAGGTATTTGTTGTCATGGGTGGGCCTCCTTGCCAGGGATTTTCACTCTCCAATCTGCGAGACAGGAACATGGACAATCCCAAGAACCATCTATTTGAGGAATTTGTCCGTTTCGTAAATGACTTAAAGCCTGATTGGTTCATATTTGAGAACGTATATGGTTTGAAAAATATGGAGAAAGGTAAGGTGATAGAAGTGATTGCCGATCGCTTTAGAGAAATTGGTTATACAGTTTCTCGTCCTACAATACTATGGGCGAATAACTATGGCGTTCCTCAAAAACGCAATAGGCTTTTCCTTGTTGGGAATCGCGTTGGTGTCGAATTCGAGTTTCCGGAAACGACCGAATGTAATGTCACCGTAAATGATGCTTTTAGTGATCTCCCTTCATTAGGAAACGGTGACATGATAGACATTGCTGATTATACACTTGACATTGATCATTGCAGCGAATATGCTCGATCGATGCGTGCATATAGTGAGCATCCTAT
Source organism: uncultured bacterium (assembly GCA_905214715.1). Classification (GTDB taxonomy): domain Bacteria; phylum Bacteroidota; class Bacteroidia; order Bacteroidales; family Muribaculaceae; genus Lepagella. The sequence goes on along the minus strand of CAJMMT010000002.1, from coordinate 12,730 downwards.
GCAGAACTATGTGTCACGAAGCAACGATTTGGTCATTCAGCGATATCAAAAGATTCCCCAGGGTGGTAACTGGCGCAACATTCCTGAAGAATTGATGCAGAATTATAAAGACAAACAACGATGCCATAGCGGCATCTATAAGCGTCTTCGTTCGGACAGTCAGTCGGTTGTTATCTCCAATTATAGAAAGATGATGCTTATTCATCCGACGGAAGACCGTGGAATATCCGTCCGTGAGGCAGCTCGTCTACAGAGCTTCCCCGATTCATATATATTTGAAGGTCCGATTTCTCATATACAACAACAAATTGGCAATGCCGTTCCACCATTACTAGCCAAAGCTGTAATAAACAAAATTTTATCCTACTATGAGTAAAGAAAAGCTTCATATACCACAAGCAGATATGCTCATGGGCTCAATGCGTTCGATGGGTTATTCTTTCGAAACGGCGCTTGCTGATGTCATTGATAATAGCATCAGTGCAGATGCAAAGTCTATTAAGGTGCTTTTCCCCAGTAGTCCTTTTGAAAGAGCTGCCGTTGGCATTCTCGATGACGGCAATGGAATGTCCAAGGATAAACTTTTAGAAGCTATGCGTTATGGTAGCACCTCTTCGGAAGATGTCAGGGCTATTAATGACCTTGGCCGTTTTGGCTTGGGATTAAAGTCTGCGTCGCTTTCACAATGCCGAATGCTGACTGTAGTTAGTTACTGGGATGGGAAAGTCGCTGCATATCGTTGGGATTATAATTATATCCTTCAAACAAAGGCTTGGTATGTGCTCTCGCTGGCACAAGCGGAGATTGCTGAATTGCCATATTTTGATCAGTTTAAAATTCAAAAGCGCGGAACACTGATTATATGGGAAGATTTTGATATATTGTCTAAGGCTAATGATGGTCAGGTTTATGATGCGCTTAACGATTTAAAAGAAGTTGTAGCAAATCACCTTTCTCTTATTTTCCATCGCTACATGTCACGTTCTAGGCATAAAGTTGTGATGTATGTCAATAACCAAAAACTAAAGCCCAAAGATCCATTTCTTGAATCTCATGCTAAAACTACGATTCGGAAAGAACGTACAATAGCTATTCAAGATAGTCATGGCAAGGAACAGCTTATAAGAATCCGTCCGTTCATACTGCCTTATCTCTCTGACATGACAGAGCATGATAAAAAGCTTATGGGTGGCGTTGAGGATATGCGTTCTAAACAGGGCTTTTATGTATACCGAAATGAACGTCTGATTATCTGGGGCAATTGGTTCGGAATGAGCAGACGAAATGAACTGACCAAGAATGCGAGGATAAGAGTCGACATTCCGAATGCGTTGGACGATATCTGGAGTATCGATGTCAAGAAACAAGTCGCAACAATACCCAAGCGTATACAAAATCAGCTCAGGAAGATGGTAGAGGAAGCCCTTGGTGTATCAGTCACGAAACACACTCATCGCGGACGCCGTAACAACCCAGACGACAACATCGATTATATCTGGGAGCGCATTGAAGGTCGAGGTGATAAATTCTTTTACCAAGTCAATCGTGACAGTGAACTGATGAAGTATATCATGAGACAGATTGGCGAAGAAAATGCCACCTATATTGATATGCTCATCTCAGAGCTGGAGCAGGCAATACCGTTGGGTCAAATATACCTTGACAAAGCTAATGGATGCGCCGACGTAAAGCCAGAGGACAACCGTGCAGACGAAGTGTATGAAATGGCTATTACCATGGTTGACAGCATTAAAGGCACCTCAAAACTTCCATTGGAGACTTTGATTGATAATATGATGCATTCTCAGCCTTTCTGTGATTTTACCGACCTAAAAGTTAAACTCATACAGTATTATAATCATGAAAACGACTGAAGACATAAGACTCCAAGTCAAAGTCTCCGTCAGTGCACAGGCTAAAGTACTGAAGAAGAAAGATCCGGATATGGACAATGATAAGCTTAAGAATATCATTGTCACTAATCTTGATATGATGGGGCTTGATTATGACGATGATGACGTTGGTTCCATTTTCAGCGATTTGGAATACGAAGTATTCATCCGGCACACACCGGGTGCTGTCATTTTTGGCGATTATGAGAAGGAACATTATGATTGGTATACTGAACTAAATTTACCGGATAACAAGCAGGTCTTCTGGAATAACTATGTTAGGTATCTCCAGCAGAATGACAAGATGGATGCCAACAGTTTGAAATTACTCTCAGATACTACCTTGCCAAATATACTTAACCGCTTGGCAGATCCGAATGAACAGTTCGACGGGTCGCATTGGGTGCGTGGCCTCCTCATCGGTGACGTTCAATCCGGCAAGACATCCACATATATTGGACTCATAAGCAAAGCTGCTGATGCGGGCTATAAGGTTGTAATTCTTTTGGCCGGTATTACTGAGAACTTGCGTGTCCAGACTCAAGAACGTGTTGATGAAGGTATCGTTGGATATACTGTCAGAAAAGTCGACAAGAAAGAAGTGACGGGTAAAACGGGTGTTGGCCTATTCACTTCATTAATACCGGCTACATCTTTTACAACTTCAGCTTCCGATTTCACAAAAAGTAAGACTGATATCGTTACATCTCTTCAGCAGCATAAGTCTTTGGTTTTATTTGTTGTCAAGAAAAATGTGACAGTACTTGGCAAACTCTATAAATGGCTTAAAGATCAGAATCTTGACCCGGTTCATGGGTATGTTGATGCTCCGATGCTCCTTATTGATGATGAAGCAGACAATGCTTCGGTAAACACAAAAAAAGAAGATTCAGATCCAACCAGAACGAATAAAGTAATCCGTAACATTTGCGGCCTTTTTAAGAATGCAACATATCTAGGTGTTACAGCAACACCCTTCGCGAACATCTTCATAGATCCCGAATCCGAAGATGCCATGAAGCAGGCAGATCTGTTTCCTCAGGACTTCATCTACACTCTGCCTACTCCTTCATCTTATATCGGAGCAAAGAAACTCTTTGAACCAGATGGGCCATATTACAATAACCTTCGTTTTATAGGTGACATAGAAGAGCCGGATTATAGCAGCGAAGAGTATAAGGATATGGTTAAGAATGATATCGATGCTCTTAATGAAGGTACATTCTACTATCAGCATAAAAAAGAATGGGATGGAGAGTTGCCGGCTTCCCTTAGAGAAGCATGTTTGGCATTCTTCATTGCCAACGTTATCCGCGATTGCCGCGGCGACATCAGTGCGCCCAAAAGTATGCTCATAAATATGAGTCGCTTTGTTAAAGTTCAGAAGGTTATCAAAGAATATGTCTCTGACTTACATCATAAAGTATTGAGCACAGTCACAACTGATTTCAGTGATAAAGACTCCGAGAATTATAATCTTCCATTATACAAAGAATTGCTCGAAGTTTGGAAACGCAACTTCAAACATATTGGCATAGAGTATAGCCGTATACTCAAAAAGAAAAACCTGTTGCGGGCTATCAAGGATATTCAAGTAATGGTAGTCAATGGCTCGAAGACAAGTGATAAGCTTGATTATAAGGCAAATCCAAGCCTTCGTGTGATTGCCGTAGGTGGCCAGGCTCTCTCAAGAGGATTAACTCTTGAGGGCCTGATTGTTAGTTATTTCTACCGTAACACAGCAACTTTTGATGTCCTGATGCAGATGGGACGATGGTTTGGATACCGTATGAAATATGACGATGTGTTCATGGTTTGGGCTCCAAGAGAGAGTGCTATGTGGTACGCTGAGATATCAGAGGCCTCCGAGGAACTTAAAGAAGACATCCGAACGATGTTTGAACAGAGATTGACGCCTAAGGATTTCGGACTAAAGGTACGTAATAATTGCCGACAGTTGCGCATTACTGCTGCCAATAAGATGAGAACTGCCGCAGATTATACTGTGCGTATAGCATATTACGGAAATATCTACGATACTCCATATCTCAGTCTGAATGCCTCTCATAACAGTGATAATCTAAGCCGTGTCAATAGGTTTGCAAAAGAGTTATTTGCAGGACAATACGCTTATCGATTTGCTGACGTGGGCCGACATCCTGACAACGAAGTTCTGTCTAATAAATTCCATGACTCGCGATTTTTCGAGAGCGTACCCAAAGCGACAGTTCGTGAATTTCTTCAGGGCATAAAGTGTTCAATGCTAAACTCGAATTTTAACGTAGAATACATTCTGTCATTTATCGACAATCCAGATAATACTGGTTTGGATTATTGGGATGTTGTATTTGAAGGTGGTGATTCGAAGAAACCTTATCAAATCAATGCCCTAAAGAATATCAATTGTGTTAAGCGTCAGATATTTGATCATGGCAACGCTGTTCAGATATCATCCCGACGGCGTATCCTTGGCACACGAGAGGGTGATTTCTGTCTGGACCATCAGACTGCTGAATTGGCAAAAACACGATGCAGAAACCAATGGGCCACGGAAAACATACCACCGGCTGAGATTAAAAAGAAAGATATTCCACTTAAAGCGTATTTCCAGTATCTGCCACATCGTAAGCCGATTCTTATCATAATGCTCATCGAACCGGAGTATATGGAAGACCCGGATAAGCCCAATGGCAAGGCTTTCAAAAAATTTCAGGAAACCACAGGTAATGACCAACTTGTAGCTTTCGCTATAGGCTTCCCCGGCCTCCGCGGTGAAGAAAGTGCCAATGAATACAAAGTAAATAAAACCTGGCTGAAGGTTAACGGTCTTCTCGAGGATGAATATAATATTGATGAAGATGAATATGACGGATAATCTCCTTGCTCGTTTTAAGGAATGTAACCTGGCGGAACATTTCCTTAAAGTTGGTTCTCCGAACCTTTACATTGGCAGAGACGATGAAGGCTATCACTGCTTTGAGTTCAGAGGTCAGTTCCATCCGGTAAAACTCATCGGATCCAAACCTCTTGCCGTTAAACAATATGAGAAAAGCGGCACGTATACACTTCGTTTCTCATTGACTCAATCAGAGTTGATTGGATGCTTCTGTGCTTTTTGTGACGACATGATAACATCAGCAGCTGCACTCAAGGATGATGACGAAGTGTATAAGTGTCTTGCAGATCGGTTTAAGTCATGGAAGAAACTCTTCAAGATAGACCGAAGCAAACTGACTGAGCCCGAAATCATGGGGCTTATTGGTGAGTTGCTATTCCTCAAGGAGAAGGGTGCACTAAAATGGGGAATGGATCTGGCCCTTGACAGTTGGATGGGGCCAGAGAATACCCGTAAAGACTTCTCTCTTGAAAACATGTGGGTAGAAGTTAAGGCTATAAACTCAGGAAAAGAAACAGTAAGGATATCTTCAATAGAGCAGCTTGATGGAGCATATCCTGGTTGGCTATATGTTTTCTTTATGGAGAAAATGAGCCCCGTCTATGATGGCATTAAAATCAGCCAGCTGATACAGACAATTCTTAATACGCTGTCTGTGCATCAAAAAGATGTATTTCTTAACAAACTGTCCAGCTTCGGATATGACTTCTCTCCCGAATACGACAATTTGGTGTTCCGAAATACGGATGAAAAATGCTTTTCCATTCTTGATGACTTTCCAAGACTGCGAAGAGATTCTCTTCCGATAGCTATAGCCAAAGCACAATACGATCTAATCCTTTCTGAAATCGAACAATATCAAACCGAATTCTGACCATGGAGTTAAACGAATACAGAGCCGGCCTAATTGACGATTTGCGTTTTAACGCAGAGCATGATGGCACTGAACCTGAAGAGCAGTTCATAAAATGGATGCTTGAGAAGCTCGAAGATAATGGCGAGTTTAACGACCCATATCCTAAATCTATAGAGATGAAAGGGGCAAGAGGTCGTAAACTCGCGTTCGACGCATATGCATATGATGAAGCAGACGGTTCGTTAATTCTCATATCGAGTTACTTTTCCAATCTTAAGGAGGACGCACCAACTCTAACCAACACTCAGATCGATGATATGTACCGTTATATGGTAAATTTCATCGATGAAGTCGTCAATGGAAATATCAGCAATTACTGTGACGATTCTGATGATATAATCGATATAGCAAAAGAAATTAGGAAGAAGATCGGTTCGGGAATTATAAACACGGAAATCAGCCGTTTCAAGTTCTATATTATATCTGACGCAATGTTGAGCAAACAGGTTAAGAGCATCTCCAAGCCTGATTTTCTTGACCGTCCAGTAGAAATTAACTTGTGGACAGTTGAACGTATTTTCAATACATTCGCTACATCCGGAAGTGAAATAATAAAATTCAAAACGTCCGACTTTAACTGCGATGGCATTCCGTGTCTTAAGGCTGAGTTAGGCTCAGCTGCAGAATATGATGCGTATATGGGCATAGTACCAGGAAGCTTTTTGGCCGATATTTATCTCAAATACGGGAGTAAGCTGTTGCAAGGGAATGTACGTGCATTTCTCAGTGTACGTGGAAAAGTCAATAAAGGCATTCGTAACACTATAATGAAAGAACCGTGGAATTTTTTCACATTTAACAATGGCATAGCCATCGTTGCACGTTCTGTCGAATTTTCTCGGGATGGGTCACGTATAGTCGGTTTTACGGATCCTCAAATCATCAATGGTGGTCAAACAACAGCATCTTTGGCTAATGCCGTTATAAAAAAAGAAGATAAACTCGGGCTGGATACATTGTATGTTCCCATGAAACTTACCGTTCTCAATGTTGATGACGAAATGTCTGAAGAGGAAACAGACAGTTATAACAAGATAACTAAAACGATATCGCAGTGTGCAAACAGCCAGAATGCTGTATCAGAGGCAGATTTCTTCTCTAATCATCCCTTTCATGTGGAAATGGAAAAGCTGTCAAAGAAAGTTATGGCGCCTCCTGTCGATGGTAATCCATATCAGACTATTTGGTTTTACGAGCGTTCCCGTGGTAAATGGGAACAGGAGCAGATGAAGATGACTCCGGCGCAGCGCAAGAAATTCTGCGAAATGAATCCTAAATCTCAGGTCGTCAAGAAAGAGAAATTAGCCAAATGCCTGAATACCATCTATAAGAATCCTCACCAAGTTTGCCAAAGTTCTGCAATAAACTTCAGTAAATTCGCCACAATCATTGAAGATTTATACACAAATTCCCACGACTCTATCAATGAAGAGTTCTTTAAACGAGGAATTTGTGCTGTGATTATCTTTGATCAGCTCGATAAACTTGTCGGTAAGGCCGAATGGTATCCACGTGGTGGTAATAAAGCACAGATAGTACCGTACACCATTGCAAAGCTGATGACATTATTGCCGAAAGGAAGAGACCTTGACTGGCGTACTATCTGGCAGAAGCAACGTATAACCCCAGAAATGGGAGAAGAACTTGAACGACTTGCACTTTTTACGCATCAATATTTGGAACAAGAGGCACATGGCGGCCTGGTGCGTACTATGTGCCGACTTGAATCCACATGGAAGAAATTCAATGCTGTAGAATATACCCTCTCGGATAAATTCATCTCATCACTTGTAGATAGTTCAGTTCGTAAAGATGATGAGGCAGCCGCTAAGCGTGCACATAAGTTCAACTCTGATGTAGATGTGTCTGTTGAAGTATTTAAACTCGGAGCTTCTTACTGGCAGAAAGTCTATGATGATCTTTCAAAAGAGAAGCTTATTGCTGTAGGCGAATTGGATTTCATCCAGGGTATCGCTCGATACATTCGCAATGCAAATTTGCCTTCAACAGCACAATGCAAACGACTTCTTCGCATTATAAGTCGAGCAGAAGACAAGGGATATATAATGCCTTGATAATGCGATATTATGGCGCAGCGTAGATATTATTATACAGATACTATAACTGACTTCCTTGAAAGAGATACATCCTTTATAATAGGTGAGCTCGTGAGGAACGGAGAGTTTGCGGACAATGCTGAGGTTGTTAATGCCTGGGAGAAGGAAATAGATGTGTTACGGACGGTATTAAATCCATACCGTGATTTCGGATCCGTTTTCTTTGAATACAATATTCCACGAATGGGGCGTCGCATCGATGTTGTTGCCCTGATAGAAAACGTTGTTTTTGTTTTGGAGTTTAAAGTATTCAGCGAAGGTTTCACAAGGGAAGCATATGTGCAAGCGTGGGATTATGCGCTTGACCTTAAAAATTTTCACGAAGGTAGCGCTAACCTTCCAATTATTCCAATTGTGGTATGCACTGATGCCTCGGATGAGAATTGCAAACTTGAACTTATCAAATACAAGGATTCGGTTTACAAACCGTTGCTTTCCAATGAACGACGTCTTCCGGAATGTATTCTCAACGGGATTGCCCAAGTGTCAGGAGTCATCAACATTGATGCCTTGCATTGGGCAAGAAGTGGTTATGCGCCGACACCAACTATTGTGGAAGCAGCCATTGCTTTATACCGCCATCATACAGTTGAAGATATCACCAAACATGATGCCGATCTGACTGAGACCTCACAAGAGATCAAACGTATTATTGCGAAATGTGAGGCTGAAAAGCGTAAGGCAATATGCTTTGTGACCGGTGTCCCTGGTGCCGGTAAGACTTTGATTGGTTTACAAACGGCTATTGATGAACATGCTGTAGGCCGCAGTGCGGTATATCTTTCCGGAAATGATCCGCTGGTTGAAGTACTACAAGAAGCTCTCGCTCGTGACTATGTAGCACGGAAAAAAGAAGAGTGTAAAGATGGGAAGATAACAGAAAAACCGACCAAAAAGCAAGCACAGAGCGAAGTAAAAGCATTCATCCAGAAGGTCTATCTATATCGCAATGCCTATCTCGAAGGAATACAGATAGTTGATGGGCATATAGTGCCGAAGCCGGGATATTTCAACAGCCACACAGATAAGGCTTATGTCCCTGTAGAGAATGTTGCTATCTTTGATGAAGCTCAGCGAGCTTGGACTAAAGAAGAACTTCATCGATTTCTGAAAGAAAATGGGCGTTTCGAAGATTTCCCATATAGTGAGCCCGCTTTCCTGATTTCATGCATGGACCGCAGGCCGGACTGGGGAGTTGTTATATGCTTAATTGGTGGCGGTCAGGAAATTAACAAAGGCGAGGCCGGAATTCGTGAGTGGATTGAGGCTTTGAACCAAGAGCAGTACAGAGGCTGGGATGTATACATCTCAGATCGCCTTCAAGACCGCGAATATGCCGACGGCAAATCCCTCGATCTGGTAGATGCTAAAGAACGTTTGCATGTCAGACCTCAGTTGCATCTTTCAGTATCTATGAGATCATTTCGTGCTGAAAAAGTATCGCAGTTTGTTCATCAGTTGCTTGCTATGCAACGTGATGAGGCACGCGAAACACTCCAGACATTGACAAAATATCCTATTGTACTGACGCGTTCGCTGGACAAAGCCAAGGAATGGTTGCGTAATCACACGCGCGGATCAGAGCGTTGCGGCATCCTTGCATCAAGTAAAGTCGAGCGACTGAAGGCAATATCTATCAACGTGCGCTATCAACCGAATTTTATCCATTGGTTTCTTGCTCCAGTTGATCAGGATGAGATAGATATCCGTTCGTCCAATGCCTTGGAGGATACTCTAACCGAATTTAAGGTTCAAGGACTCGAAATAGATTGGGCGTGCATAGCTTGGGACGCCGACTTGCGTATTGACCCAAAGAAAAAGACATGGGATCACTATCAGTTACGTAGTGGTAGTCATTGGCAACATATCAACAAAAAAATAAATCAGGAATATCAAATAAACGCATATCGAGTGTTATTGACTCGAGCACGACAGGGTATGGTCATTGTTGTTCCGGAAGGTAGTATAGATGAGATTCCACCAGATGATACCAGAAATCCACAGTGGTACAACGGGATTTATACTTACCTTAAAGAAATAGGTATTCCTGAAATTTAAGCGACTTAACCAGTTATGGATAATCTTACGTCTGAACAAAGGCACATTAATATGTCGGCTATTCGCTCATGCGATACGAAGCCGGAGATGTTGGTGCGCAAATATTTACACTCACAAGGCTTTCGTTATGGGTTACATAACCACAAACTTCCTGGCTCTCCTGATATTGTGCTCCGTAAATACAAGACAGTCATATTTATTAATGGTTGTTTCTGGCATGGTCATGAGGGATGCAAGTATTATCGACTGCCCAAGTCTAATATTGAGTTCTGGCAGACTAAGATAGAACGAAATCGCCAGCGTGACATTGAAACTATCGAAGCGCTCAAAGCCAAAAGCTGGAGAGTCATCACTATTTGGGAATGTGAGTTAAGAAATATTGCTCAACGAAGCGAAACTTTAATCCAATTAGTCAAAGATATTAAAGGTGACTTAAAAAGTGTAGACTATACTCAAGAAGGACAGATTAATATAGCCGCTGAACCGGAAGCAGAATATGGAAGAGACTCTGGTAATATCTGAAAACAACTCTATCAATTAGAAGATTATGACAACTGACAACTCGACATACAAGCAGCTTTTCCACTCTTTGATTCAACATAAGGAATCGGAAGTGGTGGAGTTCAAGAAGGCGGAGAATAACTTTGACTTCGATGATCTCGGTAAATATTTCTCGGCACTGAGCAACGAGGCAAATTTGCGTGGTCTTCCTTTTGCATGGCTGGTATTCGGCTATGATGAAAAGAAGCATGAAATCGTCAGCACTTCTTACAAGGATGGCGAAGGTGCGCTGAACAAACTGAAGCACGACCTCACCAATAACATGAGCGATGGTCAGACTTTCCGCGAGATTATTCCTGTCGAAGTTGACGGCAAGCGCATACTGATGTTTAAGATTCCGGCCTCACCACGAAATATCGTGATGAAGTGGAAAGGTATCGCTTATGGTCGTGACGGCGAAAGTCTGAAGCCTCTCAATCAGTCGAAGCAGGATGAAATCCGCAATCAGACACCATATTGTGACTGGTCTGCCGAGATTGTGCCCAACGCTACGCTCGATGATCTTGATGAAGTAGCGATTGCCAAGGCACGCAAGATGTTTAAAAAGGTGCACAGTAGGATTCCGGTTGCCGAAGTCAACGGTTGGTCAGATGAAAAGTTCCTTAGCAAATGCGGTCTTATGATTGATGGTAAGCTGACACGTGCTGCCATCATTCTTTTAGGCAAGAGTTTTTCGGAGTATCTGCTGAGACCTGCGGTAGTGCAAGTGACATGGACGCTGCGCGACAAGAATAAGGATGTTGTTGATTATGAGCATTTCTCCGTGCCATACATTCTGACGGTCGATGAAATCCTTGCCAAGATTCACAATCTGACATTGCGCGAGATGCCTGGCGGCACATTGTTCCCCGACACGATGAAGCAGTATGATGACTACACCATCCGTGAGGCACTTCACAACTGCATCGCCCACTCTAATTACCAGCTCCAGCAGCGTATTAACTTCGTTGAGAATCCCGGATTTCTCTACTACTCTAATGCCGGTTCGTTCATCCCTGGGTCATTGGAAGAGGTTTTGAGCACGGATGAACCGCAGAAGTTCTTCCGCAACGATTGCCTTTGTCAGGCGATGGTGCATTTCAACATGATTGATACCGTGAGCCGAGGCATCAAGAAAATGTTCACCGAGCAGTGGCAGCGCCGCTTCCCTATGCCTGACTATGAAATTGACAATGACAGGCAGCAGGTTGCTGTTCGCATTTACGGTACGGCCATCGATGAGCGTTATACCAATATGCTCAAGAATAACGATTCGCTTACCCTTTGGGACTGCATCTCACTTGACGCTGTCCAGAAGGGACATCGGATTGACGAAACTGTCGCGCAGGACATGATTCAGCGCGGTCTCATCGAAGGCGAAGCTCCGCACTACCGTATCTCGCTGACAGTAGCCAAGAAAACCAAGCAACTTTCAGGTTATACCCGTGTTGTCGGGTTGGAGCGCGATAAGATAAAACACATGGTACTCCAATACATCCAGAACGCCGGGTCTGACGGGGCCAAACGAAGCGACATCATGGAATATCTCGGCGGCACTCTTCCCAGCCGCAACACTCCCGATCAGAATGGCCAAATGGTCGGTAATATTTTCAAGGAATTGGCATCTGAAGGCAAAATCCAATCAATTAAACAACGCTGGTATGATATGAAAACCGAGTAGAAAGCGAGTAGTTTGACCTGAAAACCGAGTAGTTCATACGAAAAAGCGAGTAGTTGGCGAGTAGTTCTGCAAATATCCGAGTAGTTTCTTAACGCGTTTTTACTCGTTTCCTACGCGTTATTTACGCGTTCTTATCGTTAAATGAGTAATTATTAGTTGTCGAATGGATTTACGACTAGTTGGCTCGATTTTACGACTAGTTTACGACTTATTAGCTGTTTTTACGACTAGTTGGCTCCCGCTGGCGAATAGTTGAGTCCAATTCGGATAGTTGACGGATAGTTTGAGACTATCCGGGATAGTTGTAAAAATAAGTAATTAAAAGTAAAAACGAGTAGTTTTGCGCTAAAAACGAGTAGTAGGTATTTATTTACGACTAGTTCACGACTTATTAGCTGTTTTTACGATTAATTAGCTTACCAATGCGTATAGTTGGCCAAAATCATTAGTTGTCGGATAGCATGCAGAATAGCATCATCGTGCGCCCGAGTGTTGACATTTTTTAGGGTCAGCGGATATTCCCGGTGGGTGGGGAAGTTGTCGGAGTATAGTGTTATCTTTGCAGAATGAAACCGGACCAACTGCTCAGAGCCATCCTGCCCGAGGTGCTGATAGACAACTTCGACATCG
>CAJMMT010000001.1 GCA_905214715.1 uncultured bacterium | reverse complement strand
AGCCAAAAAAGACCTTCGGGGGGATGGAAAGAATTTCCAAATAATCTCTCAATTATAAATTCGTGTTAAATTCAAACATTCTCTAAATCTTTTTTCAAATCGCGAAATGCGCCGACCCATATTTTGGATCGGCGCATTTCATATACTGTTACTTCAATGATTTTCGGTTACTTTATGCCGTCGCGCTTCAAGAGAGCGTCTACCGTAGGTTTCTTACCTCTGAAACCTACGTAGAGTTCCATCGGGTCCGCGGTTCCGCCGGCCTGAAGCATGTGCAGGAACTTGTCGGCGGTCTTACGGTCGAAAATACCATTCTCCTGGAATGCGGCGAATGCGTCGGCATCAAGGAGTTCTGCCCATTTGTATCCATAATAGCCGGCAGCATAACCTCCTGCGAAGATATGGGAGAATGTAGGCGATACCATGCATCCCTCCATACGATCGAAGATCTTGACAGGTTCTATGGCCTTGTCCTCGAATGCCATGAGATCAGCAGTGGCGCGTATGGGAGTCTCTACCGAATGATATGCCATGTCAAGGAATCCGAAATTGAGCTGACGCATGCAGGCATAGGCCGCCCCGAACTGAGAAGCCTTAATAAATTTGTTTATCAGTTCCTTGGGCATCTTCTTTCCTGTCTTGTAATGCTTGGCGAAAGAGTCCAGGAATTCTTTCTCGGTAAGGTAGTTCTCGTTGAACTGTGAAAACAATTCCACAAAGTCATGATATACATTGGTACCCGAAAGCGATTCATAAGTGGCCTGAGCCGAAAGACCATGAAGCGCATGGCCAAATTCATGCAGGAAAGTCTCTACCTCGTAAGGGGTAAGCAACACGGGATCGTTACCGACAGGCTTCGAGAAATTGCATACGATAGAGATAAACGGTATTTCGCGGTTTCCATTATCATCTTTGACTTCGGTGCGGTATTCGGTCATCCATGCTCCGGCAGATTTACCCTGACGGTAGAAGAAATCGGCATAAAGGATACCCAGAAGTTTTCCATCCCGGTCATAAACCTCGTAAGCCATTGCGTCAGGATGATATACCGGTATCTTTTTATTCGGCTTAAACTTGTATCCGTACAACTTGGTTGCCAATCCGAAGACGCCATCGATGGTGTTATGAAGCTCGAAATAGGGCTTCATATCCTCATCGTTAAAACTGTATTGAGCTTGTTTCAGCTTGTCTGACCAATAGGAATAGTCCCAAGGCTGAAGAACGAAATCGTTTCCTTGCGACTTACGTGCAAACTCGGTGAGTTCCTCAAGCTCTTTCTGAAGGGCTGGAGCATATGCCTCACGTAGCTGGTTAAGCATATCATATACAGTCTCCGGGGTCGCGGCCATAGTGTGCTGCAATTGGTATTGCGCGAAGTTATCCTTACCCATCAGTTTGGCCATTTCCAGACGTACATTGGCGATATCACGTATCAAAGGGGTATTGTCGTAAACGCCACTTTGATTACGGCTGTTGTACATCTTATACAGACGCTCGCGCAGATCGCGGTTGTCGGCATACTTCAATATAGGACTCATCGATGGGAAATACATGGTAGCGGCATAACCTGCGGTATCTCCCTTCTCGACACGTGCCGGATCAGCAGAACGAAGGTAATCTACATAATCGGCATGAGCGGCTTTCTTGATGGTTTCAGGAAGGCCGGCACTCTCCTCTTCTGTAAAGAAAATCACACCCTGCTTCATACCGTTGGTAACATTCTGTGCGAACCGTATATTCAGGTCGGATATTTCAGCTGAAAGCTGACGGAAACGCTCACGGTCTTTCCCTTTCAGATTGGCGCCTGATGAGACAAAACCATCATACGTTTCAGTAATGAGTCGCTGTGCCTCCGGAGAAAGATCGGTGCGCTTGGCGCGGTTGTCATATACTTTCTTAATACGCTCGAACAGACCTTCATTAAGCATTATGTTGGATGAATGGTCGCTCATGACCGGAGTAAGTTTGGTCATAAGCTCCATAAGTTCCGCATCGCCGTTGGCATGCTCGACGTTGGAGAGAGCCAATACTGCGATATTGGCTTTACGTCCGCTACGGTCAAGTGCCACTATGGTATTTTCGAAAGTAGGTTCTTCCGGATTGGAGACTATAGCGTCTATCTGGCGCAACTGCTCTTTAAATCCTTCAAGAATGGCCTCTTCGTAGTCTGCCGGAGTCAGTTTGTTGAACTCGATTGTTCCGTGAGGAGCCTGCGAGGTGGCGAGCAAAGGATTTGTTCGGCCTGAGGCCGACTGATTTGAAAATGTCATTAGCGTTAATGCTGTCAATGTTCCGTAAAATATGCTCTTCATGAATAAGGTTTGAAAAAGAACTCCGGACCCCGGCCGGAATGGGATAGTATCCCAAAGCGCCCGGGGTCCTGAACTATGTTTCAGATTATTTTACTTGACTACTTCGGCGTCCATGATAACCTGAATGCGGTTGTTTCCGTCATACAGGGTCTTCATGAATGCGTTAAGATCTTCAATTGTGAGGTTGCGCAGAATCTGCTCGTAATTATCATAGATATTGAATCCGCGCTCAGAACTCATAATGCGGTTCAACCAATAATCATTGGTGCGCACTCCGATTTCATACTGCTTGACAGCCGCCTCTTTCACTTTGTTGAAGTGTTCGGGCTTGGCACCGTTCTCAAGCAATTCTTTCAGTTCCTTGTCGGCTCTTGCGATCATATCGTTGCGCTGCTCAGGGTTAGTGTTGAACACGTATACAAGCTGCCACTTGTTTGTGTTCGGGTTCATGAAAGCTCCGACCGATGCTCCATAAGTACCGCCCATCTCTTCACGAAGGGTTTCGATATAAATCATGTCGAGGATATCACCCATCAGATCAGTCATGATAGCATTCTCGGCGTTGTATTCCTTGTTAGTTCCGCTGTAAAGGTCATAGACCATTACCATAGGACTCTGATTGGGATATGAGAACTCGTTCTTATATTCACCCTTACGACCGGAAATATCGGTTACTTCTGCTACCTTGTCTGCTTTCTTCTTGGAAGGAAGAGTTGCGATGTATTGTTCCAGAAGAGGTTTCAGAGTTGCGACATCAACATTACCGCTGAATATGAAAGTGTAGTCGGCAGCATTGCTCATAGCCTGCTGGGCTATGGTCAGAGCGCGATTGTAATCAATGTTCTTTACCATTTCGGCGGTAAGATTGTTCATCAACGCGTTATCGCCATAATTGGCCTTGTTGTAAGCATCGCTGAACACTTTGCGGGGATCCTTGTCCTGATTCTCCAGAAGTTTGACTATTTGCTGCATCTGAGCATTGAAAGAATCGGCATTGGGGTTCAGAGAAGTGAAAGTGGCATATACCAGCTCCATTAAGGTAGGAAGATCTTTCACATTGGAATATCCCTCCATAATGTCGGTATAGTTCTTTATGTCAAAACCTAAACTTACATGCTTTCCGCTGAGGTAACGTTGCAGCTTAATGGGATCGAACTTGCCGAGGTTGCTGTAATCCACAGCGGCGGATACCAGCTGGACATTAGTGCCGTCGGCAACATTGCGGGAACGTTTGCCACCCTCACGATAGGCTTCCATACGGATCTCATCGCTCTTGAAGTCGGTAGTCTTCACTATGACTTTCACTCCGTTGGATAGAACAAGCTCGGTGGCGCCATATTTCTCGTTTACGGTCTCCTTCTTGATTTTACCGGGCTTGGGAAGTTTCTCGATCAGAGGATCGGTGATTACTTCTTCAATCTTTGCCTCGTAGGTGGTGGCGAGAGCATCGTTTACCGCTGCTACAATTGCCTTCTCCTCAGGCATTGTCATGCCCTCGGTTTCCGGCATTGAGACTACAAATACCTCATTCTGCGGCTGGAGCACCTGAGCGGCTATCATATTGATTGCTTCAAGAGGTATTGTGGGCAGTGCGGTCTTCACAAGATTCAACTCGGTCTCGACTCCTGGAGCGGGTTCATTATCTATAAAGTGGCGGATAAGTTCCTGAGCATACGATTCGTTGGACGTTGTATTACGCTCATTATATGCTTTTTCAAGACCCGACATTATATTATCGATGGCACGGGTCAACTCGGCCTGGTTAAATCCGGCCTTGAGAGCCTGGGCTATGATTTTAGTCGCCCCGGCCAAAGCGTCGACCATATTTTCCTTAGGAACTACAAAGATCGACACAGCGCCTTTGGTCTTTGATACGAAGAAGTCTCCATCCATGAACGCCGCATAGACATAGGGACAATCGGGCGACTGCTGGAACTCGTTGAGACGTTCGTTTACCATAGAGGTCATCAGGCGTGTGAGAATGTTATCCTGAAGATATGCCTCTACGGTATTGCGCATCTCAAATGGAGTCTTGTCATATTTGAAGCAAACGCGCACCGACGGGAACTGAAGTTCCTTGTCTGTATATGTGGCGTATATAGGCTCGGCATTGTCTGAAACTTCGGGATATACACGTGGAGCGGCATCACCGGGCATTACTACATCAGAGAATAGAGCTATGAATTTTTTCTCCATCTCGGCAGCGTCGAAATCGCCGACGATGATTATGCCTTGCTGGTCCGGGCGATACCATTTTTTGTAATAGGCACGCAGAACATCCGGTTTGAAATTCATAACAACCTCCATCTTGCCTATAGGCATCTGCTGATATTGGTATTCCTTGTAAATCTGAGGCAGAACCGCAGTGAACATGCGAGTATTGGCATCGTTGCGCTGACGCCATTCTTCTTGAATAACACCGCGTTCGGCATCGATTTCAGGCTCAAGTAGCGCGATACCGTCACTCCAGTCGCGCATTACAAGCAGTACGCTGTCCATCAAAGCCTTATCGGTGGTAGGCACATTGTTGATATTGTAAACGGTTTCATCAAAACCTGTATAGGCGTTTATGTCTGCACCAAAGCGTATACCTTTGTTCTGAAGATAGGTCAGCATAGCCTTACCGGGATAATGGGTGGTACCGTTAAAGGCCATGTGCTCAAGGAAGTGAGCCAGACCGAGCTGCTCCTCGGTCTCAAGAGTGGACCCAACCTTTTGAGCAATATAAAAATTGGCACGTTCCTTGGGCTCCTCGTTGTGGAGGATGTAATAGGAAAGGCCATTGGGAAGCACCCCACTCTTAACCTCGGCTTTCAGAGGCAGTGGTGTCGGCTGGGGCATCTGCTGCTGCGCTGACATCGTGAACAATGTCACGACAGCTGCGGCCAGTGTTAGAAAATACCTTTTCATGACTTTTTTGTTATAATGGAATTATAAAAAATTTCTTATTAAGATAGTGTCATATACTTTATCGTACATGCAAATATATATATGTTATATCAGATACGCAAATAAATTTATCGTTTTTCAATAAATTTTTCTCGTTTTACTCTATTCCTCACATTCTACAACCCTTCGATTCTCCCAATTCTCCTGATCCTGCCGTTCCTCCCGAAGTTTTTTAAGCTACTTCATAATAGACTCCGCTTTGGGCAAAAAGTTTCATTTGCCCACGGTAAGTCCGTGGGTATAGGCGTACAACGACAATCCGGCAAGTGAGTGAATCCCGAGCTTCGAAGTGATGTTCCTTCTATGGGTTATGGCGGTATTGACCGATATGCACAATCTGTCGGCAACCTCTTTATTGCTCAGTCCGCTCGACAATAATGCAAGAACTTCCTTCTCCCTTTGGGTCAATGGCCCTTTATCAGACTCTTTGCTTTCTTCATCGTTGATTTTAACATCACCGAGTCTGGTCAAAAGTTTTTTCCGTATACGGTTTATCCCTGCGACATCCTTGCGAAGAGCATCTATGGCAGTGATCACACCAAGAAGCATATTGGGATCATGGGGAGTATCAAGATGTACTATAAAAAACTCCATCAAGTCACATAGTTCCTCCTCTATCTCTTGGTCAAGATTCAATGCCGTAATCACGTCGCTATCATCCATAGTCCGCATACCTGAGGCCAGGAATGCCGGAAAAAGCACCCGGCGGTCATAGGCGCCGCGCATACGGAATTTCTCGGCAAGCTGATCAAGATAGCTGTTCAATGGTCCCGGCACTGACGACAATGGTCGCATGTGTCTCAAGATATTGGGAAGCTGAACTTTTTCATAGAAATCATCGGTATCAGAAAGGAACGCTACCGAAGTTTCACGGTCAGGTATTTCACATTTATGTGAATTTCCGGTTATCGCAATATCCATAAAGTCATTTATAACCATAATAAACAACTTACGGTCTATTGAAAGACGCGTGCATGCCTCATCTACTGTCATGTTCCCGAAGCCGGGTCTCAGGCCAAAACGCGACAAGACCGCCATCACCGAAATATCGGCGAAGGCAATCTCTTTAAGCCGGGTGCTGCCAAGCACCATTCTTTTCGTGTTCACTGCCGGGTGTCTAAGTATAGGTGATGCCCCCTTTCTCCCCTTTACATCATTCAGATATATATGCTCTGGGCAAAAGAATCATTTACCCTTGATCACTATATATGAATTCTGGGATATAACCATATCCATAGGCACATCATGATCTTCGGTAGGAAGTTCATCTATAATCTGGAAATCATATCCGATTCCTACCTTAGTTGCAGCGGTCGACGCAAGAAGTCTGTCGTAAAATCCCTTACCACGTCCCAGTCTGTTTCCTTTGCGGTCGTATGCCACTGCCGGTACGACTATCAGTTCTATCTCGGACGGATCTACAGTATCGTCGCCTACAGGCTCCTCTATGTGGAAAGCGCCGAGTTCAAGTCGACTCTGTTCATAAGGAAGTATATCCAGATTAACCCCGTTGACACGTGGTAGATAAAAATGCTTGCTACCGTGCCATTTGTCGAGGAACCTACGCGTCGGAAGTTCATCGGGTAAGGAATGGTACATGAGTATTCTGTCTGCCATCAGGAAAGCCGCCGTCTTTTCAAGACGCGCGAAAACCTCTTCGGCAGCCGCGAGTTTCTCTGCTTCCGACAGCATGAGCCGCATAGCTTTGATTTTCTTTCTGATTTCGTGTTTTTCCATAATATTGTTTTGTATTCAGTTATTATTCATCTTCGTACCTCTCTTTACCGAGCCTTTCCTGAGGCTATTTGACATAAGGGATTGAAGCCTGTTCTCCCTAAGAGCCTCCAATGCCTTGTCAAGAGCATTGTCATTGCTGTTGAGTATTTCGAAAAATGCATTGTCTCCAATCAGATCTCGGGCGATTATAGCCTTTAACTGGTTAAGAATCAGATTGCGGCTCTGGTTAATATAGTACCATCTCGCCGGCACGCCATTCTGCGCCGCATATTTCACAAAGTTGTTAAGCAACGTATTGTCGCGGGGCAGTATTCTTGTAAGACGCTCGGTATCATCGATACCTGCCGCGAGTCCCCTGTATTTGTCGGCAACCTGATAGGCATATTTCTGCAACAAACCTTTGTTTGCGACCTTTATATAATAATTTGTTACGCCTGTGGTATCTTCAGGAACAAATATATCGGGCATTATTCCTCCGCCTCCGAAAACTTCCCTACCCCCTATCGTATGGAAAAGTTTACTTTTGTCAAGGCGTATACTGTCGGCGTTGTAGAACTCACCCCTGCTGTAACGGTCAGCGATTTCAAGTTGATACTTACCATCTTCGCCCCTTACATATTCTTTCTGTATGGAACGGCCGGAAGGAATATAATAACGCGCTACGGTAAGACGTATGGCAGAACTGTCGGAAAGCATAGTCTGGTTCTGTACCAAGCCTTTTCCAAAAGATCTGCGACCAACGATAAGCCCCCTGTCATTATCCTGAATCGCCCCGGCAAAAATCTCTGACGCTGATGCCGAATACTCATCGGTAAGCACTACCACTCCAGCTTTCTTGAAAGTACCCCGGCCGTCAGACACAGCTTGCGTTTCATTCTCAGGTGTACGCCCTTTTGTATATACTATCATCCGGTCTTCCGGCAGGAATTCATTGGCCATATAGATCGCCTGATCCATAAATCCACCGGCATTCCCCCTGAGGTCTATGACAAAATTCTCTGCTCCGCGACCGGACAGTTCAAGCATGGCTTCAAGGAATTCGTTATACGTGTTACGCGAGAACTTGCTGACTTTCACATAACCGGTATTCTCGTCCAACATATAGCGGGCATTGACACTTGCCACGGGTACTTCACCTCTTACCACTTCAAAACTGAGAGGAGTACCATGCTGGCCTCTCAGAACTTTCAGCAGGACCTTGCTATCCTTCTCACCCCGAAGATGTTTGAAAACATTCTCGTTTGTGGCATTAGAGCCTGTAAGGTCAAATTCATCGGCACTCAAGATCCGATCTCCGGCCTTAAGTCCCACTTTCTCGGCGGGGCCACCGGAAATCACATCTATGGCATACACGGTATCATTAAGGATCTGAAATGAGATTCCCACGCCGCTGAATGCACCCTCGAGGTCTGAATTGACATCGGTCAGTTCCGCCGCAGATATATATGCGGAATGCGGATCAAGGCCGGCAAGCAGCTCGGGATATAAGGTTTCGAGCAATGAATCGCAATCAATACGGTCAACATATTCCCGGTTTATCAGACCAAGAACAGTCTGCAGTTTCTGCTGCCCGGGCGAAAGTGTAGTCCGGTTTAGAAACTGACCTATGAAGATACCGCCAACAAGCCCTGCGGCCAACGCAATAGGCAGTAATGTGAGAGATATATTCCTCTTTTGAACCATCTTGAAATCTATGGACAGGAAAAGTGTATCACTTCCCTAAATCCGCTATTCTTGTAACCTCTACCCCCGCTTTCATTAGCAGATCGACACCATCGTGAATTCTATATAGTTCCGAGAATACCACTCGTCTGATGCCTGCCTGTATAATCAGTTTGGAACACTCCATACAAGGCGAGGTAGTAACGTAAAGAGTGCTTCCTTCACTTGAGTTATGACTGCGCGCCACTTTTGTTATGGCGTTCGCTTCGGCATGAAGCACATAGGGATATGTAACATCGTTGTCATCTTCGCATACGTTTGCGAAACCGGATGGAGTACCGTTATATCCATCTGAAATTATCATCTGGTCCTTCACCAGAATCGCTCCCACCTTACGACGCAGGCAATAGGAGTTCTCGCTCCATATCGATGCCATACGCAGATAACGACGGTCAAGCGCGAGTTGTTTTTCGTCTTCCCTTGTACAGGGAGAGGTGCTCCCATTGTTCTCTTCCATGCTCATATATTTCGATTCTTCTTACGATTATCACGGAGCGAGACCTGGAACGGTCTCGCTCCGCATGTTTCCACCATCAATGAGTCATCAGATAGCGTTCGGCATCAAGAGCTGCCGTGGCACCGCTGCCTGCTGCTATCACGACCTGACGGTACTTCGAATCGGCGCAGTCTCCGCATGCGAAAACTCCGGGTACGCTTGTTGCCGTAGATTCATTGAAGGTCATTACATACCCATCTTCCGACAGCTCTACCTGGCCTTTGAATATTTCCGTGTTTGGCACATTGCCTATCGCAAGGAATAGTCCGTCGATCTCAATCTTGAAATGATCCTCTTCCGGAGTTCCAGCCTTGCTTACCACGCTGGCACCTTCCACAACTCCGTCGCCGGAAAGACCGGTTACATTACAATTGAACAGTATCTCTATATTCTCGGTCATGGCAACGCGCTTCTTCATCACTTCCGACGCACGAAGATAGTCCTTACGTACTATAAGATATACTTTTTTGCAAATGCCTGAAAGATAAAGAGCCTCCTCGCATGCGGTATCACCTCCCCCTACAACGGCAACCACTTTCTTTCTATAGAAGAAACCGTCGCATGTGGCGCATACGCTCACTCCCATTCCGCGGTATGTCTCTTCATCTTTAAGACCAAGGTAACGAGCCTTTCCTCCGGTAGCGATTATAACGCTGGTTGCAGTCAATATGTTTCCATCCTCATCTTCAAGTTTGTAGGGCGCATTCGAGAAATCCACTTTCACAATGGTCTTCGAACGTATTTCAGCTCCGAAACGCTCTGCCTGAGCTCGGAATCTATCCATCAGTCCCTGCCCCTGCAAACCTTCGGGGAAACCCGGAAAGTTTTCTATCTCCGTAGTCTGTGTTATCTGGCCGCCGGGCTGCATGCCTTCATAAACCACCGGCGACAGGTTGGCGCGGCTGGCATAGAGAGCCGCCGTATATCCTGCCGGACCTGCTCCAATAATCACTACTTTTCTGTTTTCTTCCATGGTAATATAATGTGTTTGTTTATTCTTACTTAACGTAAATCTACGATCTCCGCTTTCGGGTACTTCCCGGAAGGATATACAAAATCAGAGACCGTAAAGTTTGATTTAGTGCTTATACTTTTAATATTTACAGTAGTAGGAGTTCCTTTCAGAGGCGTTACCACGATATTTACCGGCATATATGTGCCATCGGCGATGGTTACGGCAACCGATTTTATACCCAATTCGCGTCCCTTTGCCATCAGAACTATCCTTCTACCTTTCGCAGGCTGTTTTTTCGCATAGTACGCTGTAAACAAGCTCCCATTCGCAGAAATCAGCGACATTGGATTTGTTTCTGCCACCTCGGCGGCCGTTGGCGTGTTTACGGTAGTCTCGCCCACACGGCTGTTATACGTCCACATAGTCTTGCCGTCATACCAGGTACTCATACCGGGAGTCGTGATTGCAAACTTAGAACCCGCAGACTTCAGGGTTCCTGTCAGTTTCTGCCCTTGCGATTCAAGAGAAAACTCGGCACGGACACCGGAAGCGCGCTGTAATAATTGAGCGGCGCGTGTGGCTATCTGGGTCGCGGTCTCTCCTCCCGACATGGCCGACCACCCTGAAATCATCATTATGAATGCAAGTATATATCGAAGTGTGGCTTTCTTTTCCATTCTGAGTTTTATTGAGTTAATAAAAAATCACCGATCTATTGGAGGGCGTTACTTGATGTACTGCTCCAATATGGCTTCCAGACTTATCGGGTCTACGAGCACCGAGCGCGGTTTACCTCCCGTCGAGGGCCCCACTATTCCCGCCATTTCAAGCTGATCCATTATCTTGCCGGCCCTGTTGTAGCCTATGGAATAACGGCGCTGCAACGAACTTGTCGATGCGGTGTTGCTCATTACGACCAGACGGGCACATTCCTCGAACAACGGATCGGTACCTACCGTGAAATCTCCATCGCCTGACGTTCCACCTCCGTCTCCTCCCTGGGCAGGCGGTTCCGGAAGAATATAGGCTCCGCCCCCCCCCGGCTGACTTGCTATATGGTTGCAGATTGCCTCAACCTCAGGGGTATCGATAAATGCGCACTGCACACGCACCATCTCCGAGTTATTGCTTATAAGCATGTCACCACGGCCTATGAGAAGCTGCGCGCCGGGAGTATCGAGAATTGTCTTTGAGTCTATTCCAGACGATACCTTAAAAGCTATACGTACAGGGAAGTTTGCTTTGATAATACCGGTTATCACATTGGTCGAAGGTCGTTGGGTAGCGATAATCACGTGCATTCCAACGGCTCGCGCCTTTTGTGCAAGACGTGCGATAGGCATCTCGACCTCCTTGCCGCAGGTCATTATCAGGTCGGCGAATTCATCCACAACCAATACTATATACGGCAGAAACTTATGGTCTTGCGATGGATCGCAAAGACCGCGATCAACCTTCGAGTTGTATTCCTCAAGATTGCGCACTTCGGCTTGTTTAAGTTTCTGATAACGATTATCCATCTCTACGCAAAGCGAATTCAGGGTAGCCACAACCTTGTTCATATCGGTGATAATGGCGTCCTGGGCATCGGGAATCTTTGCTAGATAATGACGCTCGATCTTGGCATACAGCGAAAACTCAACCTGTTTGGGGTCAATCATCACGAATTTCAGTTCATGAGGACGACGGCAATAGAGAAGCGAAGCTATTATAGCATTCAGTCCTACAGACTTACCCTGACCCGTGGCACCGGCCACAAGCAGGTGAGGCATCTTGGCCAGATCGGCTATATACACATCGTTAGATATCGTTGAGCCGATTGCCACAGGGAGTTTGGCGCGACTCTGCTGATATTTCTGAGAATTTATTACCGTCCGCATCGAGACTGTCTGAGGATCTTTGTTAGCCACCTCGATACCAACCGTACCTTTACCCGGTATTGGAGCGATTATACGTACACCGATTGCAGACAAAGATAAAGCTATATCGTCTACGAGGGAACGGATTTTTGAAATTTTGACCCCTCTTTCCGGACGTATCTCATAGAGTGTGATGGTGGGACCTACGGTTGCCTCGATACTCACAATAGGTATGTCGAAATCAAGAAGTGTCTTTCTGATTTTCTCCTTGTTCTCCAGCTGCTCTTCCGCATCCACACTGATTTTTTCCACTCCGGGCTTAAGAAGCTCAAGCGAAGGGAAGCGATAGAGCGAGGAACTTTTGGATGCCTCAAGCTTGCTCGCAGTTGCTACCGTATTGACATTTATGACCATAGGAGAGGTCGAAGGCTCTGCTTTGTCGGTTATGTCCTCGGATGTCTCGTCTGACTCCGGTTCTGGATCGGTAACACGTTCGGAATTCTCAGCATCCGAAGTCTCGATGCTGTCCTGCGTATCGGATGTCTCCGAACTATGTTCTTCATCCCGCTCATCTTGCGGCTCATCATCAGAAGGGGAATCAGGTCCGACTTCCTGCTCATAATACTCGTCTATGTCAGGCAATGTATAACTGTCGCTACCCTCGGGCACATTGAAACTGAATGGAGTCGCTTCCTGAGTCTCTTTGCCGTTTACCGTAAGCGAATCGCCTTCTCCGGCACGGGCGGCGTCAATTTCCTCGCGCCTCCTCATTTCCTCCAGTTCGGCTTCCCGGCGTTCTTGTTCGGCTTTCTCTTCAGCCAATATACGACGACGTTCATCATGCTTGCGCTTAATCCGCAATATCCAGTTTATCAAATCGCGCAGACAAATAAGAACGAATACGCCCACCATGACAAGGCTGAGCAAAGCAGCGCCCGACCAACCGACGAATTTAACTATATATTCATTTACATATCGGCCATGATATCCGCCCCAATTCACAGGAGTATGTACACTTAAGGTTACCAATCCGATTATCAATGACACGGTTATAAGGGCCACAAGACACTTGATGGTGAAGTTGACAGACTTGAACTTAGGCCAGCCAACCAGCAGTTTCAATGCCATTCCTATGAGCCAGAACACTATTACGACCGACCCGAGACCGAAACTTTCATTTATGAGGAACTCCGATATGCGGGCACCGCCCTCCCCGGCGGAATTCGCCACAGGAGGCGTAGACCCGAACGGTGAGTTGTTAATCAGCGACTGATCCCCTATGCAGTTTGAAAGATAAGAGATAAAAGCCACCAGCATCCAGCATCCGAAAGCACCCGCAAGCATTCCCAAGACAAGTTTGAGATTCTGCCCTGTCATGAAAGCTTTTATCCTGCCGGTCAACACCGAACCGCTCTCGGAAAGAGATGCAGTCTGATCCTTGACCGCACGCTTCTTGGCGGGTCTGCGTTTCGCTGACCCGCCCGACACGGCTTTCTTGCGGCCACGCGAGGATACCGGTTCTTCTTGTTGCAAGCCCGGCTCTTGCGATATCACTTCATCGGAATATGGTATATCCGGGGTATAGTTTTCGTAGTTGTCCATTTCTAACAAGGCAAATTTACGAATAATTTTGCACTTTACCACCCTATTCGGTGTCATGCTTAAAAAAAACTTGTTAACTTCGCGTTGAAAGATGACACTACGGGAAGTATTTCATCTTGGTTACGACAAACTCTTTTATGAAAACATCTAATATCATTCGGTTCTCTATCCTCGGATTGCTCTGGTTGTGGCTCGCGTCAACAATCATCATAAGGGGTGGGTTCAATCTCATAAATCTCTTCTGGATAGTCGCTTCGGGTATTCTGGTGTTCGTGCCTTTATGGCGAAAGTATGTCGCGCCGCAGACCGAAGGTTCAAATCGCACCAACGGAAAAACACCTAACAGAAGGAAGGGAGAAAGGAGAAAAAGACAATGATCACGGATTCCAGCGAACTTCATATTCCCGCCTCTCCTCAGGTTCCACAGCCAGCTCCCGGCCCCGTGCAGTGTGATATCCCCGCACTGCAACCGGGCAGGTATCCAATACTTGAAAAGATAAACTCGCCTGCCGATCTCAGGGCACTGCCTGTAGAAAAGCTTCCCGAGGTTTGCAACGAGCTGCGTGGTTTCATTATCGACAGTCTTTCGTCTAACCCGGGCCATTTCGCTTCAAGTATGGGTGCCATAGAGATTATCGTGGCCCTGCATTATGTTTTCGATACCCCGAAAGACAATTTGGTCTATGATGTAGGCCATCAGGCTTACGCCCACAAGATTCTTACGGGTCGACGCGAGGCTTTCCACACGCAACGCACCCTGCACGGACTGAGCGGCTTCCCCAATCCTATCGAAAGCGAATACGACTCGTTCGTAGCCGGACATGCAGGCAACTCCATATCGGCCGCACTCGGCATGGCCATCGCCGACAAGATGACTCCCGGCCATGAGAACCGCAAGACAGTTGCCGTTATCGGTGATGCCTCCATATCGAACGGAATCGCGTTCGAGGGTCTCAACAATGCTTCAAATTCGCCTAACGACCTTCTTATAATTCTTAATGACAATGATATGAGCATTGACAATAATGTCGGTGCCCTACACTCATATCTTTCTGAATTGACCACCTCGGCCGGTTACAACCGATGGCGCAACAAACTCTACCAGAGCATGCGTCGCAAAGGACTTATATCCGACACCGGTAAGAGACGAGTATTGCGCTTTAACAATGCCATGAAAGCCCTCATATCTGGAGGCCAGAATATATTTGAAGGTCTGAACATACGATACTTCGGACCATTCGACGGGCATGACGTGGTTAAAATAGTGAAGACCCTGCGCGACATCAAAGATATGACAGGCCCGAGATTGCTCCACCTATGCACTATCAAAGGTAAAGGTTACAGCAAGGCCGAGGAAGACCCGACGACTTGGCATGCGCCGGGACTGTTCGACGCCGCTACCGGCGAAAGACACAAATCCACCACTCCTCTCACTCCACCAAACTGGCAGAATGTCTTTGGAGAGACTCTCGTGGAGCTTGCTGAAAGAGATGACCGCGTTGTAGGAATAACAGCGGCCATGCCTACGGGCACATCTATGGCCAAACTTATGGCATCCATGCCGGAACGGGCTTTCGACGTTGGAATATCGGAAGGACATGCCGTTACTTTCGCAGGTGGTCTCGCATCGGCCGGCAAACATCCTTTCGTAGCCATATACAGCTCTTTTCTACAACGGGCATACGACAATATTATACATGACGTGGCAATACAGGGTCTGCCGGTCACTTTCTGCATAGACCGTGCTGGGATCGTAGGTGAAGACGGTGTAACTCACCATGGATTATACGATCTTGTGTATCTGAAATGCATACCGGGGATAACCATCGCCTCGCCGGCAGATGAGGAGACTCTGCGCAACCTGATGATCACTTCCCTGAATTTCGACGGCCCTATGGCCATACGCTATCCGAGAGGCGCGGCTACAAGACCGGACTGGAAATCTCCCATGCATCCCATTGAACCGGGTAGAGGCAGGATTCTTGAAGAACCGACCGACGCAAAAGCGGCCATCCTCACATTAGGGCCGGCGGCAGCCGATGCTGCAGCAGCAGCCAACGAGCTGCATAAGAACGGGATCGACGTGGCCAGATTTGATATGATATGGCTGAAGCCCCTTGACATGGAACTGATAAAAAAAGCCGCAGCCTATCCTCTTGTCGTTACTGTGGAAGATGGTGCCCGCTCAGGCGGTTTCGGTTCGGCAGTCGCCGAGGCTCTCGCCGATATGGATTACCAAGGCAACGTAATACGTCTTGGCGTGCCCGACAAATGGGTACATCAGGGCAAAGTGGCACAACTGAAAAACCTGTGTGGATACGATTCCATGTCCATTGTAAAAGCAGTAGAAAACATCGTTTCCGGTAATAGATGAAAATAATCATAGCAGGAGCCGGAGAAGTTGGCACTCATCTGGCCAAGATGCTCAGCAACGAGGATCAAGATATAATTCTGGTCGACAACAATCAGCAGCGCCTCGATATAATCGACTCCAATTACAATCTGATGACATGGAACGGTTCCACATCCTCGTTTCAGACTCTTCGTAATGTAAACGTAGAAGATGCCGACCTTTATATTGCCGTAACCCCTTATGAAACCCGCAACATTACCTCCTGTGCGATCGCCAAGAAACTCGGAGCGAAAAAAACTGTCGCAAGAATAGACAACTATGAGTTTCTTATAAAGGAGAATGGTGAGGTGTTACGGTCTCTCGGTGTTGACAATCTTATATATCCCGAGCATCTCGCTTCGCAGGAAATAGCTTTGGCACTGGCTCACAACTGGGCCAGATATTGGGGCGAACTACATGGCGGGTCTCTTATCCTCATCGGTGTGAAACTGAGCAACCCTTGCGACATTATCAACAAGAAGCTTAAGGACCTCCCTGTTACAGCCCACGATTTTCACGTTGCAGCCATAAAACGCAACAACGAAACCATAATACCAAACGGTAACGATGAGATCCTTCAGAACGATATAGTTTATTTCATCACCACTCCGCCCTTTATCAACGAAGTGCGCGACTTGTGCGGCAAACGTAAACGTGTTATAAAGAAGGGGCTTGTTGTTGGAGGCAGCCGCATTGCCGTTCGTTTCGCCAAAGAGTATGGTGACAAATATCATCTGAAAATCATAGAAATAGACAGAGACCGTTGCGAAGAGCTCGCCACGATGCTGCCACAGTGCGAAATCGTATGTGGTGACGGACGCGATATCGAGGTGCTGCGCGAAAATAATATTTATCAGTATGACGTTTTCATGTCGCTGACCAATTCTTCCGAAACCAATATACTGAGCTGTCTCACCGCTAAGGAATTCGGTGTTCCGAAGACAATAGCCGATGTAGAGAATCTTCAGTTTCTAAGTTCCGCGGAGAATCTGAATATCGGCACTACTATCAATAAAAAGCTGTTGGCATCGAGCCGCATATTCAAGATCATGCTCGATGCCGATTCAAGCAACGACAAATTCCTGGCGTTAGCCGATGCCGAAGTCGCCGAACTGAAGGTAAAACCTGGTGCCCGGATAACACGCGCCGAAGTAAAAGACCTTCATTTACCTTTTGGAATGACTCTCGCCGCCCGCATCAGCGGAGAGACAAGCGAACTGATTTCCGGACGCACGCGTATACAGCCCGGCGACTACGTTGTGGTATTCTGCCTTTCAGGCAATCTGCACAAAATCGAAAAGTGGTTTAATTAAAGCGGTCTGACCTGTGGCTACACTTACCAAGCATAGATCATATATAAACTTCCCGATAATTCTCAGGGTCATAGGTCTCCTGCTGCTTATCGAAGCGGCCCTGATGGTATTCCCTCTTATTGTAGCATTGATACGCCATGGAGGTAAACCTATTCCTTTCCTGCTATCCATGGGCATTACAGGTATAGCAGGTGTCGGCCTTATGAGCCTGAAGACCCATAGCCGCGAGATGGGCAAACGCGAAGCGATCATGCTTACATCCCTCACATGGATAATACTGTCTATGTTCGGCATGCTACCGTTTATAATCGGAGACACGCACCTGAGCATTACAGATGCTTTTTTCGAGACTATAAGCGGATTCACAACCACCGGCATGTCTGTCATAGGCACTCTTGACAATGTGCCTCGCTCCATAATCCTGTGGCGATGTCTTACCCAGTGGTTCGGAGGTATGGGCATAATTCTATTCACGCTCGCAGTAGTGCCGATGCTCAATTCTTCGGGAGGTATAATGCTCTTCAACGCCGAAGTAACGGGAATAACCCACGACAAGCTTGCCCCACGCGTATCATACACAGCCAAGAGCCTGTGGTTTATATATATAGCCTTGACAATACTTCTGATAGGATTTCTGCTCTTCTCCGAAATGAAGCCTTTCGATGCGGTGTGTTACGGACTCTCTACCATATCTACGGGAGGCTTCGCCACTCAAGACCTGAGCATAGGAGAATGGGATAATCTTTATATCAAGATTGTGATGTCTGTCTTCATGTTTCTCGGAGGCGTGAATTTTTCGTTGATATTCCAATCGTTACATGGAAGATTCTCGGCAGTACGTTCCAACACGGTATTCAAATGGTATCTATGGTGGATAGGAGCCGCTTATCTGCTATTCTGTATCAACATCATAAGACAAGGCTTGGTGGAGGATGCTGGCGATCTTACCATCGACCCCATTTTTCAAGCTATCTCATTTATATCATCGACAGGCATGACGGAACCCAATTTTGCGGAATGGGGAGCGTTGTCAGAGATTGTCATGGTCATATTGATATTCACCGGGGCTTGCGCCGGAAGCACCTCGGGCGGTGCGAAACTCGACCGCATAGTGGTGCTTGCCAAGTTCCTGCGCAATGAGTTCTACAAGCTTATGCACCCTAATGCCGTTACCACCGTGCAGATGAATGGCAAAGGCACATCATATATGTTGGTACAGAAATCGCTCGCTTTCCTGTTCATGTATATAATAGCCATAATGGGAGGAGGAACCATACTATCTATACTCGGCCTGTCTCTCCACGATGCCTTCTTCTATGCCCTTTCATCTATATCCAACGCCGGGCTCGGCACTGAAGTATCGGTGGTAACGCAACACTATTCCGCGATAGCAGTACCCGCGAAATGGATTATGGCCCTGCTGATGCTTGTAGGCCGTCTGGAGCTATACACCGTGCTGTTGCTGTTCACCCCCTTCTTCTGGCGCAAGTGATTGCAATAGAAATCTTCAGGCGGGGGCAGATGAAGATTTGATTTCCATCAGGCGTTCTTCCAGCTCGTCGCGGTTGCCGAGAGCCTTGTTGCGTACCCGGGTTCGGTAGTTGTAGATCGTGGAGAGTGAATAACGTAAGAATCGGGCTATTTTCACACTGTCTTTCACCCCGAGCCTGATCAGGGCGAATATACGCAACTCGGTTGTGAGCCTGCCCGATTCCTTTGGATAAATCTGCTGATCCGGTATCAGCAGTCGGTTGAAGTCAGCCACAAAAGTAGGAAAAAGCTTAAGGAAGGTATGGTCGAAGTTCTCGTAGAAAGATTTCAGTTCAAGATCCATCATCGAGGTTGAGTTCAGGATGGCCTTTAACTCCTTGTTTCCTCCCAACTTTAAGGTCAGTTTTTTCTGCAGACTGTCAATCTTGTCTATGTATGTGGAACACAGACCCATATAACCTGCGATATATCCCTCCTTCACTCTGGACTCCTCGGCGATTTCTCTGTTAGCCTCTCTCAATTGCTCCACATGATCGCGTAAATGGGCGTTAGCCTCGGTGAGTTTCGCATTCGCCTCATCGGCTTCGGCACGTGCCCGCCGGGCTTTGCCCATCATCTTGATGGCGGTTACGAGCGCGATAAGCACGAGCAATGTAAGAAGACTGATTCCGAGTATCAAAAGGTGAAGACGGCTTTGTTGATCCTGTATTGTCCTTACATACATTGAATTGACCGTAGGGAAAATATCGGAAATCTGCATCATGCGCAACCGGGCGTTGGCTGAGGTGGCATCTTTGAGACTTTGACCCAGGTATTCGTAGGCGTGCTCTATGTCTCCCTCGTCATATAATATGAGGGCAAGTTCCTGCAATGCGGCATGTTCCTTTATCGCTGAACGCATATCGGCTATCGCCGCGATCGCAAGCTGCTCTTTGCGTTTATTGACATCACCGAGTCGTCTGTACGAATCCGAGAGTGTGTAAGCCACTATAGCTTTTGTATGGAAATCGGCCTCAGAATGGTCATTCAGCCACCTTGTAATTATATCCGCTCCTTCCCGGGGATTGTTTTCCGCGTTGGCTTGGTCAGCGCATATAAGATAGCGGTAAACCGAATTCGGATCATTCACGGCAATCAGCGAATCGCGATACTGCGCTGTAAGTCTGAAATATTTGTCGCGGTCTTCCGGACGCTTCGAAAAGTCATAGAGATTGCCATATATAGTGCGTTTTATATGATATAGGAAAGCCGACAAATCTTCCGGTA
This sequence comes from uncultured bacterium, assembly GCA_905214715.1. GTDB lineage: Bacteria > Bacteroidota > Bacteroidia > Bacteroidales > Muribaculaceae > Lepagella. Next base: position 199,384 of record CAJMMT010000001.1, on the reverse strand, counting down.
CATCTCTTCTTGGTATGGAATCAAGGATTGAAAGTGCTTCATAATATGATCCGGAAAGGCCAAGTATATTTGCCGTATTCAATTTCGAATGAACCAGATAATACTTCTCACCTATCTTTTTTGCGAGGATTTCACGCTCCCTGCAGATGCTTAAAGCTGAATCGGCGTTATAAGACGTGTAAGCATCCAGCAACGCTCCGATAGCATTGAACCGCTCTTTGAGATCACGCGTGGCATCGGCTTTCGTACGAAGCGATTTCAATTGCTGTTCCTTTCTATCTATGAAAGAGGCTCTGTCTTCTATTGCCTTGTCAAGTACAATCAAAAGAGAGTCGATACCGGGGCTACCGGCACCGGACGAAGAGAAGACAAGGAGGAATATAAATGAAACAGCGAAAAAATATTTCATTCAGTAAGGGATAATTTCAAGGTTATATCGCAAATATAATAAATAATGGCCATGAACATTTACAAATTTTGAGTAAATTATATATATATAAAGCTATGGAATTAGTATAATTTAACTACATAATTTACCATAAATAAACATCTTATTTAATTATAAAATAAATAATTACACTATATACATCACTATATTTTTACTTCATCCATCTTGAAAGACGGATTAAGAATGGTAAATTTGCCACATGCAGTTCCGGTTACATCCTTTCTCAGGCTCTGTTTTCCGTGCTTTTTTCAAGCCCCTCCAATCTAAAAAACCGATGGCGAAGTACAGTTTCTGAATACCAACTTTTTATTATACTAATAACATGAGACTAAACTTTACAAGAAAGCTCGTTCCACTGTTGATAGGTCTCTCCCTATGGCTACCTCTAACTGCCTGGGGACAGATGCAGACGGTTACGGGCAATGTATCTGACACTGCAGGCGAACCTCTTATAGGTGCCAGTGTGATTGTACAGGATGCCGGAAAAGGTACGGCGACAGACCTTGAAGGCAACTTCACTATCAAAGCATCCCCTACCGCCACATTGATTGTTTCTTACATCGGCTACAAAACCGTTACCTGCCCTCTCGATGGAAAGACCAACGTCAACATCGTAATGCAAGAAGACACCAACACTCTCGACGAGCTTGTTGTAGTAGGTTACGGCCAGATGAAGAAATCCGACCTCACCGGAGCCGTCGGCTCTCTTAACGGAAACTCAATCAAGGATACGCCGGTGAATAACCTCGGGTCGGCGATACAAGGTAAAATAGCAGGCGTACAGATTATCGATGCCGCCAAGCCGGGCGATAATGTAAACATCAAGATTCGCGGACTCGGTTCAATTAATAACTGCGATCCTCTGGTTGTAATCGACGGGGTTCCGACAGACCTCGGACTGAATAACATAAACATGCAGGACGTAGAGCGTCTCGATGTTCTGAAAGATGCCTCCGCGACTGCCATCTATGGTTCGCGTGGTGCGAACGGAGTGATTATGATCACGACTCGACGCGGGTCTGCCGGCAACGGCAAGATCTCGGTTAGCGCCAACTTTGCGTCCCAGAATGCTTCGAAGACTCTGAATTTGCTCAATTCGGCCGGTTACGCTTCTCTTAACAACGACATGATGAATGCCGTAGGACACAACCCTAATCCCGATTGGACAGATCCGAGTTCATTGACAACTTCGACAAACTGGGTAGATGAACTTCTGGCTACCGGATTCATGCAGAACTATAATGTAAGTTTCGGAGGTGGAAACGAGAATGCCCACTATTATCTCTCTGCCGGCTTTCTTGACCAGACAGGCATAATAGAAGGCATCGGATACCGCCGTTTCACTTTCCAATCCAATAACGATGCCCGTATCCGTCCTTGGCTTAAGATATCGAACAACCTTTTGTTCTCTACTGATATGAAGCGCGCCGGTTCATATTCCATGATGGATGCAATGCGTGCCCTCCCCGTTTTCCCGATATATGATGCAGATGGCGCATGGAGCGGTCCTTCGGGCAATAGCGAGTGGTACGGAAGCGTGCGCAACCCGGTAGGTAGCAACACTGTATATAAGAGCAACACAAAGGGTTACAACCTCCTTGCCAATGTTGCGGGAGACTTCACCTTAATCCCGAACTGGCTTCAATTCCGCTCTCTGTTCGGCTATGACGCCAAGTTCTGGTATAACTCTTCATTCTCACCCTCATATCCCTGGAAGCCCATACCCGTAGAGACAAGCTCAAACTATGAAAGTTCAGACAAGTCTTTCACATACCTTTGGGATAACTATTTCACTTTCGACCATACCTTCGGAAAGCATGCCGTAAATGTAATGGCAGGTATGTCGGCGCAATGGAACGACTATTCCTTCCTTAACGCGACTATGGACGGGTTCCTGTTCGACAAAATCCACCAAATGGACAACGGTATCGAAATGAAAGACATAAAAGGGAACCGCAGCCAATGGTCCCTGCTCTCTTACATGGCACGCGCCAATTACTCGTTCGACGACCGTTACCTTCTTACCGCTACGATCCGTCGCGACGGTTCATCACGTTTCGGATCGAAACATCGCTGGGGTACCTTCCCGTCGGTTTCAGCCGCATGGAGAATTTCAAAAGAAGCTTTCTTCCCGGATGAAAAGGCTGTGAACGACCTCAAGTTACGTCTCGGCTACGGCCAGACAGGTAGTCAAGCTTCAGTCGGCAACTACGGTTATCTGCCCACACTCAGTACACTCGTATATCCCTTCGGCGACCCGAAAGTCAATCAGGCCGTGCTCGTTGCCCAATCGCTCGCTAACCCATATATCCATTGGGAGACTGTAGAACAGTTCAATGCGGGTGTCGACATCGCCCTTCTCAACTCCAGACTGAACTTCAGCCTTGACGGATACATCAAGAATACAAAGGATATGCTGGTAAAGGCGACGATACCTATCACATCAGGTTTCGAGGACACCAGCACAACATATACGAATGCCGGTAAGGTACGCAACATCGGATGGGAACTGACCGCCAATACAGTTAACCTCACTGGAGAATTCGGATGGGAGACCAACCTTGTGGTTACATATAATAAAAACAAAATCAAGGATTTGAATAGTAAGGTACCCACATACCTTAACCAGCTCAACAATTCATATGTGACTATGCTCGGAGTAGACTATCCTATCAACGTCTTCTACGGATATGTTACAGACGGTATATTCCAGAATCAGCAGGAAGTGGATCAGCACGCGGTCCAGCCGGGTGCCGAACCGGGAGATATCAGATTCCGCGACCTTAACAACGATGGCGTTATAGACGACGAAGACCGTACCGTTATAGGCAACCCGAATCCCACATGGTTATTCTCCATGAACAACCGCTTCACATATAAGGGATTCGAACTGCAGATTTACCTGCAGGGAGTAGCCGGAAATAAAATCTACAACTACACACGCTGCTGTCTCGAAGGTATGTCGGCCGCATATAACCAGCTTGAATCTGTAGCTGGCCGCTGGACAGGACCCGGTACATCAAACGATATGCCTCGCGCAGTATGGGCAGACCCCAACCAGAATGGCCGCGTAAGCGACCGATGGGTAGAAAATGGTTCTTATCTCCGTCTCAAGAACATAACATTGGGATACACATTCCCATCCAAGTGGATGCATACGATAGGTCTTGAAGACCTCAAACTCACATTCTCCTGCGAGAATGTAGCCACCATCACCGGATACAAAGGTCTTGATCCCGAAGTTGGACTCAACGGAATCGATTATTCAAGCTTCCCCTCTCCCAGAACCTTCAACTTCGGCATAAACGTAAAATTCTAAAGCTAACAACTATGAAAAAGAGATATATGCTTCTGATGGCGGTATGCGCTCTTGTGGGGTTCTCTTCGTGTGAGGATTTTCTTGAAAAGCATCCTTTCGACACCGTAGACCCCGAAGAGACTGTAGACGACAATGTCGCAGTGGCAATGACAAACGCCTGCTACATCACTCTTCAGAGCTCAAACATGTATAACCAGAGAATCTGGACACTTGATATTCTTGCCGGCAACTCCAATGTAGGCGCCGGTGGCGGAGACGACGGTCTTGAAACTGTACAGGCATCGAACTTCACCACAATGTCTGACAACGGCATGGCCTTGTACATGTGGCGTTCGCCTTGGGTCGGTATAGGCCATTGCAACGACGCTATAAAGGCTATCGAAAGCAACGCCGACAAACTCTCGGGCGACATCCACGACCGCTGTCTCGGTGAGGCCCTATTTTTAAGAGCGCACTATTATTATGTCCTGGCCCGGCTTTACGGAGGATTGCCGATACGCACCGAACCTTTCGTTCCCGGCGAAAACAGCGCAATAGCCCGCGAAAGTCTTGAAAAGACATACGAACAGATACTCTCTGACGTAAACCGCGCTGCGACACTGCTGCCCGAAAAAGCCGAATATGATGCAAGCCAGAAAGGACGCGCCTGCCGCGAGGCCGCGCTTTATATGCTGGCCGACATTTATCTTACACTCGCGCCTTCCAACCCCTCGCTTTACTCTAACGTAGTGGATTGCTGCGACGAGATAACAGCTATGGGATATACGCTAAATACCCCCTATGCCGATAATTTCAACGCTCTTATCGACAACGGGCAGGAATCTATTTTCGAAGTGCAGTTCTCCGGAAGCACTGAGTATGACTTCTGGGGCAATACTCCCCAGTCTTCATGGCTCTCTACTTTCATGGGTCCCAGAAACTCCAATATGGTTGCCGGCTGCTACGGATGGAATCAGCCTACCGAGGAATTCGTAAAACAGTATGAAGAAGGCGACCTTCGCAAAGACGTTACTATCTTTTATGAGGGATGTCCCGCGTTCGATGGTATGGATTACCGTTCTTCTTGGTCCAATACCGGATACAACGTACGCAAATTCCTGGTCTCCAAGAGCATTTCTCCGGAGTATAACACCAATCCGGCCAACTTCGTGGTTTACCGTTACGCCGGAGTATTGCTTATGCAGGCCGAGGCTCTTAATGAACTGGGAATGACTTCGGATGCCGCTGGACCTCTCAACATAGTACGCAAACGCGCCGGTTTGGGCAAGATATCCGGCAATATCTCCAAACAGGAAATGAGAGACGCAATTATACACGAACGACGCATGGAACTCGCTTTCGAAGGCCATCGCTGGTTCGACATGATACGTATCGACGGAGGAAACTATGCAGTGGATTTCCTCCACTCTATCGGAAAGACTAACGCTACCAAAGCACGTCTGCTTCTCCCGATACCCCAGACCGAAATGGACTCCAATCCTCTCATGACCCAGAATCCAGGTTATTAAATAAAACAATCATGAAAAAATATATATTTTGCGGGATAGTGTTGTCCGCACTGATGGCTACGACTACTTCCTGCACCGACAACGACTATACGGAACTCGATAAGGGGAGCGAACCGCTTGCCCTGACATCAAGCTCCGCCAATATAGTCCTTGAAGAGAAAGCTCACGCCAATAACGCGTTTGAACTAAAGTGGACCACCGGCACAAACTCCGGTACCGGAAATCGTATAAGCTACACGCTCAAACTCGCCGAGGCCGGCACTCAATTCACGGATGCTGTAGTGGTTAAAGATAACGAGGCCAGGGTCTACAACTGGGCCCCTAACGTTGAACAGCTGAATACCATTCTGCTTTCCCGTATGGGAGCCGAAGCAGGACAGCCTATGGAACTGGAAGCCATGATTACGGCAACCGTTGCCGGTAACGACGCGGACCAGCAGACCGCCACATGCAAGTTTACAGTTACGCCTTATGAACCTGTCACCGAGACCCTATATCTAATAGGCGACGCCACACCAAACGGATGGAGCGCCGACAATGCAACCGAAATGGTACGCATCGACAATGGAATATTCACGTGGACAGGCACCTTGAAACCGGGAAGTTTCAAGTTTATAGTTAATAAAGGTGAATTCATACCCTCTTATAACAATAACGGACACGGCGGACTCGTATATAGGACAAGTTTCGATCAGCCTGACGAAACTTTCTCTATAGAAGAAGAGAAGAATTATAAGGTGGATGTCAACCTTCTCAACATGTCCGTAACATTCGTGGAAACCACCGGCACAGCCCTGCCTTTCGATCAGATATACTTCGTAGGCGAGACTACCGATTGGGGATTCGTTCTCATGAACCAAGATCCGTTGGACAGCTTCCTGTTCCGCATAGGATGGTTCTTCGACGCAAAGAGCGAATTCAAATTCGGCACATCCGATGGAAGCTGGGAGAAAATGTATAAGGCTACCGAAGCCAATGCTCCCTACACTTCCGAAGGGGTTGAGCTCATCGAAGGTTTCGATCCTGACAACAAGTGGTTGCTTACCGAATCACAGGCAAAGATGGCTTACAAGATTTGCCTTGACATACGTCCCAACAAGGAAAGGATGATTATGCGTCCCTTCACTCCCTACACAGAGATGTATCTCGTAGGCAGTGCTACCGCAAACGGATGGGATCTCGCGAACGCGACACCGATGACCGTAGATCCATCCAATCCCAATATATTTACGTGGACAGGAAATCTGCAGGCCGGCGAACTCAAATTCAGCGCCGACAAGCAGAGCGACTGGAACGGCGCATGGTTCCTGGCTTCCTCTGAGAATGCAGAACCTACAGGTACGGTTGAAAAAACAATCTTCGTAGATAAGAGCGACGATAGTTTCAAGAACCAGTACCCCGATATTGCCGTCGGAGATGTAGACCGTAAATGGAACATCACTCAGCCCGGCAGTTACACCATTACCCTCAACCAGCTTCTGGAAGAGGTTTCGATAGTACACAATTAATGACAAGGTAAAAGATATAAGGTAAAAATCTCTATACCCGGCCCCGGGGTCTCCGGTCTGAAGTCCCCGGGGCAATTTTAATCCATAATATACAAGGATATAAAACAAACCATATTCATGAAGAAACAAATTCTTTTGGCCGCCCTGCTGTCGTCATCATGCATACTCGGCGCATGCGGTGGCGATGATAACTCCGAACCGGCTCCGGCCCCGACTCCCGAAGGGCCGACTAATAAAGTCGATAATGTTACCGGAATATCATCCAATTTGATGTTCGACATATCTACCGACAAAGCGATCTACTCCCCTGGCGCCACAGTTAAATTCACCGCCACAGAACCGCTTTCCGGATATAAAATACGCTATCGTAAAGGCAGCGAGATTATTTCCGTGCAGGATGGTGCCGGAACCACCTGGAGCTGGACAGCTCCAGGAGAGGATTACACGGGATATCTCGTAGAAGTATTCAAGACCAACGATGGCAAAGACACCATATACGCTACTGTCGGCGTAGATGTGTCAAGCGATTGGAAACGATTCCCCCGTTACGGTTTCGTAGCCACTTTCGATGCATCGAAACTGCAGGCGGGAGTTATAGAGGAGGAAATGAAATTCCTGAACCGATGCCATATCAACGGCGTGCAGTTCCAGGACTGGCATTACAAACACCATTGGCCACTCGGGGGCACACCCGGAAACCTTATGGACACATATACCGACATAGCCAATCGCCAGGTGAAAACCGATGCCGTTAAGAAATACATCGACGTGCAGCACTCCTATGGCATGAAATCCATTTTCTACAATCTATGTTTCGGAGTGCTTGACGATGCTCAGTCGGATGGTGTGAAGGAAAACTGGTATCTGTTCAAAAACAATCACCGTGGAGACAAAGACTCCCATCAGCTGCCCAATTCCTGGAAGAGCGACATATTCCTCGTGAACCCGGGCAATCCTGAATGGCAGGAATACCTCGGCAAGCGCAATGACGATGTATACGCATCTCTCGATTTCGACGGATACCAGATAGACCAGCTCGGAAACCGTGGAACACTCTATGACTATGATGGCAAAACCGTAAATCTACCTCAGGGATACTCATCCTTTATATCCGCGATGAAGAACCGCCATCCGTCAAAGCGACTTATCATGAATGCGGTTTCAAGCTACGGAGCTTCGCAGATTGCCGGATCAGGAAAGGTTGATTTCTGCTATAACGAAACTTGGAACGACGAGTCGCAGTTTGCAGACCTGCACAAGATCATAAAGGCCAACGACTCTTACAGCAATCACTCTCTCGCCACTGTGTTCGCATCCTATATGAATTATGACTTCGCCGGGTCCAACAACGGAACGTTCAACAATCCGGGAGTCCTGATGACCGATGCCGTCATAATGGCGCTGGGCGGCTCTCATCTCGAGCTGGGCGACCATATGCTGTCGCGCGAGTATTTCCCCGCCTCTCCGCTCGCTATGGACGAAGAACTGCGAGACGCCATGATACGATACTACGACTTCATGACCGCCTACCAGAATCTGCTGCGCGGTGGCTCTACCAAAGACGAGACTACGGTAAGCCTTAAATCTACCGACGCGTCCAAGCGCATTTCATTCAATGCATGGCCACCCAAGCAGAAAACAGTTACCACATACGCACGCAAAAGCGGCGGCAAAACCATCGTTCATCTGCTGAACTTCAGCAATACGGACGACCTCAGCTGGCGTGATCTCAACGCCAAGCGACCTGCGCCGGCCATTAAACGTAACTTCCCTGTCGAGATGGAAATGTCTTCGCCTGTGAAAAAAGTCTGGGTGGCAAGCCCCGACTATCACGGAGGAGCAGTTCAGGAACTTGCATTTTCGCAGGCCAACGGTCGACTGACATTTACCGTCCCGACTCTCAAATACTGGGACATGATTGTAATCGAATGATACGCCTATCGGAATCACCCGAATAGAAGTTAAACACTATTCAAGTCCGCGATAATTTTTGTATATTCGCGGACTTGATAGTATCAGCTAAATTTGAATGCCGACATATACTTATACATAGCAACCCAATATCTGATGAAAACCAATAAATATCTGTTTTTAGCGCCGATTATGGCAGTGGCCGCCAATGCAGTGGCCGCAGACCCGGTTATAGTTGAGACCGAGGCTTACCGTTGGGCCGGAGACACCATCTTCCAGAATGAGTTCAAGGCCTGGGCCATCAACCCTTATGAACTCAGATCCACATACAAAGGGCGCCCTGGCTACTTTATGCCTATCGAGCAGTCGTGGAAACGCAAAAACGACCTCTCCGCGTATCCGAAACTGAAATCCAACAATCTGCTTCACGAGGCAGTCTTCAATATGGCTCTCGATGAGATGGTAAACGCAGTCGAACCCGACACGACCTTGCGTACCGGCAAGGAGTGGGCAGGAGTATGGACCCGCGACGTGAGTTACTCCATATTGCTTTCGATGGCCTACATGCAACCGGAAGCATCCATGATCTCGCTGATGAAGAAGGTTAATCCGAGTGGACAGATTATACAGGATACCGGCTCGGGAGGCGCATGGCCAATCTCCACGGACCGTATGGTGTGGACTCTCGCGGCCTACGAGATATACAAGGTTACGGGCGACCGCAAATGGCTTGAAAAAGTCTACCCTATAGTCGAGAGATCGCTTGCAAAGGATGAGAAGACCGTTATGAGCGAGAATGGTCTTGTGAAGGGCGAGACTTCATTTATCGACTGGCGCGAGCAAAGCTATCCGCGCTGGATGCAGACCGTCGACATTTCGCAGAGCGAGGCTATGGGCACCAACGTGATGTATGCGGCCGCTCTCGATGCAGCCGGTCAGATGGCATCCATTCTCGGCAAGAAGAAAGAGGCCGACAAATATTTCGCCCGTTCCAAAGCTCTCGCAGCCAACATCGATAAGGTTTTCTGGATGCCCGACAAAGGTTACTATGGAATGTACACTTACGGACGTGACAACAAGATTCTGAATCCGAGAGCGGAAACTTTAGGAGAGGCTCTGGCCATACTGTATGACATTGCTCCGGCCGACCATCAGAAATCTATTTCAGAGAACAACCCCCATACCCCCTTCGGACCCGCCATATTCTACCCGCAGATTTCCGATATGCCCAATTACCACAACAATGCCCTGTGGCCCTGGGTAGGCGCATACTGGACTCTTGCCCAGGCAAAAGCCGGCAACGAGAAAGGTGTGCTGGAGGGCATCGGTTCGGTATACCGTCCCGCGGCTCTTTTCTGTACGAACAAAGAGAACTTCAATCTTGACAACGGCGACATATTCACCGAGCTTAATTCTTCCAACATGCTCTGGTGCCTGGCCGGCAACATAGCCCTGACCACACGTGTGCTTTTCGGCATACATTACGAAAAAGATGGACTGCTTATATCGCCTTTCGTACCCGAAGCCCTCGCCGCCACACGCACCCTCACCGATTTCCCCTATCGTGGCGCCAAGCTCGACATTACAGTCGAGGGATTCGGAAGCAAGGTATCGGAGCTGACGATAAACGGTAAGAAACAAAATCTTGAAAAGGGTCTCCTTATTCCGGCAAAGATGCTGAAAGGCAATGTGAACATAGTGGTGAAACTCGACAACCGGCCAATAGCACCGATGAAAGTGAACAATGTTCCCAACCTGAAAGCTCCCCTCACTCCCATAACCCGTCTGGCCAACAATCCTGCTCTGAATGGAAACGGCATACCCGTCAACAATCAGCTTGAGTGGAACCCAATCGAATATATAGCCGGATACATCGTGTTGAAAGATGGAAAAAAGGTTGCTGAAACCCGTCAGACGAGTTATCCTGCCACCACTCCCGGCGAATGGCAGGTGATCGGTGTGGCTGCTGATGGAACTCAATCTTTCGCTTCCGAGCCTCTCAGCAATCGTGAGACATTCATACTGGAGTTCAAAGATGAAACCACAACCATAAGCTCTCCTGAAGTAAGCTATCAACCGTCAGCACCTATTGCAGGATTCACCGGAAATGGTTTCGTGGAGATAGACCGCAATGCAAAACCGACCGAGGTTCAGGTAGAAATACCCGAGACCGGTGTCTACACCATCTCGGTGCGTTACGCCAACGGCAACGGACCTGTGAACACCGAGAATAAAGCCGCCATACGCACTCTTACTCTTGATGGCAACAAGGCCGCCACTCTGGTTATGCCCCACCGAGGCGTGGCAAACTGGAACGACTGGGGTAGGAGCAACACCGTAACCCTACCGCTCGAGAAAGGCACCCACACTCTCGGCATAGTCTACCTACCGGAAGATGAGAACATGAATATCAACACCAACCATGCACTCATCGACCACATACGCATAGAGAAACGTTAATCCGAACTCACACCTGAAATAAAAAACGACACCGGACGGTGTCGTTTTTTATTTCAGTAACCCTATATATTGAACCCCCTCATCGTTTGCGGCGTTATACATCAAGGTATGAGGATGATATTATTTGACCTTATCATACCCGGGTACAGTCAATTTTCAAAACAGAATCTGCTATGGACAAAATAACAAAAGAAGAGGCACTTGAATATCACGAAGATAACCAGCCAGGTAAAATTGAGGTTGTCCCTACCAAACCATATACCACACAGCGTGACCTGTCGCTTGCATACTCGCCCGGCGTGGCCTATCCGAGCGAAGCTATCGAGGCGGTCCCCGACGACGTGTACCGCTATACAGATAAAGGTAATCTTGTCGGCGTAATCTCGAACGGCACCGCCGTGCTCGGACTCGGCAACATAGGAGCCCTCGCCGGCAAACCGGTTATGGAAGGAAAGGCCCTCCTTTTCAAGATATTCGCCGGTATAGACGCTTTCGATCTTGAGATACACGAAGAGGATGCCGACCGTCTGGCCGACATAATCAAGGCCGTCTCCCCTACTTTCGGCGGTATCAATCTTGAAGATATAAAAGCACCTGAATGTTTTACGGTGGAACGTCGCGCAAAAGAGGAATGCGATATACCCGTGATGCACGATGACCAACACGGAACAGCCATAATCTCCGGTGCGGCACTGCTGAACGCCCTGGAAATACAAGACAAAAAAATAGATGAAATCCGCGTCGTGGTAAACGGTGCCGGAGCCGCGGCCATCAGTTGCGCGCGCCTCTATCTGGAACTCGGTGTAAAACGCGAAAACATTGTGATGTGCGACAGCAAGGGTGTGATACGCACCGACCGTACGAACTTAAGCAAGGAAAAACTGGAATTCGCCACACCACGCAATATCCATACACTCGAAGAGGCGCTCGTCGGTGCCGACCTTTTCTTAGGTCTTAGCGTTGCAGGCGTGGTCTCAGGCGAGATGGTGGCCTCCATGGCGCCACGTCCTATTGTATTCGCGTTGGCAAATCCTGACCCGGAGATTACATACGAAGAGGCGAAAGCCGCCGCTCCCGATGTGATTATGGCCACAGGCCGCAGCGACTATCCCAACCAGGTGAACAACGTGCTCGGATTCCCTTATATATTCCGAGGGGCACTCGACTGCCAGGCAAGCACCATAAACGAGAAAATGAAGATAGCGGCGGCCTACGCCATAGCCGCACTTGCCAAAGAGCCTGTGCCCGATTATGTGGTGGAGGCATATCCAGGAGAGCCTGATATGAGTTTCGGTCGCGACTACATATTGCCCAAGGCATTGGACAGACGTTTGCTTTATCAGGTTTCACCAGCGATAGCCAAAGCGGCCGCCGACAGTGGAGTGGCTCGCAAACCGATCAAGGACTGGGAAAAATATCAGCGAGAGCTACGCCGACGCATGGCAAGCGTGGAGCGGGAACGTGCGCTAATACCTCACCTATGTCTGACACCAAAAACACAAAAAACAATCAAAGGAGCCTGAACCATTTACTTCGCACAAATCCCGATATTGATATTTCCTATTATTGGCTAATTATTAAAATATTACACGACTTACTTCAACGATTATCAAGCTTTACAAAGCTTTGCCAAGTAGTATAATATATATAAATACTTTTAAATTATAGGTACTATGCATTGCATAGTACCTATTTTTGTATTAGATTTGCGACATCAAATATGAATTGAAATGAAATCGTTTCCACTTATCCTCTCTCTCGCTCTAATGGCCGGTACCGCTACAGGTGCCACTTATGTATTGAAAGGCATCGTCCTTGACCAGCAGGGACAACCTAACGTCGGGGTCATTTGCAAGGCTTACAATCCTGCCGACTCAATTTCGACCGCAGTTTCCACCGCGACGGATTTAGACGGCTCATACGAGCTTCCGGTAAAGGGGCTCGGGGAATACCGGCTTGAATTGTCAGGCATCGGTCTTAAAGACACTACGGTAAACATAAAGATGAACCCGGCCGACTCGATAACGGAAGTCCGGCCCGTAATCATGCGTACAGATGCCGAGACATTGTCGGAGGTGGTTATTACCGCACGGAAGCCGGTTATTCAAAGCGATGGAGCCACACTGACCTACAATGTGGACGAAGACCCATCGGCTTCCACCAACACCACTCTCGAGATGCTACGCAAGGTACCGATGGTAACCGTCGACGCCGATGAGAACATCAAGATCAAAGGTCAGTCCAATTTCAAGATATATGTAAACGGCAAGGAAGACCCTATGCTCTCGGCCGACCCTAAGAATGTATTGAAATCGATGCCGGCATCGACCATCAAAAAATTCGAGGTCATGACCGAACCCGGAGCCAAATATGAAGCGGAAGGTATCGGCGGCATCCTGAATATCGTTACGGTGGCTCCTACATCCATAGAAGGATATACGGCCAACGTCAATCTCTACGGCGGCAACAGCTATCTTGGAGGAAGCGTATACGGGCGTACAAAAATAAATAAGGTTACAGCCAGCCTTTCAGGAAGTTATTTCAATACAGCGATAAACAACAACCATATATCGCGTACCTCCGATATTGAATATACCGCTTCTAAAGAGATTGGATTGCAACACACCGAAAACAAATTCCCCCCTACCAAGAACGACAACTGGAACACCAACCTGAATATTTCCTGGGAACCTGATACGCTCAATCTCTTCACACTATCGGGGTATATAGGTGAATACCACGGCCATTACGACAATGCTGACCATACCATGGCATATAATCCGCAAGGAGAAATGATCTGGGAATACTTCAAACCGTCTGAATCGAAGTTCAACGGCTTGTGGGCCGGATTCACCGCGTCATATCAGCACAATTTCAGCCGTCCCGGACATAATATCACGGTCTCTTATCAGTTCAACACCGGCAACAACGGCAACGAATCAAAGAATTGGTATGAACGGATAAATGGCATTTCGATGCCGGCGAACGCCGATGGAATGAAATCCAAAGGCGTATATTCCAACCATACCGCACAGTTGGACTATACCCTGCCGTTGCTCCTTGAAGGGCACACCCTCGAAGCTGGGGCCAAAGCCAACTGGAATCCCTCTACATCCAGAAGGGAAACCCTATACGGAATCAGCATGGAAGACCTTGTTGTCTACGACCCTTCGGTAACCAAGCTGAAACAAATCAACGATGTCCTTGCCGCATATGTTTCGTATAATGCCACATTCGGCAAGTTCAATGCGAGAGCCGGTGTCAGATATGAGAATACAAGACTTGGATTGCGTTACAGAATAGGCGATTATCCTGACTTCACCACACACCTTAACGACGTGGTGCCCAACGCAGCCGTAAGTTACAGTTTCTCGCCGGCGGCAAGTCTGCGACTGGCTTACCAGATGCGAATATCCCGCCCTGACGTCAGCTCGCTTAACCCATATGTGGACGATACGAATCCCACCATGTTGCAGTATGGTAACCCCAATCTGAAAAGTTCCCGGTACAACAACGTGAACCTTACCTATTCAAACTGGGGCATGAAATTCGGTGGCTCCGTATCACTGGGTTATTCTCAGAACAACAACGGAATCGAACAGTACATGTTCCTGCAGGATGATATAATAAATGTAACGACCATGAACATAGGCCACAACCGTAAATGGTCGCTTGACGTTAACGGTAACTGGACTATTATAAAAGATCTGAGAGTATCGCTTTACGGTGCAGTAAGGCACGAAGAATATTATGCCAACCTCGGAACAACTGGCGATATCAGGAAAAGCGGATGGACCGGCAACTTTACGGCCAGCGTAGACTACACCACTCCTTTCAAGTTGCGTATCTCAGCTTACGGTGGCGGCTCCACACCCGGAATATCTCTTCAGGGAAGAGGCAACGCATGGGATTACCACGGACTGTCGCTATCCCGCAGTTTCCTGAAGGAAGACCGTCTGACGGTATCTATCAACGCAAGCAACATATTCCACGCTCACAGAAGCTGGAAAAACACCGTTGAGAGCGAAGGCATGGTTTACAGGCAGAGCACACGTATGCCACTGTGGAATATCGGCGGAAGCATAGCGTTCCGTTTCGGTGGCCTTAAGGCAGACGTAAAACGTACCGACAACCGACTCGACGCAGTCGAAAACAAAAGTTCAGCTCCCTCACAAGAAGGAGGCATGTAAAAGATGAACGGAATGTTAGATAACATAAATACCCAGATGCGCAAAGGGATGCTCGAATATTGCGTGCTGCTCACTTTGCAACACAACCGGGCATATCCTTCAGACATTCTGTCCATATTGAAAGAAGCCAACATGATAGTTGTGGAAGGCACACTCTACACACTTCTGAACCGTATGAAGCGTGAAGAGAAACTCGACTATACCTGGGAGGAATCGCCCAAGGGCCCTCCAAGAAAATATTATCATCTCACCCGACAGGGAGAAATGCTTCTTCACATTATGGGAATGTCGTGGGACTCGCTTTCCAACACAATAGACCGACTGCGAGGACTTCAGAAGAGACTTCAGGAATGACATAACCGCAACCCGAAAACATCAAGAACATGAAGCGTACAGTAAACATAAACATGGGGCAGCGTCTGTTCGTAATCGATGAAGATGCATACGCTCTGCTAAGCGAGTATCTCGATACTCTGCGCTCTCTCTTCGCCAACACACCCGGTCAAGAAGAGACTGCATCCGACATAGAATGCAGGGCCGCCGAACTCTTTACCGAGTTTCAGATAAATTCCACATCACCTTCCGTTTCCATAGAACAGGTGCGCCAAGTAATAGCGAGACTCGGAAGTCCTGAGGAAATAATAGAATCTAACGAATCATTCGGCGAAACCGAGTCTTCAGATACCGGAAACGAGACGGAAACCGCGTCCACGACAACGGAATCCGCATGTACGCCACCACCTTATGAGGAACCTGCGGAACCGAAGAAAAAATTCTACCGCGACCCGGAAGACCGTGTGATCGGAGGCGTATGCTCCGGAATCGCGGCTTATTTCGGACTTGATGTTACATGGGTCCGGGTCGCCGTGATATTGCTGGCCATATTGTCTTTCTCCACTTGCGCCATAGTCTACGTGGTATTATGTTGCGTAGTGCCGGAAGCAAGGACCCCGCTGCAGCGCATGCAACTATATGGAGAAGCACCCACACTGGCCAATGTCGGACGGAATTTCGCCAACATGGCCAATACCACATTCGATAATGTGAAGAATTATGCCACTGAGCACAGAAGCGGCTTCACCGGGTTTCTGAACACGGTAGTGAAGCTGTTAGCCATAATAGCCATAGTTATTATGGCGTTGATAGGCCTCGGATGTTCAATCGGAGTCCTTGTACTTGCAGGCTGCATTCTGGCGCTGGTGGTGTGCTCCGTCTGGCCCGACTGGACATTGGCGTCAAGCTGGAACGAAGTGCTTGTAAATATGCACCGGGGCGACATAATGGAACTCTCCGGAACGGTATTCGTACTTCTTTCCGTCTTGATTCCGGTAGCAGTGCTTGGCACGGGTCTATACCGTAGTCTTACCAGGCAGAAGACAATTTCAGTCAAAGCTCTGATAATATGGAGTGTCATATGGGTCTTCTCACTCTCAATGTCCATTATCCTCTTCAACTGATAACAACCGGCTCTCTCATTAGAGAATGTTTGAATTTAACACGAATTTATAATTGAAGGATGAATGTAAATTCTTTCCATCCCCCCGAAGGTCTTTTTTGGCTGTTGCCGCCAAGATTTCGTCGGTTACGGTGCCCGCACCGCGCCCTCCTCAACTTGCGGAAACATCTCAAAAAATCCTCTTCGGGTGAATGGAAGTTAAATCCAAACATTCTCTTAACTCTCATCAAAACAACATAAATACAGATTACAAATATTTTTTCTATATTTGTAATCTGACCGTAACAATAGTGGTCGGTATGCCAAAGGCATTGACCACTATTGTCGCATAATATCAGGACCTTTTCTATTATATAGCCGCTATATTCAAGACATTATGAAACACATCCTTATCTTGGGCGCATTGACGGTTGCAGCCGCATCGGCGTGGGCTGACAGTCCCCGCTGGCTCAGAAACACCGCCATCTCGCCTGACGGAACAACTATCGCCTTCACATACAAGGGCGACATCTTCACGATTCCCGCAACCGGCGGAACCGCCTTCCAGCTTACAGCCGGCAAGGATTATGATTCCTATCCTGTATGGAGTCCCGATTCCAAGACAATTGTATTCACCTCTGACCGTGAAGGCAGTCCCGACCTCTACGCCGTAGATGCCGGGGGTGGGACACCGAGACGTATCACCACCTCGTCAGGCTCCGAGATTCCATTGGCCTTTATCAATCCCTCTACGGTAATATACTCTTCATCTGAAGGACCTTCCCGTGAAACCTCCAGACACCCCTCGCGGCTTACACGTACCTATTCGATAGACATTTCCAAATCCGGAGCACGTCCTGAACTATATCTTTCCATGCCGATGGGCGCGGCATCCGTGGCAGACGACGGATGCATCCTTTATGAAGACAAGAAAGGACTGGAAAACAGATATCGCAAACATGAACGTTCATCGGGAACATCTGATATCTGGCTGATTGAAAACGGTAAATTCACCAAACTGACAGATTTCAACGGCCACGACCTGAGTCCGGTATGGAAAAAGGACGGCAAAGGATATTATTATATAAGCGAACAGTCAGGCACACTCAACGTATATTCCGCCACCCCGGGAGGAAAGCCTGTCCAGCTTACTTCATTCGAACGCCATCCCGTACGTACGCTTTCAGCCTCCCGCGACGGACTTATGGCATTCAGCTGGGACGGCGACATCTATACCCTGCGCGAAGGTGGTCAGCCGCAAAAACTCGACATCACCATAAACTCCGACCAATACACACGCGATGCGATCAAGGCTTTCAAAAACAGCGACGCCTCTTGTATGGCCGTATCGCCCGACGGCAAGGAAGTTGCATTCGTGATCAGAGGCGAAGTATATGTAACCGACACCAAATACAAGACCACACGCCGCATTACCGACACACCCGCTCAGGAACGGAGAGTGGAATTCTCGCCCGACGGACGTATGCTTGTCTACGATTCAGACCGCGACGGACAATGGCAGCTATTCACAGCCGAAATCAAAAATCCGGCCGAGAAACGCTTCGCGTACGCCACCGAGATTGTCGAGAAACCATTGTACAAAGGTAAAGGCGTGGCCCAGCAACCCTCATTCTCGCCTGACGGTAAGAAAGTTGCGTTTCTAGAAGACCGCACCACCCTCCGCGTAATCGACCTTAAAAGCAAAGCGGTAACCACCGCTCTGGATGGTAAATACAATTATTCCTATTCAGATGGCGACATACCTTTCGAATGGAGCCCCGACAGCGAATGGCTGCTTATAAGCTATATTGGCGACGGAGGATGGAACAACACCGACGTAGCTGCCGTCAAGGCCGATGGTTCGAAGATTGTGGACCTGACCGAAAGCGGATATTCAGACGGCAATCCAAAATGGGCTATGGGAGGACGTGCCGTAACTTACGAGACAGGCCGTTACGGGATGAAGAGCCACGGTTCATGGGGCAACCAGTCTGATATCGTGCTTATGGCGCTCGACTCGGAAGCATGGGACGAACTGAATGCCACCGACGAAGAAGCCGCCCTGCGCGAAGAGGCCGAGAAAGAAAAGAAAGATTCCGAAGCTAAGGATGATAAGGATAAAAATAAAGGCAAGAAGGGAAAGAAAGCCGACAAAGAAAAGAAGAAACCCGTCGACCTCGACTTTACAAACCGTCGCCACCGTATGGCACGGCTGACCGGTGCGAGCGCGTTCATAGGTGATTATTTCCTTTCGCCAAAAGGAGATAAGCTTTATTACATAGCCGGAGCCACCGAGGGAGGTGCGAATCTGTATGTACGCGACATTCGCGAAGATGAGACAAAGATTCTCGCCAAAGACGTGGTCGGCGGACTTGAAGCAGACGACAAAGGTGAGAATCTTTTTGTAATCGGCTCCGAGGGTATGAAGAAAATCAATCTGGCCGATGGAAAGGAGGAACCTATAGAATTCGACGCTCCCTACGACCGAAGCGCGTCGGCCGAACGGGAATATATTTACGACCACATGTTGCGTCAGGTCGCCGACAAATTCTATGACGTAAACATTCATGGAGTGGATTGGGAATACTACGGAAAGCACTACCGGGAATTCCTGCCCGAAATCAACAACGGCGAAGATTTCTCCATCCTTCTCAGTGAAATACTTGGAGAGCTCAACGCTTCTCACACAGGATCGAAATATTACGGCAGCTCGGCAAGACTTTCCACAGCGAATCTCGGTGCATTCTACGATCCGACCTATGATGGCGACGGTCTTAAGGTAACCGAAGTAGTCGGCGGTTCACCCCTCGGCACCAAGAAAGCCGACGTGCGCCCGGGCGACATAATCCTTTCGATAGACGGAAAACGCATTGAAGCCGGCAAAGACTATTATCCGCTTCTCGAAGGAAAGTCGGGCCGCAAGACACTTCTCGAAATACTGCGCTCCGGAGGTAAACGGGACACGGTCACAGTCAAACCTATATCAACCGCCAAATTCGACGATCTACTTTACAAACGCTGGGTAGAACGCAACGAAGCGTACGTAGACTCCATATCACAAGGCAAGGTTGCCTACGTACATGTGCAAGGAATGGATTCACCGAGCTTCCGCGCCGTATATGAACGTCTGCTTGGGAAATACCGCAACGCCGAAGCCGTCGTGGTCGACACCAGATGGAACGGTGGCGGATGGCTTCACAACGATCTTGCCCAATTGCTAAGCGGGCGGCACTATGTAGACTTCAAGCCACGCGGACAATACATAGGTTCCGAACCATTCTCGCAATGGACCAAACCATCGGTAATGCTCGTCAATGAAGGCAATTACAGCGATGCTCACGGATCTCCATACACATATAAGACCCTCAAGTTGGGCAAACTTGTCGGGGCACCCGTACCGGGAACTATGACAGCGGTATGGTGGGAAACCCAGATAGATCCCTCTATCGTATTCGGAATACCTCAGGTTACCTGCGTGGACCTTAACGGCAATGTACTTGAGAACCAGCAGTTGACTCCCGACATAGAAGTCTACAACAATCCCGCCGACGAGCTCGCCGGCCGCGATGCCCAGCTCGAAGCCGCTGTAAAAGCGCTCATGGGCAAGTAATAAATCAAGAGCGATAATAACTATCTCGGGTCCGTTTATTGAAACGGACCCGATTTTTAATACGCCTATGGCAGGAATTGGCATGGTATTTGAGGGAGTTACGCCAGAATAATAAACCGACGGATTGAATATACGCCGAAAGTTACTAAATTTGCATAATAAATATAAGCAGGATTCACTGCCAATAAACATACCGTGACATGGGATGGAAAGACTTATTTACTAAAGGATTCTCCAAAGAAAAGAAAGAGAAACTCGACTCCGGACTCGAAAAGACCAAACAGGGCGTATGGAGCAAGATTTCGCGCGCCATAGCCGGAAAGACGAAAGTCGACGAAGAAGTTCTCGACAATCTCGAAGAGGCGTTCATAACGAGTGATGTCGGTGTTGACACCACCATCAAAATAATCGAACGGCTCGAAGAGCGTGTAGCCCGAGACAAGTATATGGACATGAAGGAGCTGAGCCGTATTCTTTGCGAAGAGGTCTCCGACATGCTGGCCAAACCGGCCAACGTGAACGACCTTGAGGATTTTCAGGTACCTACCAAAGGTAAGGAGCCCTATGTCATCATGGTTGTCGGTGTGAACGGCGTGGGCAAGACAACCACGATAGCCAAACTTGCCCATCAATTCAAGAAAGCCGGAAACAAGGTGATACTCGGTGCTGCCGACACATTCCGCGCCGCCGCCATAGAACAATTGGATATCTGGGGCGAACGTGTCGGTGTTCCCGTGATAAAACAGAAAATGGGAAGCGACCCCGCCGCCGTAGCATTCGACACGCTTGCATCGGCCAAAGCGCAGAATGCCGATGTGGTTATTATCGACACGGCAGGTCGTCTGCACAACAAGGTGGGCCTTATGAACGAGCTGACTAAAATCAAACGGGTGATGCAACGTGTTGTACCCGATGCTCCCCACGAGATACTGCTGGTGCTCGACGGAAGCACAGGACAGAACGCCTTTGAACAAGCCCGTCAGTTCGTGGCCGCTACAGAGGTGAACTGTCTTGCGGTAACCAAACTTGACGGAACCGCCAAAGGTGGCGTGGTGATAGGTATCAGCGACCAGTTCAACATCCCGGTCAAATATATAGGACTCGGTGAAGGTATGGAAGACTTGCAGGTATTCCGTCCTCAGGAGTTCGTATCATCGCTCTTCAGCGGAGCTCTTGAATAATCTTGATACCGGACCGATGGGATTTGAAAAAAAACGTATCGACGTCATATCCATGGGATGCTCTAAGAATCTCGTGGACTCCGAACGCCTGTTGCGCAAACTTGAAGCGAAAGGATTCGACATGCGCCATGACCCCGAGGAACCACGGGGAGAATATGTTGTGGTGAACACCTGCGGCTTCATTCATGATGCCAAGGAGGAATCTATCGGAATGATTCTGGAGCTGGCAAGACTGAAAGAAGAAGGACTGATAGGAAAACTGATTGTCATGGGTTGTCTGTCGCAGAGGTATATGGACGAACTTAAGGAAGAGATTCCCGAAGTAGACCAATGGTACGGCAAGTTTGACTGGAAAGGATTCCTCGACACGCTTCCCTACACCGAACCTGCCCGTAAACCGAAAGCATGGGAGCGCCGTCTTACTACGCCGGAAAGCAGCTGTTACCTGAAAATATCGGAAGGGTGCAACCGCTTCTGCGCTTTCTGCGCCATACCTCTTATCACGGGACGCCACACATCGCGCCCTATAGAAGAGATAGAAGAGGAGGTGCGCGAACTCACGGCCGGAGGAATCTCCGAATTCAATATAATAGCTCAGGATCTATCCTCTTACGGACTTGACCTGTATGGCCGACATGCTTTGGCGGAACTTATCGACAGGATAGCCGACATACCCGGTGTGGAATGGATAAGGCTTCACTATGCCTATCCAACGGATTTTCCGCTGGATATCCTCGATGTCATGGCCCGCAGAGAGAATGTATGCAAGTATCTCGACATAGCGCTTCAGCATATTTCCGATCCGGTACTGGAAAACATGCGGCGGCATTTTACCGGCAATCAGACCAGAGAACTGATAAAACTGATTCGCGAAAGAGTGCCCGGTATAAAACTGCGCACCACCCTGATGGTAGGCTTCCCCGGTGAGGGAGAAGCTGAGTTTCAGGAACTCATCGACTTTGTGAAAGAGTTCCGTTTCGACCGCATGGGAGCGTTCGCATATTCCGAGGAAGAGGACACCTGGGCAGCCAAAAATCTGGAAGACTCGGTTTCCGATGAAGTGAAACAGGCACGTCTCGACAAACTTATGGCGGTTCAGGAGGGCATAGCTTCCGAACTTAACCGCGAGATGATCGGGAAACAGGTCAAAGTGCTTATTGACCGTATTGAAGATGGAGTGGCTGTAGGCCGCACGGAGTGGGATTCACCTGAAGTAGACCTGGAAGTGCGCGTTTCCGATACCGATGCCCTACCCGGTGAATACATAATGGTCGAGATTACCGCTGCCGAGGAGTTCGATCTTTTCGGTAGAAAGGTATAATGGTAGAAAGTTTAATATAGGTACGATAGCATATGGCATGGTATCAGTACAGATTGCCGGGAGATTCCGAGGCGATAAGAGGCGAAGGCGAATGTGTGGCCGGAATCGCGTCTCACGGATTCACATTCGCCCCGTTTATAGCGGAAGACCGCTCTGACATAAGAAGCATCATTCCCCATATCGAAACCGTTTTCACACCATCTGTACCGCAAAACCGGGATACATCCCATCTGACGATAGAGACATCTGACGAGGCTTTCTCACACTACGGAAAAGCTATAAGGGAAATACAGCGATTTCTGGCATCCGATAATCCTGAAGGGAAAGTTGTGTTCTCTCGGCGTGTGAGAATCCGGGAACGTATAGACATACAATCCACATTCGACAATCTATGTTACAGCTATCCTGACGCATTCATTTTCTGTTTCCAGACAGATGAATACGGGTGCTGGTTAGGTGCCTCCCCCGAATTACTGCTCGAACGTCGCGAAGACTGTCTACGCACGATGGCGCTCGCCGGAACACGGAAGTCCGATACTCCCGTAAACACACCGTGGGATATAAAAAACATCGAGGAGCAGAAGATTGTAACCGACTACATCTGCCATATGTTTCGCAAGAATGGGCTAACTCCGGTAACCGGGAAACTTAAAACTTTGAAAGCCGGACCTGTGGAACACCTGTGTACCCCGATAGAATCATATATCGGAGCTGATACGTCCACTGCCGGGATATTCGACATCGCTTCTTTTTTGTGCGGCTACTCCCCCACTCCGGCCCTGTGCGGTTCGGAAACAAGAAAAGAGCTCCCTCTTATAGAAAATCTTGAAGAGATGCCACGCGAACTATACGGCGGATGGTGTGGTCCGACATATACCGATGGATTCCGATACTTCGTGAACTTGCGCTCCGCCAAGATTTCAGACGACGGGCGACCCACGTTATATGTGGGCGGCGGCATAACCATGAAGTCGGACGCAAGGTCCGAATGGGAGGAAACAATACGCAAAGCATCCACACTCTCAAGCACGCTCTTATTGAATTTCAATAAATTTTAGCCAATAATCGTTGTTTTCTTAAGATTAATTATTATCTTCGCGGAGTAGACCGCCGGCAAGGGACTTTCCCACATGATAACATGGGGCGGCTCGGATATTGCAAATGAACAGGACTTCTATAAATCTACTCTGCATAATTTTCATCACAGTGCTTATAGCCTCCGTTCTTGTACCGGGATACGCCCTTGTGGGCGGCTTCTCCGAGGGTTTCAAGGATGGAGTCAACGCCAAGGCCAATGCCAGACCCGGCGAACCTGTCGAAATGCCCGGGATACCTGTGGAAGTAATTGTAAATTCCATAGAACCGTATACCGATGTGCTTCAAGACACTCTTACCACCGATGACGGCCACAGATTCCCCATCCGCATAAACAAAGCCACGGTGTCGGTACCGACTTCCAACTATACATTGGGTGTAATGCTTATTGTGGCATTATGCATAACCGCATTTGGCGTCATGCTGATTATGTTTGCCATACAGCTGGTGAAATTTGTGGTAAACATAAACCGTGGCATAATCTTTGACAAAATCAACGTGAAGAGGCTAAAAAAAATAGGCATATTCCTACTTATAATGGCCATGCTTCAGATAGCCGTAGGTCTTGCCGAAGACTATGCCGTATCAGGTATGAACGTAACGTTCAAGGGAATGAGTCTTACTTCATACTGGACAATCCCATGGAGCGAGACTCTGTTGGGAATAATGTCGCTGCTCATAGCGCAGGTATGGAGCCGCGGAGTGCAGATGAAAGAAGAGCAGGAACTCACAATCTAAGCTTATCTAACGACCGCCATGCCAATAATAGTCAATCTCGATGTCGTGATGGCCAAGCGCAAGATAAGCCTTGGAGACCTTTCCGAACGTATGGGCATCACTCCCTCCAACCTTTCGATTCTAAAGACCGGAAAAGCCAAGGCCATAAGGTTCTCTACCTTGGTCAGTATCTGCCGTGAGCTGGATTGCCAGCCGGGCGACATACTCGAATACATTCCCGACCCTGATGATGATACCGCCGGACAGTAACATGGCGGCGACAATAAGTCGGGAAGAATTAAATGATAAACCTCAAATATTATAACCGATCATGAAATTCACCAAAGTGTTTTTCGCAGCCGTCGCGGCAGCAGTGCTGCCCCTTTCGGCTATGGCTCAGGAACATCTTAAGAGCCTCGACAAGAACGGAATTGACCCGAGTGTGAAACCGGGAAATGACTTCTACCATCACGTTAACCGTGGATGGATGGAATCTCACCCTCTCACACCGGAATATGCCCGTTACGGACAGTTCAACATCCTTAACGATTCAAGCAACAACCGTGTGCAGCGTATCGTTACCCATCTGGCATCGACCAATCCTCAGCCGGGTACAAACGCTTACAAGGTTGCCACTCTCTATGAAGCCGGCATGGATTCCGTGCGTCGCAATCAGCTTGGAGCAGCACCGATAAAAGGAGAGTTGGCACGCATCGAGAATACCGCTCCCGCTGATATGGAAGACCTCTTCCTATGGTTGCACCGCAATTATTCCTCTCCCTTTATCGGAGTAGGACCTCAGGAAGACCTGATGAACAGTCAGATATATGCCATGTATGCCGGATCCGGAGACTTCGGTCTGGGAGACCGCGACTATTACCTGTCTAAAGACCCTGCAAACAAGAAAGTGCTCGAAGCATACAGAAAGCTCATAACCGACCAGATGCAGAACGCCGGTTTCAGCAAGAAAGATGCCAGACGCATAGCGAAGAATGTTATCAGCATCGAGACCCAGATAGCCGATTCCGCTCTCACTCGCGAGGAAAGCCGCAACATACCGGCAATGTACAATCCCCGCAGCATAGCCCAGCTTAAAGCCGATTATCCCTCTTTCCCATGGGATCGCATGTTTGTGGAGACTATGGGTATCGACACACCAGAGACAGTGATTGTAACCGAACTGCGTCCCATGGCCCAGGCCAACAAGCTTTTCTCCACTCTTTCAGACCGTGAGAAGAAAGACTATTATCTGTGGCATTTCGTATCGCGCGCCGCGCCATACCTCAGCGACAGATTCAGCGACACTTCATTTGAATTCAGCAAGGTCAAGAGCGGCGTACAGCAGCAGCGTCCACGTTGGAAAAAGGCCCTTGGTGTTACCGAAGGTCTCATGGGCGAGGCCATCGGCGAGCTCTACGTGGCTGAATACTTCCCCGAGTCTTCCAAAGAATATATGATCGGCTTGGTCGAGAACCTTCGCAACGCTCTTGGCAAACATATAATCCACCTTCCCTGGATGAGCGACGACACTAAGGTTCAGGCTCTGAAGAAACTTAACGCCATCACAGTGAAAATCGGCTATCCCGACAAGTGGAAAGACTACAGCAAACTGAATGTAGACCCCGCCCTCTCCTATTGGGAAAACGTTCACAACGCCCACTTATGGGCTCAGGACGAGTATCTGGCAAAGTGGGGCAAGCCCGTTGACCGCACGGAATGGGGCATGACTCCTCAGACCATCAACGCCTATTACAACCCCATCAACAATGAGATTGTATTCCCTGCCGGTATACTCCAGGCTCCTTTCTTCGACCCCAATTCCTCCGACGCCGAAAACTACGGTGGCATAGGTGTGGTTATCGGCCACGAACTTACCCACGGTTTCGACGACCAGGGTTGCAACTTCGATGCCGACGGCAACATGATAAACTGGTGGACATCTGAAGATGCCAATGCATTCGCCGAACTTACCCAAGGTCTTGCCGAACAGTTCGATCAGGTCGAGGTTCTACCCGGCCTCATGGCCAACGGCAACTACACTCTTGGCGAGAACATAGCCGACCAGGGCGGCCTTCGCGTGGCTATGACCGCCTTCCTCGACAGCCAGAAGAAAAAGGGTGTCGACGTAACATCCAAAGAAGCTATGATCGACGGATTCTCCCCCATTCAGGTTTACTATATGAACTATGCCAACCTGTGGGCACAGAACACCCGCGATGAAGAAAAGCGTTCGCTGACTCTCGGCGACGTTCACTCTCTCGGCGAAAACCGAGTGAATGTGTCGCTCCGCAACATCGAGCCTTTCTTCAAGGCCTTCAACATCACCGAAGGTGACAAACTCTACCGACCCGAATCAGAGCGGGTGATAATCTGGTAATCCCACACTACAGTGATATGAAAAAGGTGTGCCGTTTTTTTTCGGCACACCTTTTTCATATTCCACTTCACGCAATTTATGGCATGTCTCAGAATTTCTTAAAAATTGAAGGTATGTAATTGCAGATTGGCAGGAATTTATTATCTTTACCGCACCTTATCTAATACATATCTGACACTATGAACACTAACGTTTCGCTCTGCCCCAACAAGGTAGTGCAATACCTGCAGAAAGAACCTTCGCAGTTCCGTAAAGCCGATATAATCCGCTTTATAAAAGAAAACGGTATACAGATGGTGAATTTCATGTATCCGGCCGATGACAACCGTCTGAAAACACTGAATTTCATCATAAACTCGGAAGCATATCTCGAATCCATTCTCACATACGGTGAACGCGTCGACGGTTCGAGCCTCTTCCCCTTTATAGAAGCCGGCAATTCCGACCTTTATGTCATACCCCGTTTCTCCACGGCTTTCGTCGACCCCTTCTCCGAGGTTCCGGCCCTGACGATGCTCGCCTCTTTCTTCGACAAGGATGGCCGCCCACTGGAGTCTTCACCGGAATATACCCTCCGCAAGGCATGCGAGGCCTTCCGCAAGACAACAGGGATGGAGTTCCATGCTATGGGCGAACTTGAATATTATGTGATATCTGAAGACTGCGGCCTATTCCAGGCACGCGACCAGAAAGGATACCACGAGTCGACACCGTTCGCGAAATTCAACGGATTCCGCACGAAGTGCATGAGTCTCATAGCCCAGGCCGGATGCCAGATAAAATATGGCCACAATGAAGTGGGCAACTTCACTCTCGACAACCGTATCTACGAGCAGAACGAGATAGAATTCCTGCCCATAGAGGCAACCCGTGCAGCCGACGACCTCATGATTGCCAAGTGGATAATCAGAACCCTTGCCGCCAAGGAAGGTCTCGATGTCACCTTCGCGCCAAAGATAACCGCCGGCAAAGCCGGAAGCGGACTCCACATACACTTCAAGATTATGAAGGATGGACGCAACATGATGGTAGGCCAAAACGGTCTCAGCGATGAAGCGCGCAAAGCCATAGCCGGAATTCTCGAATATGCTCCTGCTCTGACAGCATTCGGCAACAAGGTTCCCACCAGCTATTTCCGTCTTGTACCTCATCAGGAGGCTCCCACATCGGTCTGCTGGGGCGACCGCAACCGTTCGGTACTGGTGCGCGTGCCTCTCGGATGGTCAGCCGGAGTGGACATGCTGGTGAAGGCCAATCCTCTCGAAGCCGGCGAAACCCTTCCTGACGCTCAGAAGCAGACTGCCGAACTTCGCAGCGCGGACTGCTCTGCCGATATCTACCAGCTTATAGCCGGCATGGCCGTGGCCGCACGCATAGGCTTTGAGATGGAAGATGCCCTGCGGAAAGCTGAACAGAAATATGTAAGTGTAAACATCCACAGTGAAGAAAACCAGGGGAAACTGGCCCAGCTCGATTCGCTTCCCGACAGCTGCGAGGCTTCGGCCGACGCTCTCGAACGTCAGCGCGCGGCATTCGAAGCCGCAGGTGTCTTCTCCCCGCAGATGATCGACGGCGTAATACAGAAACTGCGTAAATATCACGACGGCAACATGCGTGCCAAACTCGACAACAGCCCCGCCAAAATGCTGGAAGAGGTGCACCGCCACTGGCACTGCGGATAAGAGATAATAAGATCAACACAATACCAAACAGGCCTCCGGTATTCCGGGGGCCTGTTCCGTATTCCAATGCACAGCTGACGGATTATAAATCGAACTGTGAGAAGCGCATGTCGGAAAGATCGAAGTCAAGCAGACTATGTCGGCACATCCGCCCACCGGTTATGAATTTTATAGCCTCGGCAGCCTGCAATGAAGCCACCGTTCCTGCCGCCGGACCCAGTACTCCGGCAACCGTGCATGGCGTCAAACCGGGATCTTCCGGAAGGTCGGGGAATATGTCGGCATAACGTTCATCTCCGGGAAGGATAGTTATCAGTTGGCCACGCATACCCTCCACTCCACCTATGCAGCAGGCTTTATCCAGCTCCCGGCAAAGTCGGTCTGTCATATATTTCGATGCCGGATTGTCCGTGGCGTCGATAATGAAATCCGCGTCCCCCAACAGTTCCGCGCCATTTTTAAGTGTGATCATCACATCAAGAGCGGTAACCTCTACAGTGGAATTCAGATCCCGGATACGGCGGGCAAGCGACACCACTTTTTTACAGCCCGCTTCCGCCTCCGAGAAAAACACCTGCCGTTGCAAATTCGATATGTCTACCGTATCGAAATCGGCAATGACAATCTCGCCCACCCCGGCACCCGCGAGATACATCGATACCAGCGAGCCGAGCGCCCCGCATCCTATTACCGCTACCTTCGCCGCAGAAAGCCTGCGCTGCCCCTCCTCTCCTATACCCGCGACGGCCATCTGCCGGGCATAACGCCTGTATTCGTTCATAGATTACTTCATATGCACGTCAAGCTGCGGGAAGGGGAAGTCGAAGCCCGCTTTCGGCAACTCGGCGAAGAACCGACGGTTCATGTCGAAATAAAGTCCCCAGTAGTTATCTGAATGGGTCCAGGCCCTTACCACGATATTGATGGAGCTGTCAGCCAATTCGTTGAGGCCGACAAAAGGAGAACGGTCGGCATTGATCGGAAGAGCCGCGTTCAGCTCCATCTGCTCGCGCATTTTCTGCTGGATTTTCGCGCTGTGTTTCTTCTGACGCATTCTTATGCGCTTGAAAAAGCCCATCTTCTTTTCGGGAAGAGATGGATCCTCTTCCGACTCTTCCACAACATTCAGACTTTTGTCCAATCCCTTGGCACGACGTTTCTGTTTGTCATCGTCGATATATTTCACAACCACACGGTCGTCAGACAGAAGCATCTTCTTTATGAACTCGGCAGCCGCCGGATAATCCGTATCATACGACAGACTTATAGTCCAGTCTACGCGACGGTATTCCTCAAGGGAATAATTGTTGATGCTTCCGGTAGAGAGACCGCCGTTGGGGACAATGATGGCCTTGTTGTCGGTGGTGTTGATTACGGTGTGGAAAATCTGTATCTCCTTCACGGTTCCCGTAAAACCACCGGCCTCGATGAAATCGCCCACACGGTAAGGTTTGAGAAGCAATATAAGCACACCGCCGGCGAAATTCTGGAGCGTACCGCTGAGAGCCATACCGATGGCGACACCTGCCGACGCGAACAGCGCGAGGAAGGAGCTGGTCTCTATTCCGAGTATTCCCACAACCGTGATTATGAGTATGAAATACAGCACCATCCTGATCAGCGACAGCACGAATGTGGTAAGCGAGGCATCTATCTTGCGCGACACCATAACAGAGTGCACGAACTTGAAAATCCTACCTATTATGAAACGCCCTATGTAGAAAATCAGAATCGCTATAAGCAGTTTGAACCCGAAATCCACTATCGAGTTCGCTATTTTCGTAAGGGCGTCGTCAATCGAAAGTCCCTCCAGGGCCTTGAGTGCCGACTTTCCCGATTCCACATTGTCGGGCATCGGTACTATGGGCAGGTCGTCTGTCTGTATCATTGGGTGGTATAGTTGTTAGTTTTAAGTTTTAAGGGTTCGGGTTACTCGGCTATGGCGATGTCCTCCAGTTGGGGATAGGCGGCCTTGGCCCAATCGGTGCTGAACCAGTATCGTTCCACATCAACCGGGGTCGTAGGCTGACCGGGAATATGGGTACTGATACCGCTGTATACCGACTTATCCACCGGCGCATTATAGAAGTTGCAGTCCGATATATTCTTATATGGCACGGCATCGGCCAACGCCTTGTTGAAATCTTCGAGCAACGCACCGGTTTCGTCGAGATTCTCGCCGGTACGGTTTATGTATTCCCCGAGATCATAGAAAGGTCCGTGGGGCCTTCTGGCATAATTCTGCAGGAATCCGGCGTACGTGATCTCCTCTACGGTCGCCAAAGGTCTTACCGTTTCGGCAAGCCGGTCAAGCAGACTCAAATCCACAACCGATACCGACACAGGATTGCCGGCATTGTTGAAATAGGAAAAAACCTTCTCGGCTCCGGCAGCGAGGTCGGGAGCGCCGCCGGCTATAAGAGGCAGTACACGGTCGTAAGGCACACCGTCGCCTAATATCTCCATCACGTACCCCACGAAATACCGGGCCTTACGGCGCAGCTGATATAAGGTCTCGATGCCTGACATATAACATGCGTCGAACCATATGAAGTCAAGCTGACCATCCCGGAATACGTCGGCGAGTTCAAGTATATCTATCGAGTCGGAGCCGTCGCCGAGCGACTGGTCGGAACCGAACGAGAACGCCACGGCCCCGCCGTCGTAAGCCGGTAGTTCCGAAACCTCGTCGGGCATGGGATGCTCACGGAAAGATGGAGTCCAGCCGGTGCCGTGAGATTCAAGCATCATGCTGTATTTTTCCGCAGGGCGGTAATACATCACATCTTCCCATACCTTCTTCATCCTCAGCGGATGGGTCGAGGCCATGTCGCGCTCATATACCTTCAGAAGTTTGAACACTCCTTTGCCGTTCTTGTCTACGCGCAACTCGGAGAGTGTAGGTTTACCCTTCATCGACGCGAAATAAAGAAGCACACGGTTCTTTACGCCGAGGTCGGGAATATCCGGAGCGGCAGACATCATCTCAAGACTGTCATTGCGGAATATAGAGAGCAGGTTGTTGGCCGCGACAGAATATATAAGCATCGTACGGTCGCAAGGAGGAGCCGGCTCGACCTTTTCCTCCTCCGGGTCGGGCTCGGGATGGGGCCCGGGTTCATCGCCGCTGCACGAAACCGATAGACAGCACAGCAGCGATATGATCATATAAATATAATTTTTCATAACGTATTGCATATTAAACGTAATAAAAGGCATTTTAAGTATATAATGGAAATGCCGCCTCCTACAGCCGAAATAATTGAGCAGTCGCTCCCGATTTAACATTTTCAAAGATTATTAAAACATCGTAGCCTTTTAAATGTTAATTATATGTAGTGTAACCGGAAATCGCATATTCGGACTTCCTGTTATGACTCACAGAAAAGAGACGATTCGATATGAAAAAAAACCTTATATGGCTGCTTACCATAGTGATGTCCATTACTTTCGGTGCATTGCTCTACTTCCAGATAATGTATCTGGAGAATATGGTCAGTATGCGTAAGGGACAGTTTTCCGAGGGCGTGATGCGCTCTCTTTATATGACTTCCGGTTTTCTGGAACGCCAGGAAAACATACATTTTTTAGCTGAAGATGTGGCCGCCGTCTCGGGAGGAGAGGTGCAGGAGGAGGATTTCACACCCTACAACAAGGAACTGCAACGTATCGGGTTCCCTTCCGCAACCCAGAAAGTGAGCGACCGCTACGGCAAACTGCAGGAAACAATCAGAACCCAATACCTCTATCAACGCGGACTGCTCAACGATGTCATCCTATCCATACTTCAGGATGCGCCGAGTCGCCCTGTGGTCGAGAGGGCCGATTCGACTATAATACGCCATTTCCTTTCCGACGCGCTGAAACGCAACGGCGTGAACCTCCCCTTCGAGTTCGCCGTAACCGGTCCTCACCGTAAGGCGGTATACGCCACCGCAGGGTTCGACCGCTCGGCATACGACCAGGCCTATTCCGTATCGCTCTTCCCGAATATCGACAATCAGTATCAGCTGTATGTGGAGTTTCCCACTGCCGACAACTACATATTTTCATCGGTAAGGTTTATAATACCCACGTTGGCTCTGACAATGATGCTGCTTATAATATTCGTGTTCACGATTGTGTTGGCCTTCCGTCAGAAAAAAGTAACCGAAATAAAAACCGATTTCATAAACAACATGACCCACGAGCTCAAGACTCCGGTCTCGACAATCTCGCTGGCGGCCCAGATGCTCGGAGAC
Source organism: uncultured bacterium (assembly GCA_905214715.1). GTDB lineage: Bacteria > Bacteroidota > Bacteroidia > Bacteroidales > Muribaculaceae > Lepagella. The sequence goes on along the minus strand of CAJMMT010000001.1, from coordinate 166,381 downwards.
CCGTCGGTTATGAAATCGCCCACGATGCTCAACCATCTTGCCGAAGTGATAGGCGACGAGTCGAAACGGCTCAGGTTCCAGATAGAGAAGGTGCTTCAGATGTCGGTGCTCGAAAACTCCGACTCGGCCCTGAACATAACGGAAATGGATGTCAATTCCATAGTCAACTCCGTAGTAAACACGTTCAAGCTCAAGGTTGAGAAATTCGGGGGCACGCTCGAGATGCGTCTTGAGGCGGAAGATGACTGCGTGAAAGTGGACGAGATGCATTTCACAAACGTGATTTTCAATCTGCTCGACAACGCGGTGAAATACCGCGACGAGGAGAAACCCCTCAAACTTGAGATACGCACCGCCAACCACGACGACAGACATATCACCATAGAGGTTTCCGACAACGGCATGGGCATACGGCGCGAGGAGCTGAAAAGGATCTTCGAGAAGTTCTACAGAGTGCCCACCGGGAACCTGCATAACGTGAAAGGGTTCGGTCTCGGATTGGCATACGTTAAGAAGATGGTGACCATATTCGGGGGAACGATAACTGTAGACAGTGAATTTGGCAAAGGAACCAGATTCTCGATAACACTGCCTGTGGCGGGATAACCGTATGATTACCGCTTTATCGGTAATCAATACCTTAAAAAGAATTTAAATTAAAAACTGAGGATAAATTTATGGAAAACAAACTGAAAATACTCCTCTGCGAGGACGACGAAAACCTCGGGATGCTTCTGAGAGAGTTTTTGCACGCGAAGGGATTCAGCGCGGATCTCTGTTCCGACGGAGAAAAAGGATACAAGGAGTTCCTGAAAGGGAAATACGACCTGTGTGTGCTCGATGTCATGATGCCCAAGAAAGACGGCTTCACATTGGCCCAGGAAATACGCAACGTAAACAGCGAGGTTCCTATCATATTCCTTACAGCCAAGAATATGAAGGAGGATGTGCTCGAAGGTTTCAAAATAGGGGCCGACGATTACATTACCAAACCTTTCTCGATGGAGGAGTTGGTATTCCGTATCGGGGCTATAATACGCCGCATCCAGGGTAAGAAGAACAAACAGATAACCTTGTTCAAATTAGGCAAGTTCACCTTCGACACCCAGAAGCAGGTTCTGGTAGACGGCAACAAGACGCAGAAGCTCACCACCAAGGAGAGCGAATTGCTCACACTGCTCTGCCACCATATAAACGATGTTCTGGAGCGCAACTATGCGCTGAAGACCATCTGGATAGACGACAATTACTTCAACGCCCGCAGCATGGATGTCTACATCACCAAGCTGCGCAAGCTGCTGAAAGACGATCCTTCGATAGAAATCATCAACATCCACGGCAAAGGATACAAGCTGATAGTGCCGAACGCCGAAATCAGCGATTGACCCCCTCGTCCGACAAAACCACAACGGCCCCGACTCCTGCAAAACGGATCGGGGCCGTTGTGGTTTTGTATTCAAAAGATGCAGGTTTCTGGAAAAGCGAGATGTTAAGAATACTCGCATCCTGAAACCTGTGATTGAACCTCGCCACCCCGATCTGTGAGTTTGTCTTTACAAAACCTTTGATTTATGAGAACCGCCAACATTTCATTACAGGAAATCTTCAATGAGATTCCTCGGGAGAAGCGGGAGGAAACACGGCTTTCTTTTGCTATCTCTAACAGACTTGACGCTCTTATGCGTGAAAAAGGCTTGAATAAAAAGCAATTTGCCGAAGCCCTCGGTAAAAGGCCCAACGAGATAACACGTTGGCTGAGTGGCGAGCATAACTTCACCATCTCTACTCTCGCGATGCTCTCATCCTTCTTCGGACAGCCGATTATTACAGTCGGTTGAGATTCGGTTTTGCAATAGCTTCATTTGTGATGTATCCTCGCAGTTCAATGTCATGAAAGGCTTTTTGTATGGCAATTGAGAGAGAGTTTGAACGCGACTCTCTTAACAGAATTTATGGTAGCATTGGCACAGTCGTCGATTCAAATATTTTGCGGGCACAAGCCTTGTGGTAATGTTTAGAAATACCGTTGCCCTTTTCATGTGAAATTTAAAATTTAGAGTTTAAAATGTAGAATTGTGTAGTCTAATTTTAAATTTTCAACTCTCAATTCTTTTCGGTGCCATATGGGTGCCGAAAAGCGCGAGAACTTGATTCACTTTGTCAAGGCGAAGGGTCGTTTTCCCTTGTTCAAGTTCGCGCACAAAGCGCAGACCTACCCCGGATTTCCGGGATAGGTCAACCTGCGTAAGCCCGAACTGCTTACGCATCTCCTTAACGTATTTAGCTAACTGAGTCATGCGATATACCCTTTTGGGTGCAAAGATAACAACTTTTATTCAGATTACACTATTAAGGGTATAAATTATTTTACAGCAATATGAATTATACCCTTTTGGGGATATTTATAAAGCGACAGGAGATATAGTATATGCTCCTTCCCTCCGCAGCTGAATTTGTTAAAATCGGCGAATACCTATCAGATAAGCCAATATGAGCCAACTGTCTCCGAAACAACGACGTTTTATATGTTCATTAATTTTACCAACTACTTAAATACAAAGCGATTACGTATTGACCATAAATTTCTTGATTATTGTTTTATCTTTCGTTTTACATCTCACTATGACGAGTTTCGAGTCGACAGGTATTTCCGTTCTTTCCGACACCGATCCTGTAAATATGGAGATACCATCCGGACGTATCACATCCACCGCAGTCTCACTTTGAGGCTCAACTACTACGCAATTGTTCCGCATCGTTACCGATACATCATCATAATCAGTCTCGTCTATATTTGATTGATTCCGTACTAGTTCCAGATCCTCTTCCTTAATGTATTCGTTGATTTCATAGCTTTGCGTATGTTCGTAATGGCCATCTTTAAAAATCGCGTAAGCCCTAAAACCAGAATTCCAATCCATATTCTCAAGTATAGCATTAATCTTGAATACGCCTTCTTCTGTTTCAAAAGGTTTTCGACGATTGTAGAAATCAGGAAACGGATCATCTTCATAATGATGTTTCCATTCAACAATGACTACAACCACATCAGACGGGAGACATATTGAAAGTTCAAGAGGTCCCTCGATATCCCAAAAAGGCTCGAGAAAAGCATCCTCTTTTTCCACTACCTGATACCTGTACGTGATATCATCTATCTCAATATGCTCATACGGGCTTGTAGTGCTGCCCGACATATTTAGACCTATGCCAACCAACATTACTATTACTAATATGAATGTTCTCATAGGATTCACTTGATTTGAAACTTAAATGTTTTCGTTTCACCTGTGTTATTATCCGACAAAGACAGAGAATAGAATCCGGGTGCAAGATCCGAAATATCGATTATTCCGGATGTCTTACCATTCTTACGATTATACAAATCGTTGCTATTCAATGGATAGATCGAATAGATCAATTCATTGTAGAACTCTGTTTCGGATTCAATATATATTTTATTGTCTTTTATTTCTATATCCTCAAAAAGGACTGCTACCTGAGGTACTCTTATAACAATAGGATCACTCCTTGACATACCATTATCGTTAAAAGCAACTGCAGTAAACGTAGTTGTATATGATATTATGTCGGTAGTATAATATCCTTTTTTAAAATCTGTAATTTCAACTTTATTCGGCAAAAGATCTCCTTTTTGAAGAATCTCCATAACAACCCTCTTGGCACCTTCCAAGTTTGAAAAGTAGATTCTATATCTGTTATTCAACCCTGCAATCTCACTATTAGGTTTTATTATCGGACCAATTATCTCAGTCGACCTACCATGATAGGATTTATAGCGCATACCAAGTTTTTGAGGTAAATAGTCCACTACAAAAAACTTTGAGTTATATTCCATTCGCTTATGTAAAGCATCATACTTTTTCGTAGTTATTCTTGCTCTTAGATATCCATCTATTGTACGGGCATACTCGCTCTCGTCAAAATGGAATGTCCAATTTGACATCCGACATATCATACTGTCATCAAAATAACCGAGCGATTGCACCAAATCCCAAGTACCATCTTTCTTAAGTATGCACACAGATGTTCCCTCATTGGAAGAATTATTACCTCCTGATTGATACGGATGAAATAAATTTATATATTGGTATAAGGAATCAAGTTTTGAATTATTTAATCTGGCACTTCTGGGGGCGTTTATTTTATCTGCATCGGACTTATAGACCACACCGGATATGGATGAGTTATTAAGATTTATTGATCCATTATATGGCATAAGCAAAGAAGTGCTACCGGATTGATAATTTGATGTAGTTCCATACGTCCCTGAAACATAACTTGGTCTCCATCCCAACAAATCATAAAAAATGAAATCTGAATAATTATCATGAATAGACCTTGTAACCATACCTTTACAAAAATCATATGACAATATTTTAGAAACATTACAGTCTTCTTGTGGAATAAAATAGTTTAAAGAAACACCATTTTTCCATGTTTCAGGAGCATATAGCTTTAGACTGTTTTTTGAATTACCCTTTAAATCCAATTGTCCTTTTGTTGCATTTGCCAATCGAACGATGGGATCTCCCTCATTTCCTAATAAATTGTTTATATATGTTTCAAAAGGGGTCATATTACGGGAAGGATTACGAAGCCCCTTAGAGACAGGATCATATCGGAAGCTGCTTGACAAACCGAGTCCGATCAACAAATCCCTAACAGCCAATGATATAAAATCATATCTATCTCCTGGATCCGGCGTCATATTGAAAGTGATGTCATACAATTTTTCTTTATTGTATGTGATTTCAATATCAGGATACTGATTTAGGAATTCAATATCAGGCACGTAATCAAGATATGTTATTGTTGAGTTTCTGCAAAGTTCAGCAAGTATCACTCCTTTTATTGTGCTCATCTGGGCATTATTATAATACACACTACATCCGAAGTTCTCCTCGCAATTGGAAATAACTCTTGATATAGCAGATTCAGACGAACTATTTACAGAACCATAGGAAACCTTAACTTTCAATGGCAAACAAGGTGGTAAATACTCTTCAACGATTTTGCAGGCATAAGAAAATGGAGCAATCATTTCCACAGGACAAGAGTTATCGAACACAGGAATAATCACAGTGCCTCCGTTTATAGGGCGTATAATCTTTACATCGTTCGTTTCATGATTTATATTCTCTGAAACCTCATTGAACGTTTCAATGTAGCTGTCTGCAAAAGCGGAAAAAGCAAACACCACCATCGTTAATAATCCGAATATTCGTTTCATCTGTTTACAAATTTTCTAATTGTCGTTTTATTTTTGGTTTTACATCTCACTATCACAAATTTGGAATCAATTGGAATTTCAGCTTTATCCGATAATATTCCAGAATAGATGGAGATTCCATCCGGCTGAACAATATCCACCACAGTCTCACTTTGAGGCTCAACCACTATGCAATTGTTCCGCATCGTTACCGATACGTCATTGCATGTTGGTTCATCCACGTCTAACTGGTTTAAAATCAAATCCAAATCATCATTCTTAATATATGTGTTGGTATTATAGAGTTGCGTACATTCGTTATGGCCGTCTGCAAAGATTGCACGAGCTCTAAATTCTGTTCCCCAGTTTATATCCGAAATCTCAACATCAAATGAATACCCTTCTTCCGAGACATCATATATTGCTTTGTCAAATAGAATAGCATCACTGAGATATGTTTTCCTAAATTCCAAAAACACATAGTTGGCATCAGATGGAGAGTGAATTGTCAAAAAGAGAGTGCCAGTAATCCATAAGAAGACATTGTTATTTATATCGTACTTTTCTTCCATGTGATAATCATACGATATATCTTCTACCTCAATATGCTCATACGGGCTTGTAATGCTGGCCAACATGGTTAAACCTGTGCCGACCAACATTACGATTATCAATACGAATGTTCTCATTTGATTATCAGTTTGTCTGTCATTATTTGTCCGTCAGTGTACGACTTCCTCCTTATATACATTCCCGGTTGGATATCTATGCTTGAGAAAGATTCCTGGCTTCCCTTGTACACCACTGTTCCATTTGGTGATATCAGTTCAATCTCAGCATTATCCGGTTCAATCAAAGAATCCATGATTGAAGATTCAGAATCTCCATGAGTTATTACTTCACTATAAGTTTCTGAATATGTGGGTTCATATACAAGTGTTTCAGTTGTCTGACCATATTTATTCTCTGCTATTACCGTTACCCAACTATAGTAAAGAGACGACATATATCCGGTTGAAACATGAGCTATGTACGGATCGTTGAATCGATATGTACGTAATGATGTGTCGTACTCCTCTTCCAGTCTAACTGCAACTCTGTCTGCGCCTCTGTAATTGACATCAAAATTCAGACTGAAATCAAATCCTTTTCTATTAATTGTCATATTATCAATAGACAATATAGTCGGTTTTAATTCAAGTGAAACGTTAAACGGAAGCGCATTGTATTCCTTACCATCTGCAATATAATCACATTCTATGCGCCCTTCCAAATCTCCGTTGATATTGATACCATAATTATGAGGTGATTCAATTCTCCCGATCGTGAAATCGGAATCGGTTCCCTGCGATACCAAAGCATACTTATCCGATTTATCTTTTAACAAAAACCTCCATTCATATCCAGATATCCCCTCTTTTTGCGATAAGGAGAATGTATGTGATGTATAAGAGGAACCGATACCATCGGTCATAATATCATTACACGTAATTTCACAGCCGTTATCTTTAAAATCCCACCCTATAGCTTTCAATATGTCCACAACATCGTCATCAATCGAAAGAGCGATGTTACTGTTGCTTAGAGAGTATGACATTATCGAATCATCACTATCCAGATAACACAAAGTCATATTTGGCATATATTTGCCCGGGGCATACATTTTATATGAAGCATTTGGAGTCTCGGCATATACATTTTCAGATGTAATGAACATATGTATTTGAGAGAGCTGTGTCAAATTTTCTAATCGTTCATTGTCATTATATAATAGCCTGTCAAAATAGGAAGGGCCAAAAGCTTTAAAATCATACATAAGTTTTTGTATTTGCCTAATACTTGTGCCAAATCCAAGACATCTGCATATACCTCTAAGTGCTATCGTAGTGACATTGTACTGGTTTGCATTTCCAGTATAACTGCAATTCCAGTCAATGTTGCTGTTGAAGATGATTTTCCCGTCCGGAATACCTGTATTTAAGTTAGTACTTCCAAGGATCTGGGATGCCAAAGCACATGGACATCCCTGTGGAAATTTAGTATAAACAACATCAGTGCGAATAGCGGTTGCAGCATCCAATGGTTCAAATGCCACTTCTATAAAAATAGGCTGTCTGGTACGTAACTTGTTTTCCCACAAATTCTTTGCTAACGAAATCGCAGCAATGACCGAATCGGGTAAAGATTCGTCATACACCAGATTGATATCCCCTTTTTTGCTTGACACACGTCTTTCCTTGGATTGCAACAAGCTGTTTATAAAGGGTGTGTCCCCCTCTATTACAGGATCTGCAAACTGAATTATAGTTCTGTTTTCGAACGTTTGCTTTCCGGTGTACGCACCAACTGAAAGGAATGAGAATAACCAGATAAAAATAGTGAATATCTTCCTCATAATCTTTATTTTAAAGAGTAACTTTCCAATAAGCAACTACTACGGTTATTCATTTGCGGGTATGCTGATCTCTCCGGAAAATAACCTGCCATCTTCCGCTACGCAGTTTATGACCCATTCGCCGGATGGCAATGTGATTTCCGCTACATTATTATCTCTGCTGATCAAGCCCGTCCAAAGGACATACTCAGTATTTATTATCGTAACTGTCATCGAGTAGATACTCTGAGGCAACTCAAACACGAGTTCATTCTCATTACAATGACATATTATCACATCACGAGATGGAGCTTTCGGCCTACCGTACTTTACATTTCTTGGAATTACTATAGGTTGCTTCTCTGATGTTCCATTGCCTGCATTAGTATTACCTGCCGCGCAAACAAATGATGACATCATTAAACATAATAAAAATAACAACCCATTTTTTAAAGTTTTCATAGTCGTCTTTAGTTAATTTCACTGGCGCAAGTTAGTGAATAATTAAAGACAATCATAATTATAAGCGATTTTTCATTTGGTTTTTTAATTTTACAAATTATTAATAATCAATGTGTTATTGTAATCAAAATGTAAATCATTTGGCGCAATTATATAAACCATTGATTTATAAATAGTTAACAATCTACAATCATGTAAATTTATAACTCATTGTATATCAGTAATTAATATAAATACTTTAAATATCTGTTACTTTTAGTGGAGGGAAGCTGTCTGATCTTATCTTTCAGTCTGCGCTTGCGGTTATAGACAGCCTCGACCTTATCTTCCTTCAAAAAAATGGATATAGCCGTGCCTGATATTTGCAATGCGGAAAACAGAAATAGAAGATAGTCGGTCTCCTTCAAGTTCGGGAGATCACGTTTGAAATCCGAGAAGAGATTATTAAAGAGCAAATCAACCCTGTTTTCAAGTTCCTTCACTTTCTCTCCACCGATAGACAGATCTTCTATCAGTGTTGTTACGGTCTCCGCAATCTTTTTCCTTGATTTTGCATTGTCATTTGTTTTAATCTGAATGTTTATCAGCTGATCGAGTATTTCATATTGGGTTGACAACAATGTTTCTACTATACGGAAAGATTTGGCATTATCATTACGGGCATGTTCAAGTTCATCTTTAAGTCGTTCGGCAAGCAAAACCTTATTATCGATCTCTTCATTCTTCCGTTTGCGGATACTTTTCACATAATAAATAACAAGACCGATAATCAGAACCGCAACAATCGCAAGCAATATATTAACCCGGCGATATGTATTTGCCATATCCGCCTTCAATGCTCTATCGAGTGTCAGGTATTCTGTAATAGGTGTGGTCAACGCATGATTGATCGTTGCCCTGACAATACTATCATTTTTACCATAAACATAATTGATATCTGAAATAGCTTTTAAATAATTACCTTTGCGGCTCTCAATTTTACTTTGTATAAAGCTCTTCAGCAAATCGTCTCCGGAAGACACTTCATTAAGAATATGTTCAGATTCATCAATCCTATTGTTTTCAAACAAGATAAGGGATAACAGCAAAGAATCACCTTGGTTCGCATATCCCTCGCTGCAGAACTCAGTCATTACAGAAAGCGCCTTCCCATAACTCTTTTTACTCACCAATGACTGACATCTGTTCCTTTTGGCATGGCAAAGAAGATCAACATCCTTATATTTATATGCGGAATCCAAAAGTTGCTCTGATATCTTTATGGACATTTCCACATTCCCATTATCCCTAAGTGCCGAACAATAATCATTCAAAGCATAATTCAGGTATGGTTGTCGCTCGCTTGTTTTGATATAATCATAACCTTTCTTCGCATATTCAACTTCTTCCTTATAGTGGTATGTATCCTTGTAGACACCTGCGATTCCCCGACAGGACATACCGGCCCAGAAGTACTCACCGTTACGCTCCGCGAGTTCCTTCGACTTATAGAAATACAACAAGGCTTTCGGATAGTTCTTGCCATCCTGCAATGCTCTACCCCTATAGTATGTGGCTATAATCCGCTCCGGTATTTTTTCATGCGCCTCATAATACTCCAGTGAATGCGATATTATGGTATCATTGTCCGGATCAAGATGATTCATGTCCAATGCCCTGGCATACAGTATTCCATACAGAGCTTTATCATCATCACCGAGTCCGGAATAGGGGATATCATGCAATATGGATAAGGCGGAATCGGGATAATCTTCTATTTTCTCTTGTGCTTCCTGCAATTTTTCAAATGCCACGCCCTTATGACCACAACTGACTGCAGCCATAACCAAGGAGATGAGACATATCAGGGTAAGGATTCTACTTAACATTGATAATCAAGTGTCTTTAAGTAAGTATTCAAATTTAAACGATAGTAAGTGATTTGAAATATTACTTATCACAAGAACGACAAATATCTTTCGCTTTTATCTGAATCAAGTTTCTTTATCTTGTCTTTCAGCCGGCGCTTGCGGTTGTAAACGGCATCGATCTTCTCTTCTTTCAATAAAATTGAAATAGCTGCATTTGACAGTTTTAACGCAGAGAAAAGGAACAGACGACAATCCATTTCCCTAAGATTGGGCAAATCTCTTTTAAAATCGGAATAGACATTATCATACAGCGAGTCCAACCGTGCTTCAAGCTCCTTCATTTTATCTCCACCTATCGATAGGTCTTCTATTAACTCCGTTACTGAATCGGCAATCATTTTTTTCGCTTTCCTCGTATCGTTCGCCTGAATCACAATTCCGGCAAACTGTTCAAGAAGTTCATATTGAGATGACAATATCGATTCCACGATTTTGTCTGATTCGGATTTTTCTTGTTTAGTTCGCTCGAGTTCCTCTTTAAGTTGCTCCGCGAGTAATACCTTATCATTAATCTTTTTCGACTGACGATCAAGATACTTCTTTACGGAGATTGCAACCATCGCAACGATCAAACATACAATGCAAATATACAATACATTGAGTTTCCGGTAAGAATTGATCTTTTCTTCATCTATATTTCTTGTAATTTCAAGGTAGTTCGATAGGGAGGTTGTAAAGTTTTCGCTCATCGATGCTTTGAATATACTGTCTGACTGCGCTTGCAAATAATATAAGTTCGACAGAACTTTTTCATAATTACCGTTATGACGCAACAAATCGTTCTCGATATATTTCTTAAAAAGCAGGTCTTCATCCGAAATCCGACCCATCAATTCTTCCGCATCACGATACCTTCCATTCTCATATAAAGACCATACTAAATATATTGAGTCGCAACTTTCCGAAAACTGATCGTCGCATACCTCCGACATAGCCGGGAGCGCCTCTTTATAACGATCGAGCAAGACCAAAGAGTGCCCTCTCATTTGGATGGCTGCGCTATAGAGATATGGATCATTGTATTTACTTGCGGAATCGATAAGCTGCTTGGAGATTTTAATGGCGGTGTTCAGATTTTTGACACCTCCGGAGTTTTTCATTGTCCATGCATGGTCATGTAATGCATAGTTCAAATATGGTTGTCTCCCACTTTTTTTTATGTAGTAGTATTCTTTCCGGGCGAAAGACTCCGATTCCGGAAAGTGGAAAGTCTCCTTGTAAACATCTGAAATTCCCCAACAGGACATACCGGCCCAGAAGTACTCGCCGTGCCGCTCCGCGAGTTCCTTCGACTTATAGAAACACACTAAAGCCTGAGGATACCTACCCCCATTCCTCAGGGTTCTTCCTCTGTAATATGTCGATATAATCTGCTCCGGTATTTTCTTATGGGCGGCGTAATACTCCACGGAATGCGATATTATGGAATCATTGGCCGGATCAAGCTGATTCTTGTCCAATGCCTGCACATAAAGCATTCCGTAAAGGGCTTTCTCCTCATCTCCGGTCAGAGACGAATAGGCGATGGTCTGCAATATCGACAGGGCTGAATCGGGATGCTCATCCATAACCTGCCGCGCGCACTGGAGTTTTTCCCACACCGCGCCATGACGGCCACAGCAAACCGTGGCCGTCAGAATCAAAAATACTATCAGCAGTCGGCGCAATTCAGTCAAATAAAAGAGAATGTTTACTTTTAACACGGATATTTCACTACATGACAAAAATTGGGAATTATGCTGTCAAACATTTGATTTCCAACTGATAAAATTTACATAAACCCTGAAATCGGTAATTTAATAGAATGTATCCCTGCTTTTATCCATAAAATTACTTCTTACAAGGACTCAGTTAAAGTTAACCAAATCCTCCCGAATATGCAAGGACATTTTGGATAATGAAAGAATCCTGTACACGCTCTTTCATTTAAAGACAAAGAAAAGATCCGTGTGTCCTTTATCTTTCCAAATCAGCTGAAATTGCATCTTCCTGATTGAATTTACTTTTTTATGGATGGGAATGGGATATGACACACGGATCTTTTCGCCGCGCATGTGGCGCTCGCAACGCGGATGTAGACGGATTTGCGCGGATTATCCGATGAAAAGAATACTTTATGTTTTAAGTAGTTGGTGAAGATTAATCGATATATAAATAGCTGGAAATCTTGAACTATAAAACTTGTTCTTTCGGGCTACCTCAGCATTGTCGGTCAGTCGCATATGGTATATGCTCCTGCCCTCCGCAACCGAATTTGTTAAAATCGGCGAATACCTATCAGATAAGCCAATATGAGCCAATTGTCTCCGAAATAACGGCGTTTTATATGTTCATTAATTTTTTCCAACTACTTAAAAAATTTCAAATATCTATCGCTTTGAGAAGAATCAAGCTGTCTGATCTTGTCTTTCAGTCTGCGCTTGCGGTTATAGACGGCTTCGATTTTTCCCTCCTTAAGGAATACCGAGATCGTCGTACTCGATATGCCCAATGCAGAAAACAGGAACAGTAAATAATCCGCTTCTTTAAGATTAGGAAAGTCCCGTTTGAAATCGGAATAGACATTATTGTACAATGAATCCACCTTGTCTTCAAGTTCTTTCAATTTATCGCCGCCGATTGAAAGGTCTTCGATTAGTTTCGTCACCGCATCGGCTATATTCTTCCGTACTTTTCTGTTGTCGTTTGTCTTAACCGCTATCTCTGTCAATTGTTCAAGAAGTTTATATTGTGCGGGCAACATTGTTTCGACGATATCGTGAGTTTTTGAGTTCTCCACCCGGAACCTCTCAATTTCTTCACTGAGTCTATCGGCAAGAAGAATCCTGTCGTTAATTTCGGCAACTTGCCTTACCCTTAACTTATAAACTATCATTACGGCAATGATTGTTATCAAAAGTACGATTATAGAGAGCAATAGATTCCGCTTGCGATATGAATTGATCCTAATGTTATCCAACTCTCTGTTTTTATAATAGTAATCAGATAATGGAGTGGTAATTATCATTCTCATTGATAAATGGGCCACGCTATCGGCTTTACCTATCAAGAATAAAGCGTCATTCAATACTATATCCCAATTTCCTTTTGCCCTTTCAAATCTGCTATGTATAAGTCTTCTCAGTAACGTATCGCAATCCGATACCGTATCGAGCAACTCCTTGGCTTCGCGGTGTCGGCCATTCTCAAAGAGTGCCCAAGAAAGGTATAAGGAGTCTGAACTTTCTACAAATTCATCATCGCAAACTTCAATTATCACAGGCAGAGCTTCTTCATAACGATCCATTCCCACCAATGTGATCGCTTTCATTTGTATCGCCGCACTATAGAGATATGGGTCATCAAACTTTTTAGCGGAATCCACAAGCTGATCGCAGATTTTAATCGCCTTATTGAAACTTTTTGTATCACCGAAGTTCCTGAGTGCCCAACTGTAATCATACAATGCATAATTGAGATATGGTTGCTTACCGGATTTTTTTATGTAATAAAACTCTTTCTCGGCATAGATCAGCTGTTCTTTAGAATAATAGGAGAGTTTATAGACATCTGAGATGCCCCGGCAAGACATACCGGCCCAGAAGTATTCGCCGTTATCCTCGGCAAGTTCTTTCGCTTTGTAGAAACACAACAACGACTGCGGATAGTTCCCGGCATGATATAAAGCCCTCCCCCTGTAATATGTCGATATTATCTGCTCGGGAAGTTTTTCATGGGCTGTATAATAATCTACCGATTGCGCTATTATTGAATCATTATCGGGATCAAGATGGTTCTTGTCCATAGCCTGAACGTAAAGCATTCCATATAATGCCCTGTCCTCGGCATTATGCAGTTCCTGAAAAGATATATCCTGCAGCACCATTAATGCCGAATCAGGAGATTCTTCCATTTTTTGTCGGGCGACATCAAGCTTTTCACTTATAGGACTCCTGCGGCCACAACCTATCATAGTCATAACCAGGAACACTAAGCATATCAGGGCGGCAAGTTTATTCTGCATCATATGTATAAATGAAACATCTTTCACAGAAAAGACAGATATCTTTCACTTTTGGAGGTGTCAAGCTGTTTTATCCTATCCTTAAGCCTGCGCTTGCGGTTATAGACCGCTTCAATCCGTTCTTCCTTAAGAAATACCGATATCGTCGTATTTGACATACGCAAGGCAGAGAAAAGGAACAGACGATAATCAGCTTCCTTCAGGTTTGGAAGGTCAAGTTTGAAATCGGTGAATACATTATCATACAGCGAGTCTAAACGGTCTTCAAGTTCTTTCTCTTTATCTCCACCTATCGAGAGGTCGGCTATGAGATCGGTAACGGCATCGGCAATTTTTTTCCTTGCTTTTCTTGTATCGTTTGTCTCCATCAAGATTCCAGTGAATTGTTCAAGCAATTCATACTGAGTTGAAAGCACCGATTTCACAATCACCTCGTTATTGGAATTTTCCTGTCGGCGCTGTTCAAGTTCCTCTACAAGCTGTTCCGCAAGCAAAACTTTATCCTTAATATTATTGATATGGCGCTGGCGTATGTAATAAACAATAATGCCTGCAAACAACAGAACCAGGCAAACTATAAGCGAAAGCAACCGGTTTGTCTGACGGTACGAAGCTATTTTTTCCTTATCCAAAGCTCTGTTGACCTCAAAGAAATCTGCAATCGAGGCTGTCAGGGCCTGATTCATGGATACCCTGAGGATACTGTCGCTTTGACCATTGATCAAATTCACATATTCCACAGCTCGTTTATAATTGCCATTATGTCTTTCAATCTTGCAATGTATAAGGCTCTTCAGCTTTGTATTATTGCCTGTAACCATATCTGACAATTCTTCGGCTTCCGCATACTTCCCATTTTCTATTAAAGCGAGCGACATATATAGCGAGTCTTCCGACTTCGCATATTCGGTTCCGCAAACATAGGTCATTTCAACAAGAGCCTCCCGATGACGTTTTATTTTCATCAACGACAATCCCCTTACCTTCTTGGATATATAATAAAGATATATGTCCTGATACTTTTCGGCGGAATCTTCAAGTTGTTCCGTCATCGCGATACCCCTGTTTACTTTCAATGGATCATCAGTATTGGCAAGGGCACGCGCATAATCGTATAATGCATAATTGATATATGGCTGTCGGCCATTCTTCTTTAGAAAACCATACCCTTTTTCTGAAAACAGCACTTCTTCGTCAGAAGGGACAGTCTCATTATAAACATCGGCGATTCCCCTACAGGCCATACCGGCCCAGAAGCAGTCGCCGTTCCGCTCCGCGAGTTCCTTCGACTTATAGAAACACACCAAGGCTTTCGGATAATTCTTACCATCCTGCAATGCTCTTCCTCTGTAATATGTCGATATAATCTGCTCCGGTATTTTCTTATGGGCGGCGTAATACTCCACGGAATGCGATATTATGGAATCATTGGCCGGATCAAGCTGATTCTTGTCCAATGCCTGCACATAAAGCATTCCGTAAAGGGCTTTCTCCTCATCTCCGGTCAGAGACGAATAGGCGATGGTCTGCAATATCGACAGGGCTGAATCGGGATGCTCATCCATAACCTGCCGCGCGCACTGGAGTTTTTCCCACACCGCGCCATGACGGCCACAGCAAACCGTGGCCGTCAGAATCAAAAATACTATCAGCAGTCGGCGCAATTCAAACACTCTTTAAAATTTAGAGACGCGCTATTATCTGCCCGACAGCCGCGAATGTCTTGCGCGGGGCTTCGCCCCAGAAGTCATTATACTGCGATATGTTTTCGGCCTGGCCGGGGGTATCGCTTACAACCCTTATGATATTGAACGGTACGCCGGCCTCGCCGCATACCTGACCTATCGAGGCCGATTCCATGTCGCATGCGAGCGCCTCCGGGAAATGGCCTTTTATCTCCGCTACCTCCTCCGGCTTACTTATGAATTTGTCGCCACTGCATATCAGGCCGTATCTTACTTGTTCCCCCGTCAGGGTTTCTTCGGCGAGTCTCACTACCGCAGGATCGCACTCCAGCATAACCGGGAAACCGTCGGCGGCTCCATAGAGGGTGCCCGGACCGCACCATACGTCGTGATATGCGGCCGCGGTCGCCACAAGAAGATCCGCCACATGCATAGTCGCGTCGGCTCCGCCGGCCACACCCGAGTTGATTACTCTGTCGGGCTTGAAATATTCTATCAGCCTGCGGGTATTCAACGCCGAATTGACCTTTCCGATGCCGCATTGCATCAGGCACACGTCATGGCCTCCCATCTTCCCTACCCACATTTCGCGACCGTCATAAACAACCTCGGCCGAATCGGCGAGCATAGGCCTGAGCAATTCGAGTTCTTTCGACATGGCGGCGAGTATTCCTATCTTCATCACTTATTCTTTTTGATATTTGATACAAATATAGTAAATTTGAACGAAACAGAAGGGAGAGGCATTGACATGGAAACTCTAAAAATCTGGAATGACAGGCCATCGGACAAGCAATTGCAGGAGATTACCGAGACTCTTGAAAACGGGGGTATCATAATTATCCCCACCGATACATTATACGGCATAGCGTGCGACTGCACCAACAGCAAGGCCATCGAGAAAGTGTGCCGCCTGAAGGGCATAACTCCTGAAAAGAGCACGCTCTCCATAATCTGCAGCGACATCTCAATGGCCGCCGAGTATTCCCGATACGGCAACGATGCGTTCAAACTCATGCGACAGCTCACTCCGGGACCCTATACTTTCATATTCAAATCGGCGACCATTCTTCCGAAAGCTTTCAAGGGAAGAAAAACCGTAGGGGTAAGGATACCCGACGCCGCTACACCGCGTATGATAGCGGAGGCGCTCGGCCGTCCCCTGATGAACACATCTATCGAATATGAAGACGAGGACTACGCCCGCAATCCCGAGCTTATAGCCGAAAGATATGCCGACCTCGTGGATCTGGTTCTGCTCGGCGAGGAGGGAGACACCACACCTTCGACCATCATCGAATTCACGGGACGCGGGCCGGAAATAACCCGTCAAGGCAAAGGCGAACCCATCTGAAATTAAGACCAAACAATTGGAAACATCGGCTTTGAGGGATTGAGTTTTTTTATTACCTTTGCCTGAAAGAGAGAAGGCCGCCAGCCCGGCCGACCCCGACAACCTGAATATTCTCTTAGAGAGTGTTTGGATTTAACTTCCATTCACCTGAAGAGAATTTTTTGAGATGTTCGCGCAAGTTGAGGAGGGCGCGGTGCGGGCACCGTAACCGACGAAATCTTGGCGGGAACAGCCAAAAAAGGCCTTCGGGGGGATGGAAAGAATTTCCAAATTCTCTCGCAATTATAAATTCGTGTTAAATTCAAATATTCTCTTAAATCTAACCTAAGTTTAAGTATACTATAATCTTATGTCTAAAGTAACCGTAGTAGGCGCCGGTAATGTAGGTGCCACCGCAGCAAACGTCATGGCTATCCGCGAAGTAGCCGACGAAGTAGTGATGATCGACATCAAGGAAGGCGTATCCGAAGGCAAAGCCATGGATATGATGCAAACCGCAAACCTTCTTGACATGAACACCCGTATAAACGGTGTTACCAACGATTATGCCGCTACAGCAAACAGCGACGTTGTTGTAATCACATCCGGAATACCCCGTAAACCCGGCATGACCCGTGAAGAACTCATAGGCGTTAACGCCAAGATCGTGGAACAGGTAACCAAGAGCGTACTCGAATACAGCCCCAACGCCGTTATCGTTTGCGTTTCGAACCCCATGGATACCATGACCTACCTGATACACAAAATCTCCGGTCTGCCCAAGAACCGCATAATCGGCATGGGCGGCGCTCTCGACAGCAGCCGTTTCAAATATTTCCTGGCCAAAGCCCTCAACGCAAATCCCAACGAGGTTGAAGGTTTCGTTATCGGCGGCCATGGCGACACAACGATGATACCCATGAAGCGTTTCGCCACTCTCCGCGGCATACCCGTAGAGACCCTTCTCGACAAGGAGACTCTCGACAAGGTAGTGGCCGACACTATGGTTGGCGGCGCGACCCTGACAAAACTGCTCGGCACTTCGGCCTGGTACGCTCCCGGAGCCGCTACCGCCGAGGTTGTGGAAGCTGTTATCCACGATCAGGACTGCATTATTCCCTGCTCGGCTCTTCTCGAAGGCGAATATGGCGAGAAGGATCTCTGCATAGGTGTTCCCTGTCTGCTCGGCAAAGGCGGTATCAAGAAGATTATCGACCTTGACCTCAACGAAGAGGAGAAAGCCCTGTTCGCCAAGAGCGCCGAGGCTGTCCACAAGACCAACGCAGCCCTCCCCTGCTGAAACAACTGACAACACGACTATACGCGAAGGCTTCCGGACATTAGTCGCCGGAAGCCTTTTTCATATCCGCCCCGATACCCCTGCACCATAAGAGCCTGTTTAATAAAAAACTCCCGGGCCTATTACAGTCCGGGAGCTTTCCTTATGAAGAATAACTATTATTACTGGAGGGGTTCGAGCTGAACTGTGAAGTGACGCATCAGTTCTGTCTCCCATACGATCTTCACGCCACGTGTGATTTCATGACGACGGTCGTATACATTCTTCAGAGCGGCCGCGATGACATCCATATGGTTGTTGGTGTATGTGCGACGGCAGATGCAGAGACGCAGGAAGTCGTTGCCGCCGAAACGGTTCTCGCGGGTTACGGGATCGCGGTCGGCAAGTATATAGCCGATTTCGCAACCGCGCACACCGGCTTCGCGATAAAGCTCGATGGTAAGGGTCTGGGCGGGGAACTCCTCTTTCGGGATGCGGTCAAGAACCTTGTCGGCATCGATGAAGAGGGCGTGGCCACCTACGGGACGCTGGTAAGGAATGCCGTACTCGTCAAGTTTCTTTGCAAGATACTCGACCTGCTTGATACGGGTTTCGAGCATGTCGAACTCGGTGTTTTCATCAAGACCTACGGCAAGGGCAGCCATGTCGCGGCCGTTCATACCGCCGTAGGTAAGGAAGCCTTCGAACGGGATGCAGAAACGCTTGGCACCCTCATATACATCTTCCCAGCGGGTAGCGATGAAGCCGCCCATGTTCACAAGTCCGTCTTTCTTCGACGACATGGTCATGATGTCGGCCAAAGAGAACATCTCGCGGCATATCTCCTTGATGGTGGCATCCTTGAATTCAGGTTCGCGCATCTTGATGAAATATGCGTTCTCGGCGAAGCGGGCTGAGTCGAATACCACGCGCTTGCCATATTTGTCGGCTATACGGCGAACGCCACGCAAATTTTCCATCGAAACGGGCTGGCCGCCGGCGGTGTTGTTGGTGATGGTCACGATGATAAAGGGAACCTTGTCATGGTTCTCCTCAAGACATTTCTCAAGCTTGTCGAGGTCGACGTTTCCCTTGAAAGGAACTTCAAGCTGAGTGTTCTTGGCCTCGTCTACCGTGCAGTCTACGGCATATGCCTTGCGCGATTCGATGTGGCCTTTCGTGGTGTCGAAGTGGGAATTGCCGGGAACGATATCGCCCGCTTTCACGAGGTGAGAGAAAAGCACGTTCTCCGCGGCGCGACCCTGGTGGGTGGGGATCACATACTCGAAACCGGTTATCCTGGTGATGGTGTCTTTAAGTTCGTAGAAGCTGCGGGCACCTGCGTAGCTTTCATCGCCGGTCATCATGGCGGCCCACTGACGGTCGCTCATGGCGCCGGTACCGCTATCGGTAAGGCAGTCGATATATACCTGATCGGCACGAAGCATGAATACGTTGTATTTCGCTTCTTTCAGCCATTGTTCGCGTTGCTCGCGAGTGCTCTTTCTGATGGGTTCAACCATCTTGATTTTCCATGATTCAGCAAAAGGTAATTCCATGATGTATATTTAGAATAAGTGTTTTTCAAACTGAATGGCCGATAAAGCAGGTCAATCCATATATCGGGCCACCCTCTTTGCAAATTTAGCAAATAAACCTTACATACAAAAAAAATACAAAAAATATTTGTTTGTCTCAGCGTACTTCTTCGCCGGAAATAAAAAATCAGCCCGATAAATCATTTTACCGGAGTAACAGTATACCCTTTCTTGCGCAAACCTTCCACAAGGCCGTCGGGACCGGCCAAATGCAACGCGCCCACGGCCACGAACGTCGGAGCCTCGCTCAATATGGATGGCAATTTCTCAAGCCAAGCCTTGTTGCGGTTCAGCAGGATTATCTCGTTGAATGCCGCCGATTCCGGATCTTCATCCTCTTCCGACAGTTTCAATAGTCTGTCAAGATCGGCTTCAAGATAGGCTTGATTCAATGTCTTGGCCTGTTCCACTATTTTCCGAGGGTCGTCGAGAAGCTTACAAAGGGCTTTTGCCTGAGCGCTGACAGGCAGACCGCAATAGAGCATTGTGGCCTGTTCCATCGGGGTCTCCAAGGCAACCACCTTTTTCCCCTCGAGTTTCCCCTGCAGCTGAAACCATGTGTCGAGTTGCTCTTCAGGATTGAACCCCTCGAGATTTTGCGAGATAAGGGTAAGAGTGGCCACATTGATCGGAACCAGCGGCTTGAAGGCATCGAACATTGTCAGCGAGGCATTGGGTACCAGACCTGAGAATGTCTTGCCATATTCTTCCAGCTTCCCGGCTGGTAGCAGACGTGTGAGGGTGGAGTCTGCCGGAGCCAACGCGAGTTGCTGCATCTGCATGGCGACGGTCATGTCTGACAACGCCTCCATATCGGTCTCCCCTACCACCACGGCTGCGTCGGCAAATCCTTTCTTGGCGCCTTCGATAGCGGTATATACGCTCATCGGGGCAAGATGATGAGTTCCGAAAAGATAGGATGCCTGTTTAAGGCCATTTCCTTCCACTTTATAGCAAATCTGAGACCGCATAGGAAGAATACATGCGGCCAACAGGAGAATTACAAACGAAAGTCTTTTCATGTTCTATATTTCGTTTAAGTTAAATATGCTTACTGATAGCGGGCATATATCTCGGCCCCCTTGCGTCTGGCCTTTTCTATATCGGCTTTGGAGTTCGGGTCCACACCATATTTCGACAGTGGTGGCACTACCACGCGCGTACCCGGACGGATTCGGTCCGGATGGCCGAGAAACGCCTTGTTCTCTTCATATATATATGGCCATAGATTGAAATTGCCGTAATGCTCTTTGGCCATGGTGGTCAGGAATCGGGTCCGCGATATAGTATCATATACCTTCTTGTCTGACGGTTTTGTCTCCGGCTCCAATTCTTTCCGAGCCTCGGCCGCGCTTTGTCCGGATGCAACTTCACTGTTATCCCGCTCAGTTGCTACGGCATCGTTATCTTGAACCGATCCGGCTGATTTCCCTACCCCGGATTCTCCTATTTCGGCAGCAGCATCCGCGCTTACCTCTCCTTCGCCATTGTCAGCGACTACAATCTCGGGTATTTCCACAGGCTGCATGCTTTCGATTTT
Source organism: uncultured bacterium (assembly GCA_905214715.1). Classification (GTDB taxonomy): domain Bacteria; phylum Bacteroidota; class Bacteroidia; order Bacteroidales; family Muribaculaceae; genus Lepagella. Next base: position 144,964 of record CAJMMT010000001.1, on the reverse strand, counting down.
TGACAACAAGGTGCGGTATCCTATCAGGACTATGACCCCGAAGACTATCAGGCAACATAAGAAACCTATCAGAAAACCGATGCTGAAACGACGGCTATCACGCTCTACAATCCGGACCTCCCTTACCGCCGGCTCTTCTATCGGAGACTCCGGTACCGGAGTCTCAGCTATTGGAGTCTCAGCTATGGGAATTTCAGGTATCGGAGACTCAGGTATCGGAGACTTAACCGGGATTTCAGCGTGCGGTTCGCCGGAATCTTCCTGATCTGAAAGATCGTAAAAGAAATCAGACCGGTAAGGATTTTTGGAGTTATCAGAATTATCAGAATTATCAGAGTTATTGGAATTATCAGAGTTATTGGAATTATCAGAGTTATCAGAATTATCTGAATTATCTGAATTATCAGAGTTATCGGAATTATTGTAGATATCAGACTGCTCCGATACTTCCAATTGCTCCGATTGTTCCGATTGTTCCGATTGCTCCAATTGCTCCGATCGCTCCGGTTCTTCCGATCTCTCCGATTGCTCCGGGCGCTCTTCGGCATCGACTTTATCGAGAAGCTCTTCCGGAAGATCATCGGGAAGCTCTATCGGCTCGAAGGCTTCGAACGGCGCGTTGATAACAGCCGCCAGTTCCTTATCAGGCAGAAATACCACTTTTCTATGTCCCGGTATCCGGATTGCCTCGCCGGTTACGACATCGACGCTCATTCTCGGTTCGACTTTGGCCACGCGGAATGTACCGAGGTCATTAATCTTCACGCTCTCGCCCTCTACCAACGATGAAGAAACAAGGGCGAACAATTCACGCACGAAATCTTCACAAAGCCTTTTTGTGAGTCCGGTGCGCTGCGCGAGCATCGCTGAAAGCGCCGGAAGTGTGATCTTATTCTCCATCTTCGGTCAATTCTTCATCTCTCAACTGCTTTCTTAGCATTGTAGAGGGGCGGAAAGTTAAAGTTACTTTTGGAGGATACAGCATGCGCTTGCCCGTTGAGGGATGAACGGAAACCCTTTCAACTCTCTTTCTGGCCTCGAAAGAGCCAAACCCGGGTATCGTAACCACATCGCATTCCGAAGCACATGTCTCTACGACATCCGCTAACGCATGAAGCATTATACCCACATCTTCACGTGGGACATCAAGCTTTGCGGATAGCCGCTCGGTCAAAGTCTTATAATCCATCAGTAAGTATTCAAATTTAAACGAAAGTAAGTGATTTGAAATCTTTTATACTTCCTGCGGTTTCTTTTTGGGCGCTTACGGATTGTCGCTCAGTCGAATATGCCTATATTCTCCTTCACTCCGCACCGTAATCGCCTCAAAAATAAATTCGCATTAAGAGAATGCTTGAATTTAACACGAATTTATAATTGAGGAATGAATGGTAAATTCTTTCCATCCCCCGAAGGTCTTTTTTGGCTGTTTCCGCCAAGATTTCGTCGGTTACGGTGCCCGCACCGCGCCCTCCTCAACTTGCGGAAACATCTCAAAAAATCCTCTTCGCGTGAATGGAAGTTAAATCCAAACATTCTCTAAGTATAAATTAAATTTGAACACTTACTTATTACAAATATAACAAAAGTCGCCGACCCCCACCCTAAATATCAAAAAAAATGGGAGAACATTTCCGAAGAAATGTCCTCCCGGGGGAAGGGGGAGAGGTTCCAACCAGATTCGAACTGGTGTAAACGGTTTTGCAGACCGGTACCTAACCACTCGGACATGGAACCTTATGTTTCGCAATCGGAACTATCGTCCCTTTTGCGAATGCAAAGTTAACATTTTTAGCCGTTGCCGCCAAATATTCCGCCAACTTTTTTATGCGAATCAACAAACAATCAGCCAATACAATTTATAACCAACCGTTTACGGATTATATCCCGGGAGCCGGATTTTCCACAATTCATTTATCGAAGTGATTTAAACTTATAAATGTTTATCTTTTCCTTCCTGGCCGGGCGGTCTATGGTATAGGCTTTTTCAAAGTCATAACCTTCAGATTCGAATTCAGGCAGCCAATGCTCAATATCGGAAACCGGGATGGCAAGGTATCCTTCTTTCGGTGTACGCCTGCGGAAATTCATAATCCTGTCGTCAAGGTAGAAATCAAGTTCGAAGAAATGATATTTATTGGCTGTAGCCGACTCTCCGAATTCTATAAATTCATACAGCGATTCTTCTCCGATTATTTCCGATATCGCCTTGGCATCACCCTTAAGCGACTTGGTGTTGAGCAACGCAGGTTGCAATCCGCCGTCCAACGCCACAAAAAGGAAGAATAACATGGCGAATTCGGCTCCGAGCATGGCGACAGGTCTTTTCATTTTGCCTTTCCATACGAACCATGCCAATCCGCACCCGAACAGCAACGCCACCAATATCCATGTCAGAGGACCTGTATCGCGCAATGCCTCGAACATGGCCATGTTGGCCGCAGCTTTACGACCGGTAAATACAACCACGTCAGATAAAGGCATCTTGATAAAAAGGAATGCCACCTCTGTCAGAATTGCCACTATGGCCAACACGGCGCCGAACGCCCGTATGGCCCGGGCATAACCGTTTCTGCCGAGCCATATGAACCAGCGCGCCGCGAACCATGCTATGAAGGGATATGCGGGCATCAGATATACGCTGCGCTTGCTGCTTGGCAAACAGAAAAATATGATGACCGTGGCGAGAGAAACAAGGGTAAAGAGATCAAGGTCGCTCCCGGTCCATCTGATCCGGCGGCTGGCAGGCTTCCCTGCCGAGGTACCTACCGGGTTGCGTGAGCCTGACAATTTCCGTACGAGCATACCGATCCCTCCTATAAGCGCGAGTATTGTCCACGGCAGGAATCCGGCCGCGGTTATCCAGAAATTATAATGCCACGGATTGGAATGCGATTCATAGGTCATCGTGCCGGTCATGCGTCCGAAATTTTCTTCCATGACCAACTCAAGGAAATTGTCGCCGCCCTGCAGCCATGCCTCGTAATACCATAACAGGGGCAACAGGGAAGCCAGCAAAGCGAAGAGCGTCATCCAAAGAAACGCATGAAGGATTTTTTCACGTTTCAGAAGCATGAATATACCCATCGCCAAAACCGGAAGCAGAATGCCTACCGGCCCTTTGGACAGCATGGAGGCCGACATACAGAGTACCGCCAACCACGGGATACGATAAAGGAAACGGAGTCTGTCTCCCGACCGTTCACGGCACCACCATCGGTAAAGCAGAAAAAACGCGGACACCATCCAGAAGGTCAACGTCATATCGACACGTGCGGAAACACCTGAACGATGAAGCTCGAAGCAAGTAAGTAGAATCGCGGCCGTCAGAGCAGGCGCGAACCGACGGCGGTCGTAGCGGCTGTAGAACCAGCATGTAGCTCCGACAAGCAACGCGAACGCCAATGCCGACGGCAGTCTGGAGGTAAACTCATTCACATCTCCCCCATTCAAAAGAGATGCCAGACTGCCGGTCCAATGATACATCATCGGCTTGTAGGGTATGTCGATATCATTGTTCACAGGAAGCACCCAATTCTCTTTCTGCATCATGGACATCGACACTACCGCCTCGCGGGGTTCACCCTTCGTATTAAACTCGGTAAGTCCTAACCAAGGCACGACCATCAACAAGGCCAGTATAAAAAACACCGTTCCTTTTGCAACCGGTGATAAAGATAAAAACCTCTTAAACATAATAAACTCAATGGACCGTTTACAGTCCATTGAGTTTATTACGTCTGTATTATTCTATTTATTGTCAGTCGTACTCCATTTATTGAAGCTTAACGACGGATAACCTGCTTTGAGGCTTTGCCGTTACTAACTACAATATAGAGACCGTCAGAAGGGTTCCGCACTTTTCTGCCGGTAAGATCGAAATATTCCTCTCCGGCAGTTTCCAGACCAAAGACCTCCACTCCGCTTGCGCCATCCACTGCAAGTGTTTTCTTTGCCAGATCAAGCATGAACCGATGCGAACCGGGTTCTATCTTCCATGAATTGGCTGCGCTTGCATTGACATTGGCCTTATAGACTACAACTTTGTTCTCACCGGCGACAACGGGAGCGTCTTCCGACGGAGCTCCGTAGCGGTCGGTTCCATTCACCACGTCCCAATCGATACCCTGCGAGGTTACGAAAGTGAAGTACGAAGAGCCATCACCTGAATCTATGAGTGAAATACCCTCCCAAGTATAAACGGCACCGTTTTTCGACGACTGAGGCACAGAAGCCGAGGTATCCCAGCTCCCAGTAGAAAGATTGCCTATAAGATATACGGTGGCGGGAAGATCGGGAATGGGATCATCACCCCCCTGATAATAGTCGATATGCGCCTGAGGACCGTTGGCCGTATAAACATAACCGTCGCGTGCGACGAAGTCCTCAGTCTTGGTGGCATCACCGTCGCCCGCGTTAAAGAGGAGTCCGGTTGTTCCGGCAGGAACCGTAAAGCTCCATATGCTGCCTTTATGGAGAGTCATGGGTTCTCCGGGCCAGGTGCTCTCTTCGCCACCCCAGTAATGGATATAGGGGGTATTCCAACCCGTGGCTTTATTATCATAATACACCTTGAACGGCTCGCCCGGTTCCGGATCCGGAGGCGTGGGAGTGTCGCCGGTCTTTACCCAGATACAGTAGTCCGTACCGGTGCAACGTATTTCGGAATTCGTATAACCGTCGGGAGAAATCATTTCGGAACCGATCTTGATCACAAGGGTACCCTTCTTTCCGGTTACCTCCGCAAGGTAAACGCTATTCGTACATTTAATGACCCTTACCGGGCTTTCATTATGAATTCCGGCATCCATACGGGCCTTGATCATAGGCTTCAGCTGCTCCTTGTACTGTTGCCAGTGTTTCATGAACACACACGGTGTACCCGGGCATGAAAGCATAAACGCATTGGCGGCAAGAACATTGCCGTTGAATTTATTCCAATCGTCGCGATAGGTGTCATGGTTGTCTATGAATGTGACGGCATAACGCTGATAGCCGAAATGAATAAGGCCGGCCGGCTGGTCTGTTACGCCGTTCGCTTTCCAGCAAAGCTTGGTATAGTTCTTATTCGAGAAAGCATCGTTAACGGCATACTTGAAAGCGAAGTCGAAAGCGGCCGAGGTTTTTCCCGTACCGTCGATCCATGCTTTCAGGGCATTGTAACTGCCATCCCAATATTCGCCTACGCAATAAGTAGGATTGGAATACTGGTTATACATTTTAGTGTATTGCGCGCCGTAACCTTTGGTCATGTCAAGACGGAAACCGGCATATCCAAGTTCTTCAAGAAGGAACTTGCAATAGTCCTTGCAGTTGTCTTGAACGGTTGCGTTGGTGTGGTCGAGGTCTCTCGAACCATTGAAATCCTCACCGGTATCGGGTGCGCCGGTAGGCTTGGCCTGACCCGAGGCATTTCTTACCTCGTCGGTAGAGCATATATGCTCCGGACCGAGTTTATAGACCTTGCCGTTCCACATCTCGGTGGGGAAATTGGTCCAGTTCGACACACCGCTGCGGTGGTTGATAACCACATCGGCAATTATGCCTGTCCCCTTTTCCTTGAAGGTCGCTATCATATTGTCGAGTTCCTTGCGCGAACCGAATGAGCAGTTATGCTGCGTGAACCAGTAAACCGGGTCATAGCCGTTAGAGGGGTTCGAGGCGGCTTTCGCACTGTTAGGAACCCATATCAGCTTGAAATAAGACGACAACTCATCGGCATCGGCCGTAAGAGTGGTCCATTTTGTATTGTCATTCCCTTTAAACGAATCCCAGAAGAATCCCTGAAGCATGACGCCTTCATATTGTGAAGGCCAGCCCGAAGCGGCATATCCAGTGGAAACAGAAGCCGCCATAGCTCCGGCCACAAGAAGATATCCAAGTTTCAATTTCATAAATAAGGTTATTAAGAATTATTTAGTTAATTAATATCACATACCCCGATCACAGTCCCATATCCGACATACCGTCGTATAAGAGCCTGTTTGAAGCACTATAGGGCACAAACGCAAAAATATAAAAAAATAATGAGCCATCTTTAAAAATGACCCATTATTTTTGAGTGTTTCGTTGTCTTGACGATTTATGACTGAACTTAGGGTAAAATCAGATTCTTATTTTCTTGCCTCCGATTATATATATTCCCTTGTCAAGCTTATCTATTTCCTCCCGGCCGGCTTGTCTCAGGATTATTCTGCCGTCTATACCGTAGACATCGTTTACAGCATTTTCAAGGTAAATCTGATCCACTCCCGATTCATCGGTCGATGATAGTCTTACGGTAGCCGATGAACCTGCGAGAGCCGGCAACTCCACATTGCCATCATAGACCTTACTGCCCGATGTTCCATCGGAGAGTGTCCATTCAGCCTTTACAAACTTACCTGCCGGTACGGCTACACTGAATGTAAGTTTTTCATCGCCGCTCACATAATACGGAGCATAATAAGCCGACGTTTCAGGGTCTGTGAGAAGACCGCCTGTTATCTCTACATCAGCTCCGGGTTCTATGGTCCAATTTGAAATCATGAATTTAGACCAATTGAGATTGGCCGCATAGTAGTTGGCGCTTCCCGCCGGTACATAAAGTACGGTCTTGGAGGCTATCTCAGGACCGAAAGCATAATCCCGTACGGTAAAAGGTTCTGCCGACACGGTATGTATCTGAGAAAGGCCGTCTGCGAAATAGAATGTGCCGTCCTGAAGTACCTTCACACTTTCCGGGATGGTAACGGAGGTCATGTTCTCCGCGAAAGTGAATGCGTCAGCCTTGATACTTTTCACATCGTACCCCCCTATGGTAGCCGGAATCACTATCTCGCCGGAATAGTCATGCTGCGACGGAGATACTATCATGGCGTTCTTATCGGCTTCCGAAACAACCACATAATGGATTCCATTCTCTTCTTTCACATCGGAAAGTATGTTGAGAGGCACCGGAGGACAAAGCTGATTCCCTTTGCCATCTTTCACGAAAACATAATATCCGCCTGCCGGGAGATCGAGCGCGATATTGTTGAAGTTCACAAGTCTATGCGATTCCTTCTCTATCACTATGCCGTCGGCCTTCATATTCTTAAGCACACTCATGGTATTCATGTCGACTATGTCGATCGACACGCTGAGGTCCGCATCTGTCTTTCCCTCGTTATAACCGGTAAACACAAAGCCGATGCCATCGGGAGATTGATTATAGAACCGGGGTTCGAACTTGTCGATGTATACGCTGCCGGGTTCGAAATATTCGAAATCCGACTCTGTCACATTAACTATCTTCCCGGTATACAACAGTGTGTAGTTACTGTCTATCACCTCGACCAGATAATTGGCCGGAGGCAGCTGATAGTCTGATGTGAAATCTATATCAAGAGTGAAATGAGCAGGAATAGATACCCATTTTTCTTCGGAGAAAGAATCGCCGAAAGGATCGTCGGAATCTTCGAGGGTGATATAAACCGTACCCATGAAGTCGCCGTCGCCGATATTGGTAACCGTTACACGAACCGCATCGGCGGCATTGGCATAAAGTTTCGAGATCATCATCGGTTCTCCGGCAACGAGATGGGGTACATTGTCGGCCGGCGCTCCTTCATTAAGATAAGTAGCTTTGCCGCCATTGACCTCGAGAGTCACATATCGCTGGAAACCGTACGGAACACCGACATCTTTCCACTCTCCCCATGAAGTACGCATGGCCGGGGTTACCTTATACTTCCCGTCAGGAAGAGAGGGCATTGTTACCGTCATGTCGCGGAAGCCGTTCCAACGTGATAAAGTCTTCGAACCCGAAGAGACATAACGGGGATCTCCGGAATCGTCGAATTTCATTATCTTCACACCGAAATTGGCTATAAGCGTAGTGGCGAGCGGGTTGTAGATGAGATTATCGTTATTGGGATCGTTGGTAATCACAAACTTGCCGCCACTATAGGTGAAAGCGCCGGTCGCTATGGCCAGTTCCTGATGATGGAAAGACCCGCCCTGGTTCTTCTTCACACCGGTGAGAATACTTTGGTTGGCATTGTAACCGCCTGCTGAAGAGCCCGCGCCACCGGTTGCGGGATTAAGTGCGTTGAGCAGGAAATAACCGTCCTGATAACCGCCCCAGCCCCAGTTGAAATGGTAGAAGTTGTTGCCGAGATATCCGTCGCATACGAATGCATGGCCACCGGAGTTTGACTGTCCGCAATACAATACCGGGCCGTTGGTAGCTATCTCGTCGTAGACCATCTTGTTCCATTCCGTATATGTATAATAATCACGATAATGAAGCTCAAGATTCGGGTCATAGTCGAAATAAGTGCGCAAAGCCACCTGCACGTCGTTTTCATATGCGCCCGAGGAATAGGCGGAATACATCATATCGACCGATGCTCCGCACTGACGCATGAGCTGGGCCACTGCGGCGGCCTGGGCTCCGGAATATCTGTTGTCTTCATATACATCTATCATATCGGCCCACTTAAGCGTGGTGTTGCTGAAGATGTATCCATTACGGCTGCCTGTCGGCTTTTCGGGCCAGTTGTGATATTTCATCACCTGGGCCATGGCGGTGGCTATGCACCCTGTTACAGATGTGGCATGGGCACGGCTGTCATAGGGACAATCATTATTGAAGGGTTTCCCCTGATCCCATTTTGTAGTACATAGCGGATCGATGGGTTCATAATCCATCGGACGGGCCTTGAACGAGTATTCGGGCACATCCGGGTCCTTGACAAGGAAATCGGAAATCTCCTTGGTATATTGGCCCAGCCAGTAACGCAGATTGTCATTTACCGTAGAAGGGTCGAAGTTGCCGTTTTCCGAAAATCCGAGAACGGAAGGCAGACGGTCGTCGGCCGACGCTATGGTGAAACCATGACCGTCAGAGGAATTGAAAATATAGAAACAATTACCCGATTCCGATTCCTGAGTATATGCCAAAGTCAACTCTGCTGAGCCTTTCGCTTTGAAATAAGGAGAATTGGAATTGCGGAAACTGTTTATTGCCGATTGCGCCTCGCGTGGGGTGAGCGGAGCTGCAGTCATGATCGCCACGGAGAAACCGGACAATGCAATAATCGATAGTTTTCTGTAAAGTAGGTTCATATTTATAGCTGTTATAATCGGATAAGAGAGCAAACCCGACACCATAAAATCAGGTTGTATGGTTATAGCTGAAGTTTGCGTAAAAGCAGAAACGACTTCACTGTATAAACCCACTCTCTTCGAATCACAAATATAATAAGTTGAAAGCATATGTCAATCATATTGTCTGAGGAAAAATCGCCCGCTATGGCCTCTTTCGTATAAAAAATGTGTAAATTTGTAGGATGTTTGAAATACCGGACCGCGACAAAGGCCCCTTCCTGGGATTGTTCAACGACAGCTTTCCCCCTATTATAGACGGGGTTACGATGGCTGTGCAGAACTATGCCCGGTGGTTATCCCAGATGAACCACCGGCCCTTGGTCGTCACACCCTGGAATCCGGTTGTCGCTGAAACCCCTTATCCGGTTTTGCGATTTTTCTCCCTCCCGATCTGGAACAGGCATCCTTACCGGTACGGATATCCAAAAGCTGACCCTTTCATATGGCACAGACTGCGCAAGACTCGCTTCTCCCTTGTGCATTCCCATTGTCCCTTCTCTTCAGGCAGACTGGGGATATATGTGAAAAAAAGCAGCAAGTACCGCTTATAGCCACTTTCCATTCAAAATACAGAACCGACCTTGAACATTCGTTCAGCAAGGCCCCATGGCTTGTAGACATAGCCATGAAACGTATTCTCGACTTCTTCAACGCATGCGATGAGGTATGGATTCCACAGGCCGAGGTCGAACCTACGGTAAGGGAATATGGCTACAAAGGGAAGCTGACTGTGGTCGAAAACGGAATAGATTTCGCAGACCTCTCAGACTGCGATGTCCACAAAGAGTATTGCTCGGCAAGAAAGCGTTTCGGTATCAAAGACTCCACCCTCTCGATGCTCTTCGTAGGGCAGCATATACTGGAAAAGGGAATAAAGATTATTGTCCAGGCTCTTTCGCTCTTGCCCCGCGACATGGATTTCAGAATGGATTTCATAGGTTCCGGTTATGCCGCCAAGGAGGTTGAAGACCTATCTGTTAAAAACGGACTTTCCGACAAAGTCCATTTCCACGGCATCGTTACCGACCGGGAAGAACTCAAGGCACGCTACGCGGCCTCCGACCTGTTCTTGTTCCCGTCGTTTTACGACAACGCCCCGCTTGTGGTCCGCGAGGCCGCGGCGTTAGGCACACCCGCGATTTTGCTTAAGGGTTCCACCGCTTCGGAAGTGATAACAGATGGCGTAAACGGGTATCTCGCGGAACAGACCCCCGAAAGTTATGCCGACATGATATCCGGATTATACAGGCGGCGCGAAGAGGTCTCCGCTATCGGTGTCAGAGCCCGCCATACCATAGTGAGGAGCTGGAGGGATGTAGTGGAAGAAGTAGCCGACCGATATGCCGTGATTTTGAAAAACGGAACCAGATAGCCACCGACCGCCGACATATGACGAACGTCTAATGACAAATGACTAAACGACAAACGACAAATGACTAATGACTCCGTCAAAAAAACTTTCGACGCCTGGAAAGTATTTTTACCTGTGGTTATCGGCATAGGGGTGGTGATTCTCATGTTCCTGCACGATGCAAAGAAAGAAAATCTTTACGATGTCTTCAGAAGCATAGATTTCTCACCATGGTCTATTTTCTGCATATTCCTCGGATTCTTGGGTATGGCCGGTCGCGATTTCGGCCTTTCATGGCGCTTCCGCGCGCTTACTGACCATCAGCTGTCGTGGGGAAAAGCCTTCAGAACCGATTTCCTTTGCGAGTTCACCTCTTGCATCACTCCGTCGGCCGTTGGAGGCAGTTCGCTCGGAATGGTGTTTCTAAACTCCCAAGGGATTGAATTCGGAAGAGCCACTACCTTGATGATGACAACATTGTTTCTCGACGAGTTGTTCTTTGTGCTCGCATGCCCGGTAATTCTGCTTTTCACTCCTGCCGACCAGCTGTTCAATTCGGGCGATGCCTCATTTTCCCACGGAATAAAATTCACATTCTGGATCGTGTTCGCCATTCTCTTCCTTTGGACTCTCATATTATATATGGGCATAATATGGCGTCCTGCCTGGATGAGAAGTCTGCTGAAGAACATATGTAAAATTAGCTTCTTACGCAAATTCGCACCTAAAGCCGAAGAGTTAGGCGACAATATGATTGCCACATCCGTACTGCTCAAGCAGAAAAAATTCAGATTCTGGGCGGAGGTTTTCGGAGGCACGGCCCTTTCTTGGTCATCGCGTTTTCTGGTGGTCAACGCTCTGTTTTTAGGATTCGTGCCATACGCCGACCATCAGCAGTGGGTGATATTCGCCCGAGAGTTCGTGCTTTGGGTGGTGATGATGGTCAGTCCCACTCCGGGTGGATCGGGTCTCAGCGAATGGCTGTTTTCCGAATATTACGGAGATATGGTCCACACCGCCGGAATGGCGTTGGTGATGGCCGTGTTCTGGAGAATAATATCTTATTATGTATATCTGATAATTGGAGCATCGATTGTTCCCGGATGGATAAAAAGCACCTATAACAAGTTTAGAAAATGAAAGAATTTATAGTCCTTATACCGGCCCGCTATGCCTCGACCCGATTTCCCGGCAAACCGCTGGCGAAACTTGGGGGACGCGAGATGATACTCAGAGTTTGCGACCGTGTCAAGGAAGCGGGGTTGCCGTTGGCAGTCGCTACCGACGACAAACGTATCTTAGATCTTGTAGAAGGCAACGGATACAGATGTGTAATGACATCGCCCGACCATAAGAGCGGCACAGACCGCGTGGCCGAAGCATACCGGAACCTTGGCGAAGACTACCGGGTAATTATAAACGTTCAGGGCGACGAACCATTCATAGCCGGGAGTCAGTTGAAAGCATTGTGCGACTGCTTCGCAGACGAGACTACGGAAATAGCCACATTGTGCAGACCTTTCCCGGCCGACGCGCCATTCAGTGCGCTCGAAGACCCCAATCTGGTTAAAGTGGTACGCGATGACAACGGACGCGCACTCATGTTCTCCCGCAATCCGATACCTTATCTGAGAGGGATTGAAAAAGATAATTGGCCTTCATCGTTTCCTTATCTCACTCATGTAGGCATCTACGGATACCGCAGCGACATACTGCCCCGGCTGACAGCGTTGCCTCAGTCTCCGCTTGAAAAAGCGGAGTCGCTCGAACAGCTCAGATGGCTTCAGGCCGGATACAGCATTGCCACAGCGGTTACCACCGCCCCAACCATAGGCATCGACACACCCGCGGATCTGGAGGCGGCCGAGAGATTCTTATGTCAGGGTTAAAAATTCATGTTAAATTCCAACACTTCCGAGTTATATATTCAATTATTTTGGCTAAATTTGCAGTGTAAAATATATTACTGCAGACAATCATCCATCCCGGAATAAGCGGGACGAGAAAATCAGTTCAAGACAAAATAGTTTTACCCAAGGTAAAAAAGCTCCAAATAGATGAAAAAAAGTGCATTGCAGCGTGTAAGGGCTGAATATCAGCCCAAACTGCCCAAGGCTCTACAGGGCCCGGTGAAAGTCAAGATGGGAGAACCCACCCATTCAGTGGCAGATCAGGAAGAGATACAGAAACTCTTCCCCAATACCTACGGTCTTCCCGTGGTGGAATTTGAACGTGAAGAAAACCCGGTACGCGTGGAAGAGCCTTTCAACGTAGGTATAATCCTGTCCGGCGGACAGGCTCCCGGTGGCCACAATGTTGTAGCCGGTATCTTCGACGGAATCAAGAGCCTCAACCCCGAATGCCGTCTTTACGGCTTCCTGATGGGTCCCTCCGGTTTTATCAACCATCGCTATATGGAACTTACCGCCGGTTACATCAAAGAGTACCGCAATACCGGCGGTTTCGACATCATCGGTTCAGGCCGAACCAAACTTGAACGTCCCGACCAGTTCGACGCCGGCCAGAAAATTCTGGAAGAACTCGACATCAAGGCTCTGGTGATCATCGGTGGAGACGACTCCAACACCAACGCCGCCGTTCTGGCTGAGTATTACAAGGCCAAGGGAGTGGATGTTAAGGTTATCGGTGTCCCCAAGACTATCGACGGAGACCTGAAGAACGAATGGATCGAGACCTCTTTCGGTTTCGACACCGCATGCAAGGTATATTCAGAGGTTATAGGCAATATTCAGAGAGACTGCAACTCTGCGAAGAAATATTACCACTTCATCAAGCTCATGGGCCGTTCGGCCTCCCACATCGCGCTTGAATGCGCTCTACAGACACAGCCGAACTACTGCATCATTTCGGAAGAGGTTCAGGCAAAGCGCATGACTCTCGACAACATCGTATCCGCCCTCTGCTATATGATCACAGAGCGCGCCAAGAGCGGATGGAATTTCGGTACGGTGCTTGTGCCCGAAGGTCTGATCGAGTTCATACCCACCATGAAACGTCTTATTCAGGAGCTGAATGACGTGCTGGTAGACTATGCTCCCGAACTTGAAGGACTCGTCGAGGAAGACAAGCTCAATGCCATCCATTCTCACCTTTCCGCCGCCAATGCCGACCTGTTCAAGTCTCTGCCTAAGGATATCGCGCTCCAGCTGAGCCTCGACCGCGACAGCCACGGAAACGTGCAGGTTTCGCTAATCGACACCGAAAGTCTGCTGAGCCGTATGGTGGCCAAGCGTCTTGACGAGATGGCTGCCGAAGGAGAGTATTCCGGTAAGTTCGCTACACAGCATCACTTCTTCGGATATGAAGGTCGTTGCGCCGACCCCACAAACTTCGATGCCGATTACTGCTATGCGCTCGGCTACAATGCCGCTATGCTTATCAATGCCGGCCTTACCGGTTACATGAGCTCGGTACGCAACCTGACCGACACCCCCGAAAACTGGGTAGCCGGCGGTATACCTATCACCATGATGATGAACATGGAGCGTCGCAATGGCGAAATGAAGCCCGTTATCAAGAAAGCTCTCGTAAACCTGAACGGCAAGCCCTACCTGAAATTCGCTTCTATGCGCGAAACTCTCATGCTCAACACTCTATATCAGTATCCGGGCCCGATTCAGTATTTCGGTCCCGCCGAGATATGCGACCGTCCCTCTATGACTCTGTTGCTTGAGAGCGGAAAGGAGATCTGATAAAAACATATTCTGAATCAATACGGCCGGCCCCGAGATATGTCGCGGGGCCGGCCTCTTTTTTGTTTATGATTGAATTTTTGTTAAATTTGCAGTAATCACCCCGGATCAAGCTGCCCAGGCCAAATCCGGCTCAATCAGGCTAAATCGGGCTCAATGAAGCCAATCAAGATTAATCAGGCTAAATCCGGCTCAATCAGGCTAAATCAAGATTAATCCTGATAATCAAGTTTAACCAAGATAATAATTTAACAACTATACATATCATCATGACACAAAACGGTATTGCCTCGCTAAGAGACAAAGCATGGGCAAGATGGACAGCACTCGGACTGTTGGCGTTCGCCATGTTCTGTTCATATGTATTTATGGATGTCCTTTCGCCCATCAAGGACCTTCTGCAGCAGGAACGCGGTTGGGACTCGCTTGCATTCGGTACGATGCAGGGTTCCGAGACTTTCCTCAACGTATTTATATTCTTCCTTATCTTCGCCGGTATCATACTCGACAAGATGGGTGTGCGTTTTACAGCCGTACTGTCGGGAGCTGTGATGCTGATAGGCGCATCGATCAACTGGTATGCCCTGACCGACGCTTTTCAGGACAGCGCGCTTAAAGTCTGGTTTACTGAAAACCTGAACTACATACCCGGATTCGATGAACTCGGAGTATCGCCATTCTACGAGGGTATGCCGGCTTCCGCCAAACTCTCGGCCATAGGCTTCATGATATTCGGTTGCGGCGTAGAGATGGCCGGCATAACGGTAAGCCGTGGTATAGTGAAATGGTTCAAAGGACGGGAAATGGCATTGGCCATGGGTTCGGAAATGGCGCTTGCCCGTCTCGGTGTGGCTACATGTATGATATTCTCGCCGATGTTCGCTACCATGGGTGGGACAATCGATGTTTCACGATCAGTGGCGTTTGGCGTCGTGCTCCTGCTTATAGCCTTGATAATGTTCATAGTCTATTTCTTCATGGACAAAAAACTGGACGCGCAGACCGGCGAAGCTGAGGAAAAAGACGACCCATTCAAGATTTCAGATCTCGGAAAGATTCTTTCGAGTCTCGGATTCTGGCTTGTGGCCCTCCTCTGCGTACTTTATTATTCCGCTATTTTCCCATTCCAGAAATATGCGGTCAACATGCTGCAATGCAACATTGACTTCCAACCTCTGGATCCGGGATCTTTCTGGGCCACCGATACGGTTACGTATATACAATATGTAATCATGCTGGTCGTAGCCGCGACTGCATTCGCAGGCAACTTTGCAAAACAGAGCGCCAAAAAGGGATTGCTTTTCGGCCTGTCGATACTTTGCCTTGTAGTATATTGTTGGATGGGGTATCAGAAACAAAGCGCCGGCGCGATCTTCGCCGTATTCCCCCTCCTTGCCGTGGGCATCACTCCTATTCTGGGTAAATTCGTAGACTACAAGGGTAAGGCCGCCTCGATGCTCGTGCTCGGGTCTCTCCTGCTGATAGCATGCCACCTGACCTTCGCTTTCATACTTCCCCTCTTCAAGGGCAATGCGGTAGGCGGTGTGATTGTGGCCTACATAACCATCCTTGTTCTCGGAGCTTCATTCTCACTTGTTCCCGCATCGCTTTGGCCGAGCGTACCGAAGCTCGTGGACTCCAAGATCATAGGTTCCGCCTACGCTCTCATCTTCTGGATTCAGAACATAGGTCTGTGGCTTTTCCCGCTTCTTATAGGCAAAGTGCTTACTTCCACCAACACCGACATCGAGGCACAGGTAGCGGCAGGCACCATGACTCAGGAAACGGCGTCGGTTAGCTACGATTACACTTGGGCGCTGGTAATGCTCGCATGTCTTGGCGTAGCGGCTCTCTTTATCGGTATGTATCTGAAGATCGTAGACAAACAGAAACACCTCGGTCTCGAACTGCCGAATGTTCAGGATAGCTCTAAAGAAAAGGCCGAGATCGAAGAGAGTGAAGCTGTATCGGCCGAAGGATAACAAATAGACCATAATTAACGTTAAACAAGTAGCCTCCTTCATAAAAAAGGGGGCTACTCTTCTATAGCTATGGATTATTCTGATAAAATCAAATATGGCTTGAAGGCCATTCTCGTTCTTTGTTTCTCCACGGTAGCCGTAATGGCCAACGCTGAGACAGTAACGCAGAAAGAAGCCAAACGCATAGCGCGTCTGTTTTTCAATGACGCATATGGTCAGGTATGTCCCGACCCGCAATATGTATACAACGGGAAACGTCTTACCACCGACAGGCTCTTCACCCCCTTCTATATATTTAATTCACCGGAGGGCGGCTTTGTAATGATTTCAGCGGAGAACAAGGCATTTCCCATATTGGGATACTCTCTGATGCCTAAGGGTCATGGATTCTCAAAAGAGAAGATGACTCAGGAAGACCGTGAGCTGATGACGCGTTTTTCCCGCGATATAGAACTCATAAGGTTCGATTCCCGTTATCCCGCGCAGGCCGCCGAAGCCTGGGAAAACATACCCCGGACCATTCATGATATCCTTTATTCCCCATCGTTGCTCGCCGATGGATATCTCAGATATCGTCCTTCCGACGACAAGATGTGGGTCGTGCGCGAACGTGCCGTGGAGTTTCCATATGAGTGGCCCAAAACAGACGAAGAGTTGAGACTTGAACGCGAAGCGTCGGTAGAGGAGGAATATGTACCGTTCTCTTTTTACGAAGATTTTCTGGCTGAAACGGAAAGAGAGAAACGAGAAAAGTTTTCGGAACTTGAGGAACGGCTCAGACCCTCCAAACCTATTATAAAAAGTCTCGGAGGAGCCCACTTCACCATCGACATGCCAAGGGAAATAGAAGTCGTCGACATATACAATGCGGAGGGGCAGCTATATAAACGATACTTTTTCAGAGGTGTGAAGACTCTTCCCATAAATCTGAGTGATTTCCCCACCGGTTTTTACTTCGCGTTGCTGAGGGAACCGGACGGACACGCCACCGGAATTAAACTATACAGATAATGTCCGAAAAATATACATATAATGATGGAAAATAGGAAACCTGCCACCTCAGGCATCAACACAGCCAAGACGGTCAGGGCCATAGGGGCCTTGTTCCTCACTATAATAATAGTATGCGTATTGATTATAAGCCGCAAACTTGACCACGCGCCCTTGGCATGGTGGGAATATATAGATGTGCTGTTCCTGTTTCTGGCTGCATTCTGTCGCCTGTGCTCCCTTATGTATGGAGC
The DNA here is from genome assembly GCA_905214715.1 of uncultured bacterium. Lineage (GTDB taxonomy): Bacteria > Bacteroidota > Bacteroidia > Bacteroidales > Muribaculaceae > Lepagella. The sequence goes on along the minus strand of CAJMMT010000001.1, from coordinate 127,542 downwards.
AAGACTGAAGGCATTGTCGCGACGCTTCAACCTCCTCGCGTTGATATTCCTCATCCTCGCCCTCGTCGCCTTCATAGCCGTCTGGGTCGCCACAATGTAATAATGGCAAATCCGCTCCCATCCGCCGAGTCTGTGCGCGAAGCGATCAGCACGCCCGATTATCCGGTAGATTATCAGATTGTATAAGAGAAAAAATCCGCGCCAATCCGTCGCATCCGCGAAATGGAGCTTGCGACATACCCGTGTCCCGTCTTCGCCTGTGCAAATAAAAAAATCCGCGTAAAAAAAACCGCGAAAATCCGTCTAATCCGCGTTGCGAACGCAACAGGCGCGGCGAAAAAATCCGCGTGTCTATTCCCATCCAATCCCATAAAAAGTAAATTAAATCAGGATTTACCAGATTTAAATGAAAGAGCCGTGGGAAAAAGTCCTATGGGAAAAAGAATTTTTATTTGTAATCTAACATTTATTCACTAATTTTACGGTTGCAAACCATCTGAAGCCTGGTTTCCGGGACTGAGGGTGGGATGCGGACATTTTTATAAAAGCGTGTATCCGCGCTGATTCACAGGTGTTTCGAAATTCTCGCAAAATTTCATTCCAAAGTCTGGGAGTCAGGTAACGGTAGATGCCCTTGGATAAGTAATATTCTTGTGTCCGGCAATATATTCCGTGAGGAATATCGCCGGATGCATAAGATTACCTATACAAGCGTAGGCTTCTCTGTTGCCGTCCGACTTTGGAAAGGCAATGCGAGAAGCCTCGAAACGCAGGACGGCGACAGATAAAGATTCCTGCGCTTTTTTCTTTTTTATAACAACAGGCCGAGGCAAGGAATCCCGCTGACCCTTCATTATCTAACCGTATCACTATATCACAAAATAATCACAACTTAACCAAACCAAACAAACAAACATGAGAAAATCATTATTAAAAGTGCTGTCGCTTGTAGCAACCATGGTGCTTACCGCATTTTCCGCCGCTGCCGAAGGCCAATATGCTATTCTTACGCACGATGGCGAAACAACCGTGTTCCGTGGTGCCAATTCACTAAATGATGCTCACGGCGCAGCTGTCGACGGAGACGTTATTACACTATCCCCGGGAGTCTTCAACAACGTGGATATTTCAAAATCAATTACTATTCATGGTTCCGGAATCGACAACCTGGAAAAAGTTTCGTACATAGATCGATTGGCAATAGCCCACGGTGATGAGGATGAGGATGGAAAACATATTACCGTATCCGTTAAGGTTGAAGGAATAACAGGGAATAATCTATATATTTACCACAATGAGACAAATACCCTTGTCGAAAAGTGCCGCTTCGAAGCTATATCTCCTAATCCTTTCGAAAGTCAGGGTCAGTATGCCGCTCTGAATATAAAGCATTCCATAATAAACGATCTTGAACATAAGGCAGAAATTGTCAACTGCGTGATTAAAAATGTTTGCAATGATTATGTGAATGCCCTTAACAGTGTATTTATAAATCAGTTTCCATGGCACGGAGAATTCACAAACTGCATTGTCTTCAGGGCTAATGATTGGTATGACATCACAGCCACCAACACGGTGTTCATTCATGACCATACGAAGAATTACGACTCTTATTCCAGATTCAACAACTCTATGGAGATGCATGGCAACGGATGCCTTCTTTTCCCTGAGGGCACGCAAGTTTTCAAAGAGGACTCGGATTGGTGGGAACTGCTTGACGAGAACGCCAACTCTTGGCTCGGTACTGACGGAACCCAGGTAGGTGTGCATGGTGGTCTGCTTCCCTTCACAGCCAAACCGGACGCGCCCCGTTTTTCTGTCTTCGAAGTTGCCGACAAGACAACCGACGAGGGTATCCTTAACGTTAAAATCCGACTTGAAGATTAATTCACATGTGATATGGCAAAAAGATTGTTATATCCCTTGCTGGTATGCGTATTGTTTTCGGCTTCAGCGCAGTCAGCGAATAAATACCATTATCGCTTTGACCGTGAAGAAACTTTCCGTGTCATCGATACCGAAAATCTGACATCGATAGATTGTTCGGCGCTCAATGAGGGTCCGCATTGCATTTATCTTTACGCCGAGAAAAACGGACTTCCCACCGCAGTAAAGAGCAGATGGTTCCTGCGTGCCGTGCCTGAAAGCGAAGATGGCCCGGTTTCATGGCATTACCGTTTTGACCGCGAAGCAGATTTCACAACGTCGCAGGGCGAAATTACGAATATCGACTGCAGCCGACTTGATGAAGGAGCACACTGCCTCTATTTCTACGCCGAGAAGAACGGACTCCCAACTGCTGTGAAGAGTCAGTGGTTCCTGCGTGCCGTTCCCGAAAGTGGAGACGGCCCGGTTTCATGGCGTTACCGTTTCGACCGCGAAACAGATTTCACAACGTCGCAGGGCGAAATTACGACCATCGACTGTAGCCGACTTGACGATGGTGCCCATTGTCTCTATTTCTACGCCGAGAAGAACGGACTCCCTACCGCCGTAAAGAGCCGGTGGTTTGTGAAACTTTCAAATCAAACCACCGTAGGGCCCTGCAACATCATGGCTTTCGTTGACGGTGAGTATCATGGCTCAGCAAAAACGGAGATTGCTGAAATCATGCCTTTGGAACTCGATATGGCATCGGTTGCTACCGGCACTCATGTGCTTGAGCTTTTCGCCGGTATGCCTGATGGGACTGTAACTTATTTAGGTTCTGCCGAATTCGAAAAGCCTGAAACTATAGGAGTATCCAATATTCGGATATGCGATGATGTTAAAGTTTATCCGGTACCGGTATATGAGACACTGCATGTCGAAGTACCATGGGAAGGCGTTACGCATATGACACTGGTAGATACATCAGGAATAATCGCCATGGATTGCGAAATCGCGGAAGGTTGCTCTGAAATAGATGTCAGTTTAATTCCGCACGGCCAGTATATACTCATGCTGCGGAGCAATGACAAATCCGCCGGTAATTACACGAAGAGTATAATCAAGCTCTGACATAAGACCTTTCTCATGATATAAGCAGAAGGCGTGCCGAAAAACAGATTCGGCACGCCTTCTCTATGACAATAATTCGGGAGTTCCCGGCGGCATGAAGCCGCTATTATATTACTTTGTGAGGTACTGCGAGGAAATGCTCTGATTATTGTGGATACGACGAATCGTATCGGCGAAGAGTTTCGCTACCGGAAGTACCACAGCCTTTGAATTCTCCTTTCCGTAAGGTATCGAATCGGTAAACACTATCTCAGTAAGTCCGCTTTCGAGAACTCTTGTAGTGGCCGGATCGGACATGACCGGATGGCTGCAAAGAGCACGCACCGATTTGGCTCCGAAAGAGAGAAGAAGATCGGCAGCCTTTGTTATCGTGCCGGCGGTATCTACTATGTCGTCGAGCAAAATAACATTCTTGCCGTCGACATCACCGATCACGGTCATCTTATCCACAACGTTTGCTTTGGCGCGCTGCTTGTGGCAGAGAACGAGAGGTACATCGAAGTACTTGGCATAGGCGTTGGCGCGTTTCGCACCACCTACATCGGGCGAAGCTATCACCATATCTTTCAGGTGAAGACTTTCGATGTACGGAATGAAGATGGAAGATGCATAAAGATGATCCACCGGAACATTGAAGAAACCCTGTATCTGGTCGGCATGAAGATCCATGGTGATCAGACGGTCGATGCCGGCTACGCTGAGAAGGTCAGCTACAAGCTTGGCGGCTATCGATACACGGGGTTTGTCTTTACGGTCCTGACGGGCCCAACCGAAATAGGGAATCACAGCAACTATGGTAGCGGCTGACGCTCTTTTTGCAGCGTCGATCATCAACAGCAGCTCCATCAGGTTGTCGGTATTCGGAAATGTTGATTGAACGAGATAGACTTCGGCTCCGCGGATAGATTCATCGAAACAAACCTCGAATTCACCGTCGGCAAAGCGATCTATATTCATCTTTCCGAGTTCAATGCCAAGATCTTTGCATATAGCCTCGCCAAGATAATGGCTCTTGGTTCCGGCAAAGACCTTCAACGGGGGTAATGAATTGCTCATTGTTTTAGTATGTGTGGATAGGTTTCTGATGCAAAGTTAAGACTATTTTTTCGGTTTTAAACGCCATGCAACAAAAAATATTCACATTTTTACGAAATATGTGCATCAATCGGCCAAGCCGTTTAACCTTCTTCGGCATATGTGCCAAGACTCAGAACCACTGCCCCCCGTGCCGCAAGCTGCAGTCGCATAGGACTGTCTGCCTTAAGGCTTACAGGTACTTTCTCATCGGTAAGAAGATCGGTTGCCTGCAGATTTCCCTCGGGCAATGATGCCATATCTACCGCCAACTGCGGTACGACAAGCTCGATGTCTTTCGCCTGGTCGGCAAAATTAACCACAATCATAAGTTTCTGACCGTCGGTATAACGCAAGAAAGCGAACTGCCTATGCGGGTCGAATCCCTTCTGACGCAAATTGACATACATCAGATCGAAGAATTTACCCTCCCTTAACGCCTCTTCCGAATTACAAAGGTTCAGCACCTTGCCGTAAATCTTCCTCAGCCATTTCTCCTGGGCTGTAAGGTTCTTCAAGGAAGGACGACCGTCGTTATACCAGCGGCGAAGAGTGTCGCAGCTCCAATAATCAAAGATCGTGGTCCTGTTGTTATCACCTGCGAAACCTTCGTTGTCTTTCGCGCTCTCTCCAAGTTCCTGACCGTAATATATCATGAAAGGTCCGCGTGAAATCATCGCGCTTACAACCAACGATGGCAACACGCGCAACGGGTTGCCCGCATATTCAGGAGAGCCGAAACGGACCTCGTCGTGGTTCTCAAGGAAGTTGAGCATACGGTCTCCTATTCCGTCTACCGTTTGCCATGCGCCGGTAAGGCATGCCGCCGAATGGTTATAACGGTCTATCGCCACGAGAGTATCGTAAAGATTCACCTTGTCATACAGATAATCGAAACAACCGTAATCGAGGAACGGCCGGTACTGCCCCACATCGTAAATCTCACCGATAAAAAGACAGTCGGGATAAGTCTCTTTCACTTGCGGTATGGCCCAGTGCCAGAAAGCGAGGGGGACCATGAAGACCATGTCGCAACGGAACCCGTCAATTCCTTTCGAGGCCCAGAAGCGAAGTATATTCAGCATCTTAAACCACGTATCGGGTATCGGATCGAAATGGTCGCTATGATCTCCATAATCATGACCGTAATTGAGTTTCACAGTCTCATACCAGTCGTTTTTCGTACAGAATGCCGTGAAACAATCGTTTCCCGTACATTTAGCCGGGAATTCCACATAAGGAACCGTACCTTCGGCATCAAGAGGGAAATCGGGCGAAAACTGCTGGTTAGGTATATAATAGTAGTTATTGTTGTGTGCGAAGTAACAAGATATATCATCATCCTGACCGAAGTCCTTCACTCCAATGGGAGCCACATCCGAATGATACACTCTTGCCGTATGATTGGGCACGAAATCTATCAGCACCTTCATCCCTTTGTTGTGGATACGCTTCACACAGGCTTCGAACTCTTTCATGCGGTTATCCACTTTTACCGCGATGGCTGGGTCTACATCATAATAGTCGCGTATGGCGTAGGGAGAACCGGCCTCGCCTTTGACCACATTGGGATTGTCGGCGGGTATACCATGTTCCGGGAAAGCGGTCTTGGTTGCATGCTCTATTACACCTGTAAGCCAGAGGCAATTTACCCCGAGTGCTTTGAGGCTATCGAGAGTATGCCCCTTGAGATCATTGAGTTTACCGGCTCCGTTGCGTTCCAAAGTACCCCAAGGCATGGGGTCGGGACACGTATTGGTGAATATACGGGGAAATAGCTGATAAATTATAAGTTTCTCCATTTTCAATTATATTTTTGATTTGAGCATGCGCTCAATGACCTTGCATGCGGCATCATATCCTATTTCGACGGCTTCGTTGAGTCGGGATATCTCGAAAGTACCTACTCCGGTCAATTCTACCGGCTGTATCATATAGTCGCATAGATTTATATCCTGCAACGTGTTAGATTTGGCCATAAGCTGATACGACCTTAAAGCAGTATCGGCGATACCACCGTGATATTTGAAGTCCCTGTTCAAGGGGGAGCAATTCGAACCGATCAGCACCTTGCAGTATTTACGTATGGCCCACGCCGGAAGATTACGCAAAACCCCACCGTCTACATAATGCACGCCATTTATGACCTGAGGAGGGAAGACCACCGGTATGCTGCAGGAAGCAAGAACACGAGGCACTATCTCGCCCTTGGCCCACCCTACCGATTTTCCATGGTCGAAATCTGTGGCGCAGACTACTGTCGGTATTTTCAACTCTTCAAGATAGCGCACCGGCAACCAGCTTTCAATCAAGCGTCCGAACTTCTCGATTGTCATGAGACTGCGCTTCGGAAGGGTCCATGTGGCGTAATGATTTATCTTGCTGCTCCCGGCAAAACACTCTTGAATCTGACGTGAATCCAGACCGGCGCCATACATCACCGCCGCTACCGAACCGGCCGACACCCCGGATAATATCGACGGTATGATCTCGAAATTCTCGAAAGCCCTGATAACGCCTATATGGCAAAACCCACGTGCGCCACCCCCTCCAAAAGCCACGCCTAAGGAGTCAGTACGCTTCAACAACCGCGAAATGAGATCTTCGATTCCTGTAATCTTCCACATCATCTGCAAAGGTAAGTAAAAAACATGATTTTCACATCCCGCGAATAAGATTAAAGAGCGCTTTAAAATAGAGAGTTTATATCCATTGTCATGAATTCCTCAGGCGCTATTCCCCCATCTCCGACTATAAACGCTCTCTTAGAAGAAAATTTATGTCTGAACACATCCAGCCCCTCTGTCCGTTGTTCAGTATTGCTTTTTACTTCGATTGCAACGACAGAGTTTCCCTTTTTCAATATATAGTCAACCTCCATATTGCGGTCTCGCCAATAGAATACATCAAAACGGTGCTTGAATGCCTGATTTATCAGGTAAGTGCCAATACCCGATTCGAAGACCCTTCCCCACAGTCGTCGGTCGGTCATGGCATTTTCAAACGAGGTATTCAGATATGCGAGTTTCAGGGCATTGTTGTAGACCTGCAACTTAGGTATGCTCGCCTTGCGCCTTGCCATATCAATGCTGAATTTCTGCAGGCCGCACAGCAATCCACTGTCATTGAGAAGATTGAGATACGAAAGCAGCGTCGATGTATTTCCTGCATCCTGAAGCATTCCAAGCATCTTGTTGAGCGAGAGCAACTCGCCTGAATATGCGGCTCCCAATTCAAAAGTCTGCCTTAACAATGCAGGCTTTCCTACCGGAGAGTCCATAAGGATATCCTTATTGATGGTGGAATCAATGATGGCGGACTGGATATATTGTTGAAATCGTTCATAATCACCAATAAGAGATACTGCTCCCGGATATGCGCCATAATACATATATTCTGACAGCGAAAGGTTGAACGCATCTCTCATTTCCTTATAACTCCAATGGCTCATGCGAATTTCCTCAAATCTCCCGGCAAGAGATTCCGACATTCCTTTCTCTAACAACACTCTGCTGCTGCCGAGCAGCAAAACCTTTATGTCGCAATCGTTAAATGTGTCGGAATCCCATTCTTTCTTGATTATTTCGCTCCAATTGACGATTTTCTGGATTTCATCGATGACAAGGATGAACTCAGAATACTTTTTGCTCTCTTTTACGCTCCTGGCAGCTGCCCAACAATCTGCAATCCACGCTCGGTTAGATGCGGGCACATCATCGGCGGAATAGAAAAGATAGGGTGACTCAATGTCTTTGAGTACTTGCTTCACAACAGTTGATTTCCCTATCTGACGAGGCCCGACAATAACCTGAATAAAGCGACGTGGCTCTTCAAGACGAGATTTAATAATCTTATATTCAGAACGTTTATACATATGTTTACATTTTACGCAGTATATTGCGTATTTTTACGCAATACAAATATAACATTTTCATTGACATCTGCAAAGACAATCGGCGTGGTTGATAATGGGATGATAAAGCTGCATTATTTTCTGTTTTTTCTTCATCAAGCGATGTTGAGTCGTTGATGATCTCCGATGCCAACACTGCGACAGCTCATCGCAGTTATTGGATGGCAATATAATTTTGAACTTTCTTAGCCTATTGACACGGCTCTTTCATTTAAATCCGGTATAGGTATGTTTTGGACTAATCAGGAATGATGTCTGTCCTCCACGGATTATCTGGTGAAAAAAGAATGGCTCATAGATAGCGTGGCCTTAACGCCGGATGCCGCGTTTAATCAGCCCTATCCGTGCGCGAAGCGATTCGCGTGGCGCTTATTCAACAGGATACCGAATCGGGTTAAAGCAACAAATCCGCGCCAATCCGTCTACATCCGCGTTGCGAGCGTCGTAGACGCAGCGAAAAAATCCGCGTGCTCGTTATCTTTCTAAATCAGTTGAAACAGCGTTTTCCTGGTTGATGAGGATATGTTTTCATTATGGATAGGAGGGGAACAGGCACACGGATCTTTTCGCCGCGCCTGAGGGCACTCGCAACGCGGATGTAGACGGATTTTCACGGATTTCTTTATTAGTACAGGCGAAGACGGCACACGGGTATGTCGCAAGCTCCATTTCGCGGATGAGGCGGATTTCCGTTCGGCAATTTGGCGGGATTTCATTCGGCAGTTTGGCGAAATTCCGTTCGGTAGTTTGGCGGGATTTCATTCGGCAGTTTGGCGAAATCGTAGAAATCCATTTATTGAAGTGATTTAAACTTTTTTCGTGCTTAAGGCTCTTTAGGCTTTTGTGCTTCCACACTGTCTTTATTCTCTTTTTGTTTTCTGCGGAAGGGGCGCAGGAAGGAGAATATGTTATCGAAATCACGTCTCACCACCAATCCCACGCCTTGTGTCGTCAAGGCCTGACGCAGATAATAATTCTGGTCATTAAACCGGTTGTAAGCCTTTAACCGGAGATTGCCACTGCGGTTCAACAGATATTCTATATCGAAATCGCCTATGAACTGGGTACTTTGTCCGGCTACATTGCGATCCCGGTAACCAAGATTACCGTTTATGAGCAGACGGTTGTCAAGAAGCCTTGACGAAAGGCCTAAATCGACCTCCACATCGCTGAAATCACCCTTGTCGCTACGGAATGACGGAGATAACGACAGATTGTCGGTCATGTTAGACAAGATATTGCTGAGGTGAGATGAGATGGTAGACGATGCTACGGATGACAGCTCGGTGCCGCCGGTCGAACCCGAGGTGCCCATATTCGCATTCTCAGGTGTGTAAAATCTGTTCAACGCCAAAAGATATATGATCTGACGGCTAAGAAGGTCTTCGGTACTCATTAGGCTCTTCACCTTTCTCTCCACGTCGGTGGTGAGCGTAGGCAGCTCTACATCAAAGTCTATATCGGGTTGATTCAGGTCTCCCCTTACAAGAAGCACCGCGTCTACCGGCACGTTGGTACGGTTCAAATCGTGGTCTGAGGCAAAACTCTGGTCAAGGTCCGTAAGATTGGCGTTCACACGGTAAGTGGCCGCGATATCGAGATTTGCGCCAAGAGGATCACCGTTGAAAGCGATACTGCTTCCGGGACGTATGGTAAACTGTTTCAGTATTATATCCTGCAGGCTGAAGTTATAATCACCTTCATCGAGCACATACTTGCCATACATTTTCATTTCCTCGGACTTTGAATTGTATGTCATCTGGAGCGGCCCTCCCCCGCGCGCCGTAATTTTGTCTCCGGCCTCAGGGTCCATCACAAGAGTAACGAGGACTCCGGGGGTTACGGTGGCACGGATATCGAGTTCCACGGCGCTCTCTTCACCCTGTTGTTCCTGATTCCGGTTACGTTGGAACTTGCGCAGGAACTCAGGTATGGTATCGGGCTGCTCCTTGATCAACGCCTCTTTCCGGCGATCGGTGAAAGTAAGGAAATTATAATCGGCCGCCTGTTCCTTGTCGCTCAGCACGAAAGTGAATGTGGAATTACGGTCGGTTGTCATATCGACATCCACACCTACCCATCCGGGCCTTCCGGCAAGATGGCCCGACCCTGACCCGTATATGGTACCATACCAATCCGGATTGGCTTTCGACGACATATCATAACATAGCAGTCCGTTAGCTCCGGAAAGCCTGAAATCAAACACCGGTTCATGGAAATAACGGTGGGACAACCAGCCCGACAACAACGCGGATTTACCATATCTGTCATAAACTCTGAACGATGGGATCTCTATACGTCCCGACTTCATTATTACAGAATCGCTGCCTGAGTAAACTACATTGGTAGAAAGCAACCTCAGCGACAAGTCTTCCGCTTTGGCCTTACCGGTCAGATCTATATCGGAAAACGTTCCGTATAGTTTAAGATTGCCCGATGCCCGCCCCTTGACATCAGTGGCGAATGCCTGTACGAATGGCGACAGAAATCCGGCATTGATCCGGTTGGCATCCATCTCGAAACTCAGGGAATCGCGGGTAACCCAGATACCTCCATCTACCCTTGCTGCAGGAATCCCGTTATCGGCGATATCGGCCTGTATGCCTACCATTTTTTGCTGCACATCGAACCAGGAACGCAATACGGCATCTCCAAGCCGTGTATCGTTATAACTGAAATCCTTCACATTGAAGAACCGTGTGGACACAGCCGGCTCTGACGACAACACTCCGGAAGCCACCACCTCTCCGGTGGCCGTGCCGCCGAAAGTAACGTAATTGATATTCAGTATGCCGAACACATAATCAAGGTCTATTCCGCCGAGCCGCGCCTCTATATGGTCATCATGACTCTTTGATGCCACGCCGGCTATATTTATATACTGCTTGTCGTTGGTAAGATTCAGACCGTTTATATACCCTTTGCCATCTTTCCATTCAAGTGAGGAGATACCGAGATTCCATTGGGAACCGGATATTCCGAGTACCGACGGCACAATGTCGACACGCGCATCAAGCGAGTTGGAAAGGGCATTACGGCTCAGCAGCGCGTTAAGAGCAAGATTGCCGGTAATCAGATTGCCCGGACCTGGTAAAAACTTAATATCGGAAAAGATATTACCTTCGCGTCCAAGAATCTGGACTTCCATGTCGAGCGTACCTTTTTTGGTAGGATAATGGGTAAAAGCTCCGAAAGCGAATGTACCCAAGTCTCTGTTAAGAACCCCGGATAGCGTGGTTCGTTCTATCAACGTAGATTTACCCTGCTGTATATAAGGGAAATCGGCATTGATTTCAGCCTCGCCTGTCTCCGCATCGAGAAAAGCTGACAATGTGCCTTTCCCAAGAGGATAGAGCGGAAGATGCCAGAACCGGTATACCTCGGCATCGGCCTTAAGCGTCAAATCGATATTTACTTTTTCTGCGCTCCGGCTATCGGCCACCTGCAATTGCAATACCGGGAACGTCTGCGACAGAAGTTCTACGGCGGCATTGCGGATACCTCTGAAATCGAATACTGACGACAAGTTTTCATCAGACCCCGACACAGATGTGGATATGTCTACCCATGGTGATTCGACGGTCAATTCACGGCCCTTTTCCTCATCGTGTGTCAATCCTCCTGTAAGATAGGGCAAAACAACCCCGTCTCCCTCGGAATCGAGGAAAGAAAGATCGCGGATCAGAAGTGAAATTTCCGAATCCTGAAGCGTCTTTCCTTCAAGTTCAAAAGATAAGCCGGCACTGAGCCTATGTCCGTCATATTGCTGAAGGATATGGAAAGCGGGAAGGTCAAGCGAACGTATAGCCGCCGATACATCGGCATGGGTATGCCCTTCAGTCATCTCCAACCACCCCTCGACATCAAGGTCTGCCAACGGATCGGACGAAGACACCGATACCTTGACATCTTCGCTTTCCGCCTCGCAATCTATCGAGAGATCCGATATTTCGTACCCCTTCGCAATCAGCCGGTCGAAATATACCGAAGCTTCGCCTACAGGCCATTTTCCCCCGAAAGCCAATGACGCGTCGGCATTGAAGGCGACCTCGCCTAATTGCGCCGTACCAAGGAAAGAGCCGACATCGAACGATTCGGTAGCGACAGTTCCCGTAAGTGCATCGGCCTTCGCAAAATCAAATTCAAGAGAACCGAGACTTGTGGCGATTCTGCCGTCGCTCCATATCCTGTCTCCTTCGATATCTACACCGCCACGGGCTGTAATATTCGTTTTACCAAGATTCCTAAGCATCTGCATAGGCTTAGACCCGATATTCACAGGTAATTTCCCGATAAGCTGCAGCGCCGACGGTGAGAAGGTTAGGTCGAGCGCGCTCACCTCAGCCACAAGATACTCGGGATGAGAAAGTTCTTCCACATATCCGTCTAAGTTAACGGAAGTACCTATGCTTCTCGCATCAAGTCTCAATTGCAATGAATCCAATCTGTTGATATTACCTATCGCATACAACGACAGGTCAACCGGAATATCGACAGCCGACAGAACAGGTACCAGAGGGGCAAAATCCGAGGGAGTAATCACACCATGAGGTATGGAAACTTTTAATCTGTCATCTTTCAGCGCATCGATTATCCTGGAGGGAGATTCATAATTCAGTGTCAGTTCAGGAATCGGGATATGCGTACCGGGCATTTTTATCTCGAAATCATGAATCCTCAATGATGTGGGCGTATAAAGCACATTGCAGACAACATCGGTAATTCTCAATCCCGGATCAAGGCGGAATGAGAGTCTCGACAGATTGGCAGCCACCGTGTCGTTGGTCAATTTGGGTATCTGTATGTCCGCGTTGAGATCCGCAACCGCTATACGATTGGGATCAAGACGGTTTTCAGGAACATGAGCTGCCCAGTCTCTTGCAAAGGAAACCGATGTATTTCTTAGCGCAACCTTCCGCAGACAAATATTAAACCTTGCAGGGGGCTTATTCTTATCCTTGGGAGCAAATGCTTTTATTATGAAATCGATATTGAGAGGTCCACCTTTTCTATTCTGGTGCACATCCCCCTTCATTCCGGATAGTTCGGCGTAAGAAATATCAATCACACCACGACTTACGAGAGGCCACAGGTCTATACCGGCACCAACTCTGGCGACATAAAGCACCGGCGGCACGGTATCCGACTGAGCCACCGTAACGTCATAAAGACGCAATTCGGAAAAGGGAACAATGTCAAGACGCCCTATCTTGACTTCACCTTTCAAAAATCCGGAAAGCTCGTTCTGAGCGGTAACTCTTATCATATTCTGTATGGCAGGAATAGCAAGAGCTATATATAGCAATAGATACAGCCCCGCGACAGTCAATATCGCGGCAAGCGCCACACTGCGGGCGATTCTGTAAAAATTGCGAATCATACTCATCTCCTAAAACGCTCCGGAATCAGATATCACTTCAATTTTCCAAAAGTGCAAATTTAACAAAAATAAATCAGTTCATTTGGCCGAATCCTATAAAAGGAGTAAATTTGTAGAGAAAGAGAATCTGCGGAATCTGATTTCTCTACCTTCAGACAATGAATAAAGAGAGGACAACCATTCTTGCCATAGAATCAAGCTGCGATGACACCAGCGCGGCAGTGATCAGCGACGGACTGTTGCTCAGCAATGTCATATCATCCCAACAGGTACATGCCGAATTTGGAGGAGTAGTACCGGAACTGGCCTCACGCGCCCATCAGCAGAACATAGTTCCTACCGTAGCCACCGCATTGAATCGCGCAGGCATCAAACCATCAGACCTGACCGCAATAGCCTTTACCCGCGGGCCGGGTCTGCTCGGCTCGCTTCTGGTAGGCACCTCCTTTGCAAAAGGGATGACTGTCGGACTCGGAATACCGCTCATAGACGTGAATCATCTGCACGGCCATGTACTTTCCCATTTCATAAAAGAGAAAGAGGAAGATGCGGTACCAGCATTCCCTTACATCTGTCTTCTCATTTCCGGCGGCAATTCACAGATAATACTTGTGAAGAGCGACAGCGAAATGGAGATATTGGGCCAGACTATAGACGATGCCGCCGGCGAAGCCTTCGACAAATGCGCCAAAGTGATGGGGCTTCCCTACCCCGGTGGCCCGCATATCGACAGACTCGCCTCACAGGGCAATCCCGATGCATTCAAATTCGCCCGTCCAAGGATACCGGAATTGGACTATTCTTTTTCCGGATTGAAGACATCCTTCCTCTATACATTGCGCGACGGCATAAAAGAGGACCCGGAGTTTATCGATAACCACAAGGCCGACCTCGCGGCATCTCTCCAGAAAGCTATAATCGACATACTTATCGAGAAACTGGGGAAAGCTATAGACCGCCATCCGGAAGTTACGGAAGTGTCCATAGGCGGAGGCGTATCGGCCAACTCCGGTGTCAGGAACAGCATAGCGGAATTCGCCGCGCGCAGAGGCCTGAAGGCGTGGATTCCGGAACGACGCTACACCACGGATAACGCGGCCATGGTAGCCATAGCGGGATATTTCAAATATCTTAGAAAAGAATTTTGCACCACGGATCTTCCTCCGTATGCGAGAACAGAGATATGAAGCAAAACGACGAGCATACAGAAGTGCGCCATCTGGTCATATATGGCTACACGCGCAAAGAGCTGGCCAACATAATGCGCCACTTTGAAGAACACCTGCCGGAGTATGTCAAAGTTACAATCGACAACTCCAACCTCGTAACCCGCGTAACCCTGACGGGTGTCCACTCGGGAATAGAGCTGTTGCGCTTCAAGATGAACAAATACCACCGCGACCTTTCCGAGATTTTCTCGGAAGAGACCGTATGTACCGATGACCGAACCATAGCGCAGGTACTCGGCGACCTGCTTGCCGAACGCGAGCTTACCGTATCGTGCGCCGAGAGCTGCACCGGCGGCAACATAGCCCACAGAATCACCCAGATACCAGGGTCGAGCGGTTATTTCCTGGGAAGCGTGGTCAGCTACAGCAACAATGTAAAAGCCGATGTACTGAAAGTATCGCGACGCGACATATCGGAATATGGAGCCGTAAGCCGTCCCGTGGCCGAATCCATGGCACGCGGAGTCTCGGCACTGATGCAGACGGACTGCGCGATCTCGACCAGCGGCATAGCCGGACCCGACGGAGGTTCACGGTTGAAACCGGTAGGAACAGTATGGCTCGCAGCCAAATACAAAGACACTGTCGTCTCGGAATGCATCCATTTCAAAGGCGACCGCAACGAAGTGATCGAAAGCGCCACCAACCACGCCATGAACATGCTGATAAACCTCCTCCGCCACACCTACGTGGAACAGGAAGACATCTCCGACGAATAACGCCACAGAAGTCGCCTTTCGAGTACCTCAAAAAAATTGCAGAAAAGGGAAAGGTTGCAACATCTATAATTAAGCGAAATCGTATTAGATTTACTGCATTTCGCGCTATTATATATAAATTGTAAAATCCTTGGCGTTTCACCAAAGACATGGCAAAACTACCACGACCAGCGCATCATCCCCTTCTCGCAAATAGGCCGTGAAAACTACGTCAGCTGCGCCGACCTTGATGCCTTCCTCCGAAAACATCGAATTGGAATCTTTCCCCGCAAAGATGGGCTGAAAAATAAGAGGGAAGATTTGCAGGGGTGATAAAAAATTCTTAACTTTGCAACTGATTTGTGGCACATCCTGTAAAGTTGCTGAAAAAGATGCGATTGGCAACGATATGAGAACTGAGATGGCGGCCCGAATCCGAGAGATTACAAGTCGTCGCGGTCTTTCTCACCCGCAATGGCAAAAGAGGAATCTCAGAAATTAAAACTTTTATTTTAATAGAGTACCAAAACAGCCATGTCAAAGATTTGTCAGATCACAGGCAAAAAAGCTTCGGTTGGTAACAACGTTTCCCACTCCAAGCGTCGCACCAAAAGAAAATTCAATGTAAACCTCCACACAAAGAAGTTCTACTGGGTAGAACAGGACATGTGGATTGAACTGACCCTCAGCGCCCACGCACTGCGCACCATCAACAAAATCGGTCTCAACGCCGCATTGAAACGTGCCGAAGCTGAAGGCAACCTGGATTTCAAGAAACTGACCATCGTCTCTCTATAAGAGTCGGTCGCATCATATATCCTGTTAAGGGAGCGATAAACAAACACATCAATAATAAATCAGATACCCTGCAATTCAATCAGGGTCCAAGATATCAGAACCAATGGCAAAGAAAGCTAAAGGCAACAGAGTTCAGGTGATTCTCGAATGCACCGAACACAAGGCAAGCGGCATGCCCGGTATGTCTCGCTATATCACCACCAAAAACCGCAAGAATACCCCGGGTCGTATGGAGTTGAAGAAGTACAACCCCATCCTCAAGAAAGTTACCGTTCACAAAGAAATCAAATAAGCATCATACTGAGTCATGGCAAAAAAAACCGTCGCGTCTCTTCAGAAAGGTGAAGGACGCACCTACAGCAAAGTCATCAAAATGGAACGTAGCCCCAAAACCGGAGCTTACGTGTTCAAAGAAGAAATGGTGCCCAACGATGCAGTTCAGGCTGCTCTGAAATAAGCACATTCCATAATTGATAATATCACGCCGACCGGCTTAGTCCGGTCGGCTTTTTGTTGTATATGGCGTAATTATTTCGTATATTTGTAATAAGCTATCACTCCCTCAGGATGGAAGCGTGATCTATACGAAACAACTCCACATAAACCGCACAGCATGGATAATCTGGGTTTCTTCAGAGTCGCCGCCGCAATACCGGAGGTACACCTCGCTGACCCGTTCAGCAATATAAAAAATATCATAACGCTTGCCCGTGAGGCACGGCAAAAAGGCGCCACGCTGGTGGTTTTCCCGGAGCTTTCCGTTACCGGATATACCTGCGCCGACCTTTTCAACCAGCAGACGTTGCTCGACGCGACCATAGAAGCCCTCGAAATGCTTGCAGATGAATCTGCCGAGATGGAACTCGCCATGATAGTAGGCGCGCCGCTCGCCCACCGAAACCACCTGTTCAACTGCGCGGTAGTTATCCAGAACGGAGCTGTGACCGGCGTGGTACCCAAGTCCTATCTCCCCAACTACAACGAGTTTTATGAAAAACGATGGTTCGCGTCCGGCCGTGGCGTAACCGGAGAGTCAATAAACATAGGTGGCAATCTCAATGTGCCGTTCGGCACTGACCTGCTTTTCACATTCGACGATGTGAAAGTAGGTGTGGAGATATGCGAGGATATGTGGGTGCCGCAGACACCTGGCACACTGGCTGCTCTCGCCGGTGCCGACATCATATGCAATCTATCGGCCACCGATGAGCTGATCGGAAAGCATAACTATCTTAAGAACCTGATAAAAAACCGCAGTGCAGTAGCGCGTTGCGGCTATATATACTCTTCGGCCGGTTGGGGCGAGTCAAGCACCGATCTTGTGTTTTCAGGAAATGCGATTATAGCTGAAGATGGGGTCATATTGGCCGAAAGCCGACGTTTCGACCTCCGAGAACAGCTGATATGCGTAGACATAGACGTTGAGAAACTGAGACAGGACCGCAGACGATTCTCAAGCTTCGCCGACCCTGCCGCCGAGAATGTGGCCCTTCAGAAAGAATACCGCGAAGCAAGAGGACTTTATGCGCAAAAATGGCTTGAGACCCCCTCAGAGAAAACCGAGATTCTCCGCACGATAGACCCCCACCCCTTTGTGCCGTCCGACCCCACACATCTTCGCGAACACTGCGAGGAGATAATATCCATCCAGGCCTGGGGTCTGGCCCGTCGTCTTAACGCCATAGGCACCGGCAAGATGGTAATCGGCATATCAGGAGGACTTGATTCCACATTAGCTCTGATGGTTGCGGTACGTGCCGTGGATATACTCGGCAAACCGCACTCCGACATTACCGCTATCACCATGCCGGGCTTCGGCACCACAAGCCGCACGCACGGAAACGCATGGAATCTAATGCAGTTGCTCGGCGTTACAGCTCTTGAGATCCCCATCGGAGATGCCGTCGAACTTCATTTCCGCGATATAGAGCAGGACCCGGCAAAACATGATGCCACCTACGAGAATTCACAAGCCCGCGAACGCACCCAGATTCTCATGGACATGGCTAACAAGACAGGTGGAATTGTTGTGGGTACCGGCGACCTGTCGGAACTCGCCCTCGGCTGGTGTACATATAACGGCGACCAGATGTCGATGTATGGAGTCAACGCATCGGTACCGAAAACGCTGGTAAAATACCTTGTGGAATGGTTCGCGACCGATGCCGAGAACCACGATAATAAAGAAATCGCAGCCACGCTCCGCGATATAGCTGATACACCTATTTCGCCCGAACTGATTCCGGCGGCCGACAATGCAGACAGGATTGAGCAGAAAACAGAAGACCTTGTAGGACCATACGAGCTTCACGATTTCTTCCTCTTCCACACTCTCCGAAACGGGTTCCGCAATATCAAGATTCTGGCATTAGCCGAAAAAGCGTTCGAGGGGAAATATGACAGCAAGACCATAGTAAAATGGATGGAGACCTTCTACCGCCGTTTCTTCAATCAGCAGTTCAAACGTTCATGTATGCCTGATGGGCCGAAGGTTGGATCGGTATGTCTCTCGCCACGAGGAGACTGGAGAATGCCATCTGACTCCATATCACGGTTATGGCGCGATTTTGAAGATTGAATGGGAAGCTGCGGAGAGAAGAATATCGAAATTTTTCGTAATTTTGAATATAGTTATGGAGTTTGAACAAGATTCTGAGCCGATATATAATCCGGAAACGCACACACCACGCGATGCGGCCGAGAAATCACGCATGAATGCCGAGATAACACGGGCCGTCGATGTTATGCGTAAGGGAGGTGTGATACTCTACCCTACCGACACGGTGTGGGGACTTGGGTGCGATGCCTCCAATCCTGAAGCCATAAAAAAGATATACGCCATAAAACAGCGCGAGGATTCCAAGTCGATGCTTGTTCTCGTAGGTTCCGAAGGTGAGCTTGACCGCACGGTGAAGGAGATACCGGAGGTAGCCTGGCAGCTTACTGAGGCGGCCGACAAACCCCTGACCGTGATTTATGATAATCCCGTAGGTGTGGCTAAAGAGTTGCTCGCACCCGACGGATCGCTCGGCATACGCATAACAAGAGAAGCCTTCTCGAAAAATCTATGTCAGCGGCTGCGCAAGCCGGTGGTATCAACCTCGGCCAACATCTCAGGTGAGCCCACTCCCCGCACATTCTCCGAGATATCAGACGAGATAAAGAAGAGTGTGGATTATGTCGTGGACTGGCGTAGAGAAGAAACGAATCTTCCTTCTCCGAGCGGCATAATCAAACTGACCAATTCCGGAGTAATAACCATTATACGCTAACCGGAACTCTTTCGGAAAAATCAAGCGGTTTTCAATTCGCAAAACACAACAGCACTAAATGAAAGGAAAAGTACTCCCGGCGGCCAAACAGAGGCTCAAGTATGTGGTAATGGACTGGATTACCACAAGCGTCGCTTTTTTCCTTTTCAACATTGCCCGTTTTCTCGTACTATACGGTTTCCCGGGAGGAGAGGATCTGCCGAGAGACTGGAATATCCTCGTCAATTTTCTGAGTCAGCCCAAATTGGTGTGGGAGCAAATTCTCGTTCCGCTACTCGCATTGATAATATACTGGCTGTCGGGATATTATGCAGTACCGTTCGATAAGTCGCGTCTGCAGGAGCTCATAACCACCTTCTTCTCGTCGCTCATAAACACAGCCTTGATATACCTGGCGTTGCTCACGAACGACCAACTTACCCACCGTAGTTCAAACTGGGGACTTATACTCATTTTGACAGGATTGCTGTTTTTGGTGGTGTATGCCGGACGAATATCCATCACCCAGCACGCCATCAACAGGCTGCGCAAACGCAAATGGCACTTCAATACTCTGATTATCGGTAATTCGGCGGCATCGCGCCAGACTGCTATCAACCTCTCGGAAGCCAAATCGACTTTGGGCTGCAGAGTGTGTGGGTTCGTGAAGGTGCCCGAGGAACACCAGATATATGACGGCAAACCGGTCTTCCGTCTTTCGGAGTTACCGACAATCTGCAAGAAACTTGACATCGACCGACTGATAATATCTCTGGAATCACCCGATGAAAACCGTACGCTCGGCCTTCTTTACCAACTGTTCGGTCTCGATATTCCGATAAAGATACAACCTGACACGCTCTCGTACATGACCTCGGCCATCCATATGCAGGACATATATGCAGAGCCATTCATCGACATTACACGTCCGGTAGTGTCCAACTCTGCGTTGGCAATAAAACGGGCCGCTGATGTCATTCTCTCCATTATCGCTCTTATAATCCTGTCACCGGTTATGCTCGCAGTAGCGATTGCTATAAAACTGGATTCTGACGGTAATATAATTTACTCTCAGGAGCGCATAGGCAAACACCGCAAACCTTTCAGGATATACAAGTTCCGAAGTATGCGCGACGATGCCGAGGCCAACGGCCCGCAGCTGTCGAGCGATACCGACACGAGAATAACCGGCATAGGTAAGTTCCTGCGAAAATACCGCATAGATGAATTGCCTCAATTCTGGAATGTATTGCGCGGCGACATGTCGCTCGTAGGGCCAAGACCTGAACGCGCATTCTTCATAAACCAAATCGTAAAACAGGCGCCTTACTACACGCTTATCCATCAGGTAAGACCAGGAATCACATCATGGGGAATGGTGAAGTATGGTTACGCCTCCTCACTTGAGGAGATGGTGAGACGCACAAGATATGACCTCATATATCTCTCCAACATGTCCCTGGCAGTCGATGCCAAGATACTGCTTTACACCGTAAAGACAGTAATAGGAGGCAAGGGGAAATAAATGACTACATATGGCATATAAAGAGACACATAACAGATTTACGGAATGGTGGGCCCGGGTAGTGAGCTGGCGCGAACGCCATATAAAGGAAAGCAATTTCCTTATCATCCTCGCCCTGGTGGTCGGTGTCATATGCGGATTCGCGGCCCAGTTGCTCAAATGGCTTATCCATACAATTTCGCATTTCCTCACCGCGCATATAAACATAACGACAGGCAACTACATATTCCTCATATATCCTGTCGTGGGTATTCTTATAGTATCCCTGTTTGTGAAGTATGTGGTAAAAGACAATATCTCTCATGGTGTGACCAGAGTGCTTTTCGCCATATCAAGACGTAAATCGCGACTCAAAAAGAAAAATACCTACGCCTCGCTTGTGGCCTCGTCCATAACGATAGGCTTCGGAGGCTCGGTAGGAGCCGAGGGTCCGATAGTATTTACCGGAGCGGCCATAGGGTCAAACATCGGACAGGCATTCAGACTGTCGCCAAGGATATTGATGTTGCTTGTAGGTTGTGGAGCGGCCGCCGGTATCGCCGGTATCTTCCGCGCCCCTATAGCCGGTATGCTGTTCACACTCGAAGTGCTGATGATAGACCTTACCGGGGCGACCGTAATGCCTCTGCTTATCTCATCCATTACCGGAGCTACGGTAGCGTATATACTTGAAGGCTATAATGCTGAGTTTTTCTTTTCGCAAAGTGAAGATTTCATAACCGCCAAAATACCCTATACCATAGTTCTCGGGATAATATGCGGATTTGTGTCGCTATATTTCACACGCACGATGATCGCGATGGAGGGATTTTTCAGGAAACTGAAAAGACGCTGGATAAAGATATGCGTTGGCGGAGCTATTCTTGCCATGCTAATTTTCATATTCCCACCCCTCTACGGCGAAGGATACGACGCCATAAACCAGTTGCTTGACGGGAAAACAGAAGACATTCTCGACGGTACATTGTTTTATGTGGACCGGCACCAGACATGGTTTATAATGCTCTTCATTACGTTGATAATATTGCTGAAGGGTTTCGCTACGTCGGCAACTAACGGCGCCGGAGGCGTAGGCGGTACTTTCGCTCCTTCGCTGTTCGTAGGGGCCATGACCGGATTCCTATTTGCTTTTGTCTTTAACAACTTTGATTTCGGCATACCTATCTCCACGAAGAATTTCGCCCTCATGGGTATGGCCGGCGTAATGAGCGGCGTGATGCACGCACCGCTGATGGCAATCTTCCTTACAGCCGAGATGACAGGCGGTTATAACCTCTTTCTACCGTTACTGATAGTATCCACTCTCGCATATATGACCATAAGGATATTCGAGCCATACAGCATATACACCATGCGTCTGGCCAAAGCCGGCGACCTGCTGACCCACCAGAAAGACAAGGCCGTTCTGACTCTCCTTAAAGTGGAAAATGTAATCGAAAAGGATTTCAGCGAAGTGCATCCGGAGATGAGCCTTAAAGAGGTTGTGGACGTGATACAGACATGCCACCGAAATCTGTTTCCGGTAACGGATTCCGAAGGGAATCTGAAGGGAGTGGTTCTTCTCGATGATATACGGAACATAATGTTCAGGCCTGATCTATATAAAAAGATGCACGTATCCCGGTTCATGTCCATGCCTCCGGCCCGCATCGAGCTACACTCCACGATGGAGGAGGTAATGGCTACATTCGACCGCACCGGAGCATGGAACCTGCCCGTAGTAGACAATGACAAGTATATAGGATTTGTATCCAAATCAAAGATATTCAACTCCTACCGGCGGGTACTCAGACATTATACCGATGATTAACCGGATGGGATGGATAAAAGAATCGGGAGAATTTATTGTTGTAAATTTGCGGTAAAGGAACGAATAACGCAGAAATGAAAAAGAAAATGAAAATAGTATTTTTCGGCACACCTGAATTCGCCGTGGCAAGTCTTGACGCACTTGTCAAGAACGGCGCCGACATCGCCGCTGTAGTTACAATGCCTGACAAACCTGCGGGACGCGGACACCATATGCTCCAGTCGGATGTAAAGAAGTATGCCGTGGAACATGACATTCCGGTGTTGCAGCCCCGAAACCTTAAGGACCCTGAATTCATCTCCCGGCTTCGCGATATCGGAGCAGATCTTTTCATAGTCATAGCATTCCGTATGCTACCCGAAACAGTTTGGGCCATGCCACCTAAAGGTACATTCAACCTTCACGCCTCGCTGCTGCCCCGCTATCGTGGAGCCGCGCCTATAAACCGCGCAGTAATGAACGGCGATACTAAAACAGGAGTAACTACATTCTTCCTGAAACATGAAATAGACACCGGAGATATAATAGATCAACAGGAAATAGACATTCTCCCGGAAGAGAATGTAGGCGACGTACACGATAAGCTTATGGCGCTCGGGGCATCAATGGTAGTGAAGACCGTAGCCGACATAGAAGCGGGCAACGCAACATGTCATCCCCAGCCGGAAGGGGAATATATACCGGCACCCAAGATTTTCAAGGAAGACTGCCGTATCAACTGGAACCGCAATGCCGCCGATATACATAACCATATACGCGGTCTCTCTCCCTACCCGGCTGCCTGGACAACCGTAACCGATATATCGGGAAAAACATCAGACGTAAAAATCTTTGAAAGCAGACTTACCGATGAGGCCGTCCGCGACACATCGCCTGGAACGGTAAGAATCGGGAAAAAAGAGCTTCTTGTGGCTGCATCCGACCAATGGATAGAAATCCTTTCACTTCAGCCACAAGGGAAAAAAAGGATGGAGACACTGGCATACCTTCTCGGCTATAAACCGGCAGCTTTCATATAAAACGGATATTAAACCAGATATCAGATGACGAGTTCCAATCTATACTGTCAGTTTCTAATGTCGATAGCGGAAAAGCACAGGGTAAGGCGAGCGATCTGCTCACCCGGTTCGCGCAACGCACCCCTGCTGATAGCCGCCGAAGGATGCGACAGCATCGAGACACGCATAGTGGTAGATGAACGCGCAGCAGCTTTCATAGCCCTTGGCGAAGCTCTGGTAAGCCGCAGGCCGGTAATGCTTATCTGCACATCCGGAACCGCGCTGCTCAATTACGCTCCGGCGGTGGCCGAGGCGTATTATGCCGGAATTCCACTGATAGTAGTATCGGCCGACCGACCTATGGAGTGGATTGACCAGGATGATTCACAAACCATGCGGCAATTCGAGGCCTTGGAACATTTCGTTAAGAAAAGCTACAACCTTCCTGTATATTGTGATGATTTAGGCAAACGTGGAGACAATCTACGATGGTATGTCGAACGGTCGGTCAACGATGCCATGCTGACGGCCATGCAACCTAAAAAAGGTCCTGTGCATATCAACATCCAGCTTGATGTTCCACTTGGGGTTACAGTAAATGGAGCCGGTGCCCAGGGCCGTTACATCGAATCTGTTTCAGGTCCTACAGATCTGTCGGTAAGGCAAAAGCTTGAACTGGCCAAAACAGCCTGTGAAAGCAAAGTACTTATTCTATGTGGCTTTAATGCACCGGATCATAATCTGCGTCGCGCCATAAAAGATCTATCCACTAAATTCGACAATGTGGTCATAATGGCCGAGACTCTCTCAAACTTAGGAGATGGTGGAGAACTCAGATATTGTATGGTAGACTCGCTCCTGACCACACTAAACGAAGATGAACTTGAAGCGATACGGCCAGATCTGGTGATCACAACAGGAGGAGCACTTGTGTCAAGGCAGGTTAAAGATTGGTTGCGCAAGTACAAACCCAAGATGCATTGGAGTGTCGGGTATAATCACACTACCGTAGACTGCCTGCAATCCCTTACATCGCGCATAGAAGCAGACCCTGCGCGCTTTCTGCGTCAGTTGTCCATATCCATGCTCACGATAACAGAGCGCAAACAACACTGTGAAATATCCGGGAACTCCTATCGTGACACAGTAAACGCCCTCCGAGCACGCGGCGCGATATATCGCGACACATTCGTGGAATCTTCGCCCTGGAGCGACATGAAAGCTTTCAGTATAATCAAACGTCATTTCCCTCAGGATGCGAATCTTTACCTGTCGAACGGTACAGCAGTGAGATACGACCAACTTTTCGGCATACACGCTCATGCCACTTTCTGTAATCGCGGTGTATCAGGCATAGACGGATGCACTTCTTCGGCAGTCGGGGCAGCCTTGGCCTACACTTCCTCCATACCTGAATGGAGCGATGAGAAAGGTGAAACCATTCTTATAACAGGCGACATGTCTTTCTCATACGACTTGGGAGCATTGGGGTCCGGACTGATTCCCGACACTATGAAGATAATAGTGCTCAACAACTCGGGAGGAGGGATATTCCGTTATATAGGTTCCACCTCCGCTCTTCCCGGTTATCTGCTGGAACGTTGCTTCTGCGCCGACCCGAAACTTAATATCAAAGCGGTTACGGAAGCGTTCGGCCTGAAATGGTTCGGCGCAGAAACAGCGACACAGCTTGAGAACATATTGCCGGAATTTTTCAATTCCCGCGAAGCCTCCCTTCTTGAAATCAAGACAGATGGCAAGGTATCGGCAGAGGTGCTGAAAAGGTATATGGAAGGTAAATAACGAAACAGAAATCAACATTAATTTAACCATTGCATAAAAACAGATATATCATGGAATGGAAAAAGATAAAAGAATATACCGACATCATATTTGAGTTCAGCGAAGGAATCGCGAAGATAACCATAAACCGCCCGAAAGTCTACAATGCTTTCCGTCCCCTGACCAACAGCGAGATGCTGGATGCAATGCGCATCTGCCGCGAACGTCAGGATATACGGGTTATCATACTTACGGGCGTAGGCGACAAGGCATTCTGCTCCGGTGGAGACCAGAACGTGAAAGGGACAGGGGGCTACATCGATGCCGACGGTGTTCCACGTCTGAATGTCCTTGACCTTCACAAGGCCATACGTTCCATACCGAAACCGGTCATAGCAATGGTTAACGGATATTCCATCGGTGGAGGAAACGTTCTCCAGGTTATATGCGACCTTTCCATAGCTTCCGAGAACGCCCGTTTCGGTCAGACAGGACCAAAGGTGGGCAGTTTCGACGCAGGATTCGGTTCGTCGTATCTGGCCCGTTGCGTCGGCCAGAAGAAAGCACGCGAAATCTGGTTCCTTTGCCGTCAATATACCGCTCAGGAAGCACTCGAAATGGGAATGGTAAATGCAGTGGTGCCTTTCGAAAGACTTGAGGAGGAAACCGTGGAATGGTGCCGCACTATAATGAAACGTTCTCCATTCGCAATACGCATGATAAAGCGGGCACTCAATGCCGAACTGGATGGTCAGGCCGGACTTATGGAGTTCGCCGGTGACGCGACTCTGATGTACTATCTTATGGACGAGGCTCAGGAAGGAAAGAATGCCTTCCTTGAAAAGCGAGACCCCAATTTCGAGCAGTTTCCAAAATTCCCTTGATAAGATATCGACTTGAAATGAGATTAGCTTATTTCCCATATATGCTTAAGTTCCGGCACCCCGCCGGAACTTCAAGGGGGATACTTACCGAAAAACCTACATATCTGCTTAAAGTATACGATGAGAATAATCCGGAAGTCTACGGACTCGGGGAGGCTTCCGTATTTCCCGGTCTTTCACTTGAAGCCGACGGCAGGTATGAATACAAGCTGGTAGAGGTACTTGCCAACATAGCTCTTGGCAAGCAGACAGACCTCACTCGCTATCCTTCGATTAAATTCGGACTTGAACAGGCATTCAGAGATTTCTCGTCGGGAGGGCGCGGAATATATTTCCCGTCGTACTTCACCGAAGGGAAAGCCGGAATAGATATCAACGGTCTGGTATGGATGGGCACTCTCGATGAAATGAGAGAACGTGTACAGGAGAAACTCGATGCAGGATTCAAGTGTATAAAACTGAAAGTAGGTGCGCTCGACTGGAAATCTGAACTGGAGATGATAAAGACCATTCGCGCGGACCATTCCGCCGATGAACTTGAGATAAGACTCGATGCCAACGGTGGATTTCCGGAAGACGAGGCTTTGAAACGACTTGAAGAACTGGCTCCCCTTCAGATTCACTCCATAGAGCAACCTGTGAAACCAGGTAACCCGGATCTCATGGCGATGCTCTGCCTTCGTTCACCGATACCGATCGCTCTCGACGAATCACTCATAGGCATGTACTCATCGGGTGCCCGACAGATGTTGCTCGACTACATAATGCCCGCCTACATAATCCTGAAACCTACCCTTTGCGGAGGGTTCTCAGGAGCCGAGGAGTGGATAAAATATGCACGTGAACGGGGTATCGGATGGTGGGTAACCTCCGCTCTTGAAAGTAACATCGGTCTTGACGCACTCGCGCAGTGGACAGCCACACTTGACACCGAAATGCCGCAAGGTCTGGGAACCGGCCAATTATATACCAACAATATCCCCTCTCCTCTATATATAGAGGGAGATCAACTGCATTACAACGCTAAAGCGACAATAGACCGCAGTATGCTTGACCAACTTGACTGGAGATCATAAAGTCTTGAGAAGCCTGCGTAACCCGGCCCTGTCTAATTTACCATTGGGAGTAACCGGAAAAGACCGTAACCTTATAATTTCTTTCGGATACTCCCAATTTTGCAAGATACCAGATTCCTTCAACGCCCTGATGCAGGGGATCTCGGCTTCTCCTTCCACGACAAGCACGCATTTATCGCCCCACTTCTCATCGGGCAAGGAGCTTATGGCATAATTACCGTCTGTCAAACCATAGTGGCGGCTGAGCCACTCTTCCAGTTTTTTCTCTATTAATTCGGGATTAAGCTTCTTCCCGCCGGTAATTATAACATTGTCATACCTGCCCAAGATGCTGAACCCTCCACCGGATGTAAGTTCGGCTATATCGTTGGTAACGAAACTATCGCCGTCTACCATAATTACCAGGCAGTTCCTTTCGTCAAACTCGACTTCAACTCCGGGCAATGGATGAAATGGCATCTGGGGCACGGAAACTCGCCTCAAAGCCACGTGGGAGCACGTCTCAGTCATTCCGTAGCTTTCCCAGGCTTCGACACCTGCCTCGACAATTGCCCTACGCAAAGATAGAGAAACGGGAGCACCGCCAATAAGGAATCGGGAAACATGACTACAGACTTCCGGCCTCTGTATCAACGAAAGCATCTGCGAGGGCACAACCGAAATAAGATCGATCTTTTCATCGCGTGCGAATTCTTTTCCTTCAAGGGGTATGATGCCCGGTTCTTCAAAACCGAAACGGCACCCGAGTTCCCAACTCCTGACCGCCATCATCTTGCCCCCGACAAAAGCGCACGAAACACAGGAATATAGATACGAAGAACCATTCAGCCCAAAGAACCGAATGGTTCTCCGGGCTGACTCTTTCATTTTATCTTTCAGGAGATGTATCTCTTTAGGTGTCCCCGTAGAGCCGGAAGTGCGGGCAACTATGAAATCGGTATCAGACAGCCATTCCTTGCGAAACTCTTCCAGCTTGTCATACTCACCCATGATCTTATCCGAATTTGGATATTTTGCGCAACGTAGGTTCGTTTATAATCTTTATCTTACGACCGTCGACGATAATAAGCTTCTCCTGAACGAAAGCCGACAGAGTACGGATAGCATTCGACGCTGTCATATTCGACAGGTTTGCCAGATCTTCCCGGCTCATGTAGATCCTGACTGTCAGACCGTCATCCTCAAGGCCGTAATTGTCAAGAAGCATAAGGAGAGTCTCGGCAAGACGCCCTCTGAGATGCTTTTGAGTAAGACTTACCATCTTGGAATCGGAAGAACCGAGATTTCTGGAAAGTTCATGTATGAAGAACATCGCAAGATCGTTGTTGCCTCGAAGCAATTTCTCAACTACTTTCATCGGCACGCTTCCGATGCGCGACTGTTCGAAAGCCGCAGCTGAAGAGACATATGGTTCGTCGGCAAAATATGCACGGTAGCCGAAATACTGCACGGGTCTGTATAATCTTAGAATCTGGACTCTGTCGCCGATTCCGGACTTATACATTTTAACCTTTCCATTCAGAAGCACCCAAAGGTTTTCGGGTATCTCACCTTCCGAATAAATGATCTGATTCTTGCGATACTCGCAGATTTCAAAGTTGTCTGTAACTATCCTCTTTTCTTCCGGTTGAAGAACATCCCACATTTCAGCCAAATCATGGCTGACTATGGCTTCGAGTGTAGATTTCTTTAGCATCCGGTCTCCATATTTACAGGGTTGCGCTTGCGAACCTCCCTTTATCAGATAGCGGAACGGATTACACCGCGACCGCTGTTAACTACAAAGTCTACGATTTCATCACGATATACCGATTCAGGTATAGTCTCAAGGATGAGATTTATAGCGTTTTTCACATTCAGATCACTCAGATAGAGTATTCTGTAGATGGAGTTTATCAACGCTATATCCTCCTCCGAGAAACCATTACGATGCAGACCTATCGTATTAAGACCTACATAAGATATAGGTTCGCGTGCAGCTTTCACAAAAGGAGGGATATCCTTGTTAACAAGAGCACCTCCCTGAAGCATGATGTTACGACCCAAATGGCAGAACTGATGAATGAGGCTACCACCGCCAATCACCGCCGCATCATCAATCTGGACCTCACCGGCGAGTTGACAAGCATTCGAGATAATTACACGGTTACCGACCTTGCAATCATGGGCCACATGAGAATAAGCCATGATGAGGCAGTTCTGCCCGACTACAGTCTCGTTTTTCGATGCGGTACCACGGTTAACCGTAACGCACTCCCGAAGCGTCGTACCGTCGCCCACGCGAGCTACGGTTTCTTCGCCACGGAATTTGAGATCCTGCGGTATACCGGCGACTACAGCTCCGGGGAAAATCTTCACGCCGGAGCCAATGCGGGCACCGGGAAAGATCGTTACATTATTGGCAATTTGGCAATTGTCTCCTATCTCTACATTGTCGTATATTGTAGTAAAAGGACCTATCTTGACATTATTGCCGATCTTTGCACCCGGGTCTACAACATAAAGATTGTTTTCCGACTGATACATAGCTTACATTATTTATTTTTAATAATCTGGGCCATAAACTCAGCCTCACAAACAACTTTCTCACCGACAAAAGCGTAACCTTTCACTACGGCACACCCACGGCGTATCTCCGTAGCAAGACTCACATGCTCTATGAGGGTGTTTCCCGGGACAACCTTGTTGCGGAACTTGACGTTATCAATCTTCAGGAAGTAAGTGGAATACTTCTCCGGTTCTTCCAGATAGTTCAGCACGAGAACCCCGGCGGCCTGAGCCATAGATTCCACCTGGAGCACTCCCGGCATTACAGGTTCCTGAGGGAAGTGTCCGGGGAAGAAAGGCTCATTGACGGTAACGTTCTTGACAGCCACACAATGTTTCTTGTCAATTTCTATGATCTTGTCGATAAGGAGGAAAGGATAACGATGCGGCAGCAGTTTCTTGATACCGTTGATATCTATAACCGGAGCCTTGTTGGGATCATATATCGGGGCTTGGATTTCGGTATGTTTCACCTCTTTACGCAACATGCGGGTAAACATATTGTTTACCTTGTGGCCGGGGCGTACCGCAACTACGCGTCCCTTGAGCGGACGGCCGATAAGAGCTATGTCGCCTATTACATCCATCAGTTTATGGCGTGCAGGTTCATTGTCCCACTTCAGCGGAGTCGGGTTGATATATCCGAGATGGTCCACTTTCAAATGAGGAACGTTCACCATGTCGCATATCTTGTCTATCTTCTCCTGCTCTATCTGCTCATCGTATATTACAATCGCGTTGTCAAGATCTCCTCCTTTAATCAGGCCAAGGTTAAGGAGCTGTTCAATTTCACGGACGAAGACGAAAGTACGCGCACTTGAGACTTCCTGACGGAAGTCGGCCAGATCATCAAGGGTGGCGAACTGGTTAGGAAGTATGGAGGAATTATACTCCACCATTACCTCTACGCTGAAACCATCATCGGGATACATGGTAAGTGTGGCGCCGGTAGCTTCATCCTTAATCTGGGTTTTCTGTTTTATGATATAGAAATCCTTGTCGGCATTTTGCTCCTTGAGACCTACTCTTTCGAGAGCTTCCACATACTCCACGGCACTTCCGTCGAGTATAGGCATTTCGGGGCCGTTAATATCAATACGGCAGTTGTCAACGCCGGCGGCATATAAGGCTGCGAGAGCATGCTCGACAGTGCTCACACAAACATTTTTTTTGCCGAGAACCGTACCACGGGTTGTATCCACCACATTCTCCGCCACGGCCTCAATCTCGGGTTCGCCCTCGATATCTATACGGCGAAACCGGTAACCGGTGTTTTCGGGAGCCGGATTGAATACCGCGGTCAACGCGAGTCCGGAATGTAGCCCTTTGCCCGATACGGAGAAGGGCTCGTTAAGAGTCAGCTGATTCATATCTGTCAGTATTCTTTCTTTGCATTATTCTGTTTCCCCCTGACGAGAGTCAAGTTCCTTGGTGAGTCTGTTGACCTCGGTAAACAGGTTATGGAGCCTGTTCATATATACTATATTGCGTGCGAACGTATGGAGGTCCACGGCAGGATAACCTATCAGTCGTTTATTATCACCGATTGAATGAGGGACACCGGACTGGGCGCCGAATTCGTTGGCATTTCCGATAGTGATATGGCCGGCGAAACCCACCTGACCGCCTATACGGTTCCAGTCACCAATCTTAGTACTTCCGGCAATACCCGTCTGCGCGGCGATAACGTTATGCTTTCCGAGTTCCACATTATGGGCAACCTGCATAAGATTATCGAGTTTAGTACCGCGGCCTATCCGAGTCGATCCGAAGGTGGCGCGGTCGACAGTGGTATTTGCGCCAATCTCCACATCATCGTCAAGCACGACATTACCCACCTGAGGAATCTTCGCATAACCGTCGGGGCCCGGGGCGAAACCGAATCCATCGGCACCGATTACCACCCCTGAATGAATTATGCACCTCTTGCCAATCTTGCAGTCTTCGTAGATTTTCACGCCGGCGCGGATAATGGATCCATCGCCGATTTCCACCCCCTCCCCGACAAAACAGTTGGGGTAAATCTTCACACCCTTTCCCAATTTGACACCTTTAGAGACATAAGTGAAAGCACCAATATATGCATCTTCAGGGACAATTATACCGTCGGCTACAAAAGCTGGCTGTTCCACTCCGATGGGTGTCTGAGGCTTTTGTTCCATAACGCTAAGCAGCTTGGCCAAAGTTGCGTAAGGATCGGCGACCCTAATCAAAGTCGCCTTGCATTCACCCTCGGGATCGAAATCGTTCGACACCAACACGGCTGTAGCCTGAGTGGTATGTATGCAATGCGCATATTTGGGATTAGCAATAAAGGTTAGCGAACCGGGACGCGCCTCTTCGATTTTTGCAAATCCTGTAATGAGAGCATCCTTGTCTCCTTCTACTGTCCCCCCGGCAAGAGAAGCGATAAGTTCAACGGATATTTCCATTATGTAGGTAAGAATTCTTGTTCTGCCGAGTATAGTCCATGTCATCCTGCCCAGGGGGTCAGCATGCACACAACAGGACATCACACGGCCAATTTCTTTGCAAATATCGGAATTTTTTTTGGAACTCGCCTTAAATATTAGCTACATTTTACCTCAACCACTGCATAAACACAAATTTAGGCATTTAATCGCTTGTTTTGCCATAGAAAATTCCTACATTTGCCAAACGATTCAGCATGCGCTGTCATAGGCGGCAATCGGGACTGCATTCAAAGAGTCCCATCCGAAGCGCTGACGCAGGGCAAGAATCGTAAAATACGATGGATTTGTAAACCATAAACACTAACCACCATAAAAGAATTTAGTATCAATGGAAATTTCACACATTGAACACATCGGCATCGCGGTGCCCAACCTCGCCGAGGCTATCAAGTATTATGAAAACGTTCTTGGCCTGAAATGCTACAAACAGGAAGTAGTCGAAGACCAGAAAGTAACCACCGCCTTTTTTAAAGTCGGCGACACAAAGATTGAATTGCTCGAAGCGACCTCTCCCGAAAGCACAATCGCCAAGTTCATCGAGAAGAACGGCGGCAAGGGTGGAATGCACCACATGGCTTTCGCCGTTGAAGATGGAGTAGCCAACGCTCTGGCCGAATGCGAAGAAAAGGGTGTACGCACCATCGACAAGGCTCCCCGCAAAGGTGCCGACGGACTTCAGATCGCCTTCCTTCACCCCAAGTGCACCGAAGCAGTGCTGACTGAACTCTGCGAAGATCCCTCTAAGAAATAACTCCGCAATGAAAAAAACGTTCAGGCAAACCGCGTGAAAGCGGAGGTTTGCCTGAACCGTCCTTAATGAAATATAATCAAATTCTCTTCATATAAGCATTATGAGCAAACAAGAAGAAAAAATCCAGGAGCTTATCGAAAAGCGCGCCAAAGCCCGCGTAGGCGGTGGCGAGGCAGCCATCGAGAAGCAGCATCAGCGCGGCAAATACACCGCACGTGAACGTATTGCCCAGCTTCTCGACGAAGGTAGCTTCGAAGAGCTGGACATGTTCGTAACCCACCGAAGCACCAACTTCGGCATGGAGAAGAAGCAGTTTCTCGGCGACGGTGTAGTAACCGGATTCGGTACCATCGAAGGCCGTCTTGTATATGTATTCGCGCAGGATTTCACGGTGCTCGGAGGTTCACTTTCCGAGACCATGGCCCAGAAGATATGCAAAGTCATGGATCTCGCCATGAAGATGGGCGCACCCGTCATCGGTCTTAACGACTCCGGCGGCGCACGTATTCAGGAAGGCATCAACGCCCTGGCCGGATATTCCGAGATTTTCCAGCGCAACATCCTCGCCTCCGGTGTAATACCCCAGATATCGGCTATCCTCGGCCCTTGCGCCGGTGGCGCCGTTTACAGCCCGGCTCTTACCGACTTCACCATCATGGTCAAGGGCATCTCTTACATGTTCCTTACCGGACCTTCGGTAGTCAAGACAGTAACCGGCGAAGATGTAACGCAGGAACAGCTCGGTGGAGCAAGCGTTCACGCTTCCAAGTCGGGTGTAACGCATTTCGCATGCGAAGACGGAGAAGAAGCGATCAAACTTATCCGCAAGCTTATCAGCTACATCCCCCAGAACAACATGGAGGAAACCCCGCTTGTGGAATGCACCGATCCCATCGACCGTCTGGAAGACAAGCTCAACGAGATCGTACCCGACAGCGCGAAACGTTCCTATGACATGTATGACGTAATCGGCGCCATCATCGACAACGGAGAGTTCCTTGAGGTACAGCGCGACTATGCCCGCAACATCATCTGCGGCTTCGCCCGTTTCAACGGTCAGAGCGTGGGTATCGTTGCCAACCAGCCTAAAGTGCTCGCCGGTGTGCTTGACTGCAACGCATCGCGCAAGGCAGCGCGTTTCGTACGTTTCTGCGATGCCTTCAACATTCCTTTGGTTACGCTCGTGGACGTTCCCGGCTTCCTTCCCGGCACAGGGCAGGAGTACAATGCCGTTATTCTGCACGGAGCCAAGTTGCTGTATGCTTACGGAGAAGCTACGGTGCCCAAGGTAACAGTCACACTCCGCAAGAGCTACGGAGGCTCCCACATCGTGATGAGCTGCAAACAGCTTCGCGGTGATGTCAACTACGCATGGCCCACAGCTGAGATCGCAGTTATGGGAGCCGAGGGCGCAGTGGGTGTCCTTTACGCAAAAGAAGCTAAGGCCCAGGAAGATCCCGCCGCATATATCAAGGCGAAGGAAGAGGAATACACCAACCTGTTCGCCAACCCGTACAACGCCGCCAAATATGGTTATATCGACGATGTTATCGAGCCTCGCAACACACGCTTCCGCATAATCCGCGCCCTGCAGATGCTGGCAACCAAAAAGGATACCAACCCTGCCAAGAAGCACGGCAACATACCTCTGTAAACAATCGAGTAGAACATACCGGCGAGGCCGTTCCGAGTCTGCAAAGGTCGGAACAGTCTCTGCCGGGCAATTCAAAAATTATAGCCAATGCTTAAAAAACATATCAAGGCGTTCGCTCTCTGCGCGTTGTTGAGTCTGGGCACAGCGGTCTATGCCGCTCCCCAATACCCCGACGAAACGGCCGAGCCGGTAGAGCAGGTTCTGCCCGATGGTCAGGTCGCGCTCGAGAGCGACGCTCCCGATTCGAAACCTGTAAACTACATCGAGGAGAGCGAGACCGCCAGAAAGATGGCCCAGCTTGAAAAGGCCCGTAACGTAGAGGAGAACGACAGTTGGGGCGGTGCGGTAACCATCATAGCCATGGTAATCGTTATCTCTGCCCTGATAATACTCTGTCTGCTTTTCATGGGATTCGGTAAAATCTCCCAGATGCTCATGGCCTCCCGCAAAAGAGATGCCCACGGCATAGAGGAAGGTTTTGAACCCGACCATCATGAAGACATAGACTCCGGCGAGGCTATAGCAGCAATCGCAGCCGCACTTGCCGAGCACTTCGGTCAGAACCATGACCTTGAAGATACCATCCTCACCATTCGCAGAATGAAACGCGCATACTCGCCATGGAATTCCAAGATCCACGGACTGCGCCATCTGCCCGAATTACATCGTAACAATCATTGATTCCATTAAAAATGAAAGAATACAAGTATATCATTAACGGCAACAAGTTTACCGTTGGCGTAGGCGACGTGCAAGACAATATGGTGAAAGTAGAGGTCAACGGCGTACCCTACTCCGTAGAACTTGACAAAGCACCTGCCAAGAAGCTTAGTGTATCGGCACCTGCGAAAGCGCCCGCAGCCGCACCCCGTACAGAATCGGGCGAAAAAGTCATTTCCAAGCCAGCGGCTACAGCTGCCGCCGGCGGTACGGCTGTCAAATCACCCCTTCCCGGCACTATCATGAGTCTGAGCGTTAAGGAAGGCGACACAGTAGCTGCCGGTGCTACAGTCTGCATTCTGGAGGCAATGAAGATGGAAAACGATGTCCACACTCAGGTTGGAGGTACCGTAAAGAAGATTCTCGTCAACGTCGGAGACGCAGTGCTCGAAGGCGCCGATATCATGATAATCGGATAAGTTATAAGTAAGTATTCAAATTTAAACGATAGTAAGTGATTTTAAATCTTTTATACTTACTTAGTTTCCATAAACTCCAATAACTAAATAACGATTAGCATGATTCCCGCTGCCACTTACTCGTTCGGTGAGTTCCTCAGAGAATCGGTTGCTACATTCTGGAACTTTACCGGCTTCGCCAACTGCGAATGGACAAACCTGGTGATGCTCGCCGTGGGTTGTTTCTTCATATGGCTGGCCATCAAGAAAAACTTCGAACCCCTGCTGCTCGTACCGATAGGATTCGGTATGCTCATCGGCAATATCCCCTTCCAACCCGGAATGGAGATCGGTATTTATGAAGAGGGTTCCGTACTTAATATACTCTACAACGGCGTAGAGAAGGGATGGTATCCACCGCTGATTTTCCTCGGCATCGGAGCCATGACCGACTTTGGCGCGCTGCTGGCCAACCCGAAGCTTATGATCATAGGCGCCTGCGCCCAGTTCGGTATTTTCGGAGCCTATATGCTCGCACTTCTTATCGGGTTCGATCCCCTCTCGGCAGGCTGTATAGCCATCATCGGCGGTGCCGACGGTCCTACAGCCATCTTCACCACGTCGAAGCTGAACCCGGCTATGTTAGGAGCCGTAGCGGTATCGGCCTATTCTTACATGGCGCTGATACCTCTTATCCAGCCACCGTTGATGCGTCTTTTCACTACCGAAAAGGAACGTCTTATCAAGATGAAACCGGCCCGCGTAGTGTCGCAGAACGAGAAGATACTCTTCCCGATCGTAGGTCTGATACTCTGCTGCTTCATAGTACCATCCGGTCTGCCGTTGCTCGGTATGCTCTTCTTCGGCAACCTGCTGCGTGAAAGCGGAGTCACCACCCGTCTGGCCAAGACAGCCCAGAATGCCATGA
Source organism: uncultured bacterium (assembly GCA_905214715.1). Lineage (GTDB taxonomy): Bacteria > Bacteroidota > Bacteroidia > Bacteroidales > Muribaculaceae > Lepagella. The sequence goes on along the minus strand of CAJMMT010000001.1, from coordinate 90,652 downwards.
CCGACATAGTAACCATCCTTCTCGGCATGACTGTAGGCGCTTCAACCCAGGCCGACAAGTTCCTGACCGTAGACACCATTCTGATATTCGCTCTCGGCTTCTGCGCCTTCATCATCGCATCGTCGTCGGGCGTACTATCAGTTAAGCTCTTCAACCTCTTCCTTAAGAAAGACAAGAAGATCAACCCGCTTATCGGTAATGCCGGAGTATCGGCAGTACCTATGGCCGCCCGCATCTCGAACAACGTAGGTCTTGAATATGATCCTACCAACTATCTGCTGATGCACGCCATGGGCCCGAACGTAGCCGGTGTGATAGGATCGGCAGTTGCTGCAGGTGTACTGCTCAGTTTCTTAGGATAATACTTAACTCAAGGATTTATAACCGCAGGATAAGCGATCGCTTATCCTGCGGTTACTGTTTTTTGGGGAGGGGAATAATTGGAGTTATTGGAATTATTGGAATTATTGGAGCTATTGGAATTCATAGGGATTTCTGGAGATTTAATATTAATAAAACCTTAATTTTTTTGGAAGATATTAAATTTTAATTATATTTGAATTCTTCTGAGAGCCATTAGGGCTTTGAGGACTATGAGTACTATGAGGGCTATGAGTACTATGAGGGCTATTCGGGCTATTCGGGTTGTTTTAGCTATTCGGGTTGTTTTAGCTGTTCGGGCTTGTTTTAGCTGTTCGGGCTTGTTTAGCTGTTCGGGCTTGTTTAGCTGTTCGGGCTATTCGAATTAGCGCTGATCGTTTTCGCTCTAATAATAAAAACAAAAAATATATATGAGAAAAACTTTTACTTTTCTTTTGGCATCTTTAGCCGCTGTCGGCTTGCAGGCCGCCGAGGGAATAACAATGACCACCAATTTGCCGATTGATTCGGAAATTAAATTTCTGGTAAACACGTCGACCGCCACACAGCCTGTAACAGTCGATTTCGGCGATGGCGAAGAGACCTACTTTACAATCGACCCTTCGCAATTTACCTATAACCGGTGGATAACCGGCACTGTGAAAGGGAACAAGATTATAGTTAAGGGCAACATTACCGAATTCGAATGTACCGGTTCCGATCTCTCGGCCGTATCGGTCGAGGGAATGAAAAAGTTGGAGAAACTCGTTCTTTCCAAGAACAACATCTCTGAATTTGAATTCGTGGATTCCGCACCGGTCAAAAGCCTTGACCTCAGCGATAATAAAATAGAGAACTACGTAGGATGGAACGCCACACTGACCCTTGAACAGGTTGGCGAGACTCTGACAGACCTGAATCTTAGCAAAAATCCCGGTCTGAGATGCATACACGCCGGGGCTCTAAAGAACCTCGTGTATCTTATGGCAAACGACTGTCCCTATCTTGCATCGATATTCATCTGCAGTCCGGAAGAGAGTCATGATCACCTTACAAGTATCAAGCTCAACAATTGCGATCTAACCCACTTCTACCCCGTTTCGATGCCCGAACTGCGCTATCTGGAACTGGCTAACAACAATCTTGTATCAGGTTCATTGGACACCGATCCTTTTATTCTCGGCGACTACCCCAACCTCAGAGGTCTAGATGTTTCGGGGAACTTCGGGATATCGGATATAGATGTAAGTGATTGCCCGCTGCTGGAACAGCTCTACGTCTCGAACTGCAATCTGTCGCAGCTTAATCTGACACAATGCCCTGAACTTATAACGCTTTCGGCATCAGACAATCATATCTCAAGCCTTGACCTCGGCAACAACAAAGAACTGAGCAACCTGTACTTAGCCAACAACCCTATAAAGGAACTTGATTTCGAAAAGATGCTCAAGATAGCCTATGTAGACATATCCGGAACAGATGTATCCCGCGTAAGTCTTTACCATTGCTACTATCTGCGCAAATTCTCGGCAAGAGGCACCAAACTGGAATTCGTAGACTTCAACGCCCAGCAGCCGGAACGTATGGATCTTATAGACCTACGCGACTGCCCCGGATTCACACCCATGTCGATGGCTTATACAGTCAAGACGCTGCCTGTGGCTCGCTCGACCATGAACCCACAGACGACACTATTCCTTGCCGGCTCACATCCAGAGATAGCCGACATAGCATATGTCACTAACACAGACATGCACTGGATATGCGACTCGGAAGGCGACGGAACGGCCTCCTATCCTCTCATGAACGCTACAGTGAAGGGAGCAGCCCTAACCGGCGAACGCAAGACAGGCACTCTGGATCGCCTGTATCCCTACGGCGGCCTGTCGCTCGACTACGATCTGGAGCTGTACGGATGCGATGATGGAGAGTTCCTGCTGGTACAATGGGAACCGGAATGGTTCCAGACAGTAAGGAGCGTAACCGACAAGATACGTCAGGGTATTCCAGTATATGTGTATGACTATCCTGCCGACGGCAAGCAGTTCCGCAGCGTAACCGTAAATGGCAAAGAGATATTCTCACATTGGTTCATAGCCGACGCAGATGCAGAAATAGAGGTGAACTTCGAGGATGTCGAAAACGAGGTATCGTTCGAAGTAGAACCGGGCCATCTGGTATCGTTCACCATTGGGGGATTCACACCCTCCTCCAAAGTGGAAATAGACTGGGGCACCGGCTCCCGCACTCCCTATACCGGCCTTGTCAGCTACAAACCCGGAGACGCCGATTTCACCGGCACCAGAGTGGAGGGTAAGGCAGCGGGTAATACAGTAACATTGTATGGCGACCTCGCGGCGCTCGACATATCATGCTATGGCGATGTGGGCGAAGAGATGTTCGGACTTCCCAACAACCAGATCACCAAAGTAGTAACCAACAAGGCACCCGAACTGAGATACCTGAATCTCTACTGGAACCCGGTCAAGAGCCTTGACCTTAGCGGCAATCCCAACCTGGAAGTGCTCGACGCCAGCTACACTGCGATAAAGGAACTCGACCTGCATGCCAACAACAAACTGATATCGCTGACCGCATACGCCAACGGAGAAGAAGAAAATGAACTCTTCGGGCGCATGGCGGAAGTCAATCTCACCGGTCTTTCCGACCTTCTTTACATAGACCTGCATAACCAGAACCTGACATCGATCGATATCTCGGGACAGAATCAGCTGCGCACTCTAAATCTGACCAACAACTCCATCACAGACCTTTCAATCAACAATAATCCGGAGTTATTGCAATTACGCGCAGGAGGAAACAAGCTTAGCGCGATAGATCTGTCGGCCAACACGGAACTGATAGAACTTGACCTGTCGGACAATGATATAACGGCGATAGACGTAGCGGCCAACAAGAAACTCGAGACACTCAGTCTGTCGAACAACCTGCTAAGAGCTCTCGACACCCACATGCTAACGGAACTTGGTCGCCTCTACATCAACGGCAACGGCCTCGACGCAGAACAGCTCAATGACATCTACTATCTTCTTCCCGTACGCAAATGGCACGAAGGAGATGACGATGAGATGCAGGTCAAGACCAACCTTGTGGCCATCCAGGCAGCTGACCGCACACCCAACGACGGCGAAGGAGCGGACGGCACTATACCTGTAGCCCGCAACTGGAACCCCAACCCCAAAGGTAACAACAGCGGATCCACGACCTCATACCTTGACATCAAGAATGCGGAAGGTGGAACAGTAACCGTTCAGACCGCGGACGGCACGGAGATAAACAGCGGAACACCCGTGAAAAAATATACCCGTCTCACCGTAGTACCCGTTCCTGCGGAAGGATATGAATTCGTAGGCTTCACACTAAACGGCGAGGAACTGATGGAAGACACATCGCTCCTGATGCCCGGTGTATATACAGTGCTCGAACCTGTATTCCGCGACGGAAGCGGCGTCGACAGCGCGGTATCCGGCAAGTTCAAAGTGAATGTCAGCGGCAGAATAGTAACCATAGAGGGAATCACCGGCACAGCCACCCTCTATAACACCGAAGGCGTAGCCGTTGCCGCAGGCACGGGTGAGAAGATAACACTCGAAGCCGATGGTCCCGGCGTATACATGCTGCGCACCGAGGGTAACAACAAGGTAATCAAAATTATCGTTAAATAAGTAACCGAATCAAGGCACCGCAAGGGATGGATACACCTTGCGGTGCCTTACCTAACTAATAGAACATGAACAGAAACGTAATCTGCATCGCACTCGCGGGACTATTGGTCCCGGCCGGTGTAATCAGTGCCGCCACGGTTCCCTATCAGTCAGACCTTGGCGAAAGCTACAACATCTGCTCCGACTGGACCCAACAGAAAACCAGTGAGAAATACTGGTCGTACGACAGCGAAAGCGACTATTCCACCCCCGGGACATCAGGGGGCGTGGTGCATTACTGGGAGACAGGGAAGCCCGATGCCATGCTTATTTCCCCGGCCATTACACTTAACGAAGGCACCCAGTATAACGTGAGTATCTGGGTAAAGACATCAGGAAGCGCAGGAGACCGGGAAGCCTTCAAAGTCTTCATGGGTCAGGAAGGCACACTCTCGGCCCTGTCGGCAACCGAGCCTATAATAGCAGAAGAGAATTATTCCAACCGCGATGACTTCGAACAGAAATCATATACATTCACCGCGACTGCAAGCGGCGATTTCCATTTCGGGATACTCGCCTGCTCAGACAGCTATCAGGGCAACCTGCATTGCACCGGATTCGCGGTCGTAGAGGGCGACCATCCCATTGTAATAGTCAAACCCGAGGTAGTAAGGGAACTGCCCTATCAGACAGAATTCAGTACCAAAGGTGAATTCAACGAGTGGAGCAGCCTCGCCGGCCCCGAAGCCGCCGTATCAAACCCTTGGAGCTATAACTCATTCAGCAAACGCGCGGAATTCGACTATGCCGAAGGAGAGAAAGAAGACAACTGGTTCATCTCTCCCGCACTTGACGTAACCGTAGCCGGCGACTACCTGATAACCATGGAATACACCGCCTACGGGTCGCTCGAAATATATGCAGGCACCGACAACAAAGACCTTACCTCGTTTAATCGCAAACTACTTTCTCTTGAAGACGTTACACTCTTCGGTGAGACTGCCGAAATACCGGTATCGTTCACAGAAGCCGGGAAATACTACATAGCACTCCGTGCCCACGCCGAGAAAGGCTCATATATGGGGTACAACCTCACTTCGTTCAAGATAAAGAACAATGCAGTTGTACCGGCATTGATTTCAGACCTTAAGGCCACAAGCGACCCCGGAGACGCACTTAAGGTCAGTCTTAGCTGGACCTATCCGTCGAAGAACCATCTCGGAGGAGAACTCGAGGCAATAGACCACGCCGATATATACCGCAATGGAGAAGTGCTGACAACACTGAGTTCAGGCATCACTCCAGGTGCGACCGGCACCTATACCGACGAGCCGTCGACAGCCGGAGTATACCGCTACGCGGTGAAAGTGTTCGGCACCAACGGGGCACTCGACAGCGAGCCAATAACAGCATCGGCCGGATATGTAGGCCGTCCCGAGGCATCCATGCCGTTCAACCTACAGACGACAAGCGCCGGCGACGATGAATTGCAGAAATACACGATAGAAGATGCCAACGGCGACGGACTTACGTGGGATGTGGCCGAAGAATGGTATCAGAAATACTTCACCTGCGTGGCAGGGACTTCTGACGGCAGTGTATTTGCCGATGATTATCTGGCATCGCCCTACATACATCTCACACCTGGATATTACCGCTTCACAAGCAATGTGCAGGCACATGAAAATAGCTTCGAGGTAGGTTACTGCACCGACCGGCATGATATATCGGGCACATACCACAAGCTCGGCGGCGTGGAGAATCAGGAGGAATATGGCTTCAATCCTATAGAGGTCGTGATGCCCGTTGACAAAGAGGGAGATTACTGTCTGGTATGGCGCCATTACGGTCTTCCAGGAAACTATGCATACAACACCATCTCTGTTTCCGAGGCATCTCTTACAACCCACAAGCAACTGCCCGAGACAGCGAGCGGCATCGCGGCTCGTCCGATAGGCCGTGAGCTTAAGGCACACATAGCGTGGAGCAACCCTACACTTGACAATGCAGGCCGCGAACTGGAGTCGCTCAGCAAGGCTGAAGTCATCAGGAACGGCGAAGTCATAGCCGAGATTACCGAGGATGTGCTTCCCGGCGTAAATATGAGCTACACAGATATTCTTCCGGCCGAAGGCGAATACACTTATACCGTCAAGATATATAACAGCAACGGAAGCTCAGAGAAAGAACCTCAGGATTGCCGACTTTTCGTAGGCCACGCAAAAGAGGTGCCATATGAAGCCGACTTCAATGAATGGAAAATCGACGACGCCTATTACACGTGGGCAGTCTCGGCTCTCGGCGACGCATACTTCGCACGTGGCACATGGGACGATGTCAATTATGCCGCCGGCATCTACTCCCCCTATATCTATCTTGAGAACAACGCACGCTACATCGTAACAGTCGACACATATGGTACTGATGCCGGAGAAACCTGCGACTTCTCTCTACGTGCCGGATATTGCGACACATCGGCTGAAGAATTCGGACGTGTAACAAGAGAGGGTGATGGCAAGAAGAGCCATACTTACAAGGTACATGCCTTTATACCGGGCCTGGAAGAGGAAGTACCGGACGAAATATCGATAGTACCGGCAGGCAATGTGGTATTAGGCATGTTTGTAGACCGCAATACCTCAGCCAACGTAAGTTGCCTGAAGATAGAGAAAGACCCATCTTTTGAAAGCGGTATTTATGTACCGGGAGAAACTCGGAGCGACATCGTCGTAAAAGGGAACAAGGCATACTTCGCCGAGGGTATGAAGAATGTAACCGTCTGCGACATTACCGGACGATTGCTTCACAGATCGGCAGTGGCTCCGGCTACGTTGGAACTGGACGGATACAGCGGCGTTATCGTGATTACCGCCAGCACAGCGGACGGTGAACGACGAGCGGTGACGATTAGAGTTATTTGAATAATTGGAATTGATTCAGCCGGCTGAAAAAACAGCCGGCTGAATTTTTTTTTGAGAGCTATGAGAACTATGAGGACTATGAGAACTATGAGGACTATGAGGACTATGAGAGCTATGAGGGCTTGGGGGCTTTGAGGGCTTGGGCTTTGGGTTCTTGGGTTATTTGGTTATAGTTTTTCAAGGTAGTCTGAGAGGGATTGCTCGGAGGTGAGGTTCATTTTCTTTCTCAGGCGATAGCGAGCCATTTCGACAGACTTGTAGGAGATGTTGATGAGCGGCGCGATCTCTTTGCTTGAGAGTCCCATCTTAATGAAGCAGCACATTCGTCTGTCGGCAGCGCTGAGATTGGGGTGCTTCTCCATAAGACGCTTAGTATAATTCTCATACACGATATCGAAATTCTGATTAAACGCCTTCAGGTCATCATCATGCGATATATTGCCGGCGATATCAGCCTGAATCTTCGACAGTTGCTTTGCTATAAGGCTTCCCGGCCTGTCGCTACCCTGCATAGACTGTATTTTGGCTATGTCGGCCGAAATATCCTGCAGAATCTCGTTTTTCCGGATAAGGTTCATGGCTGTAGAACTGAGTTCCTGACTCTTGTGTTTCACATCCTGCTCCAACTGGGCGGACTTAAGATTGGCGATTTCCACATCTTTAAGCAGCTCATCGTGTTCCGCCTTCTTTCTCAACGACTCCAGTTCCTTCTCCTTCCTCATTCTAAGTTCATTCTGCGATTTGCGCCATTTCATACGTCCGTACAAAACAATGGCGTAAACCAAACCGCATGAGATAAGGATATAAATTATCAAGGCAAGCGTAGTGCGGTACCAGGGAGCCTTAATCGTAAACTCAAAGGATGATTCAGTAACCTCACCTGTTTCCGGGTCGACGGCTTTGATCATAAGAATGTATTTACCATCGCTGAGGCGAGTATACTCACGAAACGACTCAGACGTGAATGGAGTCCAATCCTTATCATATTTTTTCAGATAGGAAGAGAACTGTACTGAATTGGGATTCTTGAAGCGAGGAAATGCCAACTCAAACCTCAAGGAATTCAGATTATAGGGGAGCACAAGCCTCGATTTATCCTTTCCTGAAGGGGAAGCGGAATATACCAGAGAATCGCGGTTGGCGAAGATAGCGTTTATGAACGGGCGCGGCGACCAGTCGGAAGAAGAGCTATAGTCAGGATCGAGACTCCAGAAACCATCCTGGTTAGAGACTATGATCTCACGAGGAGAAATGGAAGTTAGCTGCTGGTAACCATGCATAATCTTGTCCCGGGCCACTCTGAACACAGAAGCGCATTTGGCAAGCTTACCATCGCTGTTCCTGCGGGCAAGACGAAACCCGTCGGCATCGTCCATAATAAGGTCTCCGTCAGGCATAGGGTGAAGCATCATCGCAGGATAGGTGTTGAAAACCTCGTTCATATGATTGTCGGGAACAAGCTTGCCGTTGCTATAATCCACGATATAGAAACCATCGTCAGATGAAATATAAGGCCTGCCATCGATAATCGACACAGCATTATTGTAATCGGACTTGAGATCGTTGCCACTATTATAGAGTTTAACGTTTCTAAAATTTTTATTATCAAGGTCCAAAACCATGGAATAGACACCTCTTCGCCAGTGGCTCATCCATATTATTCCTCTGGAATCGATGCAGAAATTACCGCTTAATTCATTGAATCCCGAAACAGGACCGTCATCGACCCATCTTGAGCCATCGAAGCGAATAATATGGAACCGGTCATAAGTCGATGCCAGCGCCCTGTCGGCATGATTGGGCAAAGGAGAAATTTTATATACTCCGCCTATACCTGGAATACGATAATATCCCATGCCATCGTTAACAAATAAACCTGCATCGCCGGCAACGAAAACTGTGCCGCCGACTTCAGTCAGACACCATATCTGTCCGGCCAATTCTCTCTTGAGAGGCAATGGGTTTGGCGAAGTGTGAATCGGGAAAGGAGTAGAATATAAACCCTGGTTGGTACCGAAGAGAAGATTGTTACCCGACCTGATGGAGGTATATCCGGCTCCTACCCCGTTGAATGCACCTACAATCTCGGTCAAAGGAGTATTGTAAGCGGCATATGAAAGACCGTTGTCGAGCGAGAGCCAGATGTTGTGGCTTTTGTCAAACATCGCCGACAACACCGTATTGTTCTGTAAACCTGTATTCTTATTTATGAATTTGGTAGTATTATTAACAAAATTTTTCACCACCGCCCCATTGTTTACCGTACCGAAAAGATAATCGTTATCATCGCAGGCAGCCGAGAAAAGCTGGTTAACCTTCAGGAAATCCGAGATATCGGTATCCAGTTCGCGAACGGAATTACCATCATACAAAAACAATCCGTCGGTTGAAGTAGCGATAAGTAGCTCGTTCTGCCGCATATAAGGCAGGATAGCCACGATTTTCTTCCCGTAAAGAGACTCTGAACCTTTACACGGAATGAACTTGGAGTTTCGGAAAACCGAAAGCGTACCGTCATCGAGAGCTACGAAAATATTTCTGTTTATCAAAGCCGACTTCGAGATGCGGCCCGGAGCACGGTAAGATGAAATCCGCCCGTCTGTGGAGAGTGCCATCAGGAAGAAATCGGACTGAAACCATATTTTATCTTCAGTATCGAAGATATTCCAGACCTCGGTGAAATTGGGACGATTGCCCTTGAAATTATTTAGAAGAGATTTATATTTAAGAATACCGGAAATGGAATCAGGATAAAAGTAACCTAACTCTTCAGAGCCGCCGGCATATATTTTCTGCGTGGAAGCGTCGTAATATAAAGAACGCACAGTGGTGAAGTTGGCAAGCGTGTGCTTCATCCAGTGGGATCCGTCGAACACAACGAGGCCATCCCGGTTAGCCACGTATATCCTACCCAAGGAATCCTGAACCACGCCCCAGTTCTGGGCCCCGCCCGAATACATGTCTCGCGAAAAATTTCTTACCGGGAGATATCCCGAGGCGACCACGGCGAGAGGTATCAGCAGGAGGAAAAGCCGACCTATAAGCCGGGAAGATTTCATGAGAGTTCTTTTCAACAGATTTAAATCCATTATAAATCAAATTTGATATGCAAATATGCAAAATTATCGTGATGTAGGGGTAAGAAATAAAATATGTTCTACAACATGTTTTTATAGTAATTTATTAATCAATAATTTAAAAATATATGTAAAGTCTATGTAGAGTCAAAAATAATCATTGTAGAGTTTAAGTAGGGGTAATTTGTTATGTCTTTACTTCTCCGACATACTAATTTTACGGCCGAAACGGGAAAGCGACACCTTAAAATCTAACGCAGACATACCCGGTGTGATTTTCTCAGACGCAAACCTACAAATTTCGAGAATCGAAAAAAGTTTTCCAAAAGAATTGAAAAATCAAATTCTCAAGATCTAACCTATGAATAAATTATTACTGACATTGCTCGCGGCATTCTTCAGTCTGAACCTGATGGCTCAGAATATAGAAGTAACCGGCACGGTAACCTCTACCGAAGATGGCGAGCCAATGATTGGAGTTACAGTCCGGGACAAAACCGGCAAGGGAGGCACAGCCACAGACCTTGACGGCAACTACTCTCTAAAAGTGGAGAAAGGCGCTACCCTCGTATTCTCTTATATAGGATACGGACAGGTAGAGAAGAAAGTCACTTCCGACCACCTTAATATAGAGATGTCTCCTGAATCGGACGCTCTCGACGAATTAGTGGTAATCGGTTACGGAATGGTTAAGAAAAGTGACCTGACCGGATCGGTATCGAGCGTTAATTCCGACAAGCTGACCAAGACTCCGGCAGCATCACTTTCTAATGCTCTTCAAGGACAGGTGGCCGGTGTAACGGTCAACTCTTTATCGGGACGACCGGGCAAAGCCGCCGAAGTACGCATACGCGGCGTAGGCACCATCAACGGCGCATCTCCTATATATGTCGTCGACGGTGTAATCTGCGATGACATAAACTTCTTGTCAACCAACGATATCGAGCACATAGAAGTGCTGAAAGACGCATCCGCGACAGCTATCTACGGTTCTCGTGGCGCCAATGGTGTAATCATCGTCACCACTCGCGGCGGTCTTAAGAATACCCCGACCCGTGTATCGTTCAACGGCTACTTCGGTCTGCAGCAACGCTGGAAGAAACTCGACGTGATGAACGCCAAGGAATTCGCCGACACATATGTAGCCATCAACGCCAACGCCAATTCGAAGAAATACTACCAGCAGAACGGCTTCAACAAATGGCTGAACATGTTCAAAGGTCTGCGCAGCTCCGACTTCGCGGCCACCGTTTATGACCCCGAGAAGAACCCGACAGGATTCGACTACGGTTCGCAGGACACCGACTGGCAGGATGAGATCTTCCGCACCGGCAAGATTCAGAACTATCACCTCGCCGTAGAGGGAGGCAGCGAGAAAGTTACCTACTCCATGTCGGGCAGCTGGTATCAGCAGGACGGCATCATCAAGGGTTCTGACTACAGTCGTTTCACCGGCCGTCTGAACACAACATTCCAGGCATTCCCCTGGCTGAAACTCGGTGAGAACATCTCGTTCATGTCTTCTGTAGCCAAAAACGCTTACGAGAGCGGCGACAACGCCGAGAGCGCAGGCGCCAACATCATCTCGGCCGCATTCGCCATGGCACCCTGGGACCCCACCCACTATCCCGAAGGAGCGAAAAACCGCAAGGGTGTGGACCTCTCGGGACATATAACCCCGGGCACCAACTTCACCAATGTGACCAACCCTTACTCCATGATAGAATACAACCATCCCAAAGTTCGCAACGAACGCTTCGTGGGTAACGTATTCCTGGATCTGAGTCCAGTTAAACATTTCAATCTTCACACAAGCTACAACTTCGACTACCGCATAACGACCGACAAATCGTTTGCCGACGCTTACGTAGTATCGTCATACGACAAGAGGGACCACAACTTCCTCGCATCATCGATGGCACGCAACTACTACTGGAACGTCGACAACATACTCTCCTACAACCAGTCGTTCGGCAAGCACGACATCTCGGCGATGGCCGGCTTCACCGTAGAGGAATACAACTACTATTCGATAGGCAGCTCCGGATCCGACATACTGAATCCGGTAGACCGCAACTGGTTCCTGTCGCAGGTAACCGACAACTTCGGTCGTCCGGGCGACAGCGTGGCCCGCAACCGCCGCCAGTCATGGCTTGGCCGCATCAACTACTCTTTCGACAGCCGCTATCTTCTGACCGTGAACTTCCGAGCCGACGGATCGAGCAAGTTCCGCGAGAACCACTGGGGTTACTTCCCTTCTACGGCACTCGCATGGCGCATCAGCCAGGAAAAATTCATGGAAGATATAAGCTTCCTCTCAGACCTGAAGATCCGCGCCGGCTGGGGTAAGGTTGGTAACGACAACATCGGCAACGATGCCTTCACCCTGAAGCTCTTCAACACCGGACCGACATTCGTAGACTACGTATTCGGCTCCAACCAGCAACTGGCCAACGGCGCCGCAGTCCTGACATGGATCAACAACGGCGGCCATTGGGAGAACACGGAGCAGTGGAGCGCCGGTATCGACTTCAACTTCTGGAACGGCATGCTCTCCGGATCGATAGACGGCTTCATACGCAACACCAACGACATGCTGATGCCGGTGAACGCTCCGGCCCATGTCGGCAACCGTTACGCAGGCATGGCCAACGTAGGCAAGGTACGCAACAAAGGTATCGAAATCAACCTGGAACACCGCAACCGCGTGAACGATTGGTTCAACTACTCGATAGGAGGCAACATATCGTTCATCGACAACAAACTGGTAGACCTCAACGGCGGCTCGCCCATCTACAGCAATTATCAGAACGTACAGGTAGTTGACTACGGATTCCCGCTCTACTACTTCTGGGGTTATCAGTATGACGGCGTATACCGCTCTGACGAAGAGGTGCTTGAATATCTGCCCGGCTACACCGCAGCCAGCTCACCCTTCCACGCCGGCGACGCGAAATACCGCGACAACAACGGCGATGGCGTGATAGATGACAACGACCGTGTGAACCTCGGCTCATCGATACCCAAGATCAACTACGGCATCAACCTCGGTGCATGGATAAAGGACTTCGACATCCAGCTCTTCTTCCAGGGCATCGGCGGCTCCAAGGTATACAACCAGATGAGACATCGTCTTGAGAGCAACGGAGCGGAATCGATACTCTCGCCCGTAATGGCCGACGCATGGACAGTAGATAATCCTAACGGTTCGATACCTAACCCGAAGAACTCGATAAACTACTACGTATCAGACCGCTTCCTTGAGAGCAACAACTACTTCCGACTGAAAGACCTGCAGGTAGGTTACTCACTTCCGAAGTCGATACTCGGAAGCAAAGGCCTTAGCAGCTGCCGCTTCTATCTGCAATGTTCGAACGTCTTCACACTTACCAAATACTCCGGTTTTGACCCCGAGGTAAGCGGTGGCGTAGACTACGGCAACTATCCCCAGAGCCGCACCTTCATCTTCGGTGTGAACATAACCTATTAATTCTCTCCATAATCAATTAAGAACCGATGAAATACCAGATAAGAAAATATATAAGTTTCACAATGCTCGCTGCGGCAGGCGTAATGGCCACCGGATGTAACGACTGGCTCGGGGAAGAGAGTCCCGGCGTTATCACGGTCGAAGACTTCTTCACCGTAGGCGAGACCTGCGTACAGGTCATAAACGGATGCTATACTCCACTGGCATGGGATTACGGCACCACCTATTTCAGCGAATGGTATATAGGCGACATAGCGTCTGACGATGCTGTTAAAGGAGGTCAGGACCTGTCGGACGGTAAAGATGCCTATGACATAGACAACTTCAAGGTAAACGCCAACAACGCCATACTGCTTGATTATTACCGGGCAAAATATCAGGGTATAATCCGCTGCAATCTCGCGCTCAAGCAGATAGCCGGTTACACTCCCGATGAGAGTCTTACAGAAAGCCGCAAGAACTGTCTGCTCGGGGAGGCCCATTTCCTGCGCGGTCTGTATTACTTCCAGCTTGTAAGGATATTCGGCGGTGTGCCTTTAGTAAACGAGGTAATCGATTCTTCCGACCGCTGGCAACAGGACCGCGCGACCAAAGAGGAGATTTATGCCAATATAATCAGCGACCTGCAGGAGGCAGAGAAGCTACTGTGGAACAAACGTGATTACGCAGACGAAGATCTCGGCAGAGCCACAAAGGGAGCCGCATGCGCACTTCTTGCCAAGGTATATCTCTACAATCATAACTACAACGAGGCTTATACCTGGGCCAAGAAATTCATAGACGAGCACTACACCCCCGGGCATTACTCACTCTGCCCGGTATATGCCGACAACTTCACCCTGGCCGGCGAGAACGGTCCCGAAAGCATCTTCGAGATACAGTACATGGAAGATCCTACATCTGACTTCGGCGGCTTCGGATTCACCCGCGGCACCTTCAACCAGATTCTTACCCGTCCACGCGGCTCGATGCTCGGCTCGAACTCGGGCTGGGGCTTCAACCACCCGACCCAGAATCTGTATGACGAGTTCGAAAGCGGAGATGCCCGCCGCGAAGTCTCGATAGGTGTTCCCGCCGAAGAATACCGAGACGAGGTCGAAGTGAACTACCTTGGCAACTACTACTTCAACAACAAGACCTCAATGAGCGAGGGAGGAACCTTCCCCGCACTGGCCCACCAGAGCCGCGGCCCGCTGAACTACATATTGCTCCGTACGGCAGACGCCCTGCTCGTATATGCGGAAGCAGCTCTTGAAAGCGGCAGAGACCTTAACGCAGCCAAATGGGCCCTTGAGGAAGTACGCAGCCGCGCCCGCGCCAACGCCACCGAGGCCGGCGCATTGCCTCAGTTCCCCGGATATCGCGGATATAGCGACAATCAGGAATCTCTTCGCGATGCTATCCGCCACGAACGCCGCGTAGAGTTGGCTATGGAAGGTCAGCGTTGGTTCGACCTCGTAAGATGGGGAATCGCAGCGAAGGTGATGGACCGAAGCAACGGCTCGTACGGAAGCACCGAAAACTCGGAGCTGCGCGACGAGATGGCTACGTTCATACCGGGCAAACATGAACTTTTCCCTATTCCGGCCGAGGAAATAAACCTCAATCCTATGGCCCAGAATCCGGGATATTAAATCGACAAGCGTAAAACCAAGATTAATAATTCACAGGATCTTAAGGTCCTTAAAGACCTTAGAATCCTTAAAGACTTTAGAGACCTTAAGACCCTGCCACAACAATCCCAAATAAAACAAACTAATAATATTAACTAACTAATTATTTTAACCATTTTATCATGAAAAAAGCTACTATTCTCGCAATGGGTGCCATAATCGCCGTATCGGCCCAGGCACAGTATAACGTGAATCCTTCCACCTCTGTGGTAACAGCCAAGAGCCCGAAGACCGTAGACTACATCATCCTTTCAGAGGCAGCTATCGCCGATCTGGAGAAAGCCGGTGCGAAAGTAAACTACATCGGTCCGTCGCCCGACGAAGGCCGCAACCTGTGGTACTGGGACGGCACATTCATCCCTGCCGATGACAGCTATCCCCGTGTAGATATGGAAGAAGGCACCTATACCTCCGTAGAGGTAGGCACTGTAGGCTGGTCCGGAGCAGGCTTCGCCATCGATGTCCCCGGCGTCAACATCAGCCACTTCAATGACAATACAATGTTCCATCTGGCCTATATGACTCCTACAGGCAACGGTCCCGCCTCAATCGGGGCAATCATACTGGATGGTGGCTCTTACGGCTCGCAGCCCGCTAAAGTGGCCCTTGGCGATCCCTTCAACGACAACGGCGCAATCTTCCCTTCGATAGCACAGAAAGTAAGCGATGACTGGCAGGGCGTCGAGATCTCTCTCGGTAACTTGAAGAAAATCTATCCCTCATTCAACCTCGCCAATACCGCAGCGTGGCAGGGTAACATATTCGCATGGCTCGGCGGTGGCGTAACCGGTCAGACCATGGCATTCGACGCAATGTATTTCTACACAACTGAAGGATCAGGCGTAGAGGGCGTGGAAGCTGACAACGCACAGTTCGTAGTAACCCGCAACACCATCAACGTAGCCGGAGCCAAGGGCATCGAGCTTTACAACATGGCCGGCCAGCTGGTTAAGAAGAGCAATGGCTCTGTTCTCGGTATCAATGATCTCGCAGCAGGCGTATATGTTGCCAAAGTCGGCAAGAGCGTACGCAAAGTCGTAGTTAGATAATCTACATTCTCTACATAACACGAATTTTTCCCGTTCACCAACCGAGGGGTCCGTCAGGGCCTGTCTTTGCCGGACCCCTCAATTTATATTCTATCACTTCTCCTCTTCTCTTCACTCATCTTCTCCTCCCCTCTTCTCTTGGCCTCAGGCCCCCTACTCGGACAATAACTTCAACAACATATACAATCTTGAAATATTTTATGAAAAAACTCCACGCTCTATATGCCGCCATGATTCCCGGAATGCTTATGGCAGCCGAACCCCAGACCGGTTCAGGTGAAACCGATGGCTATTTTCTGGTATGGCAGGACCTTTTCGACTCAGGCGAACTGAATCGTGCCCGCTGGAACGTCGAAGTCAATAACTCAGGAGGAGGTAACAACGAACTGCAGTATTATATAGACAATCCCGCCAACGTACACGTCGGAGACGATGGTCAGGGCAACGGATGCCTTATACTGACAGCCCGTCGCGAAGAATATGGCAACCGTCATTTTACCAGCGGACGTGTGAACTCAAAAAACAAAATAGCTTTCACCCACGGCAAGATCGAAGCCTCTATCAAACTTCCCAAGACCGCCGACGGCCTATGGCCCGCTTTCTGGATGATGGGGAATGACTATGATCAGGTAGGATGGCCCAAGTGCGGCGAGACAGACATTCTGGAAATGGGACATTCCGACGGCATACGTAACGGCAACCAGGAACGCTTTTTCAACGGTGCGTGCCATTGGGGTCAGGGATGGCCGAATGCATCATACGCCAAGTCAACTTCCAAGGCTTACAGTCTGCAGGATGGAGAATTCCATCTATTTACCGCTATTTGGGACGACCAAAAGATAAGGATGTATGTAGATCTTGACAAACAGCCCAAACAGAATCCCTACTACGAGCTTGTGTACCCTCAGGATGATCCGGAAAATGAATGGAGCGCCGGCAACTATTTCCATAAAGACAATTTCATACTCTTCAACTTAGCTGTAGGAGGCAACTTCCCGGGAATACATGACCATCTACAGATAACAGCCTTAGGTCCTGAAC
Source organism: uncultured bacterium (assembly GCA_905214715.1). GTDB lineage: Bacteria > Bacteroidota > Bacteroidia > Bacteroidales > Muribaculaceae > Lepagella. Next base: position 73,376 of record CAJMMT010000001.1, on the reverse strand, counting down.
AGGGAAGCGAAGCTTCAATGTATATCAACTATGTGAAGATATACCAGAAAAACGGCATAGGCGAAAACCAAAGCTTCGCAGAACCGGGCGATGATATTTCGGGCGTAAAGCTCCAGTATGCTGAAAAAGAAAACAATATAGAATTTGATGGCGACTACGTATATACCCAGGGTGAACCTCTCTCTCTTTTCACACCGGCCGGGCAGCTCGCCAGAGAAGCAAGTGATGGGAGAATAGAACTCTCAGGCCTAATGCCCGGCATATATATTGCTACCACCAAAACCGCAAGTCGTAAGATAGCAATAAGATAACAATCAGCTTAAGGTAACTGCTCAGGTTCCCATTCCATGGGGACAGCCTTAGTCATACTCTTTTCCAAAATACGAAATCTGAAAACGATAACAACAATGGTACGACCGTCCATAATAAGCAAAAAATATGCAGGCGCGCTGTTAGCATTGGCCTGCGCCCTGAGTGCCGCCGCACGCACCGAGGCCGAGATAGAAGATTCCGTCAACGACCTTCTTTCGCGCATGACCATAGAAGAGAAAATAGGTCAGCTGAACCAACTCTCAGGCTACGGATACAACGACACTATGGTTGGCCAGATACGAGGAGGATCAGTAGGTTCCATACTTAACGAAGTAGACCCGGCAACCGTAAACAAGCTGCAAAAAGAGGCCGTCGAGAATACTCGTCTCGGCATACCGTTGATATTCGCACGCGACGTTATTCACGGCTTCAAGACCATTTTCCCGATACCTTTGGGACAGGCCGCAACATGGAATGATGAATTAGTGGAGGAAGGGGCGCGTATAGCTGCCGACGAAGCGTCGTCGGTCGGAATCCGCTGGACATTCTCGCCGATGCTCGATGTAGCCCGCGATCCACGGTGGGGACGCATAGCCGAAGGATTCGGCGAAGACCCTCTGCTCACTACCCGACTGGGCGTAGCTATGGTAAAGGGTTATCAGGGTGATGACCTGACCAAACCCAACACCATGGCCGCATGTGCGAAACACTTCGCCGGCTATGGAGCTTCGGAGAGCGGACGCGACTATAACACCACATGGATACCCGAGATACAGCTTCGCGAGACCTATCTGCCCCCCTTCGAGGCAGCGGCAAAGGCGGGGTCGGCTACCTTCATGTGTTCGTTCAACGACATAAATGGCGTACCGTCGTCAGGCAACAAACACCTGCTGCGCGACATACTTCGTGATGAATGGGGCTACAACGGACTGATGGTCAGCGACTGGGGATCCATCAACCAGATGATACCCCACGGTTACAGCACCGACCTTCGCGAGGCAGCCATGCAGGCAGCCAACGCCGGGGTGGATATGGACATGGAAAGCTACGCCTATATCTCTCACCTGAAAGACCTTTACGAAAAGAGAGAAGTCTCGGGCAAGGTTATAGACGACCTCGTAGCGAACGTATTGAGACTGAAATACCGTCTGGGACTGTTTGACAATCCATACGTAGACATGAAGACAGCCAAGCGCTTCTACACCCCGGCCAATCTTGCCGCCGCGCTGAAGACGGCCGAAGAAAGCGCCGTGCTGCTGAAGAACAACGGCATATTGCCGATAAACAACTCCACGGTAAAGAAGATTGCAGTTATCGGCCCGATGGCCGATGCCCCCTATGATCAGGCGGGCACCTGGTCGTTCGATCTCGAGAAAGAGCATTGCGTTACTCCTCTTAGCGAACTCAAAAAAATGTATGGAGACAAGAATGTAACTTATGTCCAGGCTCTTTCATCGACCCGAGACAAGAACGAAAAAGGCTTTGCCGCCGCCGTGAAGGCGGCGCGCAACGCCGACCTGGTGCTCTTCTTCGGTGGCGAGGAAGCCGTGCTATCGGGCGAAGCCCACTGTCGCACAGACCTCACACTGCCCGGAGCGCAAAAAGAACTTGTAGCCGAACTTTCCAAGACCGGTAAGCCCGTGGTATTGATAATCCAGGCAGGACGCTCGATGGTAATACAGGATGAGGTGGCTAAAGCCGACGCGACCATATTCTGCTTCCACGCCGGAACCATGGCCGGACCCGCATTGGCCAACCTTTTGAGCGGTAAGAGCAACTTCTCGGGGCACCTCCCCCTCTCATTCCCCAAGGCTTCTGCCCAGACTCCGATATACTATAACCGCAAGAACACCGGTCGTCCCGCCGAAGGAATGATGCTGATCGACGAACTTCCTCTTGAAGCCGGCCAGACATCTACTGGATGCACCAGCTTCTATCTTGACTGCGGCGACGGCCCCGCTTTCCCCTTCGGCTACGGACTTAGCTACACCACATTCGAATACAGCGATCCTATAATATCGGCCACGGAAATAACGCCTGACGGTTCGCTTACGGTAAGCTGCACACTTACCAATACCGGCAATATGGCAGGTATGGATGTGGCCCAGCTCTATATCCGTGACCACGTGGGCTCGCTGATACGCCCCGTGAAGGAGTTGCGCGACTACCGTAAGGTCTCGCTGGCACCGGGCGAATCGACAACACTCTCGTTCACCATCGCGCCTGACCAGCTCGCCATGATCAACGCCAACGGCGAACGTGTTGTAGAGCCGGGCCAGTTCTCGGTATGGATCGCACCCGATTCAGAGAGCGGTAATGCAGCCTCGTTCCGCGTAGTAAAAGAGAATAACATGGCCTCAAACAGATAAGATATGAAAAAGACAACATTGCTTATAGCTGCCATACTGGCAGGAAGCTCGCTTACAGTACAGGCCAAAAGCCCTAAAAGAGGCGTAAGCGAAAACGAGTTCCAATATAAGGCGCAGATGGCCGCATTGGTACCCGGCGTAAGCTGGTTTTACAACTGGGCCAACACCATAGGCCGTTATCTGGAGAATGAGGAGACGCTTGAATACGTGCCCATGTGCTGGAACGGCAACTACAGCCTTAACAACATACGCGCATTCATAGAACGCCACCCGAACGTGAAATACATACTCGGGTTCAACGAGCCTAACTTCAAGGCTCAGGCTAATATGACACCGGCGCAGGCCGCCGAACACTGGCCCGAGATACAGGCTTTCGCCAAGGAGATGGGCCTGAAGCTTGTGGCCCCGGCACTGAACTACTCGCCTGACGCACCCTACAACAGTCCTACACGCTGGATGGATGAATTCGTGCAAATAGTAGGCTCCGATGCGTTCGACTTCACAGCCGTACACAGCTACGGCGGCCCGCAGGTAACCAAAGACCTCTGCACAACCTTCCACGAGCGTTACGGAAAACCAGTTTGGCTCACCGAATTCTGTCTGTGGCCCAACGAGGGAAGTCCCAACAGTTACGTATCGCCCGAAAACCAGACCTCGGCCATGATGGATATGGTGGAATGGCTTGAAAAGAGCGATTTCGTTTTCCGCTACGCATGGTTCAAATCGATAGGTAAATCAGATTCAACCACCGGTCCGAACTACGGACTGCTGATGAGCGGCAAGGGAGAGGATCCTCGCGAACTTTCGCAGCAAGGTATAGTCTACGTCTACATGCCTGATTTCGATGAAGAGAAATACCACGCCATCAACACAATAGTATCGGCAGCCGACTACTGGACACAGACCGGATGCGTTATGGACCGCACTCAGGATCCGAGTAACCCTCTGCCCATCGAGATCTCTCGCTTCAACGCAGGGGCCACGGCCGACTATCGTTTCGATGTACCTCAGAGCGGCAGCTACACCCTGCAACTAAGTGTTTCGGGCATGGGAGAACCCACGCGCTTCGATCCGAACATCAAGGTATTGGCTGTAAACGCCGACGGCACAGACGGCGAGACATTAGCCGAAACCGGCACTTTCACACTGCCCAACGACCTGAGTGTTTACAACGACATAAACATCAGTGTTACGATTCCGGCAGGAGAGCAGACAATACGCATAGCCGATGCCAACCCCTACCAGCCGAGCGGCATACGTATCGCCACATTGAGCCTTACCGACGGGTCGGGCGTAAGAATGACAGGTGCCGCCGGAGGCACCCACACCATCTATACTATAGACGGACGCATCGTAAAGCCACAATCGGATCTCAACCCGACTCAGGGACTTGATAAAGGAATCTATATCATAGACGGGCGTAAGGTAGCGATACGTTGAACGATTTCACAGATGTAACCAACATATTTTTCAAAATACCAACTATAAATTACTGTTTGTTTAACTGTGTCGGGGGCACATCAAAAGCGAATCACCCCGGCACAAAACTTAAAACGACATGAAGAAAACACTTACAATCGCAGCCGCCATAGCGCTTATGGCCCCCGCCGCAGCGTTCGCTCAGGACTTGATGGCAGGGAAATCGGTTTACCTTCTCGGTGAAGCCAAGACCTGGACAAAAACAGTAAACGATGCAGAGGAAACTTATTCAGTCAATGTAGAGGATCTTCAGAAGTTGACTGCGGAACCTCAGAACACCAGCAATATCTATCTTTTTCCGGAAGGAGGATGGGCTACCGACGAGAATAAAGCCATAGGCATTCAAGGATTCTATGTGGACCTTGGCCAGTCTGAATCTATCGGTACTGTATCCACCACATGGGAAGGTGCAGCAGCAAGTGCTTATGACATTTACGTAACCGATGCAGAGCCGACACTTGATATTCTTAATACCACTGCTACCTATAGCGCAACAGGTCTTGGCCAGTACAAAGAAAATACAGCCGTTCTTCCCGACAATACCAGAGGCCGCTATATCGTATTCCAACCCACAGACGCTACAAACTATGGCTGGGGAGTAAAAATACGTAGCATCTCTGCCTCCGCTCCTCAGGAATTCGTACTTGAAACTTTCACTGTATCGCCTACGCTGCTTGCATCTAATGAAAGCAATGTTACCGTAACTTGCAAAGACCAGCTTGGACAACCAATCGAAGCTGAAATCACTGTAAGCGACAATGCGACCTTTGTTGATGGCGTACTGACTATAAATAATGGGAACTCCGTAACATTCACGGCCAAAGCAGGTGATGTTGAAATACCTTACGCAGTATATCTTGTACCGGCACCTGCTACTCCCAATGCCAATGATATAAAGAAAGCCATCTTCACATCTACATCAACAAGCACCGCCTCTTTCGAGTATTATAACGGAGGCGCGGAAGTTCATACACTTTCGGCATTCGATAATGGCGAAGAAGGTCTTTTCCTTGAAAAAGCCCTTTGTGTCTTCGTTTACAATTCTGACCTTGGCGGTGCATGGAATGGTATAACAAATAATGCAGAAGCAACAGCAGAACTTGGAAAATCGCTCCACTTCAGCATGTTTGCGGTTAACGATTGCGATGTTCAGGTTTGGTATAATGATAACGGAGCATCTGCCACTCTTCATCTTACCGGAGGAAAATGGAACAATCTTGAAGCAGCTCTGCCTGAAGCAGCGATGGCTCAGATTTCATTCCGCTTCGGTGGCGCCAATGACAAGGAACTTGCTCAGAATGTAGTTCTTGCTAACGTTTACACAAGCGGTAGCGACGTTTCTACAGGCGTGAACGCAGTAGCAGAGGGCGAAGGCTTTGTTAATGTTTACAATATGCAGGGTGTTCTTCTTAAGGAGAATGTAAACGCCGCCGAAGCTCTCGAAGGTCTGACTAAGGGCATGTATGTTGTAGGCAACAAGAAGGTTGTCAAGTAATCAAACTTCTTACAACTTACTCTTGATGTTACTGAAAAATTGATATTGAAGGCATCCCTCATCCCGCAAACCTGCGGGGTGAGGGATGTATCACTCTTATATCAGCATAAATACAGTTAATCTTTTAATAATATTAACCATGAAACAAATTTTTACAACCGCAGCCGTCATGCTCGCCATGATGACCGCCAACGCCGCCGACTTCACGGTCTATAACGACGGCACTTTAACTCAAGGAGTTTCCTATTATGGATGGTGGAATGCAGGATACGATCCTGCGGCTACAAATCCCGACGGAGAAGGAAAAGTAATGAGTTTCAAGGCAGCAGACGGAGGAGCCGCCGCTTCTATGGGCCTTAATCTCGAATCAGGATTGAGCACCGGCAATCTTCACGATGCGACCTTGAATTTCAGCTGGTATGCCGAAGGTACGGGAAAATACACTATCCGTCTGACAGCAGTAACAGAACAAAACTACTCGTTTGAGGTAACCGCCGAGAATGCCGGGAAATGGAACACCACCTCTCTTTATGTACCTGAGTATTACCCGACAGTTGCCAAGGAATGGGATGAGGATAAAAAAGGGGATGGAAAAGGGTATATATTCTCCGCCGTTCTTGAAAATGGCTCGGCCGACGCAGTTATTTATTTCAACGACATATACTACTCGAACGTAGACGAAGCATGGGTAGCTCCCGAGAAAGAAGATCTTTCTCCTAAAACAGTACCCCTACCCACCACTGCCGCCGATGATGTGATTTCTGTATTCGGTTCAGCTTATACAGCCGTTACCGCTTTCAATATCGGCGGATGGGGTCAGAGTACTCAGGCATCTGTAATTGAGGTTGAAGGCAAGCAGGTGTACAAATTCTTGAACTTCAATTATCTCGGATGGGAACTAAATCCTCATCTTGACATAACCAAATGCAACTATATGCACGTGGATTGCTATCCCACTGCTGAAACCGGGTTCGGTTTCACTCCCATTTCTCCGGGAAATGAAAGAAGTTGGATCGCAACCGATGTCAAGGTGAAAGAATGGAACAGCTACGATGTACCTCTCAGCTACTTCACGGAAGCCGGTGTGAATCTCGCCGATATCTTCCAGATCAAGTTCGACCAGGGCAATCTATCTGAAATTTACATAACCAACGTTTACTTCTATAACAATGGCGATACTCCCGTAGATCCTATCGATCCCAAGGGTCAGACTTTCAAAGGCAACGTAACAGGTGTTGTAACTCAGGAAATGACTGCCGGTGAACCTAAGGAATATCCGTATACCATCAACTACAGCATAACCTACAACGAAGACAAGACTCTTACTGTGATCGCCAAATATGATTTCCCCAATGGCGAACCCGTAGGTGCAGTCAATGGTTCCATATTGCTTGATGGCGTGCATTATGAATCTACTCTTGAAAACGGAATCCGCACCACAAACATCAACAAGGAATTCAATGGTGGCGAAAAGCTGAACATTATATTCTTCATACCTATCGCACTCGGCACTATGGAAACACCCGTAGAATACGTTGTAGGTTCCGAGTCTGACGGTCCTACAGTAGGTGTCCGGGCTATAGAAACTGTCGAAGCTGAGGTTGAGTACTACAACCTTCAGGGCGTTCGCGTCGCCAACCCCGAAAACGGTATCTTTATCCGTCGCCAGGGCAACAAAGTCGCCAAGGTAATTCTTTAATTGGAACTATTGGAATAATTGGATTTATTGGAGTTATTCCTATCATAACAGCCGCCGCGCATTACCAGATATAATACGCGGCGGCTGTCTTTAAAAATATTTTAAAAGATTGCTGTTTGAATCATGAACAATTTCTGCAAACTATCTCTTACAGGTTTATTGCTGTGTTGCGCCACACCATACCTCGCGGCACAGGCTCCGGTAACCGCCGGCAAGGGGTCGTACGCCCCCTACCCTCCCTCCTACAAAGCCAAGACCGACGAACACTCCGGTTTCAACGCCACCAAAATGCTGACCCGCAAAATTTATGCCGACGAGACCGACAAAGAGGGCAACCAGCGTCCGATACCTACCAACGACTGGTGGACCGACCTTTTAGCCAGTCAATTCTCAGGAGCATTGTGGAGCTACCCGGCCATGTGCCGCACATCCGAAGCCGGCCTTGAAATCCACTACCCGTCATATTGGTATGACAACGGCACCGAGGTTAAGTCGCGCTCATCGCTGACCGTAGGGGCACAGAACTTCACGGCAGCGGAGGCACGCGCCCACGATTGGCACGACTGGGACGTAGAGATACTGTTCCCCTCCACCGCAGGAAACGAATCTATGTCAGCTACCCTCTCTCACGGCTCTCCCTTCACTTGGATAGAATTCGACGGCCTCACACCAAGCATAGCCTTCTCGGCTACTCCAGAACTTTCAGGCAAAGGGGGTAAAATGACCGCCCGCATAGGAGACGACCTCTACGGACTTTATTTCGACAAGGGCGCCACAACCGAAATGAAGGATGGCTTCCTGCTGATACATGGAGCAAGCTGGCTTTCGGTGGCCTTGCTGACGACAGAAGAAGACCTTGACCTCTACGAGCCTTTCGCGGCATCTGTGGTAAGGTCTACCGAAGTGACTTGGAAATATGATACTCAGAAATCGTTACTGAACACCGAATGGCAGGTAACGGCCGAAAATCTTAGGGAAAAAGGGGCGCAGGCACCGGTAATGCAAGGCTTCCTACCTCACGCCTACAAATATGCGGTAGCCGAATCGCTTCCATTCATCGGCAAGGAGTATCTGTCGCCCCGTGGAACTCTGAAGATGGCGACAGCCGACAACGGACATTTCAATTACGCATACCGGTTCAGCGGTATGCTCCCCTATTACAAAAGTCCACAGACCGGCAACTCGGCCACCAACGGTTACGACCCGGCAGTGATGCGCTCGCTGATAGAGAAATATGCACGCGGCGGCTCATTCGGCGACGATACTTACTGGGGAGGCAAGGGGTTGATTCAGATGGCCCTCAACATGACCTTCGCCAAGGAGACGGGCAACATGGACCTCTACGAGACCTCCAAATCGAAACTGCGCGACGCACTTGCCGACTGGCTTACCTACACACCGGGCGAGAACACCAAGTTCTATTCCTACTATCCCCGTTGGGGCGGTATGCTCGGCTTCGACGTAAGCTACGACAGCGACGCTTTCAACGACCATCATTTCCATTACGGCTATCTGCTTTACGCCTCGGCCTTGCTGGCCCTCGAAGACAAGTCGTTCCGCGACGGCTATGGCGAAATCCTGACCATGATAGCCAAGGATTATGCAAACTATGACCATGAGGACAGCCGTTTCCCGTTCCTGAGAACACTCGATCCCTGGGCCGGACACTCTTACGCCGGCGGCATGGGCGACCACGTGAACGACAACGGCAACGGTCAGGAATCATCGTCGGAAGCCATGCAGGGCTGGGGAGGGATGTATCTGCTCGGCGTCGCATTGGGCGACGACGAGATGCGCGACGCCGGAATATTCGGCTGGCTCACCGAAAGCCGGGGTACGGCCGAATACTGGTTCGACCGCGACCATATACACCCCGGACGACAGCATAACTACGACTATACGAAGTATGAGCATCCCTACAACACCAACCTTACCTCGAAGGGTATAGGATGGTGGACATGGTTCTCGGGCGACGCTCTTTGGATGCATTCCATACAGTGGATGCCTGTATCACCTTGCCTTAACTATCTGTCGGAAGACCTGGAATTCGCCAAGTGGGATTACGAACAGATGCGCGACGCAACGGGCTACAAGTGGTTTGAGAAGACCGACGAGGGTGATCCTCTCGCCGACCAGTCGGTGGGCAATGTGGTGCTCTGCTACATGGAGCGCAGCAATCCCGAGGAGGCAGCCTCGATATTCAACCAGGCTCTTGAGGGGGGCTTCGGCATAGCCACCGGAGTCGATACGGGGCATATATCCTATTTCGTTATCCACAATCACCTTACCTACGGCGACATAGATTTCACGGTACACACCGACTGCCCTACTGCCAACCTGTATGTGCGCCCCGACGGCACCGAAACGTATATGGTATACAATCCCGGCGACAGCGAACGCACAGTGAATTTCTACCGCGACGGCGAGCTTATCCGCAAAGTGAAGGCCGCTCCGGGAATGACCGCTTTCCGCGACGAAAGTGTGCCCGAAAGCATCGAACTGACTTCGGCCGAAGGTCTGATAACGCCACCCGGAAGCGATCTTTTAATCTCGGGACGTGTACTGGACCAATACGGAGCCTCGATAGATGACGCCGCAATAATCTGGAGCGCGGACAACAACGCGCATATAGAGGCCGGGAAACTGACAGTTCCAGCTTCGGCCGCAAGAGGCTCACACATCAACGTTACAGCCGTTTCAGGCGAGCTGAGCGCAAGTCTGCGCATAGAGGTGAACGACAAGCCAGTGGGGCAAACGCTCGCCATAACGGACACTCCCGCCTTCATAGAAGTGGGAAGCACCTGCTCCCCGGGTCTTGAAATGACCGACCAATACGGAACAGTCACCTCTCCCGATGCCGTATGGACCGCTACCGACAGCCAAGGCAATACAGTGGAGACAGACCCTGCCGGGCTGACATTCACCGCCCCGGGACGCTATACTCTGAAAGCCGAGGCCGCAGGACTCAGCGACGAGGTTACACTGATGGTTTACCCGGCACTTCCCAACGTAGCCCTTCACAAACCTGTGAAAGTCAGCAGCGAGGAGAACGCCGGCACATTGGCGGCCAATGCCACCGATGGTGACGAAGGGTCGCGGTGGGGTTCGCAACACAGCGACGACCAATGGATATATGTAGACCTCGGAGCCGATTATTTCATTACATCGTCGACCATAATCTGGGAGGCCGCATACGGGTCGGATTACGATATCCTCGTGGCGCCTGATGGCAGCGACCCCACGAAAGCAGATTCCTGGCAGACAGTATACGAGCAGCGCGGCCTTAACAGACAGGGGGCGGCCAGCCATCCTTTTGCCGCCAAAGGCCGATATGTGAAGATGCAGGGCATAACCCGCGGATCGGCTTACGGATATTCCATGTATGAACTGCAAGTGTCCGGCGTTAGAAGCGATGCTTCGGCCGATGAAATAATCGGTCTTGGCATAAGTGCCCCCACAATAGCACTGGAGAACGACAAGGTACCGGTATCGGCCACGGGCGTTACTTTCGGGGGCGATGTTGTTTCGCTTTCCGACATAGTATGGAGCTCCACACCGGAAGGCAAGTGGAGCGATGGTTACTTCACTCCCACTACTTATGGCGTACACACACTGACGGCCACGCGCGGCGATATGTCGGCCTCCACTACCCTTCTTGTAGAGGAATCGGCCAAGCTTAAATCGCTGACCGTGTCGCCTGAGAAAAGCATGATTCTGACCGGTGGCTCAGTAGATATGGAGGTAGAAGGGTTGAACCAATTCGGAGGTCTCTATCCACTGGATGCAACCGACTATAGCGTTACCATCACCGATGGAGATGGAGGTGCGGTTGACGGGGATGCAGCGTGGTTCGACAAGAATACCATGCGCTTCACGGCTCACAGACGCGGAGATTACACTCTGGACTTCTCAGGTATGGCCACCGCTTACGTGGAGGTGCGCGATGTAACGGAGGCCAATCTTGCCTCGGGTAAGCATGCCGTGGCATCCTCTTCAAGAGACGGTAATGTGGCCGACAATGCCACCGATATGAATATGCAGACTCGCTGGGAAAGCGAATGGGATGACAACCAATGGATATATGTAGACCTGGAGAATCAGTTCAGAGTCAATAAGGTTGTAATCTCCTGGGAAGGTGCCTATGCTGACCACTACAGCGTGGATGTATCGACCGACGGCGATACCTGGATAGTAGCCAAGGAAGTGAAAAACGGCAAAGGTGGCGAGGAGACTATCGATTTCGACCCGGTAGCGGCCAAGTATGTGCGCATATATGCCTACAAGCGCCACACCGGCTATGGCAACTCGATCTATGAGTTAGGGGTATATGGCACCGAACAACTCACTACATCAACTGTAGAAATAGATACTGACAACGACGAAGTAGAGGTATTCTCTGCCGAAGGGTATCTGATAGGCCGGTTCGCCTCGGGCGTTCAGCTGAACCGTCAACTGCAACCCGGAGTATATCTGGTTCGCCGTAACGGAAAGGTAATCAAGATTATGGTTGGTAGCAATTGATTTTGTAAGGCTTAAGGGGTTTAAGGTTCTTAAAGTTCTTAAAGTCCTTAGAGTCTATAAAGTCTTTAAAGACAACTAACAACTTAAAACTCACAACTCAAAACTCACAACTAACTGAAGAAGAGGTTGCGCGGTAATATCGCATTACTGGCGCAACCTCTTCTTTATGCGGCTTTCATTCTATCGGGCCGCCGATGTTCAGGTTATTGGATATAAGAGTATGATGTATAGTGGAGTTGTGTTACTGCTAATTACTATGAAAACTAAACATGCCTATATCTTTAAATGGCTATCGGGCCTTTATCAGCAACGTGCGAACAACCGATCAAGAATACTGCCCTTGTTGTCGGGCTTCATATGCACCTGAACGGAATTGTCATTTTTGCCAAGAAAAAGAATATGAGCCGGAGTAACGAAAGCCACATGGCGATCGAATTCAAGTATGCCGCGCAAGCGCCGGGCCAACAGACGGCGGAAGGGATTGAACTCTTCGAGCGAACCGACAATCAGCTCATCGTTTTCGTAAACGAGATTGTGATGTTTCAGCAATTCTACGAAATATGGTATTCTCAAGTCGTCTATGTTTTTAGGCGCACGTTTGAATTTTTTGTATATCTCCTTTATTACTTGCTCCGTAATCATAAGTTTTGAGTTCTTCTGATGACAGACAGACATGTTTTGGCTGCCTTCGGTTTTAAGTTATTGGAGTGTGTCTCCGTTGTTTACGGCTTGCCAGATACCGATAGCTTCATAAAATGATACCCAAGGCCACCGCTCGTATCGTGGTTACATTATTTTAACAAACGTTTCAAGTTTATAGTTCAATTTGAAACAAGGATTTATTACAAAATTCTTAATTTTAACATTTTGGGAAACGCCATATACGCAAAAGGACCTGCCCTAAGGCAGATCCAAGTGAAAAAACATGAATAAAAAAGTTTAAAGAATCAGATGTCCATATCATCGAAACCTTCGGCGAGTTCATCTTCGTTGAACTCCGTGTCGCCGAAGAATTCGGCATCAAGTTCCGTCTCTTTGAGTTTGGCGGCAGCGGCCTGATCGACCTTAGCATCGAATTCCTGCATGTCCACTTTCTGAGCAGGGGCCTTACCGCGTTTTATAGTGCAGATCGGTTCGGTAAGGTTTCTACCCGGAATCACTTCCTTAAGCTCCATGAAAAAGGAGCGTTCTGTGAGGTAATCAAACACGAATGCGAGCTTTTGCCCTTCTTCTTCTATCAGTTCCGAAACAGGAGTGTTTTCCATGAGCCATATATCCTGATCGCTTGAAGAGCCCATATCCTCAAGTGTTATCTCTTCTTCACGCTGCCAGTCGTCATCGCAAAGGAAGAATGAGTCGAGTTCGTCTTTAGAATACCCTACACTCTCAAGAATAGTGTTGCGCAACTGCAAAAAGGTTGATTCGGAATCAATTTCAATTTCGCGACTAAAGTTTGTTACTTCGTCGCTCACCAGTTTGAATCTGTATACCATTTTTCTAAACTTACGGGAGCATCCCCCTGATTATCATAAAATACATACTATGGGGCAGAGGCGACTAAACAAGGGATGAATAACCTTGCGGTCATGTCTCGATACCCAAAAGCAATGCGAATTTATATAACTCCTATAAATGCCGCAATAGTGCGCTACATTTTTTTTTACAAGTTGACAAAAAAAAGTTTTAATCACTTCAATAATCGGCAATTAAAACTTTTCCCTATTTACCTCTGCAATTTTAAGCGAATGTCCGACTACGGCAACAGATCGTATTCCGCATCGCTTACAGGTTCAAGCCATACGTTTTCTGTTTCCTCCCCCGGGACCGAAAACGCGAGATGGGCGAACCATGAATCCTTGGCTGCCCCATGCCAGTGTTTTACATTAGCAGGAATGTTGATTACAGTACCGGGAAGGATTTCCACCGCAGGTTTCCCTTCTTCCTGATACCATCCGCGTCCGGCCACTCCGACAAGCATCTGGCCTCCCCCTTTCTTAGCCTTATGCATGTGCCAGTTGTTACGGCAACGCGGCTCGAAAGTTACATTGGCAAAAGGTATCTGTTGCGAAGAAATCTGAGCGAGATAGCTGTTGCCGATGAAATATTTGGCGTATGCCGTGTTAGGCTCACCGATGGGGAATATCATCTCCTGCTGGAATTTTTCCTTAGCCGAAGATGCGGCGGTCTCATCGGCCCATACATCTTTTGCGAGTCGGAAAGCGGCCCACGCTTTAGGCCAGCCGGCATAGAAAGCTATATGAGTGATGATCTCAGCGGCTTCCGTGCGGGTTATACCGTTCTTTTTCGCCTCCTGAAGATGATATGTAAGCGAACTGTCGGTGATACCCTGCGATATGAGCGAGGTGATTGTAACGAGACTTCGGTCTCTCAGAGAAAGAATGTCGTTACGGCTCCATACCTCACCGAAAAGAATGTCGTCGTTAAGATGGGCGAACTCCGGGGCGAAGTCGCCGAGTGCGTCGCGCCCGGCTGTCTGGGTTATCTTCTGCTGTGCCATGATATTGAAAGTCATTATACATGTTAATACTATCGTCAGTGTCTTTTTCATACGTAAAACAATCAAATTCAGTTTTTCAATCAAGTCGATCTCAATGGCAAAGATAATGAAGTAAAAACAACTTCATTGCAAAGTTAATGTTTATACCCAGATATGTCCTACCTATTTTTCAGCAATTATAACCAATTTCTACATAATTAATACTCTCGCGATCAATACCCTCGCGGCAGTGGATCTGAACCCCTCTCCATCCCTTTGAAAACAATCATCAACAAGAATCGTAAGATAATAAAATAGAGTGCGATCCATTGGATCGCACTCTATTTTATTATCTTTGATGCAGTATCTTGGAAGTTACGGAAATCTTACCCGCCCCATTGGGTCCGGCAATCACAATCAGAACAGGGCGATGATTACTTGCTGCCATTCTTTATTCTGTTTATGGCATCGCCCCATTTCTCTTGAGCCGCCTGTGAGGCAGCCTCAATCCCAGCGGCCACACGCTCTGCAGCCCGGCGGGTGCTTTCGCGGGCATCTTCAGCGACCTCACGCATAATCTGAGCCATGCGCTCGTCGCCCGGCTCCTCCATCGACGTGAGTCGATAACTATTCATATCTGCTTCCGACATATACTATAATCTTTTCTTATTCAACGCCAAAGTTACGAAAAAAGGCTGAACAGATCTTCCCTTTTGCGATATATGATCATTCTTCTTGCTCATAATAATATGAGTAGTCGATACCTTTCATAAAGGTGTCGTGGTCGTTAATCTTGTCAGTAAACGCCGACCGGAGCAAATCTTTTATGGAAGTCGGATCGGTAACGCTACGCGTCATAGCTTCGAGGTATTTACGTTTGTCGACGTGACTCCAGTCAATGCACAGTTGCAGATTTTTCTTCAGTATGAGATCGAGCCAGATGCGGGTGGCGCGACCGTTGCCTTCTCTGAACGGATGGGCGACATTCATTTCAACATACTTATCAATGATATTTTCGAACGAATCCTCCGGCATACGTTCAACATCAGCCAAGGTCTGACCCAGATATTGCGCCATCGCAAACTGAAAACCACCCTTAGCGATATTGACAGTTCTGATCTGTCCGGCGAAATCATAAAGACCTCCGAAAAGGTAAGCATGAATCTGCTGCAATCCTTTCACCGTACCGATCTCGATACTGTCGATAAGGCTGCTCTCAAACAAAGCGTATGCTTTCGACCGGCTTTTACCGTCAATACTCTCGTCGCTGTTGGAGAACCATTCAATAAACCTGGACGCCTTATTGTTTGAGAAACTCTTAGCCAGAGTTATGACACCGGCATTGTCAAGTACATCTGTGAGATAGCGTTTCCCATCAGAGGCAAGCAGTTTCAGTTGGTTAGTGGCACTAACCAACTCGCTTCCATTCTTGCGGAGTTTGTTTTTCAGATACTTCCAGTAATTGCGGTTCTTGGAATAATCATCCTGTGCGTTGAGCACCCCTACTATATCAAGTACCGAGAACCACCATTTGGCACCCGTTTCATCCCAGACAGCCCGTACTTCGCGGTCGTCAAAGAATCGTATCGATATCTTCTGTACTTCGCTCATAGCTTAATTACGGTTCCGATATCCACTTATAATAGTATCTCTCCTCCACCATATGCGTTCCAAGCTATCCATCCGAAGGTACCCTCGGAGATGACACCTCTTCTCTATCGACGGTCTGTAGGCTGATAAAAAATGTAAAAATTCTAACTGCACTTTCTATAAGTAGACTCTCTAAAAACAAATATAGCGAATATAATTCAAAATCCTTCTATCCCTACAGAACATAAAAACACAAATGGAGTGTAACCGATTGGGTTACACTCCATTTATATAGATTTAGATATTTCTGAATCGATGGATTATTTCACTTCCTCAAACTCGACGTCGGTTACATCTTTTTCGTCGCCGCCGTTGTTTTTGGGAGCCTCGCCCTGATGGGCACCGGCTGCCGATGCGGCCTGCTGAGCGTTATAGATGTCCTGGCTTGCTGCCTGGAGAGCGTCGGTAAGTGCCTTCTCGGCTGCGTCGATGTCTTCCACGAGCTGCTGTTTGTGAACCTCTTTCAGTTTGTCGAGGGCAGCGTTTACGGCAGTCAGCTTGTCGGCCGGAATCTTGTCGCCAAGTTCCTTGAGCTGCTTCTCGGTCTGGAAGATCATGGAGTCGGCATGATTGAGTTTGTCGACGCGTTCCTTCGCTTTCTTGTCGGCGGCTTCGTTGGCCTTGGCCTCGTCGCGCATACGGGCGATCTCCTCCTCGCTAAGACCTGAAGAAGCCTCGATACGGATGCTCTGTTCCTTGCCTGTGGCCTTATCCTTGGCCGATACGTTAAGAATACCGTTGGCATCTACCTCGAAGGTAACCTCGATCTGAGGCACACCACGCGGTGCGGGTGCGATACCGCCAAGGTTGAATTCACCCAGAAGCTTGTCGTCGGCAGCCATAGGACGTTCGCCCTGCAGCACGCGGATGGTTACCTCGGGCTGGTTGTCGGCAGCTGTAGAGAATGTCTCGCTCTTACGGGTCGGGATAGTGGTGTTGGCATCGATAAGTTTCGTCATCACACCGCCCATGGTCTCGATGCCGATAGACAGAGGCACAACGTCGAGCAGAAGCACATCTTTGACATCGCCGCTGAGCACTCCACCCTGAATGGCTGCGCCTATGGCCACAACCTCGTCGGGGTTCACACCCTTGTTGGGTTCCTTGCCGAAAAGCTGTTTAACCTTTTCCTGAATAGCAGGAATACGGGTAGATCCACCTACAAGAATAACCTCGTCGATTTCAGAAGCGGAAAGACCTGCATCCTTAAGGGCCTTGATGCAAGGTTCTGCTACGGCATCGATAAGTTTCTCAGACAGCTGTTCGAATTTGGAACGTGTCAAAGTCTTTACCAGGTGCTTCGGGCCGGAAGCTGTAGCGGTGATATACGGAAGGTTGATTTCGGTGCTTGTAGAGCTGGAAAGCTCGATCTTGGCTTTCTCGGCAGCCTCTTTGAGACGCTGCATAGCCATCGGATCCTGACGCAGGTCGACACCTTCGTCTTTCTTGAATTCATCGGCGAGCCAGTCTATGATAACGTGGTCGAAGTCATCGCCGCCGAGGTGGGTATCGCCGTTGGTCGACTTAACCTCGAACACACCGTCGCCAAGTTCCAGAATAGAGATATCGAAAGTACCGCCGCCAAGGTCGAAGACCGCTATCTTCTGTTCTTTGGTAGATTTGTCAAGACCATAAGCCAAAGCGGCCGCCGTAGGCTCGTTTACGATACGTTTCACCTTAAGGCCTGCTATCTCGCCGGCCTCCTTGGTAGCCTGACGCTGGGAGTCGTCGAAGTATGCGGGGACTGTTATGACAGCCTCGGTCACTTCCTGACCCAGATAATCTTCGGCGGTTTTCTTCATCTTCTGAAGGATCATGGCAGATATCTCCTGCGGAGTGTAGTCGCGTCCGTCGATGTCTACCTTAGGCATGTCGTTCTGGCATACAACTTTGTAAGGCACTCTCTTGATCTCGTCTTCGACCTGAGAGCACTTCTCGCCCATGAAACGTTTTATAGAATAGATTGTGCGGGTAGGATTGGTGATGGCCTGACGTTTTGCAGGATCGCCCACCTTACGTTCGCCACCGTCGACAAATGCAACTACCGACGGGGTTGTGTTACGACCTTCATTGTTAGGAATCACTACCGGATCCTTACCTTCAAGTACCGCTACGCAACTGTTGGTGGTTCCCAAGTCTATACCAATTATTTTTCCCATAATGTATTTTTATTTTAATAGTTTTTATTCTTGATTTCGGTTATTGCTTCCGGCTTCGACATCAGGGACATCGCACCGGCGATAGTCCTCAGGATAGTTGTCTTATCCGTTCGCTCAAAGTATTAACAAATTAAAGGCTAAAAGTTTCAATCGGGCATTTCTTTTTTATCATAATATCATAACGAACTATAGGTTAAGCAAATAAAAAAGACACATCCTAAAGTCAAGATGTGTCTTTTTTGTCAAAATTGTGTCAAAAATATCATTCCAGAGCATGCAGAAGAGGGACGGCCGGAGGATACCGTTATATAATAAGGTCGGAAAGCGGGCGCTTGGGCACGCAATGGCAACCGTCCTCACGACGGAAATATCTGAAATCGCCATCCGACGGCATATCTACGATAATCGGCTCCTCGGCAGGATAACCGAGGGCGAGCACATAGCGCGGTTTATAACGGTCGGGAATACCGAGTGCCTCGGCCAACGCAGGCGCATTGAACGCTTTTATGATGCAGCATCCAATCCCCAATGTGCGCGCGCCGAGAGTAATCGCCTGCAGTTGCAGACCGTCATCACACAATACATCGTTACCAAGTGTGGTATCGAGACACTGCACCATGTATGCCACGGGACGTTCGGGGGCCTCCGGACCATCCCAATCCGTATAATACCCGGCCCACTTAAGCAGGGGGTATATTCCGGCGCATTCATCGGGATTACATACCAGACGATAACGTAGCGGCTGGGCATTACGGCCGCTGGCACAAAGTCTTGTGAGGTCTACCAGTTCGGTCAGGGTGTCTCTACCTATGGGTTTGTCATTTATAAATCTTCTTACTGTGCGATCGTTGGCAAGAAGTTTTCTGAAGTCGCTGAAAGCAGGGTTACTCATATCGGAGTTATTGGAGGTATTGAAGTTATTGAAGCTATTGGGAATCTAACGGGGTTGTCGGAACTCCGGTATGTTCCGGAGTTCCCGGGCCAAATATAGACATTTATTGTCAAGTCCAAAAAAAAATTGTTAACTTTGTAGTCTGAATGCATATCAAAACAGGAAAATGAAGCCATTACAAGAGAAGCTTGGACGCTACGATGCGCCCCAGAAAGCAAAGGCGGCAGGAATCTATCCCTATTTCCGTCCCATCTCCAGTTCGCAGAACACCGAGGTGATGATGGACGGCAAAAAGGTTCTGATGTTCGGGTCCAACAGCTATATGGGCCTCACCAATCATCCTAAGGTAATAGAGGCCGCCGTAGAAGCTACCAAGAAATATGGCACCGGCATGGCCGGCTCGCCGTTCTTGAACGGTACACTCGACATCCACAAAAAATTTGAAGAGCGCATAGCGGATTATATGGGTAAGGAAGACGCGATGCTTTACTCCACAGGATTTGGAGTGAATCTGGGCGTAGTTTCTACCCTTACCGGCCGTGGCGACTACATAATTCTCGATGAACAGGACCACGCATCGATCATCGAGGGGCGTCGTCTGTCGTTCTCCGTACCGATGAAGTACAAGCACAACGACATGTCATCGCTTGAAGAACAGCTGGCGAAGTGCGATCCCGAGAAAATAAAGCTGATTGTATCAGATTCCGTATTCTCCATGGAGGGCGATGTGGCCAACATTCCCGAGATTGTACGTCTGGCCAAGAAATACAATGCATCGGTTATGATAGACGAGGCCCACGGCATAGGAGTCTTCGGCGAAGGAGGGCGTGGCGTAGTGCACCATTACGGTCTCACCGACGATGTAGACCTGATAATGGGCACATTCTCGAAGTCTTTCGCATCACTGGGTGGTTTCATAGCCACCGACAAGGAGATCACCAACTATCTTCGCCACCACTCGCGAAGCTATATCTTCACCGCATCCATCACCCCGGCTTCGACAGCGGCCGCCAATGCCGCGCTCGACATCATGCTGGCCGAACCTGAACGTCAGACACATCTGTGGGACATAACCAACTATGCCCTCGAGAATTTCCGTGCCATGGGGCTTGAAATAGGTCATACCTCCACCCCTATCATACCGCTTTTCATACGCGATGACTACAAGACATTCAAGGTAACACACGACCTGCTTGAAGAGGGAGTGTTCGTAAACCCGGTGGTTACACCGGCCGTTGCGCCCAACGACACCTTGATACGCTACTCGCTGATGGCTACCCACACCAAAGAGCAGGTTACACGCTCTCTGGAAGCAATCGAAAAAGTATTCCGCAAAAACGGCCTCATCAACAAGTAACCCATGGAGTTCAAGCTTGAGGCAGTTGCCCCCGGTTCAGCTGCCCGGGCCGGCGAGATAACCACAGACCACGGCAAAATCGAAACCCCGATATTCATGCCCGTGGGGACTGTCGGGAGCGTAAAGGCCGTGCATCAGCGTGAACTGCGCGAAGACATACAGGCCCAGATAATTCTCGGCAACACATATCATCTCTACCTCAGACCCGGACTTGACATATTGAGACGGGCCGGAGGATTGCACAAATTCAATGCCTGGGACCGCCCGATTCTTACCGATTCGGGTGGCTTTCAGGTATTTTCGCTTGCATCTAACAGGAAGCTGACCGAAGAGGGAGCATGGTTCCGTAGCCACATAGACGGATCAAAACACCTGTTCACCCCCGAGAATGTAGTAGACATAGAGCGCGTTATCGGCGCGGACATAATGATGGCGCTCGATGAATGCTGCCCAGGAGATGCCGACTACAGTTACGCGAGAAAGTCGCTCGACCTCACTCACTCATGGTTGAAAAGGGGGTGGAAACGATATCGCGAGACCGAAGGTCTATATGGCTACAGACAGGCGTACTTCCCAATATGCCAAGGATGTGTATATCCGGATCTGCGCAAAGAATCCGCACGGATGATCGCAGACCTCGGCGCCGACGGCAACGCCATAGGAGGACTTGCCGTCGGGGAGCCTACCGAAAAGATGTATGAGATGATAGAGGTGGTAAACGACATTCTGCCTGCCGACCGCCCGCGCTACCTTATGGGAGTAGGTACCCCGGCCAATATTCTTGAGGCTATCGACCGTGGAGTGGACATGATGGACTGTGTGATGCCAACCAGAAACGGACGCAACGGAATGCTGTTTACAAGCCGCGGCATAATGAACATGCGCAACAAAAAATGGGCTGACGACTTCTCGGAACTCGATCCGGAAGGTGCCGCATGGGTCGACCATGAATACAGCCGCGCATACGTTCGCCACCTGTTTGTGGCCAACGAACTGCTCGGCATGCAGATAGCCTCTATCCACAATCTGGCTTTCTACCTTTGGCTGGTACGCGAGGCGCGCCGCCATATAATGGATGGTGATTTCGCGGAGTGGAAGAAAGAAATGGTAGAACGGGTAACCACAAGGCTCTGATTCACGATCGCAGTCAATACAAGATGAAAATTTTCAGGAGAGTCAGCATCAAAGCTATACCGCCCATGTCGCTCTCCCCTTTCCGGAAGGTCAAAGGGGAAAGGAGCCGGCATTCACATTCTTTGCTGAAAATTCTTGACCTATACATTCTCAAGAAATTCCTCGGCACATATTTTCTTGCCACCCTCCTATTGCTGGCCGTAATAGCGATGTTCGACATCACTGAGAAGCTCGATGCCTTTTTGAACGCGCCGCTGAAAGAAACCATCTTTGACTATTTCGCATCCTTCCTGCCCTATTTCGCGAATCAACTGTCACCTCTGTTTGTCTTCATATCGGTGATATTCTTCACCACAAAAATGGCCGGTAACTCCGAAATAATAGCGATACTATCGAGTGGCGTGTCTTTCTCAAGGTTATTGCGTCCATATATGATAGGTGCAGCCGTGATCGCCGCCCTTACCTTCGCCCTATCGAACTATATCATCCCACCCACCAATATCAACCGTATAAACTACACCAACAAGTATGTAAAAAACAAGTCGGTGCAGACCGGTGAAAACATACAGTTGATGGTCAGCCCCGGTGTTGTGGCCTATATAGGGCGATTCGAAAACGCCAACAAAATGGGCTTCCGTTTTTCGCTCGACAAATTTGACGGCATGACTCTCGTATCGAGGCTGACTGCCCAGACCGCCCAATATGATTCGATACATCCCTATCACTGGAAACTTCAGTCTTATACAATAAGGGAGTTCGACGGCATGAAAGAGAAAATCACACGCGGATATCAGATAGACAGTGTGATTCCTATAGAACCTAAAGACTTCCTGATTTCAGTTCAGGACCAGGAGACTCTCACAACACCTCAGCTGACAGAGTATATCGATAAGCAGAAAGCGCGTGGGGTTGCCAACATCAAAGGGTTCGAAATAGAAAAAGAAAAGAGATATGCCTCCACGGCGGCGGCTTTTATCCTTACCCTGATAGGGATGTCGCTTTCATGCAAAAAGGTAAAAGGGGGAATGGGCATGAACATAGGAATAGGTCTCGGCCTGAGCTTCAGTTATATCCTTTTCTCTACGGTTACAAGTACATTTGCAATTTCAGGAGCTACCACTCCATTCATAGCCATGGAGATTCCCAATGCGGTCTACCTTATAATAGGATTGCTGCTATATTACAGGGCTTCGAAATTCTAAAAACAAATCCTCTTCGGGTGAATAGGAGTAAAATCCAAACATTCTATAACACCATTCTTAATAATTCTTAAAAAGAGAATGGTGTTTAGACCAAAGAGATTAACTTTGTAAGCACCCGCAAAGATAGATTACATATACCATGAGTCTACATCAACAAGATTTCAGTGATATCGCTCCATATGATGATACCATTTTCCATCAGAAGATGGAGAAACTGGTAAAGGAACCCGGCTTTCTGCATGCCGTGAAATATGTCATGCCCGAAGACACCATACCCGATATCATAGAAGAGTTGCTGAAAATCGATAACAAGCATGACCTACAACAGAAGGTGATGTATCCTTTTCTGGAACTGCTGGCCAACAAGACCACTTCCGGAATCACTCTCGGAGGCGTGAAATATTATAATCCGGGAATCAACTATACGTTCATCACCAACCATCGCGATATAGTTCTCGACGCTTCGTTTCTGAACCTCTCCTTCCTTCGCAGGGGATTTCCGACCTCTGAGATCGCGATAGGCAATAATCTGTTGATATATCAATGGATTGAAGACCTGGTAAGGCTCAACAAGAGTTTGATTGTGAAACGCAACACAGGTCTGCGCGAATCGCTCGAAGCGGCCAAACACCTTTCGGCCTATATACACCATTGCATACTCGATAAACATGAGTCCGTATGGATAGCGCAACGCGAAGGTCGCGCCAAAGATTCGTCTGACCATACACAGGAGTCGTTGGTAAAGATGCTCTCTTACGCCGGTGAGGGAAATTTCATGGAGAAACTGAAAGAAATCAACCTGATGCCTGTTTCGCTCAGTTATGAATTCGACCCTAACGACTACCTTAAGGTCAAGGAGTTCCTGATGAGACGCAGAAACCCGGAATTCAAGAAGTCTACGCACGATGATCTGTTTTCCATGGAAACCGGCATGCTCCAATTCAAAGGAAGAGTACATATTCAGCTTACTCCCCGCATCAATGCCAAAATCGATGAACTGGGTCTTTTCCGCGATCCCAATACATCGGCTAAATACATCGTCGCGCTCATAGATCAGGCCATACATCGCTCATATGAGATATTTCCCATCAACTACGTGGCTTTCGATCTCCTGCATTCCACCAACCGCTTCAAACACAAATATACCGATGAAGAGAAGAAAGAAGTGGAAGAGTATTTCAGCAGTCAACTTTCCAAAATAGATGTAGACGACGCTACCGATGAAGAGCGGGACTTCATGCATGAAATGATGTTAATAATGTATGCCAACCCCCTGAAAAACAAGCTCCGCGCAATACTTGGAGGTGTGGAATGAGGAATTGATCATTGAGAATTGTTTAAACAATGTGCCCTTCGCACCTCAGTTTCTAATTATAAGTAAGTGTTCAACTTTAACCGATAGTAAGTGTTTTGGAATCATTTAAATGTATTTTGAACACTTACATATCAGGGAAATGGGGCTAAAATATGAGAATTCCTTTTATATCATTTCTGATACTTTTAATAGTCAGTGTACTGATCGACTGGGTAATTTACCGCGACTTAAAACGCGTTGCAAAACCCGTATGGTTGCCACGGGCATATTTCTGGTCGGCAGTGGTTTGTTGGGTCTACCTCATAGTCGTATATCTCCTTCCGAAACGTGATGTGGAAGATGGCATACTCCATCTTATGTGGATGCTGTTTGCTTACACGAGCATATATTTCGGGAAAGCGGTTATAGCACTCTTCTCAATGATAGGACATATTCCGTGCCTGTTCAAACGCAAGTCTTACCCTCTGGGACTCTGGTTCGGACTTCCGCTCGGAATCCTGGCTTTCGGAAGCATGTGGTATGGAGTGGCCGTTACACGCCACAAAATCGAAGTGATACCGGTTACAATCTGGTCAGATCACCTTCCCTCCGCCTTCGACGGCTATAAAATCGTGCAGTTCTCGGACCTTCACACGGGCACATGGGGTGAGGACACCACATTCGTTTCCAAACTTGTCGACACAATAAACGCTCAGAAACCGGATATAATTTTCTTTACCGGCGATATCGTGAACCGCAAAACCACCGAGTTGCGTCCGTTCCTGCCGGTTCTCAACAGACTGAAGGCTCCTGATGGTATTTACTCCATATTGGGTAACCACGATTACGGCGATTATATAGAATGGCCCAACCCGCATCTTAAACTCGCCAATAACCGTCTGCTCGACAAATGGGAAAGAGAGATGGGATGGAGGTTACTGAACAACTCCCATACTTTCATCACCAAAGACCGTACGACCGGCGCGTTGGTAGAGACTGACTCCATAGTGCTGATAGGCACCGAGAACTGGGGTGAGCCTCCTTTCAAACAGTACGGAGATCTGACCAAGGCATATCCCCGGCATCCCGATTCACTGTTCAACCTGAACGATAGCCGGTTCAAGATCCTGCTTACCCACAATCCCGAACACTGGCGAAAAGTTGTATCGGCCCAGACCAACATAGACCTGACACTTTCCGGGCACACCCACGCCATGCAGATTCAGATAAAGAACGGCAGTTTCAAATGGTCTCCCTCCCAATATGTCTACAAACTCTGGGGCGGTCTTTACAAGTCTATGAACCTGGCCGGCAAAGAGGTGAATCTATACGTCAACATCGGCTCGGGGGAAGTTGGGATGCCTTTCAGAATCGGAGCGACCCCCGAGATAACAGTCATAACACTAAAACGGGGTTCCGACAACGGAGAGTCCCGATTATGATATAACTATGCCCTTGATTTATATCAGCCTCGGCGCCAACTGCGGCGACCGCGAGAACAATATCGAATCGGCGCTTCTATTGCTATCGGCGACGTTTGAAGATTTTAAGGCGTCTGAACTGTACGAGACTCCCGATTATCATGGCGGCCCGCGCAATTACGTCAATGCTGTGGCTTCGGCATATACCAGTATGAATCAATCCGAAATAGAGACCATGGCTAAAGAGATGGAACTTAAATTCGGACGGACGGCAGAAGCCCGAGAACGAGGCGATGTACCCCTCGATATAGATCTGGTGGTTTATGGAGACCGGATAATCAAAGAGAAAGATTTCGGTCGACAATTTTTCAGGCAAGGATACAATCGTATCGCCGTCAAATCCGATGTCGCGGACAGGATCTAAAAATCACACATAACTTGACAATCAAAATGATACCTTACGATCTCGGAAAAATCAAAGGGATGGTTTTCGATGTTGACGGAGTATTGTCTCCATCAACCATACCGCTAAGTCAAGAAGGGCTACCTACAAGAATGGTCAACATAAAAGATGGCTACGCACTACAACTTGCGGTAAAGGCGGGATTCCACATGGCAATCATAACCGGAGGACAGACACGCGCCATACAGGTGCGGTTCGAGGCTCTCGGAATCAAAGATATATATCAGGGGGTAGCCCATAAACTTCCTTGCCTGCAGCAATGGATTAAGGAGAAAGGACTCATACCTGAGGAAGTTATGTATATGGGCGACGATATACCGGACTTAAGGCCCATGCGGTATGTCGGATTGCCGACAGCTCCGTGGGACGCAGCCTCGGAAGTACGGGAAACAGCGATTTATGTATCGCAATTAACCGGTGGACACGGTTGTGTGCGCGATGTTGTCGAACAGGTGCTGAAAGCCCACGGCCAATGGCTGCATCCCGATAAGGCTTTCGGTTGGTAAACTACTATATGCTATGCTTGACAATCTAAATAAATATCAGGTTCTTCTCGCCTCCAAATCGCCTCGCAGACGCGAACTGCTGTCACAACTAAGAATACCGTTCTCATACGTCAACATCGGCGGAATCAAAGAAGAATATCCGGCAGACATGAGGGCAACGGATGTGCCTCTATATCTTTCACGGTTGAAAGCGGAGGCTTACCGCAGCAAAATAGTGTCTAATGAGTTAATTATAACTGCCGATACCGTTGTTATTAACGATGGTAGAATTCTTGGCAAACCGAAAGACCGTGAAGAGGCGGGGGCCATGTTGCGAGAACTGGCAGGACATACCCACGAGGTAGCCACAGGAGTTACAATCACCACTGCAGACCGCATCGAGTCGTTCGTATCTTGCACCAAAGTTACCTTCGCTTCCCTGGAAGAAGATGAGATAGAATACTATCTTGATAATTTCCACCCCTACGACAAAGCCGGTTCATACGGCATACAGGAATGGATAGGATGCGTGGCTGTGGAAAGCATGGAAGGGAGCTTCTACAATGTGATGGGACTGCCGGTACACAAACTCTACCGCATACTCAAATCATTTTGAATTGTCGAAGTGATTTAAACTTTTTGCGTAAACTTAAAATTATTGAAGAAGTGATTACTTCTCGCTTAATCTTCTTCAATATTTTGGCATCTTTTCCTTCTTTCTTCAGTCGCCATGCCCGCATGGCTCCATCATCAGGAAGAAAAAACTGCTCAAAATCTTAAAGAACCTTAAGCACGAAAAAAGTTTAAATCACTTCGTCAAGTATCAGAGCTGTCACACTCTTATAAACATCGAGAAGTAATCGATTGCTGTCCAAAAGCTCTTCCTGGGCGGCGATTATGTTCATATCCCTTCTTGACGCAGGCCCGGTACGTACTTTACGCGGATCATCAGACAAAGCTTTGCGGACGGTCATCCTTATCAGAGGCCGGAGTAAACTTTCCGGAAGTCCTGCTTTATCCATGATATTATATCCGGCCACCATCATTTCATTCAGGAAATTACAGCTGAAAACTCCGGCCAGATGAAGCATTTTCCTCTTATCACCATCAGCTTCTATCACCTCTCGGGTAAGCATTCCGGCAATCCTTTTCAACAACGAAAGCGTGCGGCCGTCTGTTGCCTCTATAAGCAACGGCACCTGACTGAAGTCGACTGCAACCCCTTTTGAGAAGGACTGGAATGGATAAAACACGCCTCCGCGTATTTCACGCCCCAACGCCGATATCGGCGTGGAACCGGAAACATGGGCCACGATACCTTTGAAATCAGACATTTTGTCAGCTACCGATGATATCGCGGTGTCGGTAACAGCTATGAGCGCCACATCGGCATCAGACCGACTTTCGGCTAAAGTACGGGAACTCACAAGCCTGCAGTCGCATTCATCCACAAGAGAGAAAGCCGACGCAAGGTGCTCCCCTACTTTCCCTTTTCCTATAATATCTATCTTTATTTTGCCGGTAGTCATTTTTTCATCGGGGTTATTGAGGTATGCGAGAACTATGAGAACTATGAGAGCTATGAGACTTATGAGAGCTATGAGACTTATGAGATTTGAGAGGTTCTATATATTGGATAGTATCTTGGGTCGCGGTCATTTGTCCGGGGACACCTTTTTCAGGGATAGATGGCCCATTGTGCGGCGTAGATTTATCTCCACGCATCCCCACACTTTCCCATCATTATCAATCATCATATCTATACCCAATGGTCCGCTATAGTTTGTTCCGACAATTGTCGAAAGCGCGGCGCATTGCAAATCCACACTCCTTTCTACTGGCGTAGCGGCATATGTGTTGAGAATATTCAGTATCTCATGTTGTCCGAGCAAAACATTCCCCTTGTATTTACCGCGTCCGGATACCTCGAAATATGAATATCCGAGAAACACAGGTACTCCATCGACCATATTCCATTCCGTAGCGAAGTCAAGCACCTTTGAAACACCTGCTTCCGCCATCACCGACCCTTGTCTGCGCACAACACCTCTTATCCAAGGGCGTACGTGATGCTCGTTCAGTTCTTGGGTGCACATTACGCCACGACCACTGCTACTCCACGGAGCCTTGAACCAGCATCCCGGATTGGCATACCATAACTCCACGCCTTCATCCTCACTGAATATCTCGCAAGGCAATCTCTTCTCCCCCATCATTCGGTTGAATGCTATGGTTGTTCTCCTGTGTGCAAGATTGCGCAGAGCCTCTATCTCTTCTTTAGAGGGGAGCAATCTTACGGGAGCGCCAAGCTGTTCGAGCCTATGGCGCAACGCGGGATTCCATCCCCAAGGCGAGATTTCTTCCACTTCCGCCCATTTTTCCGCTGTCCAATCCTGGAGTTCGGTATCATTTACGGTTTTGAAGCCGACATATTCACGTGCAGGCAGATTCATCCAATCCGGCAGAAGAATCTCGTCGCCCGGCCGTCCCCAAGCCGAAGCCTGAAACGGATTGGCCTCCATAATTCTCTTTACCGATATGGGAGGGGTATAAAAATCAGACCCGGATGCCAACGCGTAGTCGGTATCCGGATTGTAGATAAGCAGCCGCATAGCTGTAAAAGTTCAAACGGAGGGAAAGTCCGTCGGAATCAGTCGTTCAGACGGTCTTTTTCCTTAAGCGGGTTTGAGAAATAAAGTTTATGCTCAATGTATTCCTGTGTCGCTATAAGGGTCGGCTTGGGAAGACGCTCATAGAAACGTGAAATCTCGATCTGTTCCCGGTTCTCGGAATATTCCTCGAGGTTATCGGTCGATGCGAAGTCCTGCAGTTTCTTTTCAAGTTCCTTTTTCATCTCCACCGCAATCTGGTTGGCACGCTTGCCAATAACGCAAATTGTTTCGTAAACGTTGCCGGTCTGTTCCGCCATGGCGATCATGTCGCGTGTAACGGTAGTAACAGGTGCGTTTGTCTTCTTATAATCCATTACTGTATATAAGTTTCTATATATAAGATTTTACCTATCGATTACATATCGGGCGTCAGTCCTTAACATGACGTCGCGCTATGTTATAAATATTTTCGGCCTCCTTAAGGTTTTTCGACTCGGGATAATTGTTAATAAACGAATAATACTCGTCAATTACCTCGCGATAACGGTCCTCCTTCTTCTCTTCGATGCTCTCTTTAGCCTCCTGATACTTCGACTTTAGAATAAGCATCTCGAAATCCTCGCGATATTTTGAATATGGATAGGATTTCAGTGCGTTCTGTGCCGTTATGATGGCCGATTGGTAATTGTTACCCAAGAAGTTACCTAAATTATAATAGAGCTGCGCGTTCTGCAGTTCTTTCAAGGTAAGCTTGTCCTGCATCTCGAATATGGCGTTTTGCGCCAGAGAAGCCTTGTCTGAATCGGGATAACGCTCAAGGAATCCGGCCAGTTCTTCTATCGCCTTCAGGGTATTGGTCTGGTCAAGCTGAGGGTCCGGGGAATCAAGAAAATATCCGTATCCTGAGTAGAAACTGGCTAATTCGGCATATTTGCCTCTGGGATAACGGTTATAATAACTCTTGAAATATACGCCGGAGTTAAGGTAATCACGATTGCCGTAATAAGACATGGCCAATAGGAAATGGGCCTCCTCTCCGTCTGGCGTACCTCTCATCGGGGTAATTATATCGGTGAGCAGTGTTGTGGCCTGCAGATACTTGCGCTGCTCATACGCTTTCTTGGCGTATTGGAAACGCACGTTAGCGTCACGGCTCTTGAGCACTTTAGAATACTCGCCGCAACCACCTAAAGCAATTGCCACCAATAGAGTGGCCCATAAGGCCAGACACTGTTTTTTTCGCATATAGAATCACAAGGGCACTAACAACCCATATTCACGCAAAATTAACAAATAATTCCGAACCTGCAAAATCTTTTTTTGAGTCGGTAGTCATTATTGGCATTAGTCATCGGTGGCCCTTAAGGTCCTTAAAGTCCTTAGGGTCCTTAAAGACACGAACGACTAACGACTAACAACAATAACGACTAACCGACTAACACTCCTCTTTCGGCTTTTTTTGCTAACTTTGTAGTTGGAGCAATTTTTTCCTTTCAATCAAGCTCGCGATGAACGACGACAGTAAAAAGAACCTGCAAGGCATGGCTTCGCGCCATCCAGTATTAGCAAATCTTATCATTATCGCCATTGTGGCGGTCCTCGGCATCATGATCGCCTATTTCTCTACCGCCATATTCACCAAGCATGGCGAAAGCGATATCGTGCCTAAAATTGAGAATATATCATATACGGAGGCAATTAAAATTCTACACGACAAGGGTTTCAGAGTAGATATACGCGATTCCCTTTTCCGCGACGACATCAAACCGGGATATGTGATAGAGCAGTTTCCCAAGGCGAACTCCGTAGTCAAGCCGGGACGAAAAATATTCCTGTATATCAACGCCGTTCATCCAAAGGAGGTGATTATAGATAACGACAACAACCCTCGCGAAGATGCCCTGCGCAGTTTCTCTTTCCGTCAGGGAATGGCCAAACTCGAGGAACTCGGCTTCAAGAACATACGTGTAGTAAGGGTGCTTGGCGACAATGACTGCATTGTGAAGATTCTTGCCAACGGCAAGGTTGTGAAGAAAATGCAGAAAGTGCCGGTAAACGCCAAGATAGTGGTCGAGGTATACGACGGGCGCCTCGGGGATTTGCGAGACTCCCTGCAGAATGCCGAGTATGACGCCAACCGTGTGCCGTATACGGAAGAAGGGGGCGAGTATCAGTCGGAATACCCGGAATATTCCGAACCGTCCGAAACCGAAGAGGAGCCGTCCCAGTCTAATTCTCAATCTGAGGAATATGAGTATTATTGATGACGAAGAGACAATTCTTCCCGGCGAGGGGCAGGAAGAGGTTGCGGAACCGTCGTTCGTAACCGAAGATGGCCGCGAACTTTACGAGCATTTCCGTTTTGTAGCCGATAAAGGCCAGCAATTGCTGAGAGTGGACAAGTTCCTTACCGACCGTATGGAACGTACATCGCGCAACCGTATACAGCAAGCTGCCGATGCCGGCTGCATTATAGTGAATGGCAAAGCCGTCAAGTCGAACTACAGGGTTAAACCGCTCGATGTGGTGAGCATCGTGATGGACCGCCCGCGATATGAGTTCGAAATAATACCCGAAGACATACCCCTCGATATAGTTTATGAAGATGACTGGGTATTAGTGGTGAACAAACAGCCGGGACTGGTGGTACACCCAGGACACGGCAACTACAGCGGCACTCTTGTGAATGCTCTCGCCTGGCATTTCCGTGATAATCCAGATTATGATGTCTCTGACCCCAGATTGGGGTTGGTTCACCGCATAGACAAGGATACAAGCGGACTGCTCGTAATAGCCAAGACACCGGAGGCCAAGACCAATCTCGGCCTGCAATTCTTCAACAAGACCACGCGCAGGGAGTATGTGGCATTGGTATGGGGAGACTTCGACACCGACTCCGGCACAATCGTCGGCAATATAACTCGCGACCCGCGGAACAAACTTCGGATGGCTGTCTTCAACGACCCGGGAATAGGCAAACATGCCGTCACACACTGGGCGGTGCTCGAACGTTTCGGGTATGTTACGGCAGTGAAATGCGTGCTTGAGACAGGACGCACCCATCAAATACGTGTGCATATGCTTTCACAGGGACACCCGCTGTTTAACGATGAGCGATATGGAGGCGACAAGATTCTGCGTGGCACAACCTTCGCCAAATACCGTCAGTTTGTAGAGGGTTGCTTCCAGACTTGCCCGCGTCAGGCACTGCATGCCCGTACCCTCGGATTCGTACACCCGCATACGCGCAGGGAGATGTTTTTCGAATCAAGTATACCCGACGACATGCAGCAACTTATGGAACGCTGGCGACGTTATACCAAGAACAATTGAATTAAAAATACTTATGAAAATCATAGATGCGGAAAGAAACGACGCGGCACTCATAGCCTGGGCTGTCATGACGGCTCTTGGCGATGAACTCTGCGAGAGTTTTACATCTGAAAATCAGACGCTTGATGATGTCAGGCGTTTGTTTACAGTATGCGCGGAGTCTGACGATTCTCAATATTCATGGAAAAACGCTCTTGTTGCCGTGGATGATAACGGCACCCGCATGGGAGTTATCGTGGCATACGACGGAGCGAGACTCCACGAACTGCGCAAAAGATTTCTCGACGAATTCGAGAAAATGCACGGTTTCAGGATAGACGAGCACATGACCGACGAGACCTCGGCCGATGAATACTATCTCGATTCACTGGCGGTACTGCCTGAATACCGTGGCCGGGGAATAGCCGGTAAACTGATTGCCGCAGCGGCCCGAAGAGGTCGCGAGACAACGGGCAAGCGTTCCGGCCTGCTCGTCGACAAGACAAACCACCGTGCGCACACCCTATACAGCAAGCTCGGCTTCGAGGAGAAAGGAGAACGACCTTTCGCCGGGGAGATGATGTATCACATGCAATTGCCGGACTAACATAGTCCTTACGGAACAACAAAGCGGTCTCCGCAGGAATATATCCTCGCGGAGGCCGCTTTAGTTTATGCAAATGGCTTCAGCTTTCCGATGAAACTACGGCACCTTCGGGAACACTACCCTCGAAGCTGGGAACCTCGGCACGGAATTTGGCTTCCCAACCGAGAGCCGACGCACCAAGAACAGCTGCGTCAGCCTCTTTCAGTTCGGAAAGAATAATCTTGGTCTTTCCACGGAAAATCGGGAAGAGGCTCTGCTCGAACGATTCGCGTAAAGGCTTCATGAGAAGATCGCCGCTCTTCGCGAGGCCGCCGAAGAGGATAATGGCCTGAGGTGAGGAGAATGCCACCATATCGGCCATAGCCTCACCGAGAATCTTGCCGGTATAGTCGAAAATCTCCTTCGCAAGCTTGTCGCCACCCATAGCTGCATCGTAAACATCCTTTGAAGTGATGTCCTCTATATCTATGTTACGAAGCAGGGAGGGCTCGGTGCGGATCTCGATAAATTCGCGGGCAGTACGGGCAACTCCGGTAGCCGAGCAGTATGCCTCAAGACAACCTGTGCGTCCGCAACCACATATACGGCCATTGTTGCGTTTTACAACCACGTGGCCCAATTCGCCTGCGTTACCGTCATGTCCGTAGACCATCTGACCGTTGACAACGATACCGGAACCGACACCGGTGCCAAGTGTGATCATGATGAAATCTTTCATACCGCGGGCAGCGCCATACGTCATTTCACCGAGGGCAGCTGCGTTGGCATCGTTAGTGATGGCTACGGGAAGACCGCCGAATGCCTTGCTCACACTTTCGGCCAGAGGGATGATAGGACCCCAGGGGAGGTTTGGCGGGTTTACGATCTCGCCGGTATAATAGTTGGCATTAGGAGCGCCTATGCCGATACCCTGAATCTTGTCGACAGCATCGTGATCTTTAAGCAGTCTTTCAACCTCAGCATGAAGTTCAGTGACATAGTCGGTAAATACAGTATGCTTCTTTGTCTTTATAGAACTTGCGGCGATTACCTGTCCGCGAGCGTCCACTATTCCGAAAACAGTGTTGGTGCCACCTATATCGACACCCAATACATATGGTTTGGTCATTTTGGTATAAGATTGATTTTGGTCAACATATTTTCAAAATTCCCCATTCCTCCTGCTTTCCCGTTTTCTCAACTAACAAATTTAGTCTAACAATGGCATATTTGCAAGTATTATGCAACAAAAATCGCTATTGATTAATTACCTCCGTTAATATCGATACTGTTTCTACTTTATACGCCACGCAACTTCAGTGCCGTCAATCTCCTCTATAGTATTGCTGCAGGTAGCAGCGTGCTATGAAGTCCCAGTTGTCGGCCACGATAGCCGCATCCTTTTCAGAGCCGGGGAAACGGGCATCGGGCAACCAGCCGCGCCCGCAGACATAACGCAATAAATCCATAGGGCAACGTCCTCTGACAGTAAGCAGCTCCATGGAATGACAACGGGAATATCCGCTGTCGTAATATTCGTTGTCAGGATCCTTTATGCAACGGGCCACATCGCGCGCCAGCAACATTCCCTTACGACGGTCTACGAGCAGCACGAAGTATTCCGACGCTTTCATCTGAGCGAGATGTTCCTCGCCCTGCGCCCAGCCGAGCGCCGTTATGAAAAACTCGTTAAGATCGCTGTAAGTCTTGAAATAGGCTATCAGTTTTCCACCGGTAGCGGCTGTGAATCTCGTATAATAAGGATGGTCTTCAGCATTCCGTGCCTCAGCTTCGGCTATGCGTTGACTGCGCGGCATAGGCGGCATTCGGTCTTCACATACAAGCCACAGCCATTCACGCAGATAAAGAGCAAGCGGACCTGTCGGATATTCGTTCATGGCCTTATCCAGACGCACGGCCAATTCCTTCCTGCCCTCTTCACCTTCCGGCAGATCTTCAGCAACCTCAGCCATCGTCAATGCGTTAGCAGGGCGTAAAAGCCAGCAATGCAGGTATAGCCAGTGTGCGAGCCGGGCAACTCGCTCGCTCTCCTCCGGATCGTGGACTTCAAGTTCATGACTCAGATGGAAATCTTCGGGAACTGGTGCATCGTCATAGCAGTTCTCCATGATAGCGAACCATGCATCCGCGATTTTTTCCACATCGGAATCGAGCGGAGAGAGCGTACGCGTATGTTCATAAAGCATGGCAAGCGAATACCACACCATGAAGCGCACATCCTCGGGATTAAGCTCGTAGTCAATATAATCGTCCGATACGAAATAGAAAGGCAAGGTGCGTCCGTTGTACAGCCTACGGTTCTCATTTATGAATCCGCGCCACACACCGGCATCAACCACCACATCCTGCAGGTAGCCCACGGTCACCAACGCTGCCCCACGCAACACGGCCTCAGGCCACCGCTTTACATATCCGGCATCGATCGCCGCAGTGAGAAGTCGCTCGGCTACATTCCTGTAAAAGTCATCGGTCGATGTAATCGCCGGGAAAGAGGGCTGATTGACTAAAAACTGCTGTTGCGTTATATTCATAAAGCTTCTGCAAGTTCTGAATCGGCTACGGTCTTCTGCTCTCCGGTAGCCATATTCTTAAGGGTAACGCAACTGTTTTTCAGTTCCTCCTCTCCGATAATGGCTACATACGGGATACCCTCGGAGTTGGCGAAGGCCATCTGTTTTTTCATTTTGGTGTCATCGGGATATACCATTGTCGATATACCCTTGGCACGCAGCTGACGTGCGAGTTTTTCCGCCTTTAGAGCCTCTGAGGCACCGAAGTTTACAAACAGCACTTTTACCGCCGCGTTAAGTTGCTCTGGGTAAAGCTGCAGGGTGGTGAGCACATCGTAGATGCGGTCGGCCCCGAAGCTGATGCCCACCCCGGAGAGACCGGAAACGCCGAATACTCCCGTAAGGTTGTCATAGCGTCCCCCACCGGTTATGCTTCCCATCTCGGTGTCGAGGGCCTTGACCTCGATTATCGTACCTGTATAGTAATTCAATCCACGGGCCAAGGCCACGTTCAGGTCCAGCTCGCAATCATGACCGAGAGCATCGAAGTTACCTATCACCTCGCGGAGTTCCGCAACTCCCACTCTGCCGGTTTCAGAACCGGCGAGCAATTCGTCAAGTCCGCGCAGCTTCTCTTCATTCGTGCCCTGAAGCTCGAGCAATGGCTGAAGCCGCGCGACAGCCTCCTGCGACACGCCTCGTTCAAGCAGTTCCGCTTTAACGGCTTCAATGCCGATTTTGTCTATCTTGTCAATGGCGACGGTAATGTCTATGAGTTTATCGGGCTCCCCTATGACTTCGGCTATGCCGGAAAGCACTTTGCGGTTGTTGACCATTATGCGGCTGCGTATTTTCAATGCTCTCATCACATGGTCTATAAGTCCCAGAAGTTCCACCTCGTTATGCAGCGATGTGGAACCCACTACGTCGGCGTCACACTGATAGAACTCTCTGTAACGCCCCTTCTGCGGACGATCGGCCCTCCATACGGGCTGGATCTGGAAACGCTTGAACGGCATCTGCAGATCCTGACGGTGCTGAACCACATATCTGGCGAAAGGAACCGTAAGGTCGTAACGCAACCCTTTTTCGCATAGTTTTGTCGCCAGACGCGGCAGATTGGGATTCTCGACCTCTTCGGTGTCGACTCCTTTCATGAAATCGCCGGAGTTCAGGATCTTGAACAGGAGTCTGTCGCCCTCCTCTCCATACTTGCCGAGAAGCGTCGACAGGTTCTCCATGGCAGGAGTCTCTATCTGGTGAAAGCCATGCAGGCGGAAAGCCTCGCGTATGGTATCGAATATATAGTTGCGGCGAGCCATCTCGATGGGCGAGAAGTCGCGTGTGCCTTTGGGAATACTCGGTTTCTGTGCCATTTTTATCTGTACCTTTTGAATAGGCAAAGATACAAAAAAAGCACCACACCCTCTATATTAGGACGCGTATAAATTTAACAATGTGGCAAATCAGTGATAATTGCAGTGAGGGCCCGGTAGCGCGGATTGGAATCAGAACTCCACGGAGAGGCGCAGGTTCAGCTGTCGGCGCGTCAGGTAGTTGGGTACTGCGTACTGGATGTTGTTGACATCCGTAACCCAATAATATGAGCTTACGTTCGATATGTCAAACAGATTAAAGCAATCCAAGGCCACGGTTATATCCTTGAAGTGACGCCAGAAGTTATAGGGACGCACCCCATCTTTCGGAGCGCCGACAAGCTGGTAGGATATTCCTATGTCGACACGTTTATAGGCCGGGGCACGGAACCATGCCTTGTCGCGGGTTATACGCGGAGCCGTCATGGTCAGTCCGTCGCTGAATATGCCGCGTAACGAGAACCGCAATTTGGGGAACTTGGGCACATAGTCTGTGAAAAACAGGGTGAAAGCGTAACGCTGGTCGGAAGGAAGCGGTGTCTTCACACCGTTCAAGGTCTGCGACGTATTCATCAGCGAGAAGGTTATCCATGAATCAGAACCCTCCACGAACTGCCCGAAAAGTTTGAAATCAAGTCCGGCTATGTGTCCTTTCGAGTCGTTCTGTCCCGAATAGGTAATCTTAAGATTGTCATATTCATACGATATCAGTCGCGACAAAGATTTGTAATATGCCTCGGCCGTTATCTTGAATGGACGCGACATGGCGCGGAACGTATAGTCGACAGCGCCGAGCACCTGGAACGACGACGGAGATTTGATATCACGGTTCAGTTCTATTATGGAGTTTCCGAGCGCATCGCTTTGTGCCAACCTATATTCCTTATAGAAAGGTTGCTGGTAGTACAGACCTGTGGCGAAACGGAAATTCCAACGGTTATGCTCCGCCGGCGTAAGCGAGAAATTCACACGCGGCGATACGAGAAACTCCTTGTTGAAGTCCCAGTATGAAAAGCGAAGACCGCCGTTTATGGAGAGATAGAACTTGTCGTTTTCTATATAATAGGCATCCTCGGCGAAGAGAGCCATACGGTTGGCGCTCACGTCGTGGCGCGACGACATGTTGTATATGAGATGCACCCCGTCAGGCCGGTGCGGAAGCGAGTAACCGGCCGAATCGCGCCATTCCCACTCTTTCGTGCGGTCGCGGAAGTTCTCATGCTGCCATACAAGGCCGTAGCTTATATGGTTTGACTTGACCGTGGTGGTACCTTTCAGCATTGTCTGTATCACGGATGCTTTCAATCGGTTACGGGAGTGCTCCATATACTTGCCCACGCCCAGCTGGCCGCCGATACCTTCCGGACCTCCGGTGCCGGCCTGATCAAGCCAGTACTCGCCGGAGATGTCGTAAGATACGAACTCGGAAGTCATGAAACCCGATACGCCTAAAGTGAAACTTGTGGCACGGTTGTGGCGATAGGTAGCCGACAAGGCACCGAGGTATGTCTCGAACCGGTCTTTCTCCTCGCCGTCGAAATAGACGGTAAACTGCTTCGTGTCGGTCGACGTTCCGAAAGCCGTCTCTCGGGTGGTAGGCACGAACTTGAAGTGATTCAACGATATGTTGCCGAGGAAATTGAAGTTCCACTTGTCGGTCGGCTTGTAGGTGATGTTCGTCTGGTAATCGAAATATAGAGGGTCGTACTCACCTCTCGTCTCCTGGCTTGACAGCAGCGAGTTGTTTTTCTTCAGTCGGGCGCCATGTAATTGCGAGAATTTGTTGGAACTTTGGCCGAAATAAAGCGAACCACCCATAAGGCTGGCCGAGAAGCCCCCTTCCAATGCCTGGGGCTCGCGGTAGGTGATGTCGAGAGCCGACGACATTTTGTCGGCATAACGGGCCGGGAAACCACCCGAAGAGAAGCGGACGTTGCCGACCATGTCAGGATTGATGATCGAAAGGCCTTCCTGTTGGCCAGATCTTACGAGCTGCGGACGGTATATTTCCACACCGTTGATATACACCGAGTTCTCATCAAACGAACCACCTCTTACGGAGTATTGCGAACTCATTTCGTTGGAAGAGTTCACACCGGGCATGGTAGCCAGCATCGCCTCTACGGAGCCGCCCGACACATCCGGTGAAGTCTTGAACTGCTCGGTGTCGAAGGTCTGCATACCGTTAATGTTCTGTCGGAAGCCAACCACCTCCACATCCTGTAGTTCTGTGGATTCAGGCATCAGTTTCACGTTTACGGTAACATCTCCTTTGGCATCTATCAGCTTTCGGGTAACGGTCTTGAACCCGATGCAGGAATACACCACGGGGATGGTGTCTGACTGAGCCACCGTGAGGGTATAGTTGCCTTGCAGGTCGGTGTTGGTGCCGATAGCCTTGCCTGCTATACGCACCGTGGCGAACTCCACGGGCTTCTCTTCGTTGTCTATGACGCGCCCGGAGATGCGCACATTCTCGGCAAAAGCAGCCGGGGCGAGAGCCAACGCGAAGAGCGATATGATGGAAAACAGAATAATCTTCAATTTCATTAATAGATAAACGTACCACCCCCCCGCATAAGTATATCCCTCCCCTCCCTACTGCATAAATTACGCCCTGATACGACACTTGTCTCCTTGCCATCATGGAAGCTGAAGAGGGCTCCCGCCATACCCTACCATGAAATAGAATACCATCACACACGAAATAGTTAGGAAAAATGTTGGATTTTACATTTTTCCTAACTATTTCGTGTGTGATGGTATTTCAAAATTCGTTATATTCGCAAACAAAATAGAATAAAATGGATATAATGCGAGATATCGAGACGGCTTTTCTTCGCTGGAAAGAAAGTTCCGGTCGCAAACCAATACTTCTTAAGGGCGCACGGCAGATCGGTAAGAGCTGGGCAATGGAAAAATTCGGGCGCGAGCATTTTGAATATTGTGCAAAGTTCGATTTTGACAGGCAACCAGAATTGAAATCCGTGTTTCAGACAACTAAGGAGCCGACAAGAATCCTTAAAGAACTTGCGCTCTATTGCGAGGTACCGTTATTGCCCGAAAAAACGCTGATAATTTTCGATGAGATACAAGAATGTGAGGAAGCGCTGAATAGTCTTAAGTACTTCTGCGAGGATACTCCCGAGTATTACATTATGGCAGCCGGTTCTCTGCTTGGTGTTGCTGTAAAGAAACGACACATGACCGTACCGGTTGGTAAAGTTACGGTGATGCGCATGTATCCTTTGAGTTTCAAGGAATTTCTCGGTGCGAGCGACCCCGCTCTAAGAGAGTATGTAGATCGGCTTGATACTCTTGACAGACTGCCGGAAATTACTCTAAACAAACTCAACATGGAATATCGCCGCTATATGGTTTGCGGAGGAATGCCTGAGGCTGCCGTCGCTTTTCTGGAAAACAAGGGCACCGCTGATGTCGACGCACGTTTACAAGACATTTTGGATCTTTATGAACTTGACTTTGCAAAATATGCTGAGCCGAGGGAAATACCACGTATCAGGGCTATCTGGCATTCATTACCGGCACAGTTATCCAAAGAAAACCGCAAGTTTATCTACGGGGTTATACGTTCAGGCGCACGATCGAAGGATTATGAGGATGCTCTGTCATGGCTTGAGGATGCCGGAATGATATACCGTATATATAATATATCCAAACCCGGCATGCCGCTTTCCGCATATCAGGAAAACAATGCGTTTAAGGTATATGCCGGGGATTGCGGATTGCTCAGAAGGCTCGCACGATTGCCTGCCTCGATTATAGTGGATCCAGTGGCCAACTATACGGAATTCAAGGGAGCTATGGCTGAAAACGCGGTTTTGCAGTCAATGATGCCACTGCTGGAAGATATGCTTCCGAGTTACTGGACCTCCAACGCTACAGCAGAAGTTGAATTCGTATTGCAGTGGGAAACTGACATCATCCCAATAGAGGTCAAGGCCGCAGGCAATGTCAGCGGTAACAGTCTGACCCTATATTATAAAAAATACGATCCACGATATCGAATCCGCTTCTCAACTCTGAATCTACAATATAATGGCGGCTTGCTCAGTAGCCCCGCACCGCTGGCTGCATGGTTCGGCAAGCTATATGCTCTGCTTCAGACGGCTTCGCCGCTTGTAGTCGGTAATTCGGAAGCATAAAGACTGGTATATCTTTAAGGTTTACAAAGTGCACCCCAGGAGTTTTGTGTCCAACCTTTGGGGGCACTTCAATTTTGACCACCTCAATATTCCGAGAGTATTTATGATTCTATGTCTATTTCACAAATACCTTTTTACCGTTGATGATATATAAGCCAGTAGGAAGACATTTCTGAATTTTTTTGGATTTTGTACTGATTAAATGTCCACTGATTGCCACAATTTTGTGGAATGGATTTTCGGAATTAAATTCAACCCTATCGATACCATCTATTTCTGGATTCCCTTTACCATTGAGTAACGGATATGGGTCTGTACCGGGAATTTGTCCCCAGGGCGTAGGATTCTGTTTATCGTTAAGGAGTATGCAGACTAATCCGTTGCCAAATTCTTCTTTTGTTCTAATCTCGCATCCGTCTCGCTCTGTCTGGGTATTTTCAGCTCCTATATCAATACGGGCCACGTCAAAGCCATCTTGAAACAACGCATAACAAGCTGAAGACATTTCCTGTATGTATGCGAAATAGCTGTAAATCCAAAGCAATCCTTTGTTGTCTGAATTGCAGTTGATTTTACCGTAATTAAAGCAGTATTTTGCAGGTCCGCTAATAGAAGGACATAATCCAGCGACAAAATCATCGCCTGAAACATTTCCCGTGTTATAGCAGTTCAACATAGGAGTTACACCATCCGTAATACTAGATCCACTAAGACCTCCTACGTATCTTCTCCCTGATACATCCCCAGTATTATAGCACTCTATAAGTCTGGGAGAAAAATGGCCACATATGCCACCTATATAATTGCTCTCTCCTGTAATATCACCAGTATTGATTGACTTCTCGATAAAATTTGACTCGCTGCCGACACCAAAATATCCAACAATTCCTCCTGCTCCAGAGCGGCCGTCATTGTCTATTGTAACTGTGATATCTCCGCTATTGGATGAACTGGAAATAGATCCATACGCGACATGACACGCAATACCCCCTGCATAACCACTACCTGTCACATTGCCTTCGTTCTTACAGTCATATATAATCATTTCGGTCGAATCATATACTGAGTTGCCCCCAAGTATTCCACCAGCTGGACGAATCGAGCTGACTGTACCGGTATTATAACACCCAATGATTTCCGATAGACTTTCGGAAAATCCGATTAACCCACCGACATAACGTTGATGTGAACCCAAACCTGGTAAATCTCGGACATCACCTGTATTATAGCAGTTTTCGATTCTCTCAATTATGCTATGACCAACCAAACCACTACCATTGGATATATATCCGGTGTTGTAGCAGTTTGTCAGTTCCTTTGCACGCACCAGAAGAAAAAGGCCTGCACTCTCACATCCACTTATGTCTGCATCATTAGACAAATTGTCATAACCCGTTGGAAAGGAATCTGATTGTGTGCATGTACTACCTATACCTGCACAATCCAATATAATATTACCATCTAAGGCACCATAATTACGACAATTTGAAATTGAAGTGTTATATCCATAAAACACAATACCACAAAAAGCACCCCTGCTGTATCCAGGATATGAATAGGATGTAGAGGATACATTCAGTCTCATCGTTCCGTAGTTATCACATCCTTTTATTGTCAGAAATTCGTTATCAGATGTATGTGACGGAGAAACACTGCAGACAATACCTGCTATTTCGGTACCTATGTTTATTTCCTTTTCGTCTATGTATTTAACTCTTACATTCCCTTCGTTTCTTAGATTTATGAAATGGCTTTCCACTGATTGAGCAGCAAAGAATGCAGAAGTGATGCTAGTAAAATCTCCTTCTTTTGCGCTATATGCCATCAGAGAATTTGCAATTGTAAGATTGCTAAGAGTCGA
This sequence comes from uncultured bacterium, assembly GCA_905214715.1. Classification (GTDB taxonomy): domain Bacteria; phylum Bacteroidota; class Bacteroidia; order Bacteroidales; family Muribaculaceae; genus Lepagella. Next base: position 30,503 of record CAJMMT010000001.1, on the reverse strand, counting down.
ATCTTTTATGTTACCAAACAATCCATCGACGATGGATCTCGCATTAGTATTATAATCTATGATAACATTATCACCATTGAAGTATAATCCTCTGATAGTGTGACCATCACCATCAAAATTACCACAGAAGTACGCATTCATACCAATAGGAGTCCATTGGGCTGCCAAGGTATAGCTATTTTCGTTGTCTGGTTCGAAAGTAATGCCTGGATTGAGATCGATATCATTGGCAAGTTTGAAATACATTCCAGCAAAGTCCTGTCCTCTATTAACCGAATACGCGAGATTTGCAAGCTGCTGAGCTGTAGCAATAATATATGGGTCTAATTGTGTACCGAGCCCTTTTTCGTATGGAAGCCCCTCAGGATCGCCTCCATATTCCCATGCGTTGGCATATGTGCCTGTAAAGATTACCAGCAATACAATTAATGAAGATTTAATTTTTCCCATTTCTATTTAGATATTGTCTAAAATCAGAGAGAATACGCTATCTTGTTTATTCCCGTAAAATAATTCTATCATTCTGAATTTGGACGCTATATTACGTATGTATAGCGACGCTTGTCCCCAGACCGGGGCTTCTGCGAAGCGGTCTGCATTGCAAATTTAATATTTTTATCGTTAAAACCTATCTTTTCAGATATTTTTTGTTCAGGCTCTTTGGTGGCCTTTCGGAGATAGGCCATCTCCTCTATATCCTGTTCAATCAGATCAGAAGGTTCTTTTACCATCTCCAGAATATTGGGGAAGAGGATGTGTTCCGCCGCGTCTTACCTCTTTCCTCACTCTCTCCTCAGGGGCGCCCTCCGGGGAGGCTCCTTCCGTTTAAGAGTTGATTAACAAACTTTTTATGGATTTTGAGCGTTGGAATTTTGTAGCTAATAGAATTATCACTAATTTTGCGCTACAAACAAGGGGTCTGAATTTCCCCCTTATCAAAGAAATACTTCGGGGCACAAGCAACGATTTTAGAAATCGGGGTATACCGATTGGAAAGGAGGTCAACAGACCTCCTTTTTTATGCCTTTTTAATGTGGAATTATTTTCATACCTAATACCGCGCCTTTATATGAATAAATTTTATCGCAGACAATATCATAAGCCGGATTAGGGGCTTTAGGGTCGAGAACATGGCGAGTTATTGGGTAGGCTATCAAGTCGGCAAGTTGCAAACCTATCACATTATCTTTCTTATAACTGAATATAAACCGGCCTAATCTGGAAACCAGTCGCTCAGAATTGACCCATTTTGTGCCTACGGCACGCAATCGGTTGTAATAATTCAAGAGTGCCCGGTCTTGTTTTACACCTCGACGTTCGATATAAACGTCAAGGACTCCATCTTCTACATTATCATCTATACAGAAGATGGCTCGCTCGATAAGATATTTAAGCGAAAGCCCGTACACATCTTCGCCACGACTAAATCTTTCGACAAACGGTTCTTTCAATATAGAGCAGCAGACTATGACGTACACATCAGACTGACCGAGTATATTGTTGATTCCTTCGTAAAAACGACTTCTTATTTCAGGATACTGCAAAATAGAGTACGCCTTTTCTTGCTTGCGTATATCGCGTGAATGGATTATCACGTTTTCATCGTTGAAAAACTCTTGCTTAAATGCCTTTACTGCGACTTCCAACTGTTCAAGTTTATTGCCCCGAACCAATACCCCGCATAATGTAAAAATTGGAAAATGCGGATTGAATTTTTCCAACTGATGGTCTCCACACTCGTCTATGTAGAGATAATATTTTGATTTATCGTTGTTTTTCTTTGCCATAGCAAATACAAAGTTGCGAAATTTCTCCAATTTTTCATGGCTTTTACCCTCCATTTATCAAGAAGCCCGTAGCTGTCTCAGACAAGGTCGTTCGCCAAACCGTCTACACATCGCAGGGCATCCGTCTCTACGAGAACGCAACCGACGCGCAGTTCCACGCCCTCGCCTCCAGCTTCTACATCATAGCCGGCAAAAAAGCAATCGTGAGAAAGAGCCGTGTCTTTCCCCTTTCCAATGAGTACTTTATTGCTGTTTTGAAGCATCTAAAGTATTGTCCATCTCCTCTATATCCTGTTCAATCAGGTCGGAAGGTGGTCCTCTACCGTCTCCAGAAGATCGGGAAGAGGATTACCAGCATGGAGAATAACTCGAGACGGCCAGCGAGCATCAGGAAGGACATCACCCATTTGGAGGCTTCGGGGAGCAAGTGGTAGCCTCCGGCGGCTCCGGTCAGGCCATAACCGAGACCGTTGTTGCCTATGCAGGAGAGGGTGGCGAAGAAACTATCGAGGACTTCGAGGCCATTGACCGTCAACAATAATGTACCTATCAAGATAAGCAACAGATATATACTTATGAAGGCCATCACTCGGGCCATCTCTGTTTCGCTCACTACCGAGCCGTTCACCCTTACGGTCATTATTCTTTTCGGATATAACGACAACTTTATCTGATTAAGCAAGTTTCTGTTGAGCGCCACTATTCTGTCTACTTTCACCGCTCCTGACGTAGAGCCGGCACACCCGCCAATCACCATAAGTATCATCGTTATCATGAGGCAGAAGGGTCCCCAGTGACTGAAATCGGCGAGCGAGAAGCCGGTAGTGGTAATATCAGAGACTATATGGAACATGGGTTGCACCAGCAATTCCGATACACCATGCGTCTTACCCTCTATCAACAGTGCGGCAGCTGTCCCTATATATGCGCAACCGACTATCAGCGCGTATGCCTTGAAGACATCGTTTCTGAACAATTCTCTTACCCGACCGCGACACAAACCGTAGATAAGTCCGAAGTTGACACCGCCTAAAAACATAAAAATAGTAAGGACCACGCTGAGATAATCGGAATTCCAATAAGCCAACGAGGCGTTTTTCGTGGAAAAGCCACCGGTCGACATAGCCGTCATGGCATGGCATACGGAATCGAAAAAATCCATAGGTCCGACCCAAAGCAACGCGCACAATATCGAAGAGAGAACTATGTAGACGAGCCACAACATGGAGGCTGTCTGGCGTATGCGCGGATAGAGTTTGTCGTGGGTTATGCCTGTCGTCTCGGCATTGAACATAGGTATGCCCCCTTTTTCGTTGAGCTGAGGCAACAAGGCGAGCATGAATAGTATGATACCGAGTCCCCCAATCCATTGGGTCATGGAGCGCCATAACAGCAATGCTTTGGTCAGCACCTCCACATCGGCTATCGTAGTGGCTCCGGTGGTAGTGAATCCCGATACCGTTTCAAAAAACGCGTCGCTGACGCTAAGCGGAACGACAGCCATGGTATAGGGTATCATGCCTATCAGCGAGAATACAATCCACGACATACTCACCAGCAGGAAACCCTCCCGACGACGTATCGTTACCGGTCGACCGCGATTACTGATTCTAAGCAGGAACCCGATGGCCAACGCGCTTACCGACGAGATAGTGAATCCTATCCAGGATCTTTCATGGTCGACGAGGGCCAGTACAAGAGGCAGAAGCAACACCAATCCTTCCACTATAAGTAGTTCGCCAAGCACTTTGGCCACTGAGCGATATGATATATCTGTCTTCATCAGGCTTTTCTATTTACGGCAACCACGCATGCAAATCTCTCATAGTACATCTCTTTACTTGCGCGACTTAAAGAGCGACTCTATTTTCACGAGGGTTCCAGGCAGAAATACCACCATCACCCGGTCGCCCGGCAATATCCTGGTATTTCCCTCTACCAACATCCCTTCCCCCTTTCTTACCAGACCGCCGAGTGTAAGCTCTTTTGGAATTTTGAGATTCTTTACGGCATCGCAGGTTATGCGAGAGCCTTCCCCCACCTCGATTTCGGCTACTTCCACATCTTCAAGCGCGAGCACGGTCTTGACCTGGATTTTGCTTCCGAGTATAGAACGCAATATCATGCCCGACGTTATCAGTTTCTTGTTTACCACCTTGTCTATTCCAAGACGTTCCCCCTCTACAAGATACTGTATATCTTCAATTTGACCTACAGTGCGTTTAACGCCCATCTCTTTGGCCATCATACAGGCTACGATATTGGCTGACGCCATGTCGCCTAACGCCATGAAAAGATCCATCTCGCCCACACCTTCCTCGCGCAAGGATTCCAGATCTTTCGGTTCCGAATTCGATACCGTTACATCAGGAAAAAGTTCGGCCATACGCAGACATGCCGACCGATTGCCGCTCATGAACGTTACGTTGGCATCGGTCTCGCATAGACGTTTAAGAATCATCCTTGCAAGCTTACCTTCGCCGCATACGGTTATATTCCGTATGCGCTCCACTCTCTGACCGGCAATACGGGCTATTTTTTCTTCCGACCCGCTTACTCCCGTAAAATATGCCACATCATTCTCTTCCAAGGTATCGGCTCCACGCGGTATAAGCAGTTTACCCTTTCTTCTTATTGCAGCCACATGAAATGACCTGTCGCTCCCTGCGAAATCCATCAGTCGCTTTCCGGCAACAGGTGACGAACCGGTAATTCTTACCCCCGCGAAAATAATCTTGCCTTCATGCAGATTATGCCAGCTTATGACCCAGTTGCGTTTTATATATCTCACTATATCGTCGGCCACAAGAGCTTCAGGATAAACCATACTGTCAATGCCGCGCATTGCGAAGCACTCTTCCATTTCCCTACCTATCAGTTCATCTGACTCCACACGCGCTACCGTGTATCCGGCTCCGAGCTGCTTTGCAATCTCGCAGGCTATCATATTGTCGGTACCGCATGGTGTCACTCCAATAAACATATCGGCACTTTGAACCCCGGCCCGCTTAAGATCGGTGGGAGAACATGGATTGCCTGACAATGTCATAAGATTATAGGTGGCGTCGATCGATTCAAGATACTCCCGCTGATCCGACATCAAAGTCACGTCCTGCTTCTCGAATGATAACATCTTGGCGAGATGCGTACCTGTATCGCCACTTCCGGCTATAACTATCTTCATTATCGCGATAGAATTTTATACTCCCTCCCACACCATTAATAAAACGGACGGCAATCGCAAACATTATAGGTAAATCAGAATGATGAACCCTAAATTGAAGTATATTGTTCTAATTGCATGTAAGTATTAAAATTTAAACTATAGTAAGTGATTTGAAATCTTTTATACTTCCTGCGGTTTCTTTTTGGCCGCTTACGGATTGTCGCTCAGTCGAATATGTTTACATTCTCCTTCACTCCGCACCGTAATCGCCTCAAAAATAAACTCGCATTAAGAGAATGTTTGAATTTAACACGAATTTATAATTGAGGGATGAATGGTAAATTCTTTCTATCCCCCCGAAGGTCTTTTTTGGCTGTTTCCCCCAAGATTTCGTCGGTTACGGTGCCCGCACCGCGCCCTCCTCAACTTGCGAAAACATCTCAAAAAATCCTCTTCAGGTGAATGGAAGTTAAATCCAAATATTCTCTAAGTATAAATTAAATTTGAACACTTACTTAAACACTTATTACTATGAAACCATATTTTGAAGACCGAATAAAGGAATCCACTCCATCGCTGATAATTTTCCTTCATGTTGCCGAGCAGGATGCGGTGGACGCCAAATATCTGGCTGAACAAGTACGGAAGAAATATGCAGACAAGCTGAATGTACAGCGCGTCGACACATCTTTCAATCATGTTGTGTCCGACAAATATCGTATAGAAAGTTACCCTACATACATACTGTTCAAACAAGGAGAGGAACTTATGCGCGAAAGCGGCCACAAGACACTCACGGAATTGTCCGAGATGATAGACCGCGTTTTCTAAATGTCCTTATTACCCTTATACATTAATCCCCGTTATAGAGTCGCCATACGGCAACTACTTAACGGGGAGTTGTATATTCGAAAATCAGTGAGCGGCAATACTCAGTCGGCTTTGGTCAATGCATCCTTGAAAGCCTTCTCGAGTTTTATGGCGGCCGCGGCAGTACCTTTTATGAAGTAATACAGTTCGGCCACGGGGCGCAAAGGATTATCGACACTTGTATCTATAGGTCCGCTCCATTCAGCTATCTTGCGTGATAACTTTTCTTCTGTCTCGCCATCTTTCCGACGTTCTATCTCGCTCAGCAACGAGTCGGGATGGTCCGACAGGTCTTCAGCAGACGAGAACATCTGAAAATCGGCTACGAACGAGAAGCAGTCTTCCAGCAAATCCGGCCATAACGTCATATCCACGCGGGTCTGCAATGAGTCAAGACTAAGACTGGTCTGCGCCGCTTTCTTCAACAACCGGTCTACCGCGGGAATCCTCGTCTTGTCGATATCAAGACCCGACGGACGGAACATATCGGCCATGTCCTGAATCTTGAAATCGGGATCATATACACCATCGCTCTTTTTACGCTTTGCCAAGGGGGTGGTTACGGCATAACAATACTTCAGAAATTTCTGAAGGTTGTGTAACAGTAACGGCAAGCTGTTGGCAAGTTTATCTTTCTCAAGCTCATAGTGGGCGCGACGTTGTTTCTCAACTTCGTTTGTAACGTCTATCTCCGATTTCATCGATCCTACGGAGTTAAGAAACAGCCCCATGATTATCAAGCCGCAGCCAACTTCTATAGCAGTGAAAGTCTGTGCCCATCCGTGCGCCGGAGTATAATCGCCGAATCCGAGGGTCGTTATTGTGACTATGCTGTAATATATCCATGAACCGAACTCCGTGCCGGCGCCTTCCGGTATCCTGAACTGGCCGGCGGGAAGCAGACTGTAGATTACCGCGAATACAGGCACAAGCGCGACATAAAGCATAATCCATACCAATGGCCTTACATGGGAAAGGACATGGAAGAAATGAGACGCGCCATGCGAACAGACAGTAAGTTCATCGTGTAATTTCTTGTTCATAACCATTATCGTTATTTCGTCTTCTCTATAACTATTATAATGCCCGGGCTTGCTGAAAGTTTGCCTACTGTATGGGAATAATGACAAAGGGGGTCGGAAACATGCTGTTTGCCGGCCCCCACATTCAAATTAGGAATAGGGCCTTTATAATGGTCCCTCGATTCAGGGACCCGGTGCAATGTCGTTCAGTTCTTGAACACCAGTTCGTCACCTTCTCGATCTATGACTATCGGGTGTTCGCGGTCTACTTTCTGCGCCAGTATGTCTTTCGACAGCTGGTTCAGGACCAGACGCTGTATGGTGCGCTTTACAGGACGGGCTCCGAATTCGGGATCATAGCCGTCTTCGGCAAGGAGTTCAAGAGCCTCTCTGGTGATATTCAGCTCAACACCATTGGCAGCCAACATCTTGCGCACGCTTCTTACCTGAATATCCACGATCTCCTGAATTTCTTTCTTATCAAGGGGAGTGAACATCACGATCTCATCGATACGATTCAGGAATTCGGGGCGGATTTTCTGCTTAAGCATGTCAAGCACATCCTCCTTCGTTCTGGATACTACCTCTTCGCGTTCTTCGTCGTTCTTCTTGTCTATATCCTTGAAAGCTTCGCGAATCAATGGCGAACCTTCGTTCGAGGTCATTATTATTATGGTATTCTTGAAGTTGATGAAACGCCCTTTATTGTCGGTAAGACGTCCATCGTCAAGAACCTGAAGCAGAATATTGAACACATCGGGATTGGCTTTCTCGATCTCATCGAACAATACCACGCTGTAAGGCTTCCGTCTTACGGCTTCCGTCAGCTGGCCACCTTCTTCGTATCCCACATATCCCGGAGGCGCCCCCACGAGACGCGACACGGAGTGTTTCTCCATATATTCAGACATGTCGATACGGGTCATCATGTCTTCATCGTCAAACAGATATTCGGCCAACGCCTTGGCGAGCTCTGTCTTACCGACACCGGTGGTACCCAAGAAAATAAAGCTGCCTATGGGTCGGCGCGGATCGTTAAGACCGGCACGGGAACGACGTACGGCATCGCTCACTGCCTTGATAGCGGCATCCTGTCCTACCACACGTTTATGAAGCTCTTCTTCAAGATGCAGAAGTTTCTCTTTCTCACTCTGGGCCATCTTCTTGACAGGTATTCCGGTCCAGCGCGATACAACCTCGGCTATATCCTCGGCGTCAACCTCTTCCTTGATCATGGCTCCTTCGCCTTGCAGTTCTCTCAGACGGGCCTGAATCTTGGCGTTTTCCTCCTCTTTCTGCTTGATTCTGGAATAGCGTATTTCTGCCACCTTGGCATAGTCCCCTTCGCGTTCGGCAACCTCCGCCTCATGGTTCAACCTCTCTATATCTATCTTGTTCTGCTGAATCTTGTCGATTTCGCTCTTCTCGGCCTTCCATTTGGCACGCAGGGCTTTCTCTTCATCGCGCAGATTGGCGAGATCTTCATCTATCTGTTTCAGCTTGTAGTCGTCCCCCTCGCGCTTTATAGCCTCGCGCTCAATCTCGAGTTGCTTTATCTTGCGGGCGGCATCGTCGAGCGACTGAGGCATAGAGTCCATCTCCAAACGCAGTTTAGAGGCGGCCTCATCCACAAGGTCGATAGCCTTGTCAGGCAGGAAACGATCGGTGATATACCTTACGGAGAGCTGAACCGAGGCTATTATGGCCTCATCTTTGATTCTTACCTTATGGTGGTTCTCATATCTTTCTTTCAATCCGCGCATGATAGATATGGCGCTCATCTCGTCCGGCTCGTCGACCATCACCTTCTGGAATCTTCTTTCAAGAGCCTTGTCTTTCTCGAAGTATTTCTGATATTCATCCAGAGTTGTAGCGCCTATGGAACGCAACTCGCCTCTTGCCAGAGCTGGCTTAAGGATATTGGCCGCATCCATCGCGCCTTCTCCCTTACCGGCTCCGACCAGTGTGTGGATCTCATCGATAAACAGAATTATCTCTCCGTCTGATTTGGTGACTTCGTTGACTATGGCTTTAAGGCGCTCCTCGAATTCTCCTTTATACTTGGCACCGGCGACAAGGGCTCCCATGTCGAGAGAATATATCTGTTTCGTCTTCAGATTCTCCGGCACGTCGCCACGCACTATTCGCTGGGCGAGTCCTTCGGCTATGGCCGTCTTGCCCGTTCCGGGTTCGCCTACGAGCATGGGATTGTTCTTGGTACGTCGCGAAAGTATCTGGAGCACTCTTCTTATCTCCTCATCCCTGCCTATAACCGGGTCGAGCTTTCCTTCGCGTGCCCTGTCGTTGAGATTGATCGCATACTTGCTCAGCGATTGGTAAGATTCCTCGGCACTCTGGCCCGTAACACGGTTTCCCTTACGCAACTCCAATATGGCGGCTTTCAGGCCGTCTACCGTAAATCCGTTGTCTTTCAGAATACGTGAGGCCGAACAACCGGTCTTAAGTATACCCATTAGTATTGCCTCTACCGAGACATACTCATCGCCCATAGATTTGGAGAAATCGACCGCCTTAAGGAGAGCGTCGTTGCTTTCGCGCGACAGATGTACATCGCCACCGGAGACTTTCGGCAGTTTAGCGATATCCCTGTCAACAGCCCCGACAACAGCCTGAACGCCGGCACCCAATTTCTGAAATATGAAATTAACGATGCTCTCGCTCTCTCCTATCAGCGCTTTCAGGATATGCACCGGTTCTATCTGCTGCTGACCGTTCTGCTGACACAGTTCAAGAGCCTTCTGCACAATCTCCTGAGATTTAATAGTGAAATTGTTGAAGTTCATAGCGTTTATGTTTTTATAAATTATTAACGCCCCGCATACCCTTCTTGTTCATTGACGTGGGTATGGCGGGGCGTCTGTATCGCTGATAATTTTTCTTTTATTCGCTTACTGATTCTTCTTGCGGTATTTACTTCGGTTGAGACGCAGTTTCAAAACTCCGGTTACAGCCTCTCCGAAAATAGATGAGTCCATTTTACTCGTGCCGAGCTGGCGGTTGATGAAGATTATAGGAATCTCCACAATCTTGTACTGTCTACACCATGCCTTGAATTTCATCTCTATCTGGAAAGCATAACCCTTGAATCGTATATGATCAAGTCCTATGTTTTCAAGCACACGACGACGATAGCAGACAAAGCCGGCTGTGGAATCGCGGAGAGGCATACCGGTTACGAAACGCACATAAGCAGATGCGAAATACGACATGAGCACGCGCCCCATAGGCCAGTTTACAACATTCACTCCCGATATATAACGTGAACCTACCGTGACATCGGCTCCACGGTCTTTACATTCGTGATACAGTCGGGTAAGGTCTGCCGGATTATGCGAGAAATCGGCATCCATTTCTATAACATACTGATACCCTCTTTCCAATGCCCAACGGAATCCATGTATGTATGCTGTACCCAAACCCTGCTTACCGGTGCGGCACTCAAGGTGGATACGTCCGTGATACTCCGTGCTTTTATTTCTTACCGCATCAGCGGTACCGTCGGGCGATCCGTCGTCTATGACAAGAACGTCAAAACCATCAGACAGTTCCATGACTGTCTGAAGCATCTTCGAGATATTCTCAATCTCGTTATAGGTAGGAATTATTACAAGTACGTCTGTCATTCACTCCTGAATTTTGGAATTCGGGTTCAAAGATACAACAAAATTCCCGGTCTCCGACTCCGGAGACAAGGAAAAACTGTTTTAAAGTTCGGATATGTGTCGTTTTTCAAAAACGCACATTGTATTTCCGGAGCATTTCCACAGGATGATAACTCTCCTTAGCGAACCTCAGACCGGGATCGCCGGCATCGTCTTCACGGTTTATATATTTTATTTCCGGATATTGCGCCATCATCATGGCCGCGAATTCCTTGTTAATTTTTTCATAACTCCCTTCAAACTGGCGTGTGCATTTCTCAACGTGCACAAACAGCGTGTCGCCTTTCACATCGCCGAGTGTGAAACCGGCCACTTCTCCTCCAACCTTAAGTATGGCCCCCTTCTCGATCAAGTCGCCCTTTTCCACATATGCAAGCAACTCTCTTGTCAGCTTTCTCTCGTCTACAGCCATCTGCCCGCTGTCTCCCTCAAGATCGAATTTATCCATAAATATCATGGCCTCTCGCACATTTTCACGGGTAATTTTCTCGATGCTCCATCCGGGATAAAGAGAATCGAACTTATTGACGTGATTGCGCTTTTTACTCATTTTCTTTCCCCTGAGAGTTGCCAGAGTTTCAGCATCATACAGATAGTCGGCCCAATCAGAAAGTTCCTCGATTTTGGACGGCCCGAGTTTCTCAAGTTCAGGGACCGCATATTCCGGTACAGCCGACAACTCAGCCAATATACCATGACGGTTACAGTAATCGCGTATCATCGCCACAGACTCCGGCAGAGTCATCTTACCTATCGGAAGAGAAAAGGCCGGTATATCCCTGTGGTTTTCCAGCACTCCTTTTATAAAAAGGGTGTCATTTACTATTGCAAACTCATATTTGAAGTAGTTTACCCACATCAACAATCCGCCGTATGAAAAATCGGTAGTACGGCCGGGCTCTCTTTTCAGATAATTCCATATCAACGGCATGTCGGCCGGAGTTACAGATCTGAAATGGTCGAGAGCACACCGGAGTGAAGTACGCTTCCGTGGTGTCCTTATGCAACAGGATTGATATGTATGGCTTGCGAGTAATCTCATAGATTATAGCGTTTCTTTCCCATATAACGCCAATCCCCCTACGGGAGTTTATGCAGCACGGACAAGCAAAAGATATCCCATAACGCGATTGCCTATCGTGCCAGATTGATGTTTACGGCAATACCGTAATTGGAGTTCGAGGTGGGATAAGAAGTGCTCGATACAAGCGGAGTGTTTACCTGATGGTCGAAGAATGCCGACAAAGTTATGCGTCTGCTCATTACATAACTTGCCATAACGTTCACCGACATAGTACGTGTGCCCTGGGTGGCCTGGGTATATGCGGTCTCGATTCTCCTTATGAGACTCTGGTTGTTGGCCAGCGAAAAATCAACGTTTATGGAAAGATCGTTGCTTACGCCTCCCTGCTTCGAGCCCATTTTCAGTATGGTGTTGAAGTTCGCTATCTTGTAACCGGCTCCTATTGTAAGCTGACGACTTGAACTCTCGACAATCTGACCCGCCGATGTATTGAGATTCAATGTGCGCGAATCACGATATTCGGCGTTGAATGTCATTTCATTTTTCAATGTCGCGGTGACACCTATAAGGGGTGCGAACTTTTCGGTAATGGCAACCGACGATATGTTATAAGGCGACGATGGCATGGGATATTGGCTTCCTTCACGCACTGTATAGCCGAAGTCTCCGTCGACGCTCATCCAATTGAGGTAAGAGGAATAGGAACCTATGGAATAGGTACACTGATAGGCATGATTTATTGTGAAGCTCTTGAATATATTCTTCATGTTGCCTATCTGCAGCAGGCCGTCGTAGGTTACTTTCCAGTTGGGACGCATAGCACCAAGACCGGGGAACAGCTCCAATGTCTGTTTGTCGGGGTCTGTTCCGGAATAAGCAGCCAAGAATGCCGGTATCAGAACGTCGCCGGAAGTCTGACTCGGAGCGGACTGTTCATGATTGTATGGCGTTCCTGCCAAAGGATTACCTTCCATGAAGCCTCCCGTCGGATAATGAGTGCCGGTATAATGGCTTTCATAGCGACGCGCTATCTTCGGTATGTATTCCAGGAATCTGGAGAATGCTTCTGAAGAATAACCGTCTTCCGCCTTCGAACTACGCATAGCCGATGCTATGGCCACGTGTGTGCGGGTATAGGAGCCTGACAAAGTGGTGGGCATATCGGCAAACATGAATTGTACCTGTCGCGAACGATTGTCGGTAAGATTGTTGGTAAGTGTTATCTTAAGGCCACGTATAGGCTCGAGGGTTATCTCGAAATTGAATTCTTTTCCCTGATTCCAAATGGCGGGGGAGGTCATGTCGCCCGAAGTCATAAGCCATCCGCGGTCCAAAGCCTGATTCACATAATTCTCATCATAGAAGCCGAACGCGAAGTCAAGACCCGGAGCCATCGGACCATACTTGGTAGACTGACCGAACACATCGCCGACAGAAGGAGAGAACTGAGGCAGGGTGAGCGAATGGGAGGAACGCCAACGGAACGAGAAGTTGCGAGGCATCATCAGGAAGCGCAATGCATAATCGCGCATTTCAGTCAAGACGTTCTTCTTAGCCTCTTTCTTCACCTCACGTACGCTTATCTTCACACTGCCGCTTCCCTTTGTCAGGATCTCAACCGTATTTTCGTCTACTGTCTTGGTCTCTATCTTGAACGGACGCCCATCTTTAGTGGCCGTTACTTTTATATCCTTTGTCTTGAGATTATGCTTCACAAGTGTTGTCGTGTCAGGATTCAATGTAAAGGCACGTTCAAACCGCTTGGCCTGATTGCGTTCATTATCCTTGCCGAGTCTCTTGTTATTGTTATTGCGATTGCTGTTGCGCGAACCGGAGCTTGAGGAGAACCGCTGGTTTATGCTCTTCAGTAATTTCGATTTGTTGAATAGAGTCTCGAAATTAAAGCGTGCGTCGGCACTCCACGAACTCTGATTGTTTATGGAGTTTCCTAAGAAAAGGTCATCGACTGTAGCGCCGCGATCCCATCTGTAGGTCGAGTTATAGTTTACAGAACCTGTAAGATAATCGAGGAAAGGAATCTTTGAGAACGGAGCCTTCCACGAACCGGTGAAAGTTTGGTTGAAGTTCCAAGGTGTGCCGAGACCCTTTATCGAATTCCAGACCGTATCTTTCCAATCGCGGTATTTGTCAGGGAAAAGCTTCTTGTTCACCGCACCGATCGACTCTTCGATTCTCGCTGTGGTATTGCTTGAATAAGAAAAATTAAGGCTCTGCAATAGCTGCCAGTTTATGGTAAGCTGACGATCCCAGAGGAAATTCTTGCTCACCTGAACCGGCATACGGAAGTCCACATCGATCTCCGAGCGGGTCTGCTGCTCGTAGTAATGACGGTTCATGGAGGTGTAGAACGTAATGTTGTTGAAGAGCCAGTTTATCTGCCAGTCTTTAAGGAAGCGAGCGAACTTCCCTTTCCCCTTTGTTTTGGAGAATGGTTTCCAAGGCTTGAAATATGGCGCGTATGAATACTGGAAAGATCCACGGTAATCAGATGTATTCTCATATTCCGTGGTCGGATCAAGCTCATGCTGCTTGTTGAAAGAGAATGCGAACTGGAAGTTGGCCGGATCCCATGGCTTCGGATTTTTACTCTGAATATTGAAACGCAGATTGGAAATCGAGAAAGCCTCTGTTACTTTCTTCGTTACGGCATAATTCTTTATCGAGTCGCGTTCCTGTTTGTCGCGAGCCGCATCGAGAGCGTCTTTCAGCAGTATGTCCTGATCGAGAGGATTATATTTAGGGGTGGTGGTCTCGGAAGAACGCGAATAATATATAGGGGCCGAAAGTTTCACTTTTTCAGGCACGAGCTTACCTATATCACCTTGCACGGCGAGATTATACTGCTCGTAGTCTTCCATGCGACGCGCCGCCAGACCTTGGTCTACGGCTCCGAAACCGGCGGTTTCCTTATGAATGCCGAAATTCACCATAGCTACATCCGACAGCCCCAGATTAGCGTTAGCGCGGGCCGCCCAACCACCATCTTCATTGAAATCGGTAACCTTAAGTTCATTTACCCAAACTGTACCGTCCTTAGTGGTATTGGACTTGTTTCTGATACCGATAAGCATCACCCTTACATCGGAAAGCGAGGGATTTCCGAGAACTGATATGGTATTCCGGGCATTGTCGGCATCACGGGCGGAATAAAGATGAGTGAAACTGATTCCCTCTTCGCGGTCGCTTTTGCGACGGTTGCGCTCTGTCTTCAGGGAAGTTAACTTTTCGAATTCAACATCGAAGAAGTTGTGTATCGGCCATACTATGGCACGGTCGGCGGAAGAAAAGTTGTTATAGTTACCCGCCGGAGTCAGCTCAAGCGGCACTTCATACTCATAATAGTTGTTCTTCACATCGGAACCGAGACGCAAGAACAATGCGAGGTCGCCGTTAGCGAGGTTGGTTACATCACCTGCCTTGGCCTCGGCATGCACCCACATCTGCAACCTACGGTATATACGCAGGTCAAGCTGAGTGTTTTTGTATATACCGCGTGCGTCGCCGGGCTGCAACCCGGTAACTTTCAGCGACAGCGACTGTTCGTTGAGCTGTGTCGCCTGGCTCTGACCCGGATCCTGGATACGGTCTACGCCGGGAGGCAATATGTAGTTAACAGGTGTCTGTCCGGCATTCTCCTCGATGTTGACTACCGACATATCCAGCTCACCTTCGGCCGGAGCATCGTTGCGCGAGTTCAGATTGAAGCCGTAATCGCGCCATTCACCGCGCACAAGCTCGAGGGTAGCGAAACGGAGATGAGTAGTCTCCTTGAAACCGGTCATGAACATGCGGGCGAATCTTATGGTCGAGAAGTCGTTTATTCCGCCCACAACCTTGTCGGGTGATGACAAGGGTATCTTGAACTGATACCATACGACCTCCTGTTTACCCTCAGGTGTAGTAACCTGTGAGACCTGACGGTCCGTAACATAATTGCGTCCTACCTCGAGGTCTTCCGGACGTATCGAAACCTTGTATTGGAAATAACGTTCGTATTCATTAAGCGTATTGTCCTGATTTATGTCTTCCACGTCTGGCGTGGTCTTCGCAGACTGATATTGCGGATCAGGACTCTGGTCGGGCGAAAGCGAGTTGCCCTCTACTCCGTTGTAATGCTTGTAACGCTCCAGTATAGAGGCTCTCGTATCATCGTAATAATTTGAACGATAGAAGTGATAATTATCTCCGGCAGGGTCATTCATAGGCGAGAAGGGATTCTCCTGCATGGCCGCTATCGTCGATGCCGGAAGCTTGGCTCTCAGTTGGTCGAGATAATTCCTGTAGGAGCCGAAATTATACTCGTCATCGTTGGGCAGTCCGTCAAGACCCACGTCTTGCTTCAGACGTGCGTCCGGCGCATTCTCGAATGCATAGGTAAGCGAATTCTGACGCGATACCCGGCCCCAATTGGTCTCGGCTATGAATTCGGTGTTACCGTCTACCGGCAAACCGTTTTCATAACTCTTCATGCCATCTTTAAGTATATCCTCCGATATCTCTCCGAAATTGAAATACAAGTCGCCACCCTCTGTATTGGGGTTCTCGGGGTCCAAGAACGGGTCCATCATCCAGAACTGAACATATTCCACATTCGAGTTCTCGAAGTTGGTATTGTCCATCTTCCGCATTATACCGCCCCAGCGTCTTTCCGGATACAGCAGATTGCCTGACTCATCTATGTCGGTTGCGTCGAGATTGTAAGGGCCTCGTTCCTTGGGATAGAACGACAGGTTCAGAGTCTGTATATAATTGGCCTCACCATATGCGAGGTCGCGGTTAGGGAATATCTCGTTGACCGTTACCTCACGTACATAAGGGTTTGACAGCTGATGCGGGTCGTTCTTCAGATATCCGGGCAGTGACGATGAATTCTTTTCGGTAAAGAGTCTGTCGACATAGTTCCATGCCAGAAGGGCACGATTCTTTCCATAATCCACATTGTCGGTAAGCGAGGCCTCGGGAAACAGAGGGTCGGCACCTCCATCCTGAGGGGTGGAGGCCAGAGACCATGAATAAGGCGACCGCAGGTCTACTCCGGTCTGGGTTGTCTCGAAATCATCTATATAGCTTGACCCCTTGTTAGAGCCACTTTTCTGACTGTGGGGTACAAGTTGGGCAAACTCCGCGTTAAGATTGAAAGTGGACGGAGCGGTGGCATTGATGGTGGGAACCTTGTTAAGCAAATTGGTAAGCCACATGAATTCTTTGTTGTAACTCACGTTAAGGCCCCACATCGTATTGTTTATCACCTCGTCTCCGATAGCTACCTTCTCGGTAAGCGCCTTTTCCGAGAAATGCATCAGGGTCGCACCCAAGGTCAGATCCTTGTTGAAACGGTATTGCGCGTCGAGCCCTATAAGCGTCTTACGTTGCATGGAGAACATCGACTGGTTCTCAAGCGTAACACTTACGTTGGTTCCCGAATCTATGATACTCTGGTTGGTTATGGTAACTATACCCATCGAGTAATCGACGGTATAGTCGCTGTTCTCAGTCAGCACCACGCCACCGGCCATCACCACAACCGAACCTCGTGGAACGTTCATGGCGTTAAGCCTTATCTGGGCTCCGTTGGAAGCCTGATACTCACCTACAAGCGAAAATTTGTTCTTGTCGGCAAACTGACGGGCCACCACCAGGGTAGAGTCGTAAAGTTCCTTGTATACGTAAGGTGCGGCAAGATCTTTGTTTCCAATCTTTCTTTCGAGATTCTCACCGAAAGGTTCCGCCACCGGGAAGATAATTTTTCCGGAATTGGAAAGTACAGTATATCCCTCTATATAATCGAAGAATCCGTCGGAATTCGATTCCTGGTTGGAGTCTATACGGTCAAGGTTCATTACCTGCAGCAACGGTTTGTCGGCAATCGGGCCTACGGGAAGGAATGATATTTCGGTACCGACAGTATCGCTAAGGTATTTGATGTTAAGCTTGAAATTATTGCGCTGCAACTGATAAGCACCTAACGAATAGACGTTTTTCATCATAAGTCTCCACATTGGGAGCTTAGGCGACACAGTAGTGCCACGCAACATCTTCAGGTATAGGCAATCGGCTGTCTGGGCTACGTCGTTAGAGAATTCTCCCACTTGATAAACTTTGCCGTTAAGCGTATACTCGAAGGCCACGCCGAGCACTTCGTCGGTGTTCAGGGCCGATTTCAAAGATATGTAACCTAATGTCGAATTAAGGGTATATTCGCTTGGCTTAAGAAGTCGCGCGCTCTCTACTTTCTCGAAATCGCGACCGCCGTAAATACCATAAGCCTGCAGCGGAGCGAGCACCTGGGTTACCTGGTTTATGTTTCTTGCGCCGGGATAATCGGAACCCATCACGCTGATTATATTGTTGCTCTGGTTCGATGGATTGTCGTAGGCTTTGTTAGGTATCCAGTACTCGTTGTTCAGGTGGTCGTTCTCGCCAAGATCCATGAATCCCACGAAGTTGCGCGATTCTTCATAGTGAGACCCTTTATTTGTTATCCAGACTTCTATTCTGGTGATGTTTATTCCGGACGAGACATGTGGAAGACGGGACGCGAATTCATCGTAGTGATCGCGGAAATAATGCGACAGGAAGAAGTGACGGTTGGCGTCATACTCGTCGGCTTTTACCGAGAATTTTGTAGTCTGTACCCCACCCTGGGTATTTACAGTCTTCGATTCCGAATTCTGTTGCGACAGAAGTCCGGTAAGTGTCAGCTTGCCGAACTGCAATTTGGCCTTGATTCCGAAAAGTGCCGTACCTCCTCGCATCAGCGAAGATCCTGTGGTCATGCTCACGTTTCCGGCCTCAATGCTTTTTATTATCTCATCTTCCTTACCTTCGTAACTCAGTTTCAGATTTTTAGAATCGAAATCGAATGTCGCGTCGGTGTTATAACTCATGTTGAATTTGAGCTTGTCGCCCACACCGGCCGCTATATTCGCCTGTATTTTCTGCTGGAAATCAAAGTAATTCTTACGACGTGACTTAAGTGAAAGAGCCGGATTGTCGGTCTTGTTGCTCTTCATACCCATCGACAGCTGTATGGAACCGGAAGTCGTAAGACGCACGCCACCCGGACCAAATACTTTCTCAAGCGGTCCGAGCGAAAAATTCATATCGAAAATATTGAATTTCTGCTTGTCTTTGGTCTCGTAGGCTTCTGAATTACGTTCGTTGAAGTAATCGTACATCTCCTGACGGTTCACCGCCGAATGATATTGCTCGGGGGTCATCATATATGGAGTTACGATATCTTTATCACCAAGCCGTGTATGAATCACATACAATCCCCTCTCGGGATCATATATGGCCTCGGTCTTGAGATTAGAAGGGGAACGCAAATCGGCCACATACTCGTCGCCTATATAATCGGCATATTCCTTCGGCAAAGTAGTCTGCACCGGCGAGGGCATGACAAGACTGTCCGGGATACCCGGGGCTATGGAGCCTGACGGGAGTGCCGGCGGCGGTGGTTGCAACTCCGACTTGCGGTATTGTGAATGGCCGAACCCGAAGGCGACCGCCACCAACACCACGGTCGCCATGAGAGCAATCGGGTTAAGAGTATATCTGGATTCTGTTCGTTTCTTTGCCATTGAAAAAGTGAACCGCGGCCAGCTGCCCTGTTCCCCGCCATACCGTCAGCACCTTAAAATCACAGCAACTTCAAAGCCTGTTTTATCGCGCTTTCGGTAGTCAGAGTCGGATTATCGGCAAACAGTTTCTTGAGCACCTTGCGTGCCGCCTGCACCTGAAATCCGAGCATTACCAGTGCCGCCTCGGCATCTTCACTTGCCTGAGACTGTGCCGGAGTACTTGAAATAAACGCTCCCGGCGTGGCTTTTATTTTATCTCTCAGGTCTACAATTATGCGCTGGGCAGTGCGGGCCCCTACCCCCTTGACACTTTTCAACAGTCCCTCTTCTCCAGATGCAATGGCAGATTCAAGCTGCAACGCCGGGATAGCCGACATTATCAGTCGCGCCGTGCCTGCTCCGACTCCGCTCACACCTATAAGCAATCTGAACAATTCACGCGCACTTTTGGTAGTGAACCCGTAAAAAGCATGGGTATCTTCCCGAATTATCTCGTGAACATATAATTTGCATTTCGACACTCCTTGAAGGTCTCCGTAATCCGGAACAGTTATATTTACCTCATATCCTATGCCACAGCAATCTATCACAGCTACGGCAGGAGTTATCTCCGCTATCTCTCCTGAAATATAATCTATCATGATTCTTTATGTTTGCAATTCCGCTCTTACCATTACCGGGCCAGAGATTCTTTTCCGGTTCTGTTTTATTTGAATGGTATACGGTTCAGAAGACTTCGGCCAAGGGTCAGCTCGTCAGTATACTCAAGTTCGCTACCTACGCTTATGCCACGGGCCAATACCGATACCTCCACATCCAAACCCGAAAGCCTGCGGAATATGTAAAAGTTGGTGGTGTCTCCCTCTACAGTAGGGCTCAATGCCAATATCACTTCTTTTATACGTTCCTTACCTACACGCTCCACAAGCGAATCTATCTCGATATCGGAAGGGCCAACGCCGTCGAGTGGCGCTATGAGTCCTCCCAGAACATGATAAAGGCCCCTGTACTCTCCGGTAGCCTCTATCGCCATGACATCTTTGACGTTCTCCACCACACAGACCGTCTCTTGATCCCGGCGCGTGCTGGAGCAAACCTCGCAAAGCTCTGATTCCGATATATTATGGCAACGCCGGCAGTAAGTTATATCCCGGCGCATATCTATCAACGAATTGCCTAATGCCTCTACTTCTTCTTTCTCCTGGCGCAGAAGATGAAGGGCCAGACGCAAGGCAGTCTTGCGTCCTATGCCGGGAAGCTTCGACAGCTCCGATACGGCTCGGTCAAGCAACTCGGAATTATAATTCTGATTTGTCATCTATTATTACAATCAATCTGCATCATTACGCAGTCATCCTGCCCATCTATTGTATGCCACCAATTCGACAACCGTCCCACCTCCCGGAATCCGGCTCTTTCAAATGCCCGCAATGAGGGTATGTTTCCGGCAGCTACCAATGCTCCTAAACTTTCAAGATGCAATCTACGCTCCGAAAACAGGCAGGCCATACGAAGTATTCGTGCCGACAGACCTTTACCCCGATGTTTCGGCGCCATTATCAAGCCGACCATGGCGTGTGAATGACGTTGCGTTATCTCGTAAAAGTCAAGCAATCCTACCCTCTCCCCATCATCACTCTCTACCATAAGCCTCAGCTGGCCTGTCGCGAAAGGGTCTGGATCACACGTCATGATATAGGTTCTTACGCTCTGCAAACTCAATGGAGCCACACGGTCTGAATAACGCAATGAATCTTCATCGTTCTCCATCTGAGCTATAAACTCAACATCTTCAGGCTCCAAGGCCCTGAGTGTCAGTTTACATTTATCCATACGGCTGTATATCAGTTTATCTGAGGGGTTTCGGGCATCACACTCCAATGCCGGTATTCCGTACCGAGTTCAAGCACTTCCCTTCTCCAATATCGCGCGCCGTCTCCCTGGAGCAATGATTCGGGATCGGTTATATCCTTCACTATCCAGTCTCCAACCTCTATCTCAGCTTCAAGCTGCCCCTTCTCCCAGCCGCTATAGCCAAGGAAGAAACGTACTTCTCCGGCGTCGGCTTCCTCACTCTGCAGATGCTCGGTAACATCCTTGAGTTCTCCTCCGACGAATATACCTGGGGCTATCTCATGAGAGCCTCTGAAACGGTCGCCCATAGTATGCAACATGAAAAGGCGCGACATCTCAACCGGGCCGCCGTTATACATAACCCAACGCCGACCATCTTCCCATACCGGCACGAGGTCTGACATGTTAAGCGGCATGGCGTGATTGAGCACGAGCCCTATATGTCCTTTATCTGCGTCTGATTCCAATAGGAACACCACTGATCGCGAAAAGAACGGATCTAATATTGCGGGCGACGCCACAAGCAACCGTCCTTTTTCAGCATATATTCTTTTACCGAGATTCTCCATTCCATGCAAAATTAATACTTCCCTGTCTAATACCAACAATTCACGCTATCCGTTTTCACATCACAATACCGAAAAAAATGCTACCTTTGCATAAGATATCGTTTCGAGAAAAGAATGAGAGTACTCAAATTCGGAGGCACTTCGGTAGGGACCGTGGAAAGTCTCCTGAACGTCAAACAAATAGTGGAGGCCATAACCGAGCCTCATATTGTTGTCGTGTCAGCCCTTGGAGGTCTGACAGACAAACTGATCGCTACGGCTCATATGGCCGAGACAACCCGTGAATGGCGCGATGAATGGCAACAGATGGTAGACCGACACCGACATATCATCGACAATGTAGTTTTGCCTGAAAACAGAGAGCGTGTGACCGATACTGTCATAGGGCTTCTTGATGACCTTGCCAGAAATTATGAGGGTGTTGAACTTCTTGGACAGTTGCCTGAAGCAACTCTCGACACAATTGTCAGTTTCGGGGAGCGAATGTCTGCCCCTATCGTCGCCGGCATGATAAGAGGGGCGCGCCTTCATTATTCTCCGGATTTTATAAAGACCGAGAAATGGTTTGACAAGAATATCGCCGATGTACAGCTAACCGACAGACTCATAAAAGAAGAGTTCCCGATATCTGATAATACCAACGCCGTAACAGGCGGGTTCATATCGTCAGACCGTTCTTCAGGCTGTATCACCAACCTCGGTCGCGGAGGGTCAGACTACACTGCGGCCCTTATCGCCGCCGCTCTCGACGCATCGGTTCTTGACATTTGGACCGACGTGAACGGGTTTATGACCACCGATCCCAGAGTCGTTAAAAGCGCAAGGGTCATACCCGAGATGTCTTTTGTCGAGAGTATGGAACTTTGCTCGTTCGGCGCGAAGGTGATTTATCCTCCCACCATATACCCGGTATTTCACAAGAACATACCGATCAGGATATTGAATACTTTCAATCCCTCGGCTCCAGGCACTTTGATCAGCGACTCTCCTACTCCGGCTGAGGGAGCGGTAAGAGGTATTTCGGCCATAAAACAGATGGCGCTTATATCGCTTGGAGGCACCATCACCGCCAATATTCCACAGACTACATCCCGCACTTTCAACGCATTGGCACGTTGTGGTATTCCTCTGTTTCTGCTCGCCCAACCCGAAGAAGGCAAGTTCAGCTTTACCGTCGCGGGCAAAGATGCAGAAAACGCCATACATGCTCTGAACGAGGAATTCGCTCCAGACCTGCTTGACGGCAGTCTCGATAAAATAGACATGGAAACCGGGCTTGCGGTGATCGCGCTCGTAGGCGATGATATCCGTAAGGCCTCGGGGATAGGAGCTCGAGTTGCCCACACCCTTCGCCGCAATTCCATCGAGGTGCTTGCCGGATCGGAAGGTTCGTCCAAAACCACCGTCTCGGTTGTTATAAAAGAAGAGCTTACGCCCGAAGCGATGCCACTGATTCACGATCTGTTCTTCCCTCGGGCAGCCGAATAACCCGCCGGTTCGTAAAAATACCGAAACCTTAAAAAATAATGCGATGGAAATTAAATCGGCTAAATATATAGTGAGCAACCCCGATGTCAGGAAATGTCCCGATATCGATGCTCCTGAATATGCATTTATAGGACGTTCGAACGTAGGCAAGTCTTCATTGATCAATATGCTTACACGCACGAGAAATCTTGCCAAGACATCCCAGAAACCTGGCAAGACTTTGCTGATAAACCATTTTGAAGTGAACGGCGGTAAATGGTATATAGTGGACCTGCCGGGCTATGGATATGCCCAGAGGGGGAAAGAACAGCGCGAAAAATTCCGCGATATGATACAGGGCTATATACTGCACCGGCAGCAGCTTGTCAACCTGTTTGTTCTCATCGACATTCGCCATGAGCCACAAAAAATCGACCTTGAGTTCATAGATTGGCTCGGTGAGCATGAGGTTCCTTTCGCTATAATTTTCACCAAAGCTGACAAACTTGGTCCTCAGGCCTGCTTACGGAACGTGGAGGCATATAAAAAAAGATTGCTTGAAAAATGGGAAGAACTTCCTCCGGTATTCATCACTTCAGCTGAAAAAGGTACCGGACGAGATGACGTTCTCGAATTCATTGAGTTTTTAAACAAGGAGGTAGAGGCATCACACAGGCAGGAAGCAAAAGATCTTGACGACGGGGCCGACAATCCTATGAAACCTTCCGCACACTGACCCTGCATAAGTTCTCATCTCCTCCGCTACACTGACATCTATGAAACCAAAAGAGATAATAACAGGCCAGACACGTCTATCCGAGATAATCCGTTTCGGACTGGTAGGCGGACTGGCGACGGTAGTACAATATGGATTATATGTGGTGTTTGTAAACGCCGTAGGCACCACTGCGGTCGTTTCCACGCTTATAAGCTACGCCATATCGTTTGTGCTCAATTTCTTCCTCTCCAATTATTTCACCTTCCATTCCTCTCCCAATGCGCTCAAGGGCCTCGGCTTTACGCTTTCACACTTGATCAATATGGGTATGCAAGTAGGACTTGTAGCCATCTTCAAGGGCATAGTCGGCCCCACGCTTGCCCTTCTTCCAGCATTGGGTATCTGCATACCGGTAAACTACCTCATGGTACGTTTCGCCCTTACAAGCACATTTTTTGAACGTAACAAGAATAAACAATGACAAAAGTAGCATTCGCTTCCGATCATGCCGGTTATGATCTTAAGCTCTTCCTTGAGAAAATTATGGAAGAACGCGGTTACGAAGTTGTGGACTTCGGCACCGATTCTTCCGAGTCATGCGACTATCCAGACTTTGCACATCCCGCCGCGGAGGCTGTGGAATCTGGCGAATGTGCATTCGGAATAGCGATGTGCGGCAGCGGCAACGGTATCCAGATGACCCTCAACAAACATCAGGGCATCCGCGCCGCCTTATGCTGGCTGCCTGAAATTGCCGCCCTCGCCAAACAGCACAACAACGCCAACATACTCGTCTTACCGGCCCGCTACGTAAGCCATGATGAAGCGGTTGCCATTCTCGACGCATATCTCGACGCGAAATTCGAAGGAGGTCGCCACCAACGTCGTATCGATAAAATTCCAGTGCATTGACCATGTCAGGTATGAGTATGACCGTAGGTATCTACGAAGTAGAGATAACAGCGCATATCGGCCTTCTGCCACAGGAAAAGGTTATAGACCAGACCTACAGAATAACGGCCGAAGTTGAATACAATCCGGCAGCCCTGATGTGCTCGCCTGACAATATCGAAGGTACAATATCATATGTGGAGATCTTCGATATCATAAGCAAGGTATTCGCTGAAGGCGCCGACCTGCTGGAAACCGTTGCCATGAAAGCCGCGAAAAACTTGACGACACGTTTCCCTCAGATACAAAAAGGTCATATAGACATACTTAAACTGAATCCACCTATTCCGGGCATCGCGGGGAATGCCGGCGTCAAATATTTTTTCCAATTTTAGTTGATATTTTATTTGGTAAATCCATCAAAAGGTATTAACTTTGCACTCGCAAAAGGGAAACAACGAGACGTAAGCCTCCGTGATTGCCCGAAGGCAAATTGGTTCGCTAGCTCAACTGAATAGAGCATCTGACTACGGATCAGAAGGTTACAGGTTTGAATCCTGTGCGAATCACCAGACTTCTCTCCTAAATTAGGGCTTTATCCCGCTTATATACGGCAGTTTGCCGTTTAAAATTGGTTCGCTAGCTCAACTGAATAGAGCATCTGACTACGGATCAGAAGGTTACAGGTTTGAATCCTGTGCGAATCACAATTAGAGGGTGTGTCGTTTTCGGCACACCCCTTTTGTTTTCATACTACCGTATCGCAAATGAACGTTGCCGTAATCATTACCGCCTTCAATCGCAAGAAAAAGACTATCGACTGTCTGGAACGCCTGTTCCGTATTCCGGGAAATGGCGTGGACATCACCGTATATCTCACCGACGACGGCTCCTCCGACGGCACTTCAGACGAAGTGAAAAAGCTATTTCCTCAGGTTCTGATCTCAACCGGCGACGGATCGCTGTTCTGGGGAGGTGGTATGAATCTTTCATGGAAACGAGCGGTAGCCGATGGCGGGTTCGACGGCTACCTGTGGCTTAACGACGACACGGTGCTCGAGGATAATGTCTGGTCTGAAATAACAGAGGCTGACAAATTTTGTCGCGATAAATACGGGAAAGGGGGCATATATATAGGACCGACGCTAAGCATGGACCGTAAATCCATGACATACGGAGGTTCAGTCACAACTTCCAGATGGCGCAGCAGATACCGTATGCTGGAACCGGACGGCACTTTCCGCAACTGCGAGATAGCTAACGGAAACGTTACTTTCATATCTGATGATGTCGTCAGGAAAATAGGATGCTTTTATCCGGGTTACATTCATGGCGCGGATTATGATTATACCTATTGGGCATTCCGCGAGGGATTCCCGTTGCTGCTGCTCAGAGATTATACGGGATTGTGTGATAACGATCACAAATCACACCGTGAAAACCTCCTGAAACGCTCTCTTCGCGAGCGTATACGTTACCTTTATGCCCCTAACGGCATGCAGCTGTCTACGGCGCTCCTTTTCCAAAAAAGGTTCTATCCCTGGCATGTGCCACTTACCTTCATCTCTTATTGGACAAAAGCTCTCTGCCCATGGCTCATAAAATGATAAGCGTTGACATATTTATAGAGTGTCGCGGACTTGAGTCGGTCGATATGACCGACCCCGAAGCGGGAAATCCCGGCATGGGAGGATCGCAATATTGCTTCCTCATGCTCGCTTATTTCCTCAATAAGTTCCACAGGGAAAGTTTCAAAATTCGTATCATCTCATATGAACCGTTGAAGCTCCCCTCGGGCATAGGCAATGTCGTCGTCTCTTCTCTTGAAGAGGTTCTATCGGTTTCACGCGGCTCGGTGTTGATTATGCGTCAATTCAATACCATACCCCCTTACGATGTGGTAGACCGTTCGCCGGACTCCAATATCATACTATGGTGCCATAATTTTCTATTCGCCGAAGAGGCGGCAAGAATATCGCGTGCGGAGGCCATAAAAGGGGTGGTATTCGTAAGTCGACAAATGTACGACTTTTATGCGGACCACGACATAATCTTGAAAGGCACACCCATTTTCAACATGGTACCGGATACCGATACCCCTCCCCGCCGGATACCGGTTTCACCCGTGATTACTTTCATGGGTCAGATCTCGAAAGGGAAAGGTATAATAACCTTACTAAAGATATGGGAAAAAGTACATCGGGTTCATCCGGACGCAATTCTCAATATAATAGGGAAAGGGAATCTGTACGATCGCAATACATCTGTAGGACCGCTCGGTATAACCGATGAGGCTACCGAACGCGAAATGCTTCCATATATAACCGATCCTGACGGCACCCTATCCCGATCAATAAAATTTCTTGGTATCCTGGGTAAAGAAAAATACGAGGTATTCTCCAATTCCACTGTAGGCATAGTCAATCCGAGTTCTTCTACCGAAACTTTCGGCATGGGCATCATCGAAATGGCCTCAAGTTCTCTGCCGGTAGTTACACGAAAATGGAATGGTCATCCCGATACCGCAATCGACGGCAAGACTTCCCTATTGGCACTTTCCGTCTCCTCGATGGCTCACTGTGTAAACAGACTGATCGAGGATAAGGAACTGAACCTCAAACTTGGGAAAGAGGCCAAGAGACAAGTGGCACGTTTTGCACCGGAGACAATCGTGCCACAGTGGGCGCGTCTTATAAAGAATGTGGCATCAGGCTCCGCATCCTTTCCTCTTCTCGCGCCTTCCCGACCATACTGGAACAACTATAAATTCCTGAGGTACGCCAATCGCATGCTGCGCCACGGGCTGCGATTACGTTTTCTACCCGCTGTAGTCGATGTGGAGACAGCGGCATACGGACTTCTTCGGAAACTGAGATAATAAAAAAACGCCCTTCACTGAAGTGCGTTTTGTATATCCCGGAGATTATCCATTATTTCAATATCCCGCAGATATTGCCGTACTGATTGATTTCAAAAGCTCTGAGTCCGCTGTCAACCTCATAGTACTTGCAAGGGTCTCCGTTTTTCACATCGGAAGCCATATATTGTTTTTTCATATCCACGCCATCCTGAGCCAGAATCTCTGCGGCAAGGATACGGTCTTCATCCACACATATCCCAATATACTCTTTTCCGTTTCTGGCAGCTTCTCGGGCCAGTCTTGCGTTACGTTCACGCGAAACCGCATCTCCGGTCGACCAGAAATTTACAGTCACATATTTTCCTTTCAGATCGGCCGTCCTTACGGTTGCCGACTCATTGTATATTGTAAAATCGGGAGCTTCGCTTCCTATTGAAGCCTCTGTTCGAGACAAAGACATGGACGATGACAATACCAACACACTGAAAAAAGAAAATACTAACGTAAGTAATTTCATAACAATAATTTTGGTTACACAATGGCCTGTCCGTTATCTGTAATTCCGCTACGGGGATCCTATTCTCTGCCGTAAATGCGGGGACAGCCTCCCCAAGGAGACAACTACGTCGGTTACATGAGGCGACTCCTGTTGTCTCGACACGCATTACTCTCTATATCTGTCTTGTAAGCAAACAAATAGCGTGTCTTTCCTTCTTCCCGTGGCCAAACATTCATATCTCATGGAAGTTTACCCACATTAAAGTACTTGTCATGTACTTGTAGACGCGCTTCAGGCGCGAGGATCAATGCTGTTTTTGATAGCCGGAATCGAGCGTGAAATGCCCGAATCACGTTATATAAACGTAATATTGCATTTGTTATTATATTCTCTGTTTAAAAATTATGCTGTACAACATGTTTTAAACATATTTATCTCAATAAAAGTTCATATTTCAAAGTTCATTATATTGAGAATGCATATTATATTACTGGCAACTAAGACTTTATAGATGAAATAGAGTTATTTTTTGACATATGCCACCGATTTATTATCTTTGGTCTGTTATGAAAATTCTTACATTAATCTTTCCATTTATTCCATTCGCTCTGCTCGCTCAGACATCTCCCGACGAGATAGCGAAGACACCGGACAAAGCAGGAGGGGTATATTATGCCTATCCGGTTACCCAAGCGATTTCGACCCCTGCCCCCAAGGGTTATGAACCGTTCTACATCTCCCATTACGGACGTCATGGTTCCCGCTACCTGATTTCCGAATCGGACTATACCCGCGTAGCTGAAGTACTGCACAAAGCTGCAGAAGACGATCAGCTCACGCCTACCGGGCTAAATGTAATGCACCGACTTGACTCGGTTATACCCGAAGCACTGAAAAGAGGCGGAGATCTCACTCCGCTTGGCGTGCGTCAACATCGCGATATTGCAGAACGAATGTACCGTAACTATCCGCAGGTGTTCAAGGGCAGTCCCGAACTTTCCGCCCGCTCTACGACCGTAATAAGGTGTATACTTTCAATGGATGCTTTCTGTGAACGCCTGAAAGAACTTAATCCGGAGATCAAAACCACACGGGAATCCTCAGACCGCTACATGAACTATCTGAATTATCACTCGGATGAATCGAACCGATACACATCAGGCGACTGGAAAATAGAATACGAAGATTTCGTAAACAGAAAAGTAAATCCGGAACGCCAGATGAAACTGTTATTCAAAGACGACGAATATGTGAGGAAGAACGTCAGGAGCAAAGATCTGCACTGGGGGCTATACTGGATAGCGGTAGATATGCAGAATATGGAGTCCGTAGCTTCGTTCTACGATATATTTACACCCGAGGAACTATACAATCTTTGGGAGTGCGGAAACTATCACAATTACGTATGCGATGCCAACTACGCCGGCAATAAAGGACTCGTAGTCGGTAACGCTTCCAACTTACTTGAGAATATCATCGATACGGCGGACAAAGCGATTGATGATGGGAAGAACAGCATAACCCTCCGTTTTGGCCACGATGGCAACCTGATGCCCCTGGCCGCGATTCTCGGCATGGAAAATGCTGATACGTCGGTTTCAGATCCGGAAGAGATTGCAAAAGTATGGTCCAACTTCAAGATAAGTCCGATGGCAGGGAATGTCCAGATTATATTTTATCGTCCTAAAGACGCTGACAGGAAAAAGCTTGCCGACAAGAAACCCATACTTGTAAAGTTTCTGCTGAATGAGAAAGAAACAGCTATAGATATTCCCACAGACAACTTCCCGTATTACAGTTGGGATAAAGTAAAAGAACATTACAAAGAGACCAAACTGAATAGTCATTAGTCATTAATCGTTGGTCAAGACAAAAAAAGACCCGGGCCGAAGCCCGGGTCTCCTTCTTCAAGGGGGCGATTACCTACTCTCCCGCGTCAGCAGTACCATCGGCGTGATGAGGTTTAACTTCTCTGTTCGGAATGGGAAGAGGTGGAACCCTCATGCTGTCATCACCTTAATCTCTTTCTCGTCGCCTCGGTCCCTACCGGCATCGCTATGCCGCCGGACCCGGCGCGTATACCCTGGAAAGCGAACCAAGCATGGAAACGTAGTCCCACCTTCTGGGGAGGGACCGCGCGAAGACACGGGCGAAACACCCAACTCGCTTCTCTGTTTCTTCTACGGAATGTTCGGGCAATTAGTACCGCTCGGCTGAGCGCGTCGCCACGCTTGCACCTGCGGCCTATCGACGTCGTAGTCTGCGACGGCCCTACACTGAGATCTAATCTCGGAGCCGGCTTCGTGCTTAGATGCTTTCAGCACTTATCCTGCCCAGACGCTGCTACCCGGCGGTGCCCCTGACGGGACAACCGGTACACAGGAGGTCTGTCCAACACGGTCCTCTCGTACTAGTGTCGGTTCTCCTCAAATCTCCGCGCCCACAACAGATAGAGACCGAACTGTCTCACGACGTTCTGAACCCAGCTC